>NZ_LHVL01000025.1:0-921754 GCF_001269775.1 Pseudomonas sp. Pf153 | reverse complement strand
TGAGGGTGGATGACTCTGGCAAAAAGAATGGCCCCCGGTATCTAACCAAGAAAGGCGATCCAGAGATAAGGCGCTTAGCTCACATCGCTGCGATGACGGCCTCTCGCTCGCCTAGATGGAAACCCTTCTACGAGTCATACCTGGCAAGAGGCTTTTCAAAAACTCAGGCATTGGTGGTGCTTGCCCGTAAGCTCTGCCGAGTTGCATTCGCTCTGATGAAAAATCAGAGCGAATACCAGCCGAAGCCGATGTTGCAGGGTTGCCCTGCAACATAGAATCTCCCACAAGGGTTCGAGGTGAACAGCACCCCGCTCCCACAAGAATTCCTCCGGCGAGCACAGCATTTGCGATACCCGGACCCACTGTGGGAGCGAGCCTGCTCGCGATAGGCACCACACCGATTCCCCTGTTGGCACAGTTCTCGCTTGGACAACCTCACCGGTAACCAACGGCGGTTGCCCACCTACGACAAAGACGTCGCACACCCTGCTTGCCCTTCCAGGCGATCCGGGTTGCGGCGTTTTTTTGCTTTGGCCCCACCGTCCGGGGTCGGCGGGTCGCCATGACGGCGCCCCACCTCGAAGCACTGACTCATTACCCGAGACTTTAACCGCTGAGGTGCGCGATGAACTCAAGCTTCTGGAAATCCGGCCACACCCCGACATTGTTCGCGGCCTTTCTCTATTTCGACCTGAGCTTCATGGTCTGGTACCTGCTGGGCCCCCTGGCGGTGCAAATTGCCGTCGACCTGCAATTGACCACCCAACAACGCGGCCTGATGGTAGCGACGCCGATCCTGGCGGGCGCGGTACTGCGCCTGCTCATGGGTCTGCTGGCCGATCGGATTTCCCCCAAGGCCGCCGGCATGGTCGGCCAGGTGATCGTGATCGGCGCACTGTTCTGCGCCTGGAAGCTGGGCATCCACAGTTATGAGCAGGCATTGTTGCTGGGGTTGTTCCTGGGCGTGGCCGGCGCATCGTTCGCCGTCGCCCTGCCACTCGCCTCCCAATGGTATCCGCCGCAGCACCAGGGCAAGGCCATGGGCATCGCCGGTGCCGGAAACTCGGGCACGGTCCTGGCCGCGCTGATCGCGCCGATCATGGCGGCCACGTTTGGCTGGAGCAATGTCTTCGGTTTCGCGCTGATCCCCCTTGGCCTGACCCTTGTTCTGTTCGCCTGGCTGGCCAAGAACGCGCCTGAGCGGCCGAAAGCCAAGTCCATGGCCGACTACCTCAAGGCCTTGGGCGACCGTGACAGTTGGTGGTTCATGTTCTTCTACAGCGTGACCTTCGGCGGTTTCATCGGCCTGGCCAGCGCCCTGCCCGGCTATTTCAACGACCAGTACGGCCTGAGTCCGGTGACCGCCGGCTACTACACCGCGGCCTGTGTCTTCGGCGGCAGCTTGATGCGACCGCTGGGCGGCGCCCTGGCGGACCGTTTCGGCGGCATCCGCACCTTGCTGGCGATGTACACCGTAGCGGCCGTCTGCATCGCAGCGGTAGGCTTCAACCTGCCGAACTCCTACGCGGCACTGGCCCTGTTCGTCTGCACCATGCTCGGTCTCGGCGCAGGCAACGGCGCGGTGTTCCAACTGGTGCCACAACGCTTCCGTCGCGAAATCGGTGTGATGACGGGGCTGATCGGCATGGCCGGCGGCATCGGTGGTTTCGCACTGGCGGCAGGCATGGGCGCTATCAAGCAGAGCACCGGCAGCTATCAACTGGCGCTGTGGTTGTTCGCCAGCCTCGGTGTACTGGCCTGGTTCGGCCTGCACGGTGTCAAGCGTCGCTGGAGGACCACTTGGGGTTCGGCAGCCGTCACCGCGGCTCGGGTATAAATAACGCATGAGCCTGCAACTGAGTTTCGCCGAAGCCAGTGCCATCGGCCCGCGTGAGGAAAACCAGGACGCCCTGCGCCTGGTCACGCCGGCCCCGGCGCTGGCCGCCAGCAAAGGTTACCTGTTCGCCATCGCCGATGGCGTGAGCCAATGCGCCGATGGCGGACTGGCCGCCCGCTCGACGTTGCAGGCGCTGGCCCTGGACTACTATTCCACGCCACAAACCTGGGGCGTGGCCCAGGCGCTCGACCGGTTGTTGCTCGCACAAAACCGCTGGTTACAGGCCAACGGCGGCGGGCAGCCGTTGCTCACCACTGTCAGCGCCCTGGTCCTGCGGGGCCGGCGTTTCACCCTGGCCCATGTCGGCGATTGCCGGGTCTATCGTTGGCACGGCGATCACCTGCAACGCGTCAGTGAAGACCACGTCTGGGAACAACAGGGCATGCAACACGTGCTCAAGCGTGCCTTGGGGCTGGATCAACACCTGATTCTCGACTTTCTCGACGGCGAATTGCGCACCGACGAAACCTTCGTCCTGCTCAGCGACGGCGTCTGGGCGGTACTGGGTGACACGGCCATCGCTGGCATCCTGCGGGACCAGACGGACCTGAACCTCGCCGCCCAGACCCTGGTCAACGCGGCGCACCTGGCCGGCAGCCAGGACAACGCCAGCGCCTTGCTGGTGCGGGTCGATGCGCTGGGTGAAGCGAGTATCGGTGATGCCCTGATCCAACTGCAGCAATGGCCCCTGCCCCCGACCCTTAAACCGGACCAGATGTTCGAGGGCTGGCGGGTCGAAGGGTTGCTCGGCCAGAGCCAGCAATCGCTGCTCTACCGAGTGCACGACAGCCAGGGCCAGCCCTGGTTGCTGAAGACCCTGCCCGGGCATCTGCGGGACGACACCCGGGCGGGACAGGCGTTGCTCTCGGAAGAATGGTTCCTCAAGCGGGTTGCCGGCCGGCAGTTTCCGGAAATCCATGGCGTTCCCCTGCGCCAGCATTTGTACTACTTGATGCGTGAATATCCGGGCATGACCCTGGCCGAGCTGTTCGACCGGGGTGGTGCCTTGCCGCTGGCTCAATGGCAAGACCTGGCGCAGCGGTTGGTGCGGGCGGTGGGGTTGCTGCACCGACGGCAGATCTACCACCGCGACATCAAGCCGGAGAACCTGCACCTGGGGGACGATGGGGAACTGCGCCTGCTGGATTTCGGCCTGGCGTACTGCCCGGGTCTTTCCGAGGACCAGGCCAACATCTTGCCGGGCACCCCCAGTTATATCGCCCCGGAAGCCTTCGGCGGCATCGCACCGACAGCGCAACAGGACTTGTATGCCGTGGGCGTGACTCTGTATTTCCTGCTGACCGGTCATTATCCCTACGGCGAAATCGAGGCCTTTCAACGACCACGCTTCGGCGTGCCCGTCAGTGCCAACCGCTATCGTCCTGACCTGCCGGACTGGCTCGGACAAAGCCTGGAGCGGGCGGTCGCGGCGGATCCGGTTCTACGTTTTGAAACGGCTGAAGAGTGGCTATTGCTGCTGGAACAGGGCGAACGCCGGAGCTTGAGCGTACGACCCCGACCGTTGCTGGAAAGGGAACCGCTGAAGGTCTGGCGGACGTTGGCGCTGGTGTCTTTGATGGTGAATCTGGTGCTGCTGTTCATGGTATTTCATAGCTGAGATCCGGTCGCGCCCATCGCGAGCAGGCTCGCGATGAGGGCAGGACTGCCAAATACACATCTAGCAGTCGGGCGCTCCATTACCGGGCAACACGCTTTGATTCGGTGCAATAAATCCTCCCGCAAACGCCTATCAGTGCCCTCATCCTCAATAAATCCGCACCCCTAACTCACTTGGCACAACCACTGCATAACCTCTTTCAACAGACATAAGGCAGCGCCTCCAACGATGAAGGCGATGCTTCCCGAGAGAACGGGACCAGGACAAAGGCGTCCTCGCTGGATCACCAGCGAGACGCCTTTTTTTGTTTTCGTGAAAATGACCGAGCCAGTCCGATCGCCGTGATGAAACGGACCTGAGTTCGCGGAGAAGCCTGATGAAAAAACTCAAACTGGTGATGATCGGCAACGGCATGGCCGGCGTGCGCACCCTAGAAGAGTTGCTCAAGCTCAGCAACGAGCTGTACGACATCACGGTGTTCGGCGCCGAACCGCACACCAACTACAACCGCATCCTGCTATCTCCCGTGCTCGCCGGTGAACAGACGTTCGAAGAAATCGTGCTCAACGACTTGAGCTGGTATCAGGACAACAACATCAACCTGTTGCTTAACCGCAAAGTCGTGCAAATCGACCGGGTCAAGCGCAAGGTCATCGCCGAAGACGGCACCGAGGCCGAATACGACCGCCTGCTGATTGCCACCGGCTCCACGCCGTTCATTCTGCCGATTCCCGGCCACACCCTGGAAGGCGTGATCGGCTACCGCGACATTGCCGACACCCAGGTGATGATCGAAACCGCCAAGACCCACAAGCATGCGGTGGTCATCGGTGGCGGCCTGCTGGGCCTGGAAGCGGCCAATGGCCTGAAGCTGCGGGGCATGGATGTCACCGTGGTGCACCTCGGTGAATGGCTGCTCGAACGGCAACTGGACAAGACCAGCGGCCAACTGCTGCAAACCGCTCTGGAAAGCCGCGGCCTGAAATTCCGCCTCAACGAACAGACCCAGGCCCTGCACGACGCTGGCAACGGCCGGGTCGGCTCCGTGCAGTTCAAGAATGGCGACATCATTCCCGCCGACCTGGTGGTCATGGCTGCCGGTATCCGGCCCAACGTCGAACTGGCGGAAAAATCCGGCATTCCGTGCAGCCGTGGCATCCTGGTCAACGACACCATGCAGACCTATGACCCGCGCATCTACGCCATCGGTGAATGCGCCAACCACCGCGGGACCGCCTATGGTCTGGTGGCCCCGTTGTTCGAACAGGCCAAGGTTTGCGCCAACCACCTCGCCCAGTTGGGTTTCGCCACCTATAAGGGCTCGGTGACCTCAACCAAACTCAAGGTCACCGGCATCGATCTGTTCTCCGCCGGTGACTTCATGGGCGGCGAAGGCACCGAGACCATCACCCTCTCCGACCCCATCGGCGGCGTGTATAAAAAACTGGTGATCAAGGATGACGTGCTGGTCGGTGCCTGTCTGTACGGCGATACGGCAGATGGCGGCTGGTATTTCCGCCAGATCCGTGAGAATGCCGCCATCAGCGAGATCCGAGATCACTTGATGTTCGGCGAAAACGCCTTGGGCGACGTAGGACATCAGGGCCAGAACAAAGCCATGAACATGGCCGACTCCGCCGAGGTCTGCGGCTGCAATGGCGTGTGCAAGGGCACCATCGTCAAGGCTATCCAGGAACACGGCCTGTTCAGTGTCGACGACGTGAAAAAACACACCAAGGCCGCCAGTTCCTGCGGCTCCTGCGCCGGATTGGTGGAGCAGATCCTGATCAACACCGTGGGTGGCGCGGCGGACGTCAAGCCGAAAAGCGAAAAAGCCATCTGCGGTTGCAGCGACCTCAACCATGGCCAGATTCGCCAGGCGATCCGCGACGAACACTTGCTGACGGTCGCCAGCACCATGAGCTATCTGAACTGGCGCACCCCGAACGGCTGCGCCACCTGCCGCCCGGCACTGAACTACTACCTGATTTCCACCTGGCCCGGCGAAGCCCATGACGACCCACAATCGCGCCTGATCAACGAACGCGCCCACGCCAATATCCAGAAGGACGGCACCTATTCCGTCGTTCCGCGCATGTGGGGCGGGGTTACCACGCCTTCGGAGCTGCGGCGCATTGCCGACGTGGCCGACAAATACAGCGTGCCCATGGTCAAGGTCACCGGCGGGCAGCGCATCGACTTGCTGGGGATCAAGAAGCAGGACCTGCCCGGTGTCTGGAAAGACCTGGACATGCCGTCCGGCCATGCCTACGGCAAGTCCATCCGCACCGTGAAAACCTGCGTAGGCAGTGAGTTCTGCCGCTTCGGCACCCAAAACTCCACACAACTGGGCATCGAGCTGGAGCATGACCTGTTCAATATGTGGTCGCCGCACAAGGTGAAACTGGCCGTCTCCGGTTGCCCACGCAACTGTTCGGAAGCCGGCATCAAGGATGTAGGCATCATCGGCGTCGACTCTGGCTGGGAGATGTACATCGGTGGCAACGGCGGCATCAAGACCGAAGTCGCCGAGTTCTTCGTCAAGCTCAAGACCGCCGAGGAAGTCCGTGAATACAACGGCGCCTTCCTGCAGTTGTACCGTGAAGAGGCTTTCTATCTGGAGCGTACCGTGCACTACCTGCAACGGGTCGGCATGGAGCACATCAAGAAAGCCGTGCTCGAAGACCCGGCGCGGCGCAAAGCGCTCCACGAGCGCCTGAAGTTTTCCCTGTCATTGGAACAGGACCCGTGGAAACAGCGCCTGGAACAACCCCAGTTGAAAAAAGAGTTTGAAGTCATCCCTGTGAAGAACCTGGAGGTGCCGGCATGAACTGGCTGGATATCTGCGCACTGGAAGACATCAATGCCCTGGGCTCGCGCATCATCAGCAGCCCGAAAGGCGATATCGCGATTTTTCGCACCAGCGACGATGAGGTTTTCGCACTCGATGACCGTTGCCCTCACAAAGGGGGCCCGCTGTCCCAGGGCTTGGTCTATGGCAAACGCGTGGCCTGCCCGCTGCATAACTGGCAGATCGACCTGGAAACCGGTCAGGCCCAGGCCCCGGACGTGGGCTGCGCCCATCATCATTCGGCACGGGTCGAAAACGGCCGGGTGCTGCTGGCATTGCGGGACGCAAGCCGATGAGCCGCCAGACCACTGCCTCGACCTGCTGTTACTGCGGGGTCGGTTGCGGCGTGCTGATCGAACATGACGACGAGCGCATCCTCGGCGTCAGCGGCGATCCCGCCCACCCGGCCAATTTCGGCAAACTGTGCAGCAAGGGTTCGACCCTGCACCTGACCGGTGACCTCGCCGCACGCGCCCTGTATCCCGAACTGCGCTTGGGCAAAGGCCTGGCCCGGACCCGTATCGACTGGGACAGCGCCATGGATCACGCCGCCAGCGTGTTCGCCGATACCATCGCCGAACACGGTCCCGACAGCGTGGCTTTCTACATCTCGGGCCAGTTGCTGACCGAGGATTACTACGCGTTCAATAAACTCGCCCGAGCGTTGGTCGGCACCAACAACATCGACAGCAATTCCCGGCTGTGCATGTCATCGGCGGTGGTGGGTTACAAGCGCAGCCTCGGCGCCGACGCGCCACCCTGCAGCTATGAGGACCTGGAACTGAGCGATTGCGTGATGATCGTCGGCAGCAACATGGCCTACGCCCACCCAATCCTGTTTCGTCGCCTCGAAGAAGCCAAATCCCGCCGGCCGCAGATGAAAATCATCGTCATCGACCCGCGACGCACCGACACCTGCGATCTGGCTGACCTGCACCTGGCGATTCTGCCTGGGACCGACGTCGCCCTGTTCCATGGGATTTTGCATCTGCTGCTGTGGGAAGACTGGATCGACCGCGACTTCATCAAGGCCCACACCGAAGGTCTGGCGGACCTGAAGAATCTGGTGCGCGATTACACACCGACCATGGTCGCCCAACTGTGCGGCATCAGCGTCGAACAACTGCACCAGTGCGCCGAATCCATCGGTACCACATCGAGTTTCCTCTCGTTGTGGTGCATGGGCTTGAACCAATCCACCGCCGGCAGCGCCAAGAACAGCGCGTTGATCAACCTGCATCTGGCCACTGGGCAGATCGGCCGGCCGGGCGCCGGGCCCTTTTCGCTCACCGGCCAGCCCAATGCCATGGGCGGCCGGGAAACCGGCAGTCTGTCGAACCTGCTGCCGGGCCACCGCGAAGCGGCCAACCCGGAACATCGCGCCGAAGTCGCCCGCTACTGGGGCGTTGAGCAATTGCCCGCCACCACGGGACTGAGCGCCATCGAACTGTTCGAGCAGGTGCGCAACGGCAAGATCAAGGCGCTGTGGATCGCCTGCACCAATCCGGCCCAATCGATGCCAGACCAGACAGCGGTGCGCGAGGCCCTGCAAGCCTGTCCGTTCGTGGTGCTGCAAGAGGCCTTCCGGACCACCGAAACCGCCGGCTTTGCCGACCTGCTGTTGCCGGCAGCCAGCTGGGGTGAGAAAGAAGGTTCGGTGACCAACTCTGAACGGCGCATTTCCCACGTTCGCCGCGCCATCGCGGCACCGGGCGAAGCACGGCCGGACTGGGCGATCACCGTGGATTTCGCACAACGCCTGGAGAAACGTCTGCGCCCTGGCCAGCCCAGCCTGTTCGCCTTTGACGCGCCCGCCCAACTCTTCGACGAGTACAAGCAACTGACGCGAGGACGAGACCTGGACTTGTCCGGTATCAGCCATTCGTTGATCGATCAACTGGGCCCTCAGCAATGGCCGTTCCCGGAGGGCGCCACCGAAGGCACGCCTCGTCTGTACGTGGACGGGATTTTCCCTACCGACAGCCGCCGTGCCCGTTTCGTGGCCGATCCTTATCACGCCGCCAGGGAACTGCGCGACGCCCGCTTCCCGCTGACCCTCAACACCGGTCGGCTGCGGGACCAATGGCACGGCATGAGCCGCACCGGCACCGCTGCACAGTTGTTTGGCCATGTGAACGAGGCCGTGCTCAGCCTGCACCCCGACGAACTGCTTCGCCATCGCCTGAAAACCGGCGACCTGGTCAGCCTGAAAAGTCGTCGCGGCAGCGTGATCGTGGCCGTGGACAGCGACGAAAGCGTTCGGCCCGGCCAGGCCTTTTTGCCTATGCACTGGGGCGACCGCTTCCTCAAGGGTGGGGTCAACACCCTGACCCAGCCGGCGTTCGACCCACTGTCGAAACAACCGGAGCTCAAGCACAGCGGCGTACGCCTGGAACCGGTGAACCTGCCCTGGCAGCTCTTCGCTCTGGTCGAAGGCGATGTCCAACAGCATCTGGAAACCCTGCGACCACTGTGTGAGGCGTTTGCCTACGTCAGCCTGAGCCTTACCGGTCGTGAGCGCCCGGCGCTGCTGATTCGCGCCGCCAGCGCCCTGGCCCCCGAACCACAACTGCTGCAGGCTATTGATGAACAACTGGGCCTGATCGAGGGGCCAGTACTGGCCTATGACGATCCGCGCCGCGCCATCGGCAAACGGGTGCGGATCGAAAATGGCCGCATCACCGCTATCCGTCTGGCCGGTGAAACCCTGGCCCGGCACTGGCTGCAGAATCTATGGCTGGAAGGTCGTGCCGACGAGCAGCTGCGACGCTGGTTGCTGGCGCCGCTGAGCGCACCGCCGGGGAATACTGGCGCCGCGCTGGGTGGCGGTAAAACCTTGTGCAACTGCATGAACGTCAGCCAGCGTGCGGTCTGCGCGGGCATCGAACGCGGCCTGGATCTGCAAGGGCTGAAACAGGAGCTGGGGTGCGGCACGCAATGCGGTTCCTGCGTACCGGAAATCAAGCGTCTGCTGGTCGCCACTGCGCGTCCGGTGGCGGCAGTCTCGTGAGGAAAACACTATGAACGCGAAAGTCTGGCTGGTGGGTGCAGGTCCTGGCGACCCCGAATTACTGACCCTCAAAGCCGTGCGCGCCCTGCGCGAAGCCGACGTGGTGTTGATCGATGACTTGGTCAACGAGGCAGTGCTGGAGCATTGCCCCGGTGCCCGTGTCATCGCCGTGGGCAAGCGCGGCGGATGCCGGTCCACGCCACAGGCGTTTATCCATCGTTTGATGCTGCGCTATGCCCGCCAGGGCAAATGCGTGGTACGCCTCAAGGGCGGCGACCCGTGCATCTTCGGTCGGGGCGGTGAAGAAGCGCAATGGCTGCGCGACCATGGCATAGCGGTGGAGTTGGTCAACGGCATCACCGCTGGCCTGGCGGGAGCGACCCAGTGCGATATTCCACTGACGCTACGCGGCATCGCCCGAGGTGTGACCCTGGTCACGGCCCATACACAAGATGGCAGCAGCCTGAACTGGCAAGCCCTGGCCCAGAGCGGGACGACATTGGTGGTGTACATGGGCGTGGCAAAACTGAGCGAAATTCGCGAGCAGTTGCTGGCCGGTGGCCTGGCAGCGGATACCCCGGTCGCCATGATCGAAAACGCCTCCCTGCCCCACCAACGGGACTGCCGCAGTGACCTGGCCTCGATGGAAGCCGACGCCAGCACGTTCGAGCTCAAGAGCCCGGCAATTCTGGTCATAGGGTCAGTAGCGGCCGGCGCACAGTTAACCCAGGCACAACAGACCTGGGTCCAGGCGGCAGCGCTGTAACCGCAAACGACAACGAACCTGTGGGAGCGAGCCTGCTCGCGCTAGCGGTCAGTCAGTCAACCCCTCTGTTGGCTGATCCGGCGCATCGCGAGCAGGCTCGCTCCCATAATCGATCGTTTGCGCTCACAAAATCACCACTCACCGCAGCCTCATTTCATGAATCGCAGGCAAAGAAAAACCCGGCCTGAGCCGGGTTTTTCCATAAGCCTTGGGGTAATTACTTGGCTTGGGTTTCTACTTCAGCTTCTACGCGACGGTTTACAGCGCGGCCAGCTTCAGTGGCGTTGTCAGCGACTGGGCGGGATTCGCCGTAGCCAACAGACTGTACGCGGGACGATTCAACACCGTACTGCTTGGTCAGAACGTCCTTGACGGCTTGCGCACGACGATCGGACAGCTTCTGGTTGTAAGCGTCAGTACCGACGGAGTCAGTGTGACCTTCAACAGTGGTGGTGGTCGATGGGTACTGCTTCATGAAGTCAGCCAGGTTCTTGATGTCGCCATAGCTGTTTGGCTTGACGACCGACTTGTCGAAGTCGAACTTGACGTCCAGCTCAACACGTACGGTTTCAGCAACAGCTGGGCAGCCATCAGCGTCAACGGTAACGTTGGCTGGGGTGTCAGGGCACTTGTCGACGTTGTCGCACACGCCGTCGTTGTCGCTGTCGGAGCAGACTTCAGCCGGAGCTGGAACTGGAGCAGCAGCAGGCTTGGAGCCGCCACCGAAGTTCACACCGATACCAACGCTAGGCGCCCACTCGGTGTCGCCCTGGTCGATGTTGTACTGAGCTTCAACGCCGGCACGGGCGTAGAAGTTCTCGGTGAAGTACAGCTTGGCGCCGCCGCCAACGTTGGCGAAGGTCGAACGGTTACGACCGTTGCTGCCATTCTGGTCGATGCTCTGGTCGGAGAAACCGGCCGAGACGTAAGGACGCAGCATGTCACCTGGGTTGTTGAAGTGGTACAGAGCGTCCAGAGCGGTGTTGGCGCCCTTGACGTTGGTACCATCGTCAGTGCGAGCGTTGTGCACTTCGTCGTAGGCCAGACGCAGTTCCACGTCGTCGGTCAGGAAGTAACCAACCGAACCGCCGAACAGGTTGCCGTTGTTCTTGAAGTTACGAGCGCTGTCGAATTGCTCTTTCTTGGCGAAGCCTTCGATTTCAACTGCGCCTTGGCCTTGTGCCAGAGCGCCGAACGAAGTGGCAGCAATAAGAGAACCAATGGCAAAGCCCAAGGTGTTTTTCAGTTTCATCCGTTAAATCCCCATCTGGTGATTGTGAAGCAGTCCCGCAAACCGGGGGACAACTCGGCGGCAAGTCTATCAGAACTTGCCTACACGTAAGAGATATTTGCGCCGAAGTTAAGTTTCGGCAATGCCTGCAAATTTCTCACGCAGCTTATCAAGAGCGCGCTTGTAACGCATTTTGGTCGCGCTCAAACCCATATGCATTATGTCTGCGATCTCCTGGAACTCCAGTTCTGCGACAAATCGTAGCACCAGAATCTCCCTGTCGATCGGGTTCACATAAACCAGCCAGCGATCGAGTCCGCCTTTTTCCTCCGGCTTGGGCGCCTTTTCATCAGACGCTTCCTCGAGAGGATCCAGGCTCAACGCATCCATCAAGCGACGCTTTCGCCGTTCCTTGCGGTACTGTGTGATGCATTCGTTGTAGGTGATGCTATATAGCCATGTCTTGAACTTCGATTTCCCCTCGAAGTTCTTCAGGCCGTAAAGCACCTTCAACATCACCTCCTGACAGACATCATCAGCATCGCGATCGTTCCCCAGATAACGTGCACAGACGTTAAATAATGTTCTCTGGTAACGGCGCATCAACTCTTCGTAAGCACGTGTTACGTGGAACAGCTCCGTATGCGCGCGCGCGACCAACTCCTCATCGGAGAGATCACGGGGGTCATAGCGCGTGGATAGCGATTGGGGTTTGTTCAAAACAAGTCGGGCCGACGGTCTAGGTCAATGTGCGCCGCAGCCTGCGGTAGCAGGCATTTTGCGGCGGCATACATTAGCAGAGTTTGCCGGGTTAGCGGCTACTCACATGCTGCTCCAGCAGGATCCGATTGGAGAGCGACACCAGTTCGCCCTCTTCGGTCAGCAATGTGGTCTTCACCGTGCCGATCTCCTCGATCTGGCCTTCGACCTCGCCAACACGCACTTGTTGTCCAACCTCATACAGCTCACGCACATAGATTCCCGCAAGAATCTGGCCGGCAATTTCCCGGCTTCCCAGCCCCATGGCCAGCGCAATCGCCAGACCAACGGTAATCAATACGATCACGATCACATGGTTGAGCAGGTCGGTCTTGACCTCCAACTGGCTGATCGCAACGGAAATACTGATGATGATCACCAGACCCTGGGCGATACGTCCAAGACCCGATGCATAATCCAACCCCACGCCTTCGGCCGCGCCGCGGACCAGGCCGTTGACCAGTTGCGCCAGCAGGACCCCGACCAGCAATACCAACGCAGCGCCGAACACTTTCGGCAGATACAGCGCAAGCATGTCGAGCGTAGCTGAAACGCGCTGCAGGCCAAGGGACTCTGCCGCGGAAACCAGGAAAATAAGCAATACGAACCAGTAGACGATCTTGCCGATCAGGGTCGAGATCGGCACCTGGATACCGCCACGGGACAGCAGCTTGGTCAGGCCGGTGCCCCCCATCAGGCGGTCAAGGCCCAGTTTGGCAAGCAGCTTGGACAGCAGCGTGTCGAGCAACTTGGCCACCACGAACCCCAGCAACACCACCACCAGGGCGCCGAACAGGTTCGGGATGAAGTTGGCCACCTTGGTCCACAACGCAGTCATTGCCGCGACAAGGCTCTGGGTCCAGAGATTCAATTCCATATTCAGTCAGCCTTATGAGCGGTGCGAGTAGCGGGTTTACGACGGGAAACCGGCAAGACGTGGGCCGAGCCGTTGTTCAAGGCGATCATCAGCGCGGGCAGCCAGCGGCCCAGCAGGCTGAACAGATCGCCGGCGCCCACCTGGCGGTTGGCGGTTTTCAGTACACGCCCCAGGCAGGCATCGTCGTCCCGGCTGGACGGCGAGGCCTTGAGCATGTCGCGCAAAGACTGTTCAAACGGATCGTGCATACGCACCTCTCGTGATGTCTGTGGAAGACGCGATCAACATTCGTCGGGTCACATGAAAGCCCCATCACACCCAGCGCAAGCGGCGGAACAGCCACCACTGCCCCGAGGCCACGCAGACCATCAGCAGGCAGGCGACCAGGAAACCGTAAGGGCTGTCGGAAAACGGAATACCGCCCACGTTGATGCCCAACAGGCCGGTGAGAAAACTCATGGGCAGAAAAATCCCGGTAATGATGCCGAAGCGGTACATGGTGCGGTTCATGCGTACCGAAAGGCGCCGGTCCTCGGCCTCCAACACCAGCCCCACGCGCTCCCGGGCCAATTCCAGCTCCTCCAGGTAGCGGGTCAGGCTGTTGTTCAATTCATTCCAGTAATCACCGTCGTCCTCGACGAACCAAGGCAACTTGATGCGCGACATCTGCCCAAAAATGTCTCGCTGTGGCGACAGGAAACGCTTCAGTCCGGCCGCTCGGCGACGGATATGCAAAATGGCGTCGTGCTCGGGGGTGTACCGTTCGTCGGCATCGAGCTTTTCTTCCTCGCCGTCGACGATTTCCGAAAGCTGGGACACCAGGTCCTGCACCTTGTCGGTCAGGTACTGCGCCATATACAGGATGAGTTCGGAGCTACTCTTCGGCCCTTCGCCCTCGGCCAGGTGCGCCAGCAGTTCATCTGTGGCGCGCAACGGACGAAGGCGCAGGGAGATGACCCGTTGGGCGGAAGCGAAGATACGCACCGACACCATGTCTTCCGGCTCGGCCCCTGGGTTGAGGTTGATTCCCCTGAGGAACAACAACAGCTCGGCGTCGGGCAACGGCAACAGGCGCGGCCGGGTGTTCTCCTCCAGCAGCAGGTCACAGTTGAATTCGCTGAGGCCGCTGGACTTGCGCAGCCAGGTATGCGTCTGGGGATGGCTGCGGTCCCAATGCAACCACAGGCTCTCATGTGCCTGCAGCTGCAGATCGTCAAGTTCGGTCCGGGCTATGGAACGCGCACCACCTTTACCATCAAGCACCAGGGCATGCACCAGCCCCCACTGCGCGTTTTCTTCCTCGAACATCCTCATCCCTTACGGCTTTGACGCTTCATTCAGGCATTTGCAACGGGCTGGGTGAAACAATCACGCCGTTGTTGTCCGCGTAGACATACTCGCCCGGACGGAAGGTCACGCCGGCAAACGTCACGACCACATTAAGATCGCCGATGCCGCGCTTGTCGGTTTTCATCGGATGGCTGGCCAGAGCCTGGACGCCCAGATCGGTCTGGGCAATGACGTCCACGTCGCGGATGCAACCGTAGATCACCAGTCCTTCCCAGCCATTCTTTGCGGCTTTCTCGGCCAGCATGTCGCCCAACAAGGCCCGACGCAGGGAACCACCGCCGTCGACCACCAACACCTTGCCGTTGCCCTTGAGCTCAACCTGCTCCTTGACCAGCGAGTTGTCCTCGAAGCATTTGATGGTCACGATTTCGCCACCGAAGGAGTCGCGGCCACCGAAGTTGCTGAACATCGGCTCCACCACCTGAACCAGGTCCGGATAGGCGTCGCACAGGTCGGGCGTGAGGTAATGCTTCATCGAATGACTCCCGCAAGGGCCCTGCAAGGGCTTGAACGTCAGGCTGAATGAACAACCGTTTATGACCGGAACAACGTAACGCGTCATATCTTAGCCGCAAGCCGGGAAGAGCGAAATGCCCTTGTCAGAGCCTGTGCTTCAAACCGCCTCGGCCAGAATGGGCTGGCTTGCCGGCAATGGCGCACGCTGGTTCTCCAGCCAATGCGCCACCAGCGGCCAGACCTCGGCCTGTGCGGCCTTGCTGACCAGCATCGCCACGTGGCCGAAATCGTCACTGAAACCATGCTGCCGGCCGAGGCAGACGAACTGCTTGTGTTCGGAACCGATCTGCTCGAAGAGCTTGCGACAAGCCCAGGTCGGATCCTGATGGTCGCCGACAGCGCTCACCGCCAGCACCGGCACAGGCACATCGGCCAAGCCGGCCCACCAGTTTTTCTCGGCATCGCCGAAACGGCCGAACAGGCCATACCAACGCATGCTCTCCAGGGCCAGGCCAATGGGCTCGTCCTCCGGGCCGCGCTTGAGCCTTGAACCGGAGAGTTGAGCAAACCGCTTGAGGATAAATCGTCCGCCCCACTCCACCGGTGGAATTTTCAACGGCCAGTAGGTGCGACTGACCTGGGTCCCGAAAAATGCCGCCGACGCCACGGCCGGCTCGCCCAGGTAATGACCACCCAGCGCCGCCGCCAGGGTGATACCACCCAGGGAGTGGCCGATCCAGTGGGGCACTTGCCCGCTCTGCTCGCGCACAAAGGCGCCGATGGCCGGCAAGTCGTAACGGGCGTAGTCGGCCACACGGTTCTTGCGGTAATCCTGATTACGCTGGGACAACCCGTGTCCGCGCATCTCGGGAATCCACACATCGAACCCCAGCCGCGTCAGATACGCCCCCAGGCCCAGGCCCTTGGGCGAATACCAGAAGCGCCGGTTGGAAAAACTGCCATGCAACAGGATTACCGGGACCCCGCGGGCCGCCTCGGTGGCATCGGCCATGCCCAGCCGGGTGACAGCCAGTTCGACGGTGCAGTCGGGACTGTTGCCAGGTTTCAAACGATAGACATCTTCGCTCAGATCGCCACGCCGCTCGGCGCTGATCAGGGCGACAGGAAATAGGTGACTGCTGCTTTGCATGATGCTCTTGCACAAAAAAGGGCGGCATCTGTCAGGAGCCCGCCCTACTTCAATCAAAAAGGACCCGGCTAAGCGCTCCCACCTGTGGGAGCGGGCTTGCTCGCGAAGACGGCAGAACAGTCAACATTGATGTTGTCTGACGCACCGCTTTCGCGAGCAAGCCCGCTCCCACAGGTTCGACGGTTAACTGGCCGGCTTTAGTCGATCAGGCCCTTCCCTCGATCAGACCGCGCCCTGCCCCTCAGCCAGGAAGAACCAGGTTTCCAGCACGGAGTCCGGGTTCAGCGAAACGCTTTCGATGCCCTGCTCCATCAGCCATTTGGCCAGGTCCGGATGGTCCGAAGGCCCCTGGCCGCAGATGCCGATGTACTTGCCGGCCTTGTTGCAGGCGGCGATGGCATTGGCCAGCAGTTTCTTGACAGCCGGGTTCCGCTCGTCGAACAGGTGCGCGATGATCCCGGAGTCACGGTCCAGACCCAGGGTCAGCTGGGTCAGGTCGTTGGAGCCGATGGAGAAGCCGTCGAAGAACTCCAGGAATTCTTCCGCCAGGATCGCGTTGGACGGAAGTTCGCACATCATGATCACGCGCAGCCCATTGTCGCCACGGGCCAGGCCATTTTCCGCCAGCAGGTCGACCACCTGACTCGCTTCGCCCAGGGTACGCACGAACGGCACCATGATCTCGACGTTGGTCAGGCCCATCTCGTTGCGCACGCGCTTGAGAGCGCGACATTCGAGCTCGAAGCAGTCGCGGAACGATTCGCTGATGTAACGCGAGGCGCCACGGAAGCCCAGCATCGGGTTTTCTTCCTCAGGCTCGTAGAGCTTGCCGCCGATCAGGTTGGCGTACTCGTTGGACTTGAAGTCCGACAGGCGCACGATGACCTTTTTCGGGTAGAACGCCGCCGCCAGGGTGCTGATGCCTTCCACCAGTTTCTCGACATAGAAGCCGACCGGATCGTGGTAACCGGCGATGCGTTTGTCGACGCTGTCCTTGATCTCCGATGGCAAGCCATCGTAGTTCAGCAGTGCCTTGGGGTGCACACCGATCATGCGGTTGATGATGAATTCCAGGCGGGCCAGCCCTACGCCAGCGTTCGGCAGTTGCGCGAAGTCGAAAGCCCGGTCCGGGTTGCCGACGTTCATCATGATCTTGAACGGCAGCTCCGGCATGGCGTCCACGGAGTTTTTCTTGACGTCGAAACCCAGTTCGCCTTCGAAGATATAGCCGGTATCGCCTTCGGCGCAGGACACGGTCACGCCCTGGCCGTCCTTGAGCAGTTCGGTGGCGTTACCGCAACCCACCACCGCCGGGATACCCAGTTCGCGGGCAATGATCGCCGCGTGACAGGTACGGCCGCCGCGGTTGGTGACGATGGCGCTGGCGCGCTTCATCACGGGCTCCCAGTCCGGGTCGGTCATGTCGGACACCAGGACGTCGCCGGCCTGGACCTTGTCCATCTCCGAGACGTCCTTGATGATCCGCACCTTGCCGGCGCCGATGCGCTGGCCGATGGCACGGCCTTCTACCAGTACGGTGCCGGTTTCCTTGAGCAGGTAGCGCTCCATGACGTTGGCCTGGGTACGGCTCTTCACGGTTTCCGGTCGGGCCTGCACGATGTACAGCTTGCCGTCGTCACCGTCCTTGGCCCATTCGATGTCCATCGGGCACTTGTAGTGCTGCTCGATGATCATCGCCTGCTTGGCCAGTTCGCTGACTTCGGCGTCGGTCAGGCAGAAACGGGCGCGATCGGCCTTGTCCACGTCGACGGTTTTCACCGAGCGACCGGCCTTGGCTTCGTCGCCGTAGACCATCTTGATGGCCTTGCTGCCCAGGTTACGGCGCAGGATGGCCGGGCGACCGGCTTGCAGGGTGCTCTTGTGAACGTAGAACTCGTCCGGGTTCACGGCACCCTGGACGACGGTTTCACCCAGGCCATAGGCGCCGGTGATGAATACCACGTCACGGAAGCCCGATTCGGTGTCCAGGGTGAACATCACACCGGCGGTGCCGGTTTCGGAACGGACCATGCGCTGCACACCCGCCGACAGGGCCACCAGCTTGTGGTCGAAGCCCTGGTGCACGCGGTAGGAAATGGCACGGTCGTTGAAAAGGGAAGCGAAGACTTCCTTGGCCGCGCGGATGACGTTGTCCACGCCACGGATGTTCAGGAAGGTTTCCTGCTGGCCGGCGAAAGACGCATCCGGCAGGTCTTCGGCAGTCGCCGAGGAGCGCACGGCGACGGCGATGTCGGGGTTGCCTTCGGACAGTTTGGCGAAGGCGGTGCGAATTTCGGTGTTCAGTCGCTCGGGGAACTCGGCTTCCATGATCCATTGGCGGATCTGGGCACCGGTCTTGGCCAGGGCATTGACGTCATCGACGTCCAGGGCATCGAGCGCATCGTGGATCTGCTTGTTCAGGCCGCTCAGTTCCAGGAAATCACGATAAGCCTGAGCCGTCGTGGCGAAGCCACCTGGCACCGAGACGCCGGCACCGGCGAGGTTACTGATCATCTCGCCCAGGGATGCGTTCTTGCCCCCCACATGCTCCACATCATGGACGCCGAGCTTATCGAGGGAAACTACGTACTCTACCAAGGTGATCTCTCCACTAACTGTGTTGGAAAAGCTCAAGGCACCGGTGGCTCCAGGGGAGCGAGTGCCGGCGATATGGCCTGGACCTGGAAAATAAGTGAGAATGCGGGCCATCGGCGGCCGGCAAATCGCGCCTATCATATCCAAGAATCGTCACTAGCTCACTAGGGCCCAAGGCGCAAATGAAACGATCCGCTTTCTTTATCTCCGACGGCACCGGCATTACGGCCGAAACGCTAGGTCAAAGCCTGTTGGCGCAATTCGAAAACATTACCTTCACCAAGTTGACACGCCCGTACATCGACAGCGTCGACAAGGCGCGGGCGATGGTACAGCAAATCAATAAAGCCGCCGAAACAGACGGCTTCCGCCCGATTATCTTCGACACCATCGTCAATCAGGACATCCGTGAGATTCTCGCAACGTCCAATGGTTTCATGATCGACATTTTTTCCACCTTCCTGGCGCCACTGGAGCAGGAACTGAGCGAGCATTCCTCCTACTCGGTCGGCAAATCCCATTCCATTGGCCACAACTCCAATTACATGGAGCGGATCGAGGCGGTCAACTTCGCGCTGGACAACGACGATGGCGCCCGCACGCATTATTACGACAAGGCCGACCTGATCCTAGTGGGGGTGTCGCGCTGTGGTAAGACGCCGACGTGTCTGTACATGGCGATGCAGTTCGGCATCCGCGCGGCCAACTACCCGCTGACCGAAGAAGATATGGAACGCCTGCAACTGCCCAGCGCCCTGCGCGCCCACCAGCACAAGCTGTTCGGCCTGACCATCGACCCGGACCGCCTTACGGCGATCCGCAACGAGCGCAAGCCCAACAGCCGCTATTCGAGCTATGCCCAGTGCGAATTCGAAGTGCGCGAAGTGGAAAACCTGTTCCGGCGGGAGAACATTCCGCACATCAATTCCACGCATTTTTCTGTGGAAGAGATTTCGGCGAAGATTCTGGTGGAGAAAGGGGTGGAGCGGCGGTTCAAGTAAACCCGCACAACACAAAACCCTGTGGGAGCGAGCCTGCTCGCGATTGCGCAGTGTCAGCAGAATTTGTGCTGGCTGACCCACCGCTATCGCGAGCAGGCTCGCTCCCACAAGGGATCAGGGTTTACTCTGAGTTCAGTGACTCAACCGCTCAACCAACTCCTGCCCCACCGCCAGCGCCGACGCCGGGTTCTGGCCTGTGATCAGTTCCCGATCCTTCACCACATGAGCAGTCCACGGCGTGGTGTTGCCGCTGTACTGCCCGCCGGCCTGTTGCAGCGCGGTCTGTGGGTAGAACTTCATGCTCCCGCCGCCCAGCAGTCCCTTGGCCAGTTCTTCTTCCTGATTGCTGATCACGGTCATTTTGTACCCGGCGTAGATCCAGTCCGACGGGGCCGAGGCCTGGCCTTTGGTGGTCAATTGACCGACGAAACCCTGGGCGTCTGGCAAAGCCGATAACAACGCTATCGGCCCGTGGCAGACCAGTGCAGTGGTTTTACCCTTGCCATGAAAATGCGCCAGCACCCGACCCAGTGGCGCGCTGGTAAGCAGATCCTGCATCGGCGCATGGCCGCCGGGAATGTACAGGGCATCGAAACGGTCCAGGCCCTGCTGTTCGACACGGGCCAGGCTGACCACGGGCGATTCGGTGGCCGAGGTGATCTTCAGTTGCGCCAGCAGCGCCTGGTAGCGCTCCAGCTCCGCCACATCATTGTTGAAATACATCTTGTCCACCGACGACCGATCCAGGGTCGGGGCCTTGCCCTCGGGGGTGGCGAAAGTGACCTGATGACCGGCGTCCAGCAACAGCTTGACCGGCTGCAACAGTTCGTTGAGGTAGAAACCGGTGGAAAACACCTTACCGTCGCGCAGATCCAGGTGATCGGCATCCGACAGGACCACCAGCACATTGTCGGCCTGGGCAGCGACGCTGGTGGCAGCCAGTGCAGCGGATAACGCAAGGGTGGAAAGCTTTTTCATGATGACTCCGAAGGCTGTGGAAGAAGACAGCCCTCACTGTATTGATGCCTTCACTGGAGATAAACTTGCCAACGAGAACATCACTTGGCCTTTGGAGACAATAATGGCCCGTCGATTCGATTACCTGGCCGACGTGGAAGCCTTCGTCACCGTTGTGGAGAAAGGCACGCTCAGCGCCGCCGCCGTGACCCTGGGCACCACGCCTTCGGTACTGAGCCGCGCCATCTCCCGCCTCGAAATCCGGCTCGGGGTGCAATTGTTGCGCCGCACGACTCGACGGCTGAACCTGACCGATGCCGGCACCTTGTATCTGGAACAATCACGTTCGGCCTTCGCCTTGATCGACGACGCCGAACGACGGATACAGGGTCAGGAGGGTGTCTTGACCGGCCGGGTACGCCTGAGCGTACCGACCACCTACGGCCATTACCGCCTGCCATCGTTGCTGGCACGCTTCGCCCAGGCGTTCCCACAGGTCCGGGTCGAGCTGAGTATTACCAACCGCAACGTCGACCTGGTCGCAGAAGGGTATGACCTGGCGATCCGTCTCGGTCAGTTGCCGGACAGCGGCCTGGTGGGGCGCAAGCTCGAAGATGCCCGCCTCTGCCTGGTGGCCTCTGCAAAATACCTGGATAGAGCAGGCATACCCCGGCAGGTCGATGAACTGATCACCCACAGTTGCCTGCCGTTCGTCATGCCCAGCAGCGGACGTATCGCACCCTGGTTGTTTTGCGAAAAGGGCGAAAATCGGGAGTGGATGCCGGCGGGTCACGTGCAGGTGTCCGACGACGTATTGGGCATCGTGTCGCTGGCGCTGGCTGGACTGGGGATCTGCCAGACCTACGATTTCATCGTCCGAGAGCGGATCGAACGCGGAGAACTGGTGGAGGTATTGGAGGCATTCGGCGGCCGCAGCCGCCCATTTTCGGTGATCTACCCGCCCCACCGGCAATTGCCGGCGGCGGCACGGGCGTTGATCGATTTTCTGGTGGGACAGGGCTGAAGCCGAAATCACGATCAACGTCGGACCACTGTGGAGCCCAGCTTGCTGGCGATGACGGCTGCATATCCAACATCATCGATGCAGACAGACCGCTATCGCGGGCAAGCCCAGCTCCCACAAAAATGCGTTGGCGCTATCAATGAACCGCAGTCGCCTGCTCTTCCATCTTCTTGCGCAGGCTCAAGGGCCGCATGTCAGTCCAGACTTCTTCGATATAGGCCAGACATTCCTTTTTGAAACCGCTTTTGCCAACAGTACGCCACCCCTCCGGGATGGCCTTGTAGTCGGGCCAGATCGAATATTGTTCTTCGTGGTTGACCACAACCTGGAAAACGATGTCCTCGCGGTCGAATATTGACGTCATGGGTGTCTCTCCATCTTTGCTCGAGGTTCGCTGCGCGGCACGCGCAGGCGGGGTATGAAAGGAACGTTTTGGGCCGGGCGAAAATTAAGCCTCGGTGACGGCCGCCTTCAAGGCTCGCCCGAAGATTTCCGCGACCCGGTCGACTTGCGTCGCGGTGATGATCAGCGGCGGCAGGAAACGTACCACGCCGCCCTGACGCCCCCCTAGCTCCAGGATCAGCCCGCGCTTGAGGCACTCGCGCTGCAACCGGGGCGCCAACCGTGCATGCACCGGCGGATGACCGAGGGTATCCGGCGCACCTGCCGGATCCACCAGCTCGACGCCGAGCATCAGGCCGCGGCCACGGATGTCGCCCAATTGGGGGAAATCCTGTTGCAGATTGCGCAGGTGCTCGCTCAAGCGCCGGCCCATGGCCGCGGCATGAGCCGGCAGGTCATGCTCCAGCAGATAGCGCATCACTGCGGAACCGGCGGCCATAGCCATCTGGTTACCCCGGAATGTCCCGGCGTGAGCCCCTGGAAGCCAGGTATCGAGCCACTCGCGGTAGACCACGACCGCCAGCGGCAGACTGCCCCCGATGGCCTTGGAGAGCACCACCACGTCCGGAATGATCCCGGCGTGTTCAAAGGCGAACATCTTGCCGGTGCGGCCAAAGCCGCTCTGGATTTCGTCGACGATCAGGGCAACCCCGGCCTGCTCGGTGATCCGGCGCAACCCGCGCAGCCAGTCGATGTCGGCCGGTATCACCCCGCCCTCGCCCTGCACGACCTCGACAATGACCGCCGCCGGCAACTGCACGCCGGCTTCGGGATCGTTCAGCAGGTTCTCCAGATAATGCAAATTGGCCTTCACGCCCTCGGCGCCGCCCAGCCCGAACGGACAGCGGTAATCATAGGGGTACGGCATGAACTGCACACCGTTGGCGAGCAAGGCTCCCAGGGGCTTTTTCGGCCCCAGGCTGCCCATCAGGCTCAACGCACCCTGGCTCATTCCGTGGTAACCGCCCTGGAACGACAACACGGTGCTGCGTCCAGTGGCGGTACGCACCAGCTTGAGCGCGGCTTCCACCGCGTCGGTGCCCGTGGGGCCACAGAACTGGATTTTTGCTTCAGCCGCAAACGCCGCCGGCAACAGGCCGAACAGGTCCTGGACGAAGCGATCTTTCACGGGCGTGGTCAGGTCCAGGGTGTGCAGGGGCAGCTCATCGGCCAGCACCTGCTGGATCGCCTCGATCACCACCGGGTGGTTATGTCCCAGCGCCAGCGTACCGGCACCGGCCAGGCAGTCGATGAACGTCCGGCCCTCGACGTCTTCGACATACAGCCCTCGGGCACGCTTGAGGGCCAGGGGAATCCGCCTGGGATAACTACGGGCGTTGGACTCCTGCCGGCTCTGTCGAGCCAACAGAGGCGATTCATCGAATTGGTAAAGCGTCTCTGCCGGAACGGGGCTGACCCGCGCCGGTTGTGCTTCGATAAGACTGTTGGCGACTGACATCTCTCGACCTCGCTGTGCACACATGTGCAGGTTTCCTGCTAGGGAAACGCATCAGCGAGGGAGGAATTTAGCTTTTGGGAACAGAGCCGGGCAGCGATTGCACCGGGACCGTCAACTCCACCCGCAAGCCATCTCCGCGACTGTCGAAATGCAGCCCACAGCCGCAGCGTTGAACGATGGCCTGGACAATCGCCAACCCCAGGCCACAACCGGTGCTCTGGCCATTGCGCCAGAAACGCTGGGTAAGGTGCTGCAGATCGTCGGCGGCAATGCCGGGCCCATGGTCGCGGACCTGGAAGCGCACCCGCTGGCCGATCATCTCCAGGTTCAGTTCCACATCGGTATCGTCCGAGGTGTGGCGCAGAGCGTTGTCCAGCAAGTTACGCAGTGCCGCGATGGAGAGCACCGACGGCATTTGCACCGGCGCCTCGGACACTTCGGGAGAAACCTGCAATTTGATCCGCTGGCGAGCCCCGCCGGCCGCGTCCTGGATCGCCAGCCGCGCCACCTGTTCGGCACTGCATTGCACGCCGTCGTCGAACGACAGGCTGCCTTCGACCCGGGCCAGCAGCAATAACTGCTCAAGGGTACGGTGCAACCGGTCGGCACCCTCCTCGGCCCGGGCCAGGGATTGATCCCGGGCGACGCCATCGGTCATGCGCGCCACTTGCAGATGCGTCTTGATGGCCGTGAGCGGGCTGCGCAGTTCATGGGCAGCGTCCCCCGTCAGCCGGCGCTCGCGCTCGATGGTCTTGCCGATGCGTTGGAACAGCTGGTTCTGGGTTTCCAGCAGCGGTCGCAGCTCACTGGGCAGCGGATGAATCTGCAGAGGTTCGAGGGAGTCGGCATTACGCCGCATCAGCGCGTCGCGCATGCGATTGAGTGGCGCCAGGCCCTGGCCGATGCCCAGCCACAACAGGCACAGACAACCCAGTAGCGCCACGCCAACCGGCACCGAGGCCGCCAGGAGCACTGACATGTTCAAGGCTTCGCGTTCGATCTGGCGGTCAGCGGTGGTGATACGCACGTCACCTCGGGCCAGGGTAAAGCTGCGCCACGGCGCGCCGTCGATGATCTGGTCATGGAACCCCATCTTCTCGGCTTCCAGGGTCTGTTCCGGAGTGCTGTGGCTGCGAGCCAGAATCTCACCGCGCAGGGAGCTGACCTGACAGGCCATGCCACCCGGTATGTTCAGTTGCTCGGCGCTGAAGTGCGTGCCCTCGCCCTTGCTGGATATGGGGGGCAACTGTTCCAGCAGCCCGGCCACCATCCGCGCCGAGGCCACCAGGCGTTGGTCGAGGGAAAACATCATCTGGTTGCGCAGATCGCTGAGCATCCAGGCCGCGGCCAGGGTCCAGATCAGGATGAAGGCAGCTCCCAATGTCAGGCTCAGGCGCAGTCGCAGGCTCATCACTTGGAAGGCTCCCCGCCATCGGCCGGCCCCAGTCGATAACCCAGCCCGCGCACCGTCTCGACAATTCCGTTGCCCAGTTTGCGCCGCAGGTGATGGATATGAACGTTGAGCGCATTGCTTTCCAGCTCGTCGCTGAAACCGTAGACGCTGTCCTTGAGTTGTTCGGTGGACAACACCCTGCCGCGGTTGTGCAACAGCGCCTGCAACAACGACTGCTCGCGACGCGACAGGTCCACCGGCTGGCCATCCAGGGTGGTTTCGCGGCTGCTGGGGTCATAAGTCAGGCGGCCATGCTCGATCAGGTTCACGCTGCGCCCCGCCACGCGCCGCAGCAGCGTATGCAGGCGCGCCGCCAGCTCACGCAGGTCGAAGGGTTTGAGCAGATAGTCATCGGCGCCGGCCTGCAACCCATCGACCCGGTCGGTCACTGAGTCCCGTGCGGTGAGGATCAGCACCGGAATTTCCAGGCCTTGCTGGCGCAATTGTCGCAGCAGCCTGAGACCGTCCTCGTCGGGCAACCCGAGGTCCAGCACCATGACGTCGAATGTGGCCACGGCGAGTATCGCCCGCGCCGCCGACGCCGTCGCCACGTGCTCTACGACCAGGCCCTGGGCCGTCAGGCCGGCGACGATGCCGCTGGCGATCAACTCATCGTCTTCGCAGACCAGTACGTGCATGGTAAGCCTCGTGGAAAAAGGTACATTAGGCCGCCGGCCGATTAAGCCGACATTATGCGACGAGCACCGCCCTATGGGCGATCATTGCGGCAAACCCGTTGTCGCCGGGTTAATCGACGGTTAATCGCCAGCCGCCATTGTGCCCTCACTTGCTTCGTTCTAAGGCTTCCTTACATGCGTCGATTGTTTTTGCTGTGGCTGCTCCTGCTCTCGGGCCTGGCCCAGGCCGCCAATCCCTTCGAAACCAAACCCGACTTCCTGCCGGTGGAAAAAGCGTTCGTGTTCACCTCCGAGCGCCTTGATTCCGGTGAAACCCAGCTGTTCTGGCAGATCGCCGACGGGTATTACCTGTATCAGCAACGGCTCAGGTTCGACGGTCTGGCCGAGGCGCAAAAACCGAAGTTGCCCGAGGGTGAAGCCCACAGCGACGAGTTCTTCGGCGATCAACAGGTCTACCGCCAGGCGCTGGAACTGAAGATTCCGGCGGGTGCTACCGGCAAGATCAAGGTGGGTTTCCAGGGCTGTGCAGACGCAGGCTTGTGCTACCCGCCCCAGACCCAGATGGTCGATCTGGGTGGCGACGCACCTGCGGTTGCCAGTGGCGAGGCGGCGGACCAGGCCCTGGCCAGCGGCCTGCAACAGCGGGCGCTGGGCTGGAGCCTGTTGGTGTTCTTCGGCCTTGGGCTGTTGCTGGCATTCACACCCTGCTCCCTGCCCATGCTGCCGATCCTCGCCGGACTGGTGGTGGGCAGTGGCGCCGGGCCCCGGCGCGGCCTGGCATTGGCCGGCAGCTATGTGAGCAGCATGGCCCTGGTGTACGCCGCCATGGGCGTGCTCGCCGCGCTGCTGGGGGCCAATCTGCAGGCACTGCTGCAACAGCCATGGCTGTTGGGTACCTTCGCGGCGGTGTTCGTGCTGTTGGCCCTGCCGATGTTCGGTTTCTTCGAACTGCAATTGCCGGCGGCCCTGCGGGATCGACTGGAAAACGCCGGTCGCCAGCGACGCGGCGGCAGCCTGCTGGGCGCCGGCATCCTCGGGGCGCTGTCCGGCCTGTTGGTGGGACCTTGCATGACCGCTCCGCTGGCCGGGGCGCTGCTGTACATCGCCCAGAGCGGCAATGCGCTGCACGGCGGGCTGATCCTGTTCGCCATGGGCATCGGCATGGGTCTGCCGCTGTTGCTGCTGGTGACCGTGGGCAATCGTTTCCTGCCCAAGCCCGGCGCCTGGATGGACCTGGTCAAGGGAGTGTTCGGCTTCCTGTTCCTGGGCACCGCGTTGCTGATGATTCGTCCCGTCATCAACGATTCGCTGTGGATCGGCCTGTGGGGCGTGCTGTTGTTGATTGCGGCCTACAGCGCCTGGCGGCAGACCGAAGGGTTCGGCCGCACCGCCTATGTGTGCGGCAGTGCGTCGCTGTTGTTCGGCCTGTGGGGCAGCCTGCTGGTGATCGGCGCGGCGGGCGGCAGCGATGATTTCTTCCAACCCTTGAAGGTCTACACCGGCGGCCAGGGCAGCGCGGCCGTCACAGCCCATGAGGCTTTCGTCACGGTCAGCGAACCCGCCGCCCTGCAACGGGAACTCGATGCCGCCCGGGCCCAGGGCCAATGGGTGTTGCTGGACTATTACGCCGACTGGTGCGTGTCCTGCAAGATCATGGAAAAACAGGTGTTCGGCCGTGCCGAGGTGCTGGACGCCCTGAAGGGGGTGCGCCTGCTGCGCCTGGACGTAACCGCCGACAACCCGGCCAGCCGTGAGCTGCTGAGCCGCTATCAGGTGCCAGGCCCCCCGAGCCTGTTGTGGATAGGCGCCGACGGCGAAGAACGCCGCAGCCAGCGGATCACCGGGGAAGTCGATGCCCAGGGCTTCCTGGCGCGCTGGAACGCCACTCGGGACGCACGCTGATGCTGACGCTCACCCTGGGCACCTTCGCCATTGCCCTTAATCATCTGTTGTTGATCAGCGCCCTGGCGCTGGCCACCTTCGTCGGCTGGCGGGTGGCCCGGCGCGGCGGCGAGAACCCCGAATCGGTGTTGTTCGTGCTGTTCCTGCTCGGGCTCCTGGTGGCGCGGATCGGCTTTGTCGCCGCCTACTGGGGCCATTACCAGGACGATCCGTGGCAGATCGTCGACCTGCGCGATGGCGGCTTCCTGGCCTGGCCCGGCATCGTCGCGCTGGTGATCGGCACGTTGTTGTGGGCTCGACGTCGCCCTCCCCTGCGCCGGCCGCTGGGTTTTGGCGTCGGCAGCGGCCTGCTGTTCTGGCTGGCGGCGACAATGTCGCTGGCGATCTATGAACAAGGCACCCGGCTGCCGGACATCAGCCTGCGCAACGCCGACGGCGAGACAGTGAAACTCACCGACTACCAGGGCGGCCCTTTGGTCATCAACCTCTGGGCCACCTGGTGCCCGCCCTGCCGGCGTGAAATGCCGGTGTTGGAAGAGGCGCAACGGCAACGCCCCGACCTGACGTTCCTGTTCGTCAACCAGGCCGAAAGCATGCAAAGCGTCAGTACCTTTCTCGCCACCCAGGGCCTGAGCCTGGACAACGTGCTGTTCGATGGCAGCGGCCGCCTCGGCCAGGCCGTCGGCTCCATGGCCTTGCCGACGACCTTGTTCTATAGCGCCAACGGCAGCCTGTTGGCCAGTCACCTGGGTGAACTGTCGGAGGCGAGCCTGGCCCGCGCCCTGGAGAACTTCGAAACGCCGGGCTCGACCACGGCCTCCCATCCCGCCATAAGGAAATCGCCATGCCCCGCTTCCGCCACTTGTTGACGCTGGTTGTCGCCACAGCGCTCACGCAAGCTCCATTGCTGCAGGCCGAAGAACTGCCCGCCGCCATCAAGAAGATCGAAGCCAAGGGTGCGAAAATCGTGGGTACTTTCGAGGCCCCGAACGGGCTTCGCGGCTATGCCGCGCAGTACCAGAACCGTGGCATGACGTTGTACCTGACACCGGACGGCCAGCACGTCCTGCTGGGCAATCTGTACGACGCCGATGGCAAGGACCTGAGCGCCGAGCCGTTGCAGAAACTGGTCTATGCGCCCATGGCCAAGGAGATCTGGGGGAAAATGGAGGCGAGCAACTGGATCGCCGACGGCAGCAAGGACGCACCGCGCACGGTGTACCTGTTCAGTGATCCGAACTGCCCGTACTGCAACATGTTCTGGGAACAGGCACGGCCCTGGGTCAAGGCCGGCAAGGTGCAGCTGCGGCATATCATGGTGGGCATCATCCGCGAAGACAGCCCCGGTAAATCCGCCGCGTTGCTGGCCGCCAAGGACGCGGAGAAAGCCCTGGAAGACCATGAAAAGGCCGGCAAGGGCAGCGCGCTCAAACCGCTCAAGGACATACCGCCGGCCATCCAGGCCAAACTCGACGCCAACCAGCAGTTGATGGACGAACTGGAGCTGTCCGCCACCCCGGCGATTTTCTACCTCGACGGCAAAGGCGACCTGCAGCAACAGCAAGGCGCCCCGTCGCCGGACAAGCTGGTGAAGATACTCGGGCCGAAGTAACCCGGCCTGACACCAATCCCTGTGGGAGCGTCAGTTCCCCAGGAACTCCAGCAGCGCAGTAGTCACGGCCTTCGGATTCTCCAGGTTGGAGATATGCCCCGCATCGGGAATCAGTATATGGGGGCAGCGAATCAGCTCGGCCATTTCCTGGGACTCGGACGGCGGGCGGGGTTTGTCCTGGTCGCCGCACATGACCCGCGTACGTCGGGGGTCCAGCTCACGCAAGCGTGGCAGGATGTCGTCCCGACCGAAGATGATCCGGCCCAGCGGCACGATGCTGTCGCGCAAGCGATCGGTCGGGAGTGCCGCCAGGGTGGCGCGGAACTGCTGGTACAGCGGTGATTGCGGATCGATGCCCGGCCGGAAGAAGATCGGCACGATAATGTCCAGCAGCGGCTCGGGGATGCTGCCATTGGCTTCGATCTTGTCGAACAGCGAAAAATAATACTGGCGGGTCGGCTCCGGCTCGACGCCCACGTAGGTGTCCATCAACACCAGTGCCTGGACCCGTTTCGGCGCCGCGAGCGCCAGCCGCGCGCCCCACATCCCGCCCACCGAAAGTCCTACCAGGCTGAAGCAATCGATGCTCAGGTAATCCATCAATTCCGTCATCTGGCGGGCCAGGTCATCGAGGGAGCTCATGCCCTCGGGCAAGCGCCCGGATTGACCATGCCCCCACAGATCCGGGGCGATGACCCGGAAGTGCCGGGACAGCGCCTCGATCTGCGGCGCCCACATGGTGTGATCCCACAAATAGCTGCCGCCCAGTACCACCACAGGGCCGCGCCCCTGGTCCAGGTAGTGGAGCGGTTGTCCGTCAATGTTGGCAAAGGGCATCGATGACCTCCTTGTTTGAATGTGGAAAACCGCGACAGCCTGACGTGACAAACCGCACGCCGTCAATCGCCGGTTGCCTGGACGGACCTGTAAGACCTGACAGTAGTTTTGCCGGGGCACTGACGATAGGGTGAAGACTCGATATCAATGGGTGGAGAACCGTCATGACCAAAGCCGAGCTTCAAGCGTTCGCCCAGGCGCAAGTTGATCTCTTGAGACCGAAAGCCGTGGATATCACGAAGGCTTCGGGGCAGAGGGCCAAAGGAAAGCTGCTGTTTTATGAAGCGTTGCTGGCGGTTTATGGCAACACCCAGACCCCGGAGCAGTTCGGGTTGCTGGATGCCGTCAATGACACCTTTCAGGAAATCGGGGCTTTTGCTTCCGGCGTGACCTTCTTCAGCAAGCCAGAAGAATGTTGCCAAAGCTGATGGCCTCATCGCGGGCAAGCCTTGCTCCCACAATGGATCTGAACCCACAGATGGGTCTGTATCCACAAATGGACCTGCGCACACAAACGGATCTGTGCACACAGGCCATGCGGGAGCAAGGCTTGCCCGCGATGAGGCTCTCAAAGCCGCTGTCTACATACCCTCCAGCTCCGCCATCAAGTCATTCAACCGGTCCACTTTCTCCTCGGTGATTTCACCGGCCGTCAGCCCTTCGATGTACGCGGCCAGTTCCTCCACGGTGCTGCATTCGAACATGGCCCGCAGCGGTACATTGCGTTGCAGGACCTTTTGTACTCGTGAGGCAATTTGCGTCGCCAGCAACGAATGGCCCCCCAGTTCGAAGAAATTATCCCGCACACCCACTCGCTCGACCTTCAGCACCTGTGCCCAGATATCCGCCAAGGTCTGCTCCAGCCCGGTACGGGGTGCCTGGTAATCCTGGCTGTGCGACTGGCCGATCTCCAGGGCCGGCAAGGCGTTGCGGTCGAGTTTGCCGTTAGCATTGCGGGGCAGGCATTCAAGCCATAGCCAGTGCAGCGGCACCATGTATTCCGGCAGTTCCGCCCGCAGGCGCTGCTTGATGCGCTCCAGGCGTTCGGTCGCTTGCAACATGGAATCCGAAGCAACCAGGTAGCCCACCAGATACTTGCCGTTGACACCCTCCTGTACTCCCACCGCGGCATCGCGCAGCTCCGGCTGCTCATGCAGTCGCGCCTCGATTTCCCCCAGTTCGATGCGGTAGCCCCGGATCTTGACCTGATGGTCGATGCGCCCGACGTACTCCAACACACCATCGCTGCGCCGACGTGCCAGGTCACCGGTACGATACAACCGCTCCCCCGGCGCGCCGAACGGGTTCGGCACGAACACCGGGGCGGTGCGCAATGGATCGCCGACGTAACCGCGCCCGACGCCGGTACCGGCCACGCACAGCTCACCCACGGCCCCCAGCGGCACCAGGTCCAGCGCACCGTCGAGCAGGTATAAACGGTTATTGTCGGTGGGCGTGCCGATGGGCAAGTAGCTGCCGCGGGTCGACGCGATGTCGACGCGAAAGAACGCCACGTCATCGGAGCACTCCGCCGGACCGTAGGCGTTTACCAGGCCGATGTCCAGGTAACGCGACAGCCATTGACGGGCCAGTTCCGGCGGCATCGCTTCGCCAGTGGGCAACATCCAGCGCAGGCCGTCCATGCCGACGTGCTCCTGGGCCAGCATGCCCTGGATCAGCGACGGCACACTTTCCAGCACGGTGATTGCCTGGCGCTGGACATGCATCGGCAACCCTTGCGGATCATGGGCGATAGCGTTGGGCACGATGTCCACCCGAGCGCCGAACAACGGCGCGGCGAGGAACTGCCAGACCGAAATGTCAAAGCTCTGGGAGGCCGTCTGGGCGATCACGTCGGACTCGCTCAGCGCCAGATAAGGCACCTTGCTGAGCTGGTTATTGAGCATGCCCCGCTGCTCCACCATCACGCCTTTGGGCTGCCCTGTGGAGCCAGACGTGTAGATCACATAGGCGAGGTTGTCCGGACCACTGTAGACACCAGGGTTCTGCGGCGAAACATCGCTGGCCTGGACGGCTTCCCACACCAGCAGCTTCGGCCGCTCGGAACAGGGGAATTCGTCGAGCAGCGCCACGGCCTGGGCATGACAGGCCTGGGTGCAGACCAAAAGCGGCGTGCGGCTCATGGCCAGGATCCGCCCCAGGCGCTGGTTTGGCAGGCCGGGATCCAACGGCAGGTAACCGGCACCGGCCTTGAAGCTGCCGATGATCATGCCCAGCAGATCCAGGCCCCGCTCGGCCAGCAGCGCCACCGGTTGATCGAGGCCCACGCCGGCAGCGATCAAGGCATGGCCGAGGCGGTTGCCGCACAGGTTCAACCCGGCGTAGCTGTGCTGCTGGTCCAGGCACGTGGCGACGATGCGTTGCGGATGGGCGGCGACTCGGGCCTCGAACAGCTCGACGTAACTGCGTTCCAGTGGATATGCCCGCTCGCTCTGGTTGCAACCCTCGATCAGGAAATCCTGTTCCTCGACACCTACCAGTGGCAGCGCGGCCATGTCACCGTGCACCCCCTCCATCAGGGCCAACAGCAAGCGCTTGAACTCACCCAGCAGCCTCTGGACGGTTGGCTCATCGAAATAACGCTGGTCGTAGGACAGGTGCAAGCCCAGGTCATCCCCCGGATAACAAACCGCCGTCAGCGGGAAGTTGGTGTGGGTGCGACCGGAGTCCGACGTGGCGTTGAGGCTCCGGGCGCGGTCCAGCACCGAAACCTCCACTGGCGCGTTTTCGAACACGAACAGGCTGTCGAACAACGGCTGGCCCTTGGGCAGCTCACTGACTTCCTGGATGCTCACCAGCGGCAGATATTCGTACTCGCGCAGGCGCATATTGCTGTCCAGCAGTTCGCCCAACCATTGGCGCACCGTGCGGCGCTGATGCTCCTCGGGTATCCGCACCCGCAACGGGACGCTGTTGATGAACAGCCCCACGGTGCGCTGCATCTGTGGCAGTTCCACGGGGCGTCCGGCCACGGTGACCCCGAACAGCACGTCCCGGTCGCCGCTCACCCGCCGCAGCACCAGGGCCCACGCCGCCTGGGCGAAGGTGTTGACCGTCAGTTGGTGGGCCTGGGCCAGTTCTCGCAGTCGCGCGCCGTCCTGCGGGTCGAGTCGGGTGTAGCAATCGCCGACGACCATGCCGCCGCTGTCACCGGCGTGTTCGCGCAGGAACGGCCGGTCGCCGGGGATCGACGTGGTCCGTTCGAAGCCTTGCAGGTTGTGCTTCCACCACTGCCGGGCCTCCGCCAGGCTCTGACGTTGCAGCCAGCCGATGTAGTCGCGGTAGCGTGGCGGCATCGCCAGCCGAGGCTCACGGTGTTCGCCAAGGGCGGTGTAGATCTCGAAGAAATCATCCATCAGCAGCGAACGGCACCATGCATCGATCAGGATGTGGTGGTTGCTCATCATGAACCAGTAGCGCGTCGCGCCGACCCGGATCAGCCGCAGGTGGAACGGCGCCTGGCTCAGCAGATCGAAACCGGCTTCGCGCTCGCGCTTGAGCAGCGTCTGGAGCTTCTCTTCCTGCTGGTCCTCGAGCACTTCGCGCCAGTCGAGATAATCCACGGGCGTGTTGCCGGGCTTGTGGATGATCTGCAGCATGTCTTCGCCGACGTTCCAGCAGAACGAGGCGCGCAAGGCCTCGTGACGGGCGACGACCGCCTGCCAGGCCTGGGCGAAACGCTGGGGGTCCAGATCGCTGTCGATGCGGTAGCGGTCCTGCATGTAGTACAGACCCGTGCCCGGCTCCAGCAGGGTGTGTAGCAACATGCCCTCCTGCATCGGGGTCAGCGGGTAGACATCTTCGATCTGCGCCGTCGGTACGGGCAGGCCGTCGAGCTGCTCCTGGGTCAATTTCGCCAGCGGGAAGTCCGATGGCGTCAGGCCGCCCGCCTCGTCTGTCAGGCAATGGGCGATCAGGGCGTGCAGTTGGTCGAGGTAGGCATCGGCCAGGGCGGCGATGGCCTGCCGGTCGTGGCGCTCGCCACTGAATGTCCAACGCAGCACCAATTCGCCACCACTGACCTGACTGTCGACACTCAATTCGTTGGGCAGCGGCGAATCGGGATCATGGATCGCCCCCAGCGGTGCGTCCAGCGGTTGGAACAAGGCGTCGTGGCCCAGGGTCTGGTCGAGCTGTCCCAGGTAGTTGAAGGTGATGGACGCTTGCGGCAGGGCAGCCATCGCCTCGCGAGTGTCCGCGTCGGCCAGGTAGCGCAGCACACCGTACCCCAGGCCCTTGTGGGGCACGGCGCGCAGTTGCTCCTTGATGGCCTTGATCGATGCGCCGAGATCTTCACCCGATGGGCTCAGGCGCACCGGATAGACACTGGTGAACCAACCCACGGTGCGGGTCAAGTCGAGGTCATCGAACAGCGCCTCTCGACCGTGACCTTCGAGTTGGACCAGAGCCGACTCATGGCCGCTCCAGCGGCACAGCGCCCGGGCCAGTGCCGTCAACAACAGATCGTTGACCTGGGTGCGGTAGGCGCTCGGTGCCTGTTGCAACAATTGCCGCGTGCGCTCGGCATCCAGGCGCACGCTGACAGTTTGCCCGTGACGCTCTTGAAGACCGCCGTCAGGATGGGCGCAGGGCAATGCCACAGCCGCACCACTCAGGCGCTCCTGCCAGCCGCCCAGTTCCTCGCGCAGGGATTCAGTGCCGGCGTAGGCCTGCAAACGCGCCGCCCAGTCACGGAACGGGCTGGTCTTGGCTGGCAGCAGCGCCTCCTGCCCAGCGCTGATCTGGCGATAGACGATTTGCAAATCCTCCATCAACACACGCCACGACACCGCGTCGACCACCAGGTGATGAATGACGATCAAAAGGCGCTGCCGCCCGTCGGGCACCTGCACCAGCACCGCCCTGAGCAACGGACCACCCGACAGGTCCAGGCTACGTTGGGCCTGCTCGAATAAAACTTCGCAGTGCTCCAGGGACTCGACGGACAACGACTGCAACAACGCAGCATCCGACACCGGTCGATGCTCGGCGCGCCAGTGGCCGGCGGCTTCATCAAAGCCCAGGCGCAAGGCATCGTGCTGCTGGAAAACAGCCCGCAACGCTTGTTCCAGCGACTGAGGATCCAGGGTCGTGGCCGGCTCCAGCAACAGCGCCTGGTTCCAATGCTGTCGATGGGGGATGGGGCGCTCGAAGAACCAATGCTGGATCGGCGTCAATCCCGACTCGCCGCTCAACAGGCCCTGTTCGGCGCTGACCTGCTCGCTGCGGGTGGCGACAGCCGCCAGGGTCTGCACCGTCTGGTGCTGGAACAAGTCGCGAGGCGTGAAGTGAATACCCTGCTGCCGGGCCCGGCTGACGACCTGGATGGACAGGATCGAATCGCCGCCCAATTCGAAGAAGTTGTCGTTGAGGCCGACCTGCCCCACGTTCAGCACTTCGCACCAGATGGTCGCCAGGGTCTGCTCCAGGGCGTTGCTCGGCGCCACGTAGTGTTGACGATTGAGCTCTGGATCCGGCGCCGGCAAGGCGCGACGGTCGAGCTTGCCATTGGCGGTCAGCGGCATGCTTGCCAGCAGGATCAGGTGCGTGGGCACCATGTAGTCTGGCAGTTGCGCCTTGAGATGGGTCTTCAGGGCTTCGCGCAGGATCGCTTGTTGGTCGGCTTCTTGTGCGGCGACGTCCGTCACCAGATAGGCAGCCAACTGCTTGCCTCCCGGCATGTCGAGCGCCAGTACCACAGCCTCGCGCACCGCAGCGTGCTCCAGCAGGCGGGTTTCGATTTCCCCCAGTTCGATACGGAAGCCGCGGATTTTCACCTGATGGTCGATGCGCCCCAGGTATTCGACCAGGCCATCGGCACGCTGGCGCACGAGGTCGCCGGTGCGGTAGAGCCGTCCACCGTCGGTGCCGAACGGGTCGGCGATAAAGCGTTCGGCGGTCATGCCCGGACGCTGGTGATACCCCTGGGCCAGCCCGGCGCCGCCGACATACAGCTCGCCGGTCGCCCCTTGTGGCACCAAGGCAAGATCGGCGTCGAGGATATAGGCCACCCGGGCGCCGACCACGCTGCCGATCGGCACGCTGCCCGCGCCCTCATCCAACTGCTCGGGCGCCAGGCACGCCAGTGGCATGACGACGGTTTCCGTCGGCCCGTAGGCGTTGAAAAACAGTGCCGGGGTGAACGCTGCCCGAATGCGCTGCAGATGCTCTCCGGTCAGGGCCTCACCACCCGTGATGCACATGCGTACGGGCAGCGTTTGCCCCTGGGACGCCAACCATTGAGCGAGCTGGCTGCCGTAGCTGGGCGTGAAGCCGAGCACATTCACGCCCTGTTTGCGGATCAATTCGCAGATATCCTGGGCGTCCCATTGTCCCTGGGCTCGCAGCACCACCTGGGCTCCGCTGAGCAGCGGCACCAGCAGGCGCTCGGTGGCGGCGTCGAAGTTGATGGAATAGAAATGCAGCTCGCAATCATCCGGGCGCATGCCGAAACGCTGAATCACTGCCCGGCAATGCATGGCGATTTCACCATGGGACACCACCACACCCTTGGGCTTGCCGGTGGAGCCTGAGGTGTAGATCAGGTAGGCCGGGTGCTGTGGCAGATTGACCAATGGCAACGCCTGTTCCGGGTATTGCGCCAGGGCCGTCGTGTCCTCTTCCAGGCACCAGCGCCCGACGCCGTCCGGCAACGGGCCCAGGGCCTGGAACATCGCCCGGTCGCTGAGCAGCAACCCGACGCCGCTGTCTTCGATCATGTAGTGCAAACGGTCCAAGGGGTACTCCGGGTCCAGCGGCACGTACGCACCGCCGGCCTTGAGAATCGCCAACAGGCCAATGACCATCTCCAGCGAGCGTTCCAAGGCCAGGCCCACCCGAACCTGGGGCCCGACACCGCGCTCACGCAGCATCCAGGCCAAGCGATTGGCGCGCCTGTCGAGTTCGCCATAGCTCAGGGTCTGTCCGGCAAAGGTCAGGGCCGGTGCCTCGGGACGGACCTGGGCCTGTTCGCTGAACAGGGGGTGCAGGCACTGGTCCAGGCGATGGGCGCCGGGTTCAGCACCGAGGCTGCGCAGCCGTTGTTGCCGCTCGCTGGCGTCCAGCAGCGGCAGTTCGCTCAGGCGCCGGGTCGGATCGTCCAGCAACGCCTCCAGCAGGTTGCGCCAATGCCCGGCCATGCGAGCGATGCGTGGCTCATCGAACAGGTCGGTGCTGTAGGTCAGGCAGCAACCCAGGCGATGATCCAGCTCGGTGACCTCCAGGTTGAGATCGAACTTGGTGGCCCGCGCATCGTTGACCAGATACTCCACCGTCATCCCGGCCAATGTGCGGCTCTGTTGGAATTCCCAGCGCTGCACGTTGCACATCACTTGGAACAGCGGGTTGTAGGCCGCGCTGCGCGGCGGTTGCAGAGCCTCCACCAGATGGTCGAACGGTAGGTCCTGGTGGGACTGGCCTTCGATCACCGTATGACGCACCTGCTCGAACAGCTCGCCCACCGACATCTGCCCGTCCAGTTGGCAGCGCAGCACCTGGGTGTTGAGGAACGCACCGATCAGCCCTTCGCTTTCCGGCCGGATACGGTTGGCCACCGGCGCACCGATGCGCAGGTCGGTCTGACCGCTGTAGCGATAAAGCAGCACAGCCAGGGCGGCGGTCATGGTCATGAACAACGTCAGACCGTGTCGGGCGTTGAAGGCGCGGACCCTGGCGGCCAGAGCGTCGCTGAGGTCGAAACGCAACAGCTCGCCGCGATGGCTCTGCACCGGCGGGCGCGGCCGGTCACTGGGCAATTCCAACAGCGGATGTTCATGGCCCAGTTGCGCGGTCCAGTAGTCCAGTTGCCGTTGGCGCTCACCGGATTCCAGCCACTGGCGCTGCCAGACGCTGTAGTCCAGGTATTGCACGGGCAGCGGCTCCAAGGGCGACTCGCGGTCGTCGATGAAGGCCTCGTACAGCGCACTCAGCTCGCGGGCGAAAATGTCCATCGCCCAGCCTTCGGTGACGATGTGGTGCAGGGTCAGCACCAGGTAATGCTCCTGCTCGCCGGTCTTGACCAGGCAAACTCGCAGCAGCGGCCCGGTTTCCAGATTAAAGGGCCGATGGGCCTCGCTGTCGGCCAGTGCCTGCACCTGTTGCTCGCTGATCTCGGCAGCGAGCGTCGAGAAATCTTTCCAGTCCATACGCAGGCCCGTCTCGCCGTGCACTTGTTGGCGGGGCACGCCATCGACGCTCGGGAAGGTGGTGCGCAGGGTCTCGTGGCGCAGGACCAGCGCCTGCAAAGCCGCCTCGAAACGCCCCACGTCCAGCACGCCGCGCAACCGCGCCATGCCGCCCACGTTATAAGCCGGGCTGTCCGGTTCCATCTGCCAGAGGAACCACATCCGTTGTTGGGAATAAGACAGCGGCACCGGTTGGCTGCGGTCGACTTTCTCGATGGGCGGCTGGCGGTTGGTCTGGCCGCTGACTTGGATCGAGCGTACCTGTTCGGCAAACGCCCCCAGCTCACTGGCCTCGAACAGCGTCCGTAGCGGCAACTCGACGTTGCAGGCCTGACGGGTGCGGGAAATGATCTGGGTCGCCAGCAACGAATGGCCGCCAAGGGCGAAAAAATCGTCCCGCAGGCCAATCCGGAAAAGTCCCAGCACTTCGCCCCAGATGTCGGCGAGCTGACGCTCCAGGGCGCTGACCGGCTCGACGTGCTCGCGCCCTTGCCACTGTGGCTCGGGCAAGGCCCGGCGGTCCAGCTTGCCGCTTGGCCCCAGGGGCATGGCGTCCAGGCGCATCAGCTGGGCCGGTACCATGTACTCCGGCAATTCGGCGGCCAGTGCCACTTTGAGCCGGTTGCCGAGGTCATCCTGGGCCTCGGTGACATCCGGTGCAGTGTAATAGCCGATCAACTGCGGGCCGGCCGAAGTATCGCGCACCAGCACGACCGCTTGGGCAACGCCCTCCTGGGCCAGCAATCGCGCTTCGACTTCCTGCGGCTCGACCCGAAAGCCCCGCAGCTTGACCTGCTGATCGAGGCGGCCGAGGTATTCGATCACTCCGTCGGCGCTCCAGCGTGCCCGATCGCCGGTGCGATACAGGCGCGCACCGGCCACGCCCAGCGGATCCGGGACAAAACGCTCGGCACTCAAGCCCGGCCGACCGAGATAACCTCGGGCCAGGCCCAGGCCACCGATGCACAGTTCGCCCGCGACACCGGCCGGTACCGGATTGAGCTCGCTGTCCAGTACACGACACGCCACGTTGCCCAGTGGACGACCGATAGGCGAGCGCTCGCCATCGGCCTCGCTGCATTGCCAATGGGTGACGTTGATGGCCGTTTCGGTCGGACCATATCGGTTGTGCAGTTGCGCCGCTGGCAGTTGCGCCAGCACCCGGTTGCGCAATTCGGCCGGCAAGGCTTCGCCACCGGAAAACACCCGGCGCAGGCTGGTGCAGCGAGCGCTCAACGGTTCATCGATAAACAGGCTGAGCAACGGCGGCACGAAGTGCAGCGTGGTCACGCCGAACTGCTGAACCAGTTGGGCAATACGATGCGGATCGCGGTGTTCGCCGGGGCTGGCCAGCACCAACCGGCTGCCGGTGATCAGCGGCCAGAAACACTCCCACACCGACACGTCGAAGCTGATCGGTGCCTTTTGCATCAACACATCGGCTTCATCCAGGCCATAGGTGGCCTGCATCCATTGCAGGCGCTCGGCCAGGGCGGCGTGGGTGTTGCCGACGCCTTTGGGCTGGCCCGTGGAACCAGAGGTATAGATCACGTAGGCCATGTGATCGCCCTGCAGATGCAGGCCCGGCGGGTTGCCCGGCCATTGCTCCAGGTGCAGCGCATCCAGGGCGATCACACTGACGCCCTCGCAGGCCGGCAAACGTTCGAGCAGCGCGGTCTGGGTCAGCAGCAAGTCGACGCCGCTATCCTGGAGCATGTAGGCCAGGCGCTCGGCGGGATAGTCTGCGTCCAACGGCACGTAGGCCCCCCCGGCCTTGATGATTGCCAGTACGCCGATGAGCAACTGCGGCGAGCGCTCGGCGGCAATCGCCACGCACACATCGGGGCCGACGCCTTTGTCCCGCAGATAATGCGCCAGGCGATTGGCCTGGGTGTGCAGATCGGCATAGGTCATTTCGCCGCCGTCCCAAAGCAGCGCGGTGCGACTCGGCGTGCGCCGGGCCTGTTCGTTCAGCAATTCCGGCAGCCATTGCGTCGCCGGTGTGCACGGGGCAACGCTCCATTGCTGCTGTTGCGCCTGTTCCTCGCCAGTCAGCAGCGGCACATCACCAATGGCTTGTCGTGGATCGGCGCAGACGGCTTGCAACAGGTTGCAGAAATGTCCCGCAAGACGCGCGATGGTCGCGGCGTCGAACAGCTCGTCGGCGTAGTCGAACGACAGCGTCAGCCGCCCGTTGCGATCCTCTTCGCTGTGCAGCTGCAAGTCGAACTTGGCTTCACGGCTGTGCCACGGCAACTCATCGGCCAGCAGCCCCGGCAGGCGACGCAGGGCACCCAGGTCCCGTTGCTGATGGTTGAACATGACCTGGAACAGGCCTTGTTCCCGAGCCTGTGGGAACGCTTCGAGCAATTGTTCGAAAGGCAGGTCCTGATGGGCCTGGGCGCCCAGCGTGGCCTCCCGGGCCTGGGCCAGCAACGCGGCGAACGACTGGCGCGAATCGACCTGCCCGCGCAGCACCTGGGTATTGATGAAAAAGCCGATCAACCCTTGGGTTTCCAGGCGTGGGCGGTTGGCGTTGGGCACGCCGACGCGGATATCCGCCTGGCCGCTATAGCGCTGCAGCAGTGCCTGGAAGGCCGCCAGCAACAGCATGAAGCAGGTCGCCTCGTGAGCCTGGGCCACCTGGCGCACGGCATCGCCGACGCGCTTGTCCAGGCGCAAGCTATAACGGGCGGCGCTGCGGCGGCGTTGGGCACTGCGAGGATGATCCGTACTCAGGGCCAGGACCGGGTGTTCATCGCCCAGTTGCTGTTTCCAGTACGCCAATTGGCGCTCGGCCTCACCCTGGGCGAGCCACTGGCGTTGCCAACAGCCATGGTCAGCGTACTGCAAGGGCAACGGCGCCAGCGTGGCAACCTGATCCTGGATCGCAGCGGCGTACAACCGGGAAAACTCATCGACCAGCACGTTCATCGACCAGCCATCGGCAATGATGTGATGCATCGTCACCAGCAGTTGGTGATCGTCTTCGTCGAGGCACAACAAGGTGACCCGCAGCAGTGGCCCTTTTTCCAGATCGAATGGCGCAATCGCTTCATCTTCCCGAATCTGCCCGGCCCGGGCTTCGCGCTGGTCGGCCGGCAGATTACTCAGGTCGATCCGTTGCAGGGTGAATTCAGCGGCCGGGTCGATCTGTTGCAAAGCCACGCCATCGCGCTCCAGGAACCGCGTGCGCAGGGACTCGTGGCGCTCGACCAGTTGCTGGAAGCTGGCCCGCAAAGCGCTTTCGTCCAACTCCCCGCGCAGGTGCAATCCGCCAGGGATGTTGTAGGCGCTGCTCGTCGGGTCCAATTGCCAGGTGATCCACAAGCGGCTCTGGGCCAGGGACTGGGGCAATGCCTCATGACGCGACAACGGGCTGATCGTGTCCTGGGACAGGTTGCCGTCCTGTTGTCGGCCCTCCACGGCGGCCGTGAAAGCGTGGAGCGTCGGGGCCTCGAACAGCAGGCGCAGGTCCAGCGTGACGCCCAGGGTTTCGCGCAGCCGCGCAACCACCTGGGTGGCGGTGATGGAGTTGCCCCCCAGCAGGAAAAAATGATCGTCCCCCTGCACTTCGTCAACCTGCAACAGCTCGCGCCAGACGAGGGCGATCTGCGCCTGCAACGGCGAGGCCGACTCCGCCGCATGGGCACTCGCGGCCTCGATCGACGGGAATTGCGCATAGCTGTCCAGGCTGCCATCGGCCAGGCGGGTGCGGCACGCCGAGCGTTGCAACTTACCGCTGGAGGTCTTGGGCAAGGCACCGGGATTGAGCAGTACTACCACGCTTGGCGCTTGCTGGCAGGCGTCAGCCACGACCTGGCGGATCGTCTTGATCAGCGCCTCGGGCGGCAGGATTTTCTGCACGCTGCGGCTGATTTCCGCCGCAATGCCAATTCCTTCTTCCGCGCCGTCGTCTACCGCAAATGCCGCCACCCGGCCTTTGCGCACCACCTCCACCTCTCGCTCGATGGTCTGCTCGATGTCCTGGGGATAGAGATTGTGCCCGCGCACGATCAGCATGTCTTTCAGGCGGCCAGTGATGAACAGCTCGCCGCCATGGAAGAACCCCAGGTCGCCGGTACGCAGCCAGGTGCGGCCTTCATGCTGGACGAAGGTCTTGGCCGTGGCCTCGGGATTACGCCAATAACCGTGGGCGATACTCGGCCCGGTGGCCCAGACTTCGCCCACCTGTTGATCGCCCAACGGTTGCAGCGTGTTGGGTTCGACGACCAGCACCCCGTGCCCGGGCTGGCCGATACCGCAGCTCATCACCGCGCTGCCCTGCCCCGGCTCGGCGCGGTTTTGCGCCAGTGCCGCGTCGTCTATGCGCAATGAAGGAATGCCGTGGCTGCGGGGCGTGCCGGCGACAAACAGAGTGGCTTCCGCCAGGCCGTAGGACGCCATGAAGTTATCCGACGTGAAACCACACGGCGCAAACTTCTCGGCGAAGCGTTCCAGGGTGTCGAGCCGAATCGGCTCGGAGCCCGAATAAGCCACCCGCCAGCTGCTCAGGTCGAGGCGCTGCAAGGCCGAGTCGCTGACCCGCTCGCTGCACAACCGATAGGCGAAGTCCGGGCCACCGCTGATGGTGCCGCCATATTCGCTGATCGCCTCCAGCCAACGCAGCGGCCTGGCCAGGAAATACGCCGGCGACATCAACACGCATGGCACGCCACTGAAGATCGGTTGCAGCAGGCCGCCGATCAACCCCATGTCGTGATACAGCGGCAGCCAGCTGACGATAACGTCATCTGGATTCAGGTCGATGCCGAAGCCCTGGCGGATCAACAGTTCATTGGCGACCAGATTGCCGTGACTGACCTGCACGCCCTTGGGCAATGCAGTGGAGCCGGAGGTGTATTGCAGGAACGCAATGTTATCGTCCTGCAAGGTCGGCGCGACCCACTGTCCGGCACGTGCCGGGTCGAGGCTGTCGACGCATAGCAATGGTGGTGCGGACTCGATGGCCTGCAAGGCTTCGCGCAGATCGCTGCTGGTAAGTAGCAGGCGCGGCACGGCGTCGGCGATGATCGACAGCAGGCGTTCCTGGTGATGACGACGGGCCGACTCCGGTGGATAGGCTGGCACGGCGATCACACCGGCGTACAGGCAACCGAAAAACGCCGCGACATAGTCCGGGCCGCTGGGAAACAGCAGCACCGCGCGATCGCCGACTGTCGCCCCGGCCTGCAAGGCGGCGGCAATGGTGCGGGCGCGCAGGTCCAGATCGCGATAGCTCAGCACCACGCTCTGTTCCGGCGTGTCGGCAAGGAAGCGCAAGGCCACGCGGTCCGGCGTCAAGGCGGCGCGGCGCTGGAGGGCATGGGCCAGGGTGCGGGGAAGTTCGAACGCGTCGGTCATGGGGGTTCCTGCCTGAAATTCGGCTTGCAAGTTGTCCCCCAAGGAACGGACAACACAGGCAAATAATTAGTCAGGGGCGCAGCGCAGCGGACCGTTCGACGACAACGTCCCTGCGGCAACGGGTCGCAGCGCTCGCGCCGAATCGCAGCTCATCAATAATTCTTTTTCTCAATTGACAATAATTATCATTAAGCCTAATTTGGCGCTCGATGTGCAGGACGCCCGCCTTTACCGCTCGTCCTGCTAACTTTTTGCAGCAAGGTGAATTCCATGACGGAACAAGTATCCACAAGCAGGTGCGACTCACCGTTACTTCAGGCGTTCGTCGATAACCGGGTGATCCTGGTCAAGATCGCAGCACGCATTACCGGTTGCCGGTCCCGCGCGGAAGATGTGGTACAGGATGCGTTTTTCCGGCTGCAATCGGCGCCCCAAATCACCTCTTCCATCAAGGCTCAGCTCAGCTACCTGTTCCAGATCGTGCGCAACCTGGCGATCGACCACTACCGCAAGCAGGCGCTGGAACAGAAATATTCGGGGCCGGAGGAGGAAGGACTGAACGTGGTGATCCAGGGTGCTTCGCCGGAAACGTCTCACATCAACTTTTCCACGCTGGAGCACATTGCGGACGCGCTGACCGAACTGCCCAGTCGCACCCGCTACGCCTTCGAGATGTACCGCCTGCACGGCGTCCCACAGAAGGACATCGCCAAGGAACTGGGGGTCTCGCCGACTCTGGTGAACTTTATGATCCGCGACGCCCTGGTGCACTGCCGCAAGGTGTCGGGGGTACGGGCAGACACCTTCTCCCGGCGCTGAGGCTGTGTGTCAGTCCCGGTGTCATCGCGGGCAAGTCTTGCCCGCGATGACGGCCGGCAGACCGCCCCGATCTACATCAACGCACACCGCTCAAAAAATCGCTCGCGCCCAAGGATCATCAGCGCCGCTCGCTTGTGAGGAAAGTCGAATTCCTTTTCACAGTGGAAACACTGGTTGTGCAGGTGGCCGATCATCCGTGCATTGTCGGCGCGGGGCTCGGCCACTACACGCTGGGTGCGTGGATCATCCAGGAACAGATAGTGCACCAGCGCCGACAGCCAGCTCGCCACCTTGTGCGGGCCCCGGTGCTGCTCTTCGCCCACCAGCATATGAATGCCACGATCGTAATCCGCCGCCTCATAGAACGGCGCGATACGATCCTCCTTGGCCCAATAGGCTTCGAAGTAGGCAAACGGCTGGTCGTCGAAACAACCGATCAAGGTCAGGACCCGTGGGTCGCGCTGCAACTTGTCCAGGTATTCGCGGTGCTGTTCCAGGCTGCCCTCCTCCTGCCAGAAGCTCGCCACCCGGGGACTGTTCTGCCAGCGATTGAAACGCGCCAGGTCCTGCTCGATTTCCAGCGTGCGCAAGGACACCCAGGCCCCCAGACGCGCATCGAAACGCCGATACACTTCGCCGCGCGGCTTCACGGGTCGACGCGGATGCCGCTTGCCGTCCGTGATGATCATCTGCTGCGGATAACTGCCATTGAATGACTCACCCAGCCAAGGTTGTGGCAACTGCCAGAACATCGTGCGCTCGCAGACATATTCGGCGGCCTGACCGGTGGCCGTCAGCAGGCCACTGAGCAAGGCTTCAACGGGGCGCTCAGCAAGGTGCCAGATCAGGCGCTGGCACTGCGGCTCTCGGGCAAACAGCCAATAGCAGGCTGCCCAAAGGGCCGGACCTACGGGCCGGTCGTTGATTTCCTGCAAATGCACCCGCAACTCGGGACCACGATCCAGGCGCAACCGGATCAGGGGTGCGCCTTCGAGCATGAGGCTCAGATGGCGCTCGGTTTCATCGGCACCCAAGCGACGCCCACCGGGCAAGGGCAGCATGGTCGGTTGAAAGAGGTCAGGCATGGCAGAGGCTCGCGTGTTCGTCGATAGTCAACGTGGGACGTGAGCCGGTAGGGGAAATTTAGTCGCCGGTCAATGGCTGTGCACCGGCACCAGCGCTATCTGGTAAGGCTTGAAAATCGCCAACAGTTCACCGTTGTCCCGCAGCGTTTGCAGCAAGCGGGTAAATGCTTCGCCGGTGATCGGCGCCTGGGGCCGGATCAGCGCGTAGTGATGGTAGATCTGGTCGATACGGTCGGATATCAGCAATTGGGGACCTACTTCGGGATTGCGCAAGATGTAATCGTGCAAGTACGAACGGGTCACCAGCGCCATGTCAACGCGCCCGCGCAGGACCATCAACAGGTTGCTGTCGTGGGAATACGTCAGCGTGGCGTTGTACTGGCCGATCAGGAATTTGGGGTCGGCGTTGAATTCGGCAAAGGCGTAGTGGTAGCCACTGAACAGGGCCAGGCGCTTGCCCCTGAGATCGGCGAAATAGCTTTGCTGGCGATCTGGCTGGCGCTGGGTGACGAAGATCTCCGCGTCCTCCAGGCCCATGTCCACCGCCGTGTGGGGCACGTCTTTCCAGCCCCATTCGGGGTTCTCGAAAATCGCCATGTCCACCCGGCCCTGTTTGAAATCATTGAAGCGGCGCGGGATCGACGTTGGCACCAGCACGAACTGATAGTCAGTCTGGGAGCGATTCAGGGCCTCGACCAGTTGCGGCAACAGGCCGGTGTCGGCTCCATTCTCGGGACGGACCGTATACGGTGGAAAATGCGCGGCACCGATACGGACCAATTGCGCCGCCGAAGCGGGCAAGACCAGGAAAACGGCCAGTATGGCCAGTAGAACACGGGAGGTCATCCCCATCGTCGAACACGTCAAGGTCACCCACTCCCCATAAGTCATACATTCAAGCTAGGCGGTTTCAGCCATTTGGCCAGCCACTTGGCCAGCGAATGGGACAGCCCTGTTATTGTTTTTCTTCAAGCACCAGGATCAATGCCTGTTCGGCCAGGTCATCCAGACTCAGACTGCCTTCGGCGCGAAACCAGGTGGTAGTCCAGGACAATGCACCTGTAAGGAACCGCCGGGTGATGGCCACGTCTGCGCGAATATACCCGGCATCCTTGGCCTGACCCAACACCTCCAGCCACAACTGCTCATAAATATCGCGCAAGGCCAGCACCCGCCGCTGCCCGTCCTCGGATAACGAGCGCCATTCATAGACCAGCACGGCCATCGCCTCGCCGGTTCCGCCCATGATCGACTGCAGTTCGCAACGGATCAGCGCCAGCACCCGTTCACGCACACTGCCCGCCTCGGCCAGGGCTGCTCGCATCAGCGCAGTGTTGTAGCGGACGGTTTCTTCCATCACCGCCCGCAAAATCTCATCCTTGCTCTTGAAGTGATGAAAGATGCTGCCGGACTGGATACCCACGGCACTCGCCAGGTCACGCACCGTGGTGCGTTCGAAGCCTTTGTTGCGAAACAGGTGAGCGGCTGTCTGGAGCAGCTTGCCGCGCGCGCTGTCCGGATCGGTCAGTTGCCCGAGTTCAACCAACTCCCGCATCACCTTGAGGGCTTTTTGCTCATCCACCCTTTCTCTCCTACAGTCGTTCGACGTGGCGCCGGCAATTTAAGCCGGGTGGATCAACCAAGCAAGCGCTCGGGCCAAAGAACTCAACGCCGTTTACAGACCAAGCGCTTGCTTGGTAGTCTCGGACCACGTTTGCTGGAGGGATTCCCCATGCCAAGCACGATCCGTATCGGTTGCGCCAGCGCCTTCTGGGGCGACACCCGTGTTGCCGCGGCGCAGCTGGTCGAAGGTGGAAACCTGAATTACCTGGTGTTCGACTACCTGGCCGAGATTACGCTCTCGATCATGGCCGGCGCACGCTTGAAAGACCCTCGGGCGGGTTATGCCACAGACTTCGTCGAAGTGCTGGCGCCGCTACTCCAGCGTTTGCAAGCTGGCGCCATCCGTGTCATCAGCAACGCCGGCGGGGTCAACCCCCAGGCATGTGCCGCCGCCCTGCAAGCGGCCTGCGACGCCGCGGGCGTGTCGTTGAAGATCGCCGTGCTGCTGGGGGACGATCTGCAATCACAGAGCCAACGGCTCGCCGAACAGGGAATCCGCGAGATGTTCAGCGGCGAGCCATTGCCCTGGACCTGTATTTCCACAAACGCCTACCTCGGAGCCCCCGGCATTGTCGAAGCCCTGCGCCTGGGCGCCGATATCGTGATCACCGGCCGCGTGGTGGACAGTGCGGTGGTCAGCGCCGCATTGGTGCACGAATTCGGCTGGGCCTGGCACGACTACGACAAACTGGCCCAGGCCGCATTGGCCGGGCACCTCATCGAATGTGGCGCCCAATGCACGGGCGGCAATTTCACCGACTGGCGGGACGTACCGGATTACGAGCACATCGGCTTTCCTATCGTCGAAGTCAGTGCGGACGGCCAGTTCATCGTCACTAAAGTCGAAGGCACCGGCGGGCTGGTCACGCCGCTGACCGTCGGCGAGCAACTGCTCTATGAAATCGGCGACCCGCAGGGCTATCTGCTGCCGGATGTGATCTGTGACTTCAGCCACGTCAAGTTGATCCAGCAAGGCAAGCAGGCAGTCCGCGTCCATGGCGCCAGGGGGCTGCCGCCCACCGATCGCTACAAGGTGTGCGCCACCTGGCCAGACGGCTTTCGCTGCACGGCCCTGTGCCTGATCGCCGGCATCGATGCGGTGGCCAAGGCCGAGCGGGTCAGCCAGGCGATTATCGCCAGAACCTCGCACATGTTTATCCAGCAGGGATGGGCGCCTTACAGCGAAGTGAACGTCGAGTTGCTGGGCAGCGAGGCCACTTATGGCCACCACGGCCAACGCCAGGACAGTCGCGAAGTGCTGATCAAACTGGCGGTGCGCCACCCGGAACGCCCGGCACTAGTACTGTTTTCCCGGGAAATCGCCCAGGCTGCCACCGCCATGGCGCCGGGCCTGACCGGTCTGGCGGGCGGCCGTCCGACGGTACAGCCGCTGATTCGCCTCTTCTCGTTCCTGATCGCCAAAACCGCCTGCCCACTCGAAATCGAACTCGACGGCCAGCGCCACCCTTGTGCCCTGCCCGTGCCCGAGCCCCTGGAAACCCGCGAATTGCCCGTTGCCCCGCAACTGCCCAAACCCCATGGCCGGGCCGATGCCAGCGTCCCGTTGGTCAAGCTGGCGGTGGCCCGTTCCGGCGACAAGGGCAACCACAGCAACATCGGCGTGATCGCCCGGGAACCCGAATATTTACCGTGGATCGCCGAGGCGCTGACGCCGGAGGTGATGGTCGACTGGATGAGCCACGTACTCGACCCGTTGCTGGGCCGCGTCGAGCGCTGGTACCTGCCGGGCACCCACAGCCTGAACTTCCTGTTGGAAAACGCCCTCGGCGGTGGTGGTGTCGCCAGCCTGCGCATCGACCCCCAAGGCAAGGCGTTCGCACAACAATTGCTGGAGATCCAGATTCCGGTCCCCCAGGACATCGCCGACCGGGTCAACTGATGCAAACGTGTCCGACAAGGAGCCATGGCCATGCCCGTCATCGAATCGCACCTGGACCCGCACGGCGCTGACTTCGCCCGCAATCATGCGGCAATGCTGGCCGCTGTGGAGCAACTGCGCCGACTCGAACAGACCATGCTGGAGAAAGCCGCCCAGGCCCAGGCCCGATTCGACCAGCGCGGCCAATTGCTGCCGCGCCAACGCCTGAACCTGCTGCTCGATCCCGGTGCGCCGTTCCTCGAACTGGCGAGCCTGGCCGGCTACAAGCTCCACGAAGACAAGGATGGCAGCGAGGCCGGCGGCGGCTTGATCGCGGGTATCGGCTTTGTCTGCGGCGTACGGGTGTTGGTGATGGCGAATAACAGCGCCATCAAGGGCGGGACCATTTCCCCCAGCGGCCTGCAAAAGACCCTGCGCCTGCAACAGATCGCCATGGAAAACCGACTCCCACTCATCACCCTCGCCGAAAGCGGCGGTGCCAATCTCAACTATGCCGCGCAGATTTTCATCGAAGGCGCGCGTAGCTTCGCCAACCAGGCTCGGATGTCGGCCATGGGTCTGCCGCAGATCACCGTGGTGCACGGTTCGGCCACCGCCGGCGGCGCTTATCAACCGGGCTTGTCGGATTACGTCGTGGTGGTGCGCGACAAGGCGCGGCTGTTCCTGGCCGGACCGCCGCTGCTCAAGGCCGCCACCGGTGAAGTGGCCACCGAGGAAGAACTGGGCGGGGCGCAGATGCATGCCCAAGTGGCGGGCACCGCCGAATACCTGGCTGAGAACGACGCCGACGGCATCCGCCTGGCCCGGGAAATCGTTAGTCTGCTGCCCTGGAATGCGCAGTTGCCGCCACGACCTGAACGAACCTGGGCAGAACCGCGCTACGCCGCCGAAGAACTGTTGGGCGTCGTCCCCGATGACCCGAAGAAACCCTACGATGTGCGAGAAATCATTGCCCGCCTCGCCGACGGCTCGAACTTTCTCGACTTCAAGCGCGAATTCGACCCCCATACGGTCTGCGGCCACTTGCACATTCGCGGTCATGCCTGCGGCGTGATCGGCAACAACGGCCCGATCACGCCCAAGGGCGCGAGCAAGGCGGCGCAGTTCATCCAACTCTGTGACCAGAGCCGCACGCCTCTGCTGTTTCTGCACAACACCACCGGGTTCATGGTGGGCACCGAGGCGGAACAGCAAGGCGTGATCAAACACGGTGCCAAGATGATCCAGGCCGTGGCCAACGCCCGCGTACCCAAGCTCACGATCGTGGTGGGCGGTTCCTACGGTGCCGGCAACTACGCCATGTGCGGGCGCGGGCTGGATCCGCGTTTCATCTTCGCCTGGCCCAACAGCCACACGGCCGTGATGGGTGGCGCCCAGGCCGGCAAGGTGCTGCGCATCGTCACCGAAGCCGCGCAACTCAGGAACGGCGTCACTCCCGACCCGAAGATGCTGGACCTGCTCGAACACACCACCGCGCAGACGCTCGACAGCCAGTCCACCGCCCTCTACGGCAGTGCCAACCTGTGGGACGACGGGCTCATCGACCCGCGAGACACCCGCACGCTGCTGGGCTACCTGCTGGACATCTGCCACGAGGCCGAGGCCCGCCCACTGCAATCCAACAGTTTCGGAGTCGCCCGTTTCTGACCGCAGCCGCCCAGGAGAGCAACGAACATGATCTTCACCCAGGAACACGAAGCACTGCGGCGCACCGTTCGCCAGTTTGTCGACCGCGACATCAACCCCTACGTCGACGAATGGGAAAAGGCAGGGCGTTTTCCAATCCATGAGATTTTCCGCAAGGCCGGCGACTTGGGATTGCTGGGGATCTCCAAGCCGCAAGCCTTTGGCGGCATGGGCCTGGACTACAGTTATTCGATCGTCGCGGCCGAGGCGTTCGGCACCATCCATTGCGGCGGCGTGCCGATGTCCATCGGCGTCCAGACCGACATGTGTACCCCGGCCCTGGCGCGTTTCGGCTCCGATGAACTACGCGAAACATTCCTGCGCCCGGCCATCCGTGGCGACCAGGTGGGTTGCATCGGCGTGTCTGAAACCGGCGCCGGTTCCGATGTCGCCAGCCTCAAGACCACGGCGCGCAAGGATGGCGACGACTATGTCATCAATGGCAGCAAGATGTGGATCACCAATGCGCCGAGCGCCGACTTCATCTGCCTGCTGGCCAACACGTCGGACGACAAGCCGCACCTCAACAAATCGCTGATCATGGTGCCCATGGACAGCCCCGGCATCAGCCTCGGTGCGCACTTGGACAAGCTGGGCATGCGCAGCTCGGAAACCGCCCCGGTGTTCTTCGATGACGTGCGAGTGCCGCAACGCAATCGCATCGGCCAGGAAGGTGCCGGGTTCATGATGCAGATGATCCAGTTCCAGGAGGAACGGCTGTTCGGTGCCGCGAACATGATCATGGGTCTGGAACGCTGCGTCGACAGCACCATCGAGTACTGCCGGGAACGCAAGACCTTCGATACAGCGCTCATCGACAACCAAGTGATCCACTTCCGCCTGGCAGAACTGGCGAGCGAAATCGAATGCCTGCGGGCGCTGGTCTACCAGGCCACCGAGCAATACATCAACGGACAGGACGTCACGCGGCTGGCTTCCATGGCCAAGCTCAAGGCCGGGCGCCTGAGCCGGGAAGTCACCGACAGTTGTCTGCAATACTGGGGCGGCATGGGGTTCATGTGGGACAACCCGGTGGCGCGGGCCTATCGCGACGTCCGGCTGGTGTCCATTGGCGCCGGAGCGGATGAAATCATGCTCGGCATCATCTGCAAGCTGATGGGGATTTTGCCGGGGAAGAAGAAATGAGCCGCTTGCCCACCTTCAGCAAAATCCTCATCGCCAACCGCGGCGAGATCGCCTGCCGGATCCAGCGCACCGCCCAGGCCCTGGGCTATCGCACGGTGGCGGTTTTCAGCGAGGCCGACGCCGATGCCTTGCATGTGCGCATGGCCGATGAAGCCGTCTCGATCGGCCCTGCCCCGGTGCAACAGTCCTATCTCAACCAGCCGGCCATTCTCGCGGCGGCTCGACGCACGGGCGCCGATGCGATCCATCCGGGCTACGGTTTCCTTTCGGAAAACGCCGGGTTCGCCAGGGCCTGCGAAGACGCCGGCCTCCTCTTCATAGGCCCCAGCCCCGAGGCCATCGAGCTGATGGGCAGCAAGCGACGTTCGAAAATCGCCATGCTTGCCGCCGGCGTGCCCTGCATCGCTGGCTACCAGGGCGCCGCTCAGGACGATGACACCTTGAGCCACGAAGCCAAACGCATCGGCTACCCACTGATGATCAAGGCCAGCGCCGGCGGTGGTGGCCGGGGCATGCGGTTGGTCCAACGGGCCGAAGACCTTCTGGAGCAGCTGCGCAGCGCTCGCTCCGAAGCCCTGCATGGCTTCGGCAGCGACGAGTTGATTCTTGAACAGGCGTTGGTCGATCCGCGGCATGTGGAGGTGCAGATTTTCGGCGATCATCACGGGCATCTCATCCACCTCGGCGAACGGGACTGCTCGATCCAGCGCCGACATCAGAAAATCATCGAGGAGGCGCCCTGCCCGGTCATGACTGCTGATCTGCGCCGGGCCATGGGCGAGGCGGCGCTCAAGGCCGGCCGCGCGGTGAGTTACGTCGGTGCCGGCACCGTGGAATTCCTGCTGGCCGATGATGGCCAGTTTTATTTCCTGGAGATGAATACCCGATTGCAAGTCGAACATCCGGTCACGGAGCAGGTCACCGGCCTGGACCTGGTGGCCTGGCAACTGGACGTCGCCGCAGGCTTGCCATTGCCCCTGCGCCAAGACCAAGTACAACTCAGCGGCCATGCCATGCAAGCACGACTTTACGCCGAAGACCCGGCCGAGGCGTTCCTGCCCCAGACCGGACGATTAATCGGCTGGAAGCCGCCTCAGCGGGAGGCGCGCATCGATCATGGCCTGTTGGAAGGCCAGTTCGTCAGCCCGTTCTATGACCCAATGCTGGGCAAGTTGATCACCCATGGCGCCACTCGCGAAGAGGCCCGGCGCAAGTTGCTGCGGGCGGTGGAGGATTGCGTATTGCTGGGGGTCCGCAGCAACCAGCGGATGTTGGCGGCGCTGCTGGCGCATCCGCGATTCGTCGAAGGCGACTTCAGCACCGGCTTCATCCCACGGCATTTCAACGATCATCCGGCCCTCCAGCCCCATGCCCCCTCGCTCGAACAACTCGCCATCGCCACCGCACTTTTCTATCAGGCCAGCGGGGCACGTCATGGCCACGGTCTGGCTGGATGGCGAAACACCGCCGGCGCGACGCTGCAATATCGACTCGGTACGGGAGAGCTCGACTGGAGGCCGAGCCTGACCGCCGAAGCCGACGGCACGCTGCGAGTCCGCCTCGACGATTCCGTGGTGGAACTGAAACTGCTCGATGTGGACGGGAGTGATGCCACCGTATGGGTCGATGGCGTTCGCCAGCACTGCACCTGGCGTCTCGACGGTAGCGATCTCTGGCTGTTCACTCGGCCCGGTAGCTTGCACCTGCAAGACCGGACCCAGGCCAACGTCACACCCCGCGCAGCGGTCGGCGACGGTATGCTCAGGGCGCCCATGGATGGCGCCATCGTCGAACTGCGGGTCGAAGAGAACAGCGTGGTGCATCGGGGGCAGCTATTGATGGTGCTCGAAGCAATGAAAATGGAGCATCCGCTCGAAGCAGACCGGGACGGGGTGGTCCGGGCATTGCAAGTCAAGCAGGGTGAGCAGGTACGGAACCGACAGATTCTGTTGCGGATCGAAACAGACCATTAGGCTTTTCATACAGAGCCTAGGCGGATGCGTCGGGTTTGACTACGCTCAAACCCATCGGCTTGCCTTCTATCGGAACCCTGCGATGCCCAACTGGCTGGTGATTGACCTGGAGGCCACTACCGATGAGGGTGGCTGGCCAGTAACCGAAATGGAAATTATCGAGATCGGCGCCTCGCTGGTGAATCGCGACGGCCACGAAGTGGATCATTTTCAGCGTTTCGTTCGCCCGCTGAGGCGGCCCCTGCTTACACCGTTCTGCCGCGAGCTGACGCGCATCACCCAGGCCAATATCGACGGGGCAATGCCTCTTTCCGAAGTCTGGCCGGCGTTCGAACGCTGGCTGACACCGTACCGGACGAACCTGGGAGGCTGGGTCAGCTGGGGCGACTACGACCGTAAGCAATTGCTTCAGGAATGGCAGCATCATCAGATACAGAGCTTTCTCGGCCAGGTGCCACACATGAACCTCAAGCAGCGCTTCGCCAAGGCCCGTCGGCTTGAACGTCCCTTGGGCCTCAATGGGGCATTGCAATTGGCCGGCCTGCAATTCTGCGGTCAACAGCATCGGGCCCTGGAGGATGCACGCAATACGGCGCGACTGTTGCCTCTGGTGCTTACGGACTGAACGACCCACCCTGCGTTGCAGATGACGAGTGCTGATGCCTTGTGCATACTGGCCGGCCTTTTTCAGCCCTTTTTCGAGGAATCGCCCATGTTCAAAGTCAACGAATACTTCGACGGCACAGTCAAGTCGATCGCTTTCGGGACTGCCGAAGGCCCTGCGACCATCGGTGTCATGGCACCGGGCGAATACGAGTTCGGTACCGCCCAGCGGGAAATCATGCACGTCGTTTCCGGCGCTCTGACCGTGAAACTGCCCGACAGCACCGAATGGGAAACCTTCGCGGCCGGCAGTCAGTTCAATGTTCCGGCCAACAGCAAGTTCCAGCTCAAGGTCGCCGTCGACACGGCCTACCTGTGCGAATACCGCGGCTGAGATTGCTTCGAGCATGAAAAAGCCCGTGTCCAGTGACACGGGCTTTTTCATGCTCGTGGCCTGTACGGTTAATTTGAGTGTACGAATCAGCCACACAGGCCACTGGTTATTCGAGCACTTCAACCGGCATGCCGACTTCAAGTCGGCCGTTGCCATCGTTGACCAGATTCTGGCCAAACATCGCGCCGTCCGGCGTGGAACGATACTGCTGCAAGGTAGCGAACGGCTCGCGGTTCGGGTCGCGCTCGCCGGTTTGCGGATCGACCGTCGTCATGATGCAGCGCGAGCAAGGCTTGACCACGCGAAACTCCACATCGCCGATACGGATGCGCTTCCAGTCATCCTCGGCAAACGCCCCGCTGCCCTCGATCACCAGGTTGGGACGAAAGCGCAGCATCTCCAACGGGCGCCCGACCCGGTTCGAGAGGTCCTGCAGAGAGGCCTGGCCAATCAACAGCAGCGGGAATCCATCTGCAAAGGCGACTTTGTCGTCATCCTTGCCATAACCGGCCGCCGTGGTGCGTGCCATTTCCACCGGAACATGCACCAGCCGGGTGGCGTTGCCGATGAATTCACTGACCCAGCCGGCCGCCTCGTCACCGGCATCCGGGACACGCAGGGTGTCGCGCCAGATCGTCACCCCGCGCAGTTGCTCTTGAGTAGCAGAAGGCAGCGCCACGTCGACACTGCCATAGCCTGGCGCACTGAGCGTCAGGCCGCCCGCCTCATTCCACAGGGCCGAGAGTTGGCTCATCTTCGCCACGGCCCGCTGGGTCAGGAAGCGTCCGCTGGCTTCATCCACCAACATCCAGCGCCGATCACCGTCCAGCCCGAGCTTGTCCAGGCCAATTCCCGGCAGGGACTGGCCCTTGCCGGATTTCAACGGGTAACGGTACAGCGCGCTCAGCCGCAACATGGTCAGCTCCCTGATGGCGAAAAAATGCCACCCTATACGAACCGGCCATCGAAGCAAACCATGTTCGGTTTCAGCCGAGCATCAGTCGCTGGCGCACCACATCCACCAATTTGTCCGGCTGGAATTTGGAGAGGAAATTGTCGCAGCCGACCTTCTTGACCATCGAATCGTTGAAGCTGCCCGACAGCGAGGTGTGCAGCACGACATAGAGCCCACGCAGACGCGGGTCATTGCGGATCTCGGTGGTCAGGCGATAACCATCCATTTCCGGCATTTCCGCGTCGGTGAAGATCATCAGCAATTTGTCGGTCATCACCTCGCCGGTGTCAGCCCAGGCCTTGAGCATATTCAAGGCTTTCAGACCGTCGCTGGCGATGTGCATTTTCACGCCCAACTGACCCAGCGTGTCGCGCAGTTGCGAAAGCGCCACGTTGGAGTCGTCCACCAGCAACACTTCGCGCCCCCGAGCCTTTTCCAACACCGGATCTTCGAGCTTGTCCCGGGAGACCTTGGCGTTGTACGGCACGATTTCGGCCAGCACCTTTTCCACGTCGATGATTTCCACCAACTGGTCGTCCACCTTGCTGATAGCCGTCAGGTAGTGTTCACGGCCGGCGCTGCCCGGAGGCGGCAGGATCGCTTCCCAGTTCATGTTGACGATACGATCCACGCCACCTACCAAGAACGCCTGGACCGAACGGTTGTACTCGGTAACGATGATCGTGCTATTGGCTCCCGGCACCAGCGGACGCATGCCGATGGCCTGGGACAGGTCGATCACCGGCAGCGTCTGGCCGCGCAGATTGACCACGCCACACACGAACGGATGGCGTTGCGGCATCAACGTCAGCTTCGGCAGTTGCAACACTTCCTGGACCTTGAACACGTTGATGGCGAACAACTGCCGCCCTGCCAGGCGAAACATGAGAATTTCCAGGCGATTCTCACCCACCAGCTGGGTTCGTTGATCTACTGTGTCGAGAATGCCGGCCATTATTGATGACTCCTGGGATTGTTCGGATAAATCCAATAATGCAACTATCGGCCGCGCGAGCCGGATCTTGACCCCTCGATGAAATACATCTCGGGGCATTGATATCACCTTAACATCATGCTTTACTGGCCTCACGCTTTAATCCGCTTCCCCTTCCGCGCTGCGCGACCTCGTTTTTCGCGTATGGTTCCCTTGCCTAAGGGAATCCCCTAGCAACAATCAGGTCCAACCTGATATTCCCAATTTCCAATAGCCATTAATGTGACGCCATTCTCATTGCTGAACGGAGTCAGGCCTTTGTGCGCGACAGCAGGACATCGGACTTTCAGCCTTTCGGCCGATCCCACCCTTGCAACTATCCGCGTGCTCTGTCCTGCCGTATGGCAAGGATGTGCCGACGCACTTTCGTTCGTTGCCAGTCGTGAGATCCAGCCGTTCGCCACACGTGATTTTCTTTCGTCTGACATGATGTTGTGGAGATAAGCATGCCGAACGATCGTAAGGACTGGTCTCAGCGCCTGCCCGAATTCCTGATCGAAGCCGAAACGCTTCTGGCCAAATCGGAGGAGTGCCTGAGCCATCTGCAACTGATCAGTAACGATAAGGATGCGATCGATTGCATGCTCAGTACCTTGTTGAAGCTGGCAAACAAGGCCGATGCCCTGGCGCTGGAAGCCGTTTCGGAATTTTCCCTGCATATCCACGGTTTGCTCAGCCATGCGCAGAGCCACATGGACCTGCATGAGCAGGCCCTGGACGCATTGAAGGATTGCTTCACCCTGATGGCCTGGCAACTGGAGCTGGTCGACCCCACCACCGGCCAACTCAGCCTGGACAACAGCGAACAGACCTCACTGATCGAGGCATTTGCCTTCCAGGTAGGCCGGACGCCTTGCGAAGAAGTCCACGCAGCACACCGGCTGGCCCTGGTGCCTTACTCCCAGAAGCAAGCCTGACAAAGCTCCGGCCCGCCATCCGATGCATGGCGCTTTCACGACACCATGCCGAACGCGACCAACGTTAGATGAAGTGGTACTATGTCTCGCGTCAGTCGTTTCAAAAGTACGGCGTGGTGAAAGCCGTCCATCGAAGCCAACCTCGACCCGAAGCACTTACCCAACCCGGCCTGTCAGATCCGCTGACCGGCCAGCCCGCAGCGAACATTCATTGGCTCCATCCGCTATGTACGCCAGCCTCAAGTCATTCGTCACCTGGCCACCCTCCCGAGAAAACGCCCGCCGGTTCACACTGTTTCTGTGCATGAGCTCGACCCTCGGCAACCTGCTGGTTTACCTGTCCGCCCAAACCATGCCGGTAAGCCTGCTGGCGCTGGATGTCGCCGCCTTGACCTGTGTCTGGATCCATTACCGGCTGTCGCGCAAATCCATCAAGTTCCAGCCCCAGGAACTGGCCGACCGGTTACTCGAAGTTCAGGAAAACGAACGTCATCGACTCAGCCGGGAACTGCATGACGATATCGGCCAGTTACTGACCGCGGCGAAACTGCAAGGCGAGTGGCTCAAGCGCCGGATACCGGAGGAATTGCAAGGTCAATGCTCGGTCCTCTGCGAAACACTGGACGAAACCCTGCACAAGGTCCGCGATGTATCGGCAATCCTCAACCCTCGCCAATTGACCAGCCTTGGGCTTGAAGCCAGCCTGCGTGCGCACCTGCTCAAGACATTGGCCAATACCTCGCTAAAGTGGAGCCTCGATTGCCAGCAGCGCATGACTGGCATTCCGGAGGAAATGGCCGTCGCCGCCTTTCGGATCACACAGGAGGCCGTCACCAATATCCTGCGTCATGCCCAGGCGCAGAATCTGCTGGTGCGTCTACAGCGCCTGCCCGAAGGCCTGTTCCTGTTGATCAGCGACGACGGCCAGGGATTCGTCCCGGCGGACCACCCCGCCCGGGCAGGCCAACGGGGTATGGCCGGCATGTCGGAGCGGGCCCAACAATTGGGCGGCACCCTCAAGGTGACCAGTGAAGCCGGCAAGGGCACACATATCGAAGCACGTTTTCCCTGGGCCCCTCGGACCCTGGCGCGGGCCAGTAAGAATAAGGTTCTCCATTGACTTGTAATTTACTTCTCGTAGATGACCACTCGTTGATCCGAGCCGGCGTACGCGCCCTGGTCACGGATTTGCCTGGTTATGCCGTCATCGGCGAAGCCAGTGACGGCACCCAGCTGTTGGAGCTTGTAGAACGGTTGGCGCCCGACATCGTGCTGCTGGACATTTCCATGAAAAACACCAGCGGCCTGGAGGCCTTGCAGCAGCTCAAGCAGGCGCGTCCCCACAGCAAAGTACTGATCCTGTCGATGCACACCGATCCGGCGCTGATCATGCAGGCGCTGGAGTCCGGCGCCCACGGGTATCTGCTCAAGGACACCACCGCCACCGAGCTGGGGCACGCCTTGGACGCGTTGCGCAACAACGAACGCTACCTGAGCCCGGCCATCGCCCACACGGTGATCAACCAGGCGCTGACCCGCGCCCAGAAGCTTCAACCCGCCCCCGTCCAGACCCATAACCTGACGGCGCGCCAGTTGGAAATCTTGCGGCTGATCGTGCGCGGCAAGTCGACCCGGGAAATTGCCAATGGCCTGAGCCTGAGCATCAAGACCGTGGAAACTCACCGGGCCCAGATCATGAAGCGCCTGCAGATCCACGATGTGGCAGGGCTGGTGCTTTTCGCCGTGCGCGAGCAGATCATCAGTCTGGACGATTGAGTAGCGCAGAAGTCGTCATCAGAGGCGAATCGGACGGCAGATGCACACGCAACGCCCGCTCACGCACCGTAAACTTCAGACTGTCGACCTGCAACGGCTCACCATCAAGATTGATGTCCAGGCCTTGGGCGACCTTGATTTCCACCCAGGGCAGGCGCACGCGCACGAACATGTTGTCGATGCCCAGGCCTCCGGCCAGCAAGTCCTTCAAGGTACTGACCACTTCCTGGGGGGCCGGCAGGATACTGATGTCGAGCAAACCATCATCGACCAGTGCTTGCGGGCATAACTGATGGCCTCCCCCGGCCTGCCGGCCATTGCCGATACCCAGCGCCAGCAAATCCCCCTGCCAGCTGAATCCGGGGCCCTGCAATTCGCCATAGGCCGCACTCAGCTCACTGAAGCGCGTCAGACCGGTGAACAGATAAGCGGCGCCCCCCAGCACCTTCTTGAGGTCCTCGGAAGTGTTTGCCGTGACCTGACTGCCGAAACCACCCGTGGCCATATTCAGGAATATCCGCCCGCCGACTTCGCCCAGATCGATGGCTTGCGGCTCGACATCCAGCAAATCAAGGGCCTGGTCCGGTTCCAGCGGAACGCCCGCTGCCCGGGCAAAATCATTGGCCGTGCCCAATGGCAACAGCACCAGACTGGCATCTGTCGACTGACGCGCAAGCGCTTCGGCAATATCCCGCAAGGTACCGTCCCCGCCACCGGCAATCAGTCGCGTGTAGCCTGCCGCCAGCGCCTCGTCGACACAACGCTGGGCATCGCCGGCCTCCCACGTCAACCTTACCGCCAGGTCCCAGCCTTGCTTGCGCCTGGACATCACTGCTGCCCGAACCTCTTCGTTGAGCGCTTGCTTGCCATGCAGGATCAACAGCGCCTTGCCTTTGCTCATCATCGTCTCCGTCATTGGAAGGTTCCAGGAAATCGGACCGCTCAATCAGCCGAAAAAGCCCCCCACGGATCAATTTCGATCAAAAAAAAGCAAATGCCTTGTCCATGAGAGGACGCCAGTCCGGACTACCGGACGGAGACTTCTTCACTCAAAGAGTTTTCTTACAAGGCGTGGCGAATCCGCTCAATTGACCCTCTAGCTGTATTGAGACACCTTGGCACTCTGTTGTCTGGACCTTCAAAACACTCATCACACAAGGATGTGCTACCCCATGGATGGATACGTCACGGCCCACAAGGGCCTTATCAGTGGCTCGAACCGGGTTGATCGAAGGGACGAGCGAGCCCATGCATAGCCAGGAATATACGCTGTCACACAGGCCGCTCGCCTCGATTGGAAGCGAGCGGGCCGAGAACCGGAACGAATGCAAAAGTTGCAGCAATCCTGCTGGAGGAGTCGATTTGGAACCGCGCGTCGTCGAACTGGAAACCCACCTCAAATACATCCGCAGAGACATGGATGAGATCCGCACCGACGTAAAGATCATCCGACACCGGCTCGCCTATTCGGCTGGCGCGGCAGCGGTGATCCTCGGCCTGCTGGGTTGGCTCGCAAACAGTCGTTTCGATCAGTTGGTCATGCTGCTCTCACGCTAACGACGGTGGGTGCCACGGCCCAGGCAGCGGGTCCGGGCCGGAGCAAACCCTTTGCGCCCTTTTAGCCCAGAACTTCGCTTAAAGGGATGAAACCGACCTCATCACCTTCGACCAGGGTCTGCCCTTCGAACACTTCGACCAGCCCGTCGGCCCAGGCCGCACTGCGCAGAACACCGGAGCTTTGGTTCCGGTAGAGGGTGGCCCTTCCATTCTCCAGTCGACCCCGCAAATATTCTCGCCGGTTGCCGGCCTTCGCCCAGACGAATCCGGCCGGCACCTTGAACTTGAGCGGCTCGACCGACTCCACACCCTGGCGTCGCAACAGGTAAGGCCGGGCCAGTAGCGCAAAAGTCACCAGTGTCGAGGCGGGGTTTCCGGGCAGCCCTATCACCGGGACGCCACGGAAATGCCCGACCGTCAGCGGTTTCCCCGGCTTGATGGCAAGCTTCCAGAGCGTCAACTCGCCTTCTTCCCGCAATGCGGTGCCGAGGAAGTCAGCCTCTCCGACCGACACACCGCCGGTGGACAAAATCAGATCGACGTCCGACAGTTGGGCCAGGCGTGCACGGGTAGCGGGTAAATCGTCTGGCAGGATGCCCGCGTCGACTACATGACAGCCCAGCCGTTGCAACCAGCCGCAGAGCAACACACGGTTACTGTTATAGATCTGACCTGGACCCAGTGCCTGACCGGGTTCGACCAGTTCGTCACCGGTGGACAGGACGGCAACGCTGACCTTGCGCACCACTTGCAGCGTCGCACAGCCCAAGGATGCCGCCAGCCCCAACTCGATTGGCCCCAGGCGAGTGCCCACTGGAAGGACCTGTTCGCCCACAGTGGTTTCCTGGCCCTGGGGACGAATGTTTTGCCCGCTGACCAGAGGTGCGGTAAACCGTACCCGCTGGTCACTGTCCACCACCGCGTTTTCCTGCATCTCGACGCAGTCAGCACCGGCAGGCACCGGTGCTCCCGTAAAGATCCGCGCACAGGTTCCTGCAGCCAATGGCTGCGGGGCCTGGCCGGCAAAGATTCGCTGGCTGACCGCCAGCGGCTCGCCATGCCAATCGGCCAGCCGCAAGGCATACCCGTCCATCGCGCTGTTGGGCCAGGGAGGCAAGTCGAGGGACGACACCAGATCCTCGGCGAGCACGCGCCCTTGCGCCTCACTCAAGGGTACCTGCTCACGCTGGGTAATCGGTGCCGCCGCCGCCATCTCGAGCAGCCGCTGCAACGCGACCTCGACGGCCATCAAAGTGCCGGTCTTGCCTGGTTTACCCACGGGATTCACAAGGGGCCGCCTGTTTCAGATGGGCCACGAAGTTACACGGGCGATGTCGCGCATCCAGTTGCTCGGCCAGGATTGCGTCCCAACCGGTACGCACTGCGTTGGTCGAGCCCGGCAGGCAGCACACCAGCGTACCGTTGGCCAGACCCGCCAATGCTCGGGACTGGACAGTGGAGGTACCGATATCCGCCACGGAAATCTGTCGGAACAGCTCTCCGAAACCATCGACCTGCTTGTCCAGCAGGCAGGCCACGGCTTCCGGCGTACTGTCGCGACCGGTAAAACCGGTACCGCCGGTAATCAGTACGACTTGCACGATCTCATCGGCTATCCAGGTCGCGACTTGCGCCCGGATCTTGTACAGATCATCTTTGAGCAGGACCCGCTCAGCCAGATTATGACCCGCCGCCATCAGCCGATCGACAAAGACCTGCCCGGAGGTATCGGTTTCCAGGGTGCGGGTATCACTGACTGTCAGCACCGCGATGTTGAGCGGCACGAAAGGTACATCAGCCTTGGCTTTCATAGGCTCGTCCAGTTGTGGGAGAAACAGCCCGGTGTTATATCACAGCGCTTCATTTTTCCGCCTGTGGGGAAACACACCATGACCTCGAATATTTCCTTGCCACCGTGCTCCATCCTGCTGCTGGCAGGTGGACGCGGACAACGGATGGGCGGGCGGGACAAAGGCCTGGTGGAATGGCAGGGCGAACCGCTGATTGCCCATCTCCATCGTCATACCCGCGCGCTGAGCGATGACCTGATCATTTCCTGCAATCGCAATCCGGAACGCTATGCGTTGTATGCCGATCAACTGGTGCATGACGATGAGGGTGACTTTCCTGGCCCGCTGGCGGGCATACGGGCGGGCTTGAGGGTCGCGAAGCATCGTTTTTTGCTGGTGTTGCCCTGCGACGTACCGAACATCGACTCGAACCTGCTGGACGATATGCGCCAAACAGCAAGCCAGCATCCCGACAAGCCGCTGATGGTGCGCCACGGCGAACACTGGGAACCGTTGTTGTGTGTCATTCCGCTGGCTGTGGCAGCCACATTCGAAGAGGCCTGGCGCGAAGGCGAACGCAGTCCGGGCCGGATCATGCGAATGCTGCACGCAGTTGCCTTGCAATGTCCGGCTGACGATCCCCGGCTGGCGAATCTGAATACACCTGAACTGCTGTACCAACACCAAGAGCGCTGATGCCGGCATTCAATTTCACGCTACAGGCCTCTAGCCAGGAACTTGCGCACGTTGTATACGTCTGAAGGTCAGTAACCTGAAGAATTCCATTTCGGAGAAACACCATGACTCAACGGACCCTCGCCACTTTCATGCTCGCACTGGGCCTGGCCACTCTTGCAGGGTGTGCATCGCCAACTGTGATCACCTTGAATGATGGTCGCGAAATCCAGGCCGTCGACACTCCCCATTACGACGAAGACACCGGTTTCTATGAGTTCGAACAGCTGGACGGCAAGCAAACCCGCGTAAACAAGGATCAGGTCCGCACCGTTAAAGACCTCTAAGCACCAACGCCGCACCGATACGAAAAAGCCCGCAAACAAGATTGCGGGCTTTTTCATGCCTGACGCAAAGCCGCAGCGGCTACCATTGCAGCGTGATACCGCTTTCAAAAATACGCTCCTGCCCCGTGACCGGATCGACGAAGCGCAGCCCCTGGGCCAGCAATTTAAGCGGATTGGCATAGTCGTCCGGCGCATCCCGCTGCACATCGGGATAAAACGGGTCGTTGCAGATGCCCGCCCCAAGGGCACTCATGTGCACTCGTAACTGATGCTTCTTGCCAGTGACCGGATAGAGTCCGTAGCGCCACAGTTCGCCATTCTTTTCCAGCACCTCGATGGTCGTTTCGGTATTGGGTTCGCCCGGCCCTTCCTGCATCCGGAAAAACGGCTCACCGTCGACCATCCGGCTTCTATGCACCCGGGGAAACGTCAACTGAGGCAACGCCGGCGCAATGGCCTGGTAGCGTTTGTCGATCTGCCGCGCAGGGAACAGTGACTGGTAAGCCGATCGGCTTAGCGGACTGGCTGAAAACAACACCAGCCCGGCGGTGTGCCGGTCGATACGGTGCAAGGGGACCAGATGAGGATTGTCCAATCGCCGGATCAATCGTCGCAACAGGGTCTGCTCGACGTACTCACCTGCGGGAGTGACTGGCAGAAAATGGGGTTTGTCAGCCACCACCAGATGCTCGTCGGCGTACAGGACCGTCTCGACGACCGGGATCGGCTTCTCATCGGGCACCTCGCGAAAATAGTGGATGCGCAGTCCTTCACGGTAGGGCAAGTCGATTCGGATCGCCTTGCCCTCACCGTCCAGCACGCGCCCCCGGGCAATCCGGTCCAGCCATTGCTCGCGGCTGATGGCGCTGAAATGCTCGCACAGACATTCCAGCACCGTTTGCCAGGGACCGGGGGGTAGATACAAGGTACTGGCCTGATGGTGTGCGGCGGAAAAGGATGAACCGGACATTCGAAACTCTTGGGCAATATTTACAAGGCGACATTATCCGACAGGTGCGCAAGTCAGCCCAGCCATGATTGACTCAGGCAGTGATCGGGGTAGAGGCTGCCGTCGCTTCGGTGAACTCCTTCAGCCAGCGCAGCACTTCCACTGCCTCCCAGCGCCCCGGGTCGTACAAAGCGTACAACAACCCCTGGTAACCCACGACATCCAGCTGCTTGTGATAACCGGCACGCTGGAACAGCGCCTCGATCTCAGCGAAACAGGTGTTGAAATGCAGCTTGTTGAAGGGTGTCTTGCCCTCGGTTACCAGTCCGTCGAGACGCAGCTCCAGCACGGCCTCGCGCACGACGTCCACGGACATCCTGTTCACGCTGTTCTTCAATTGTTCGACGTTGAGCAAAGTCACGCACTCCAGATAGCTGTATGGACATACAGTAACCGAAGAATTCCCTTTTCGCCAATGGCAATGCTCGGACACGGAACGCACAAAGGCGCTCAACTGAGAAAAACAGCCACCTGGTTGGCATTATCGAAAGGCCAATCCAGTTCCTCGCCGGTATCGTTCCTGCGCAATACCGGGATGCGCAACCCATAGGTTTCGGACAGGAACTCGCTTTCGGCGATATCCACCAGCTCCACCAACAACCCATGTTCAACGAAAGGCATCAGCACCCCTTCGGCAACTTCGCAAAGATGACAACCCAAGGTACCGTACAGCTGACATTCAGGGAGTTCGCTTCCAGGAGGCATGACAGGTAGACCCACAAAAGATAGACGGTCATTCTAGGCCCGCTCCCGAAAACCGTCGAGCCGCGTAAGCCGCATCAGTCCCTTTCGGCAAAACGCTGATGCAAATCATTGAGCGCAAATGCTTTTTGGCGTCTTCTTGTCTTCTAAGCTATGTGTCACAAGTCCTGATACGGAGTGTCCCTTGTTTGCCAACCTGCTGATCATTCTCGCCTCCTCCCTGGTGGTCATCGCCCTGTTCAGGCGGCTGCGGCTGCCACCGGTGCTGGGCTATCTGTGCGTCGGGCTGGCGGTCGGACCCACTGCGCTGGGCTGGGTGAACGACAGCGAGGAACTGCCGGACCTGGCCGAGCTCGGGGTGGTTTTCCTGTTGTTTTCCCTGGGGCTGGAGTTCTCTCTGTCCAGGATGCTTGAACTGCGGCGTGTCGTGTTCGGTCTCGGCAGCCTGCAAGTGGCATGCTCCGGGGCACTCCTGGGTAGCGTGCTGGTGGCGTGCGGCGCACCGGTTCCGGTCGCGCTGTTGCTGGGGGCCGGGCTGGCCCTGTCATCCACCGCCATCGTCAGCAAGGAGCTGACCAGCCTCGGGGAGATTTTCAGCAGCCACGGCCAGAACGCTATCGGTGTGCTGCTGTTCCAGGACATCGTCGCGGTATTGCTGTTGACCCTCGTACCGGTGTTCGCCGGCAGCAGTACACAGGCCTGGTATTGGGCGCTGCCCCTGACACTGGGCAAGACCCTGGTGCTGTTCGGCGGCCTGCTGCTGACCAGTCGCCTGCTACTGCCCCGATTGTTCCATGAGGTGGCTGCGTCCCGCTCCGCCGAATTGTTCGTGCTGCTGGCCCTGGTCATCGTTTTGCTGACGGCATGGCTGACCCATCTGCTCGGGCTCTCGCCAGCCCTTGGCGCGTTCCTGGCGGGCATGCTGCTGGGGGAAAGTCATTACCGGCATCAGATCGAGGCAGACATCCGGCCGTTCCGCGACATTCTGTTGGGCCTGTTTTTTGTCAGCATCGGCATGCTGATCGACCTGCAGTTGTTCGTGGACGACGGCTGGCTGATCCTTGGCCTCACCCTGGGACTGATGCTCATCAAGGGCTGCGTGGTCGCCCTCCTGGTGAAATGGCGAGGCAGCGACGGCGAAACCGCGTGGCGCAGCGGCCTGGCCCTGGCCCAGGGCGGAGAGTTCTGCTTTGCCCTGATGGCCTTGATGCAGCAGAACCGCCTCATGCCGACCGATCTTGGCGGCCCGCTGCTGGCAGCGACGTTCAGTTCGATGCTGCTCACGCCATTGTTGCTGCGGGCCGCGCCGGGTATCGCCGCCCGCCTGCACCGCAAGCCCAACGAAGCCGCCCAACTGGACCAGATCAGCGAACTCAATGCCGGCCTGTCTGGCCATGTGATCATTTGTGGGTACGGGCGCGTCGGCCAGTCTATCGGGCGCTTCCTGCGTCGGGAAGACCAGGCCTTCGTCGCCCTGGATGACGATCCGGTGATCATCCAGGAAGCCACCGTCGGAGAAAGCTGCGTGTATTACGGCGATTCACGACGTGCAGACCTGCTCGCCGCCGTCGGCCTGGGCCGTGCCCGACTGGTGGTAATCGCGGTGGACAAGACCGACATTGCCATCAGTGTGCTCAGGGAGGCCCGTCGGCTCAACCCGCAGGTACCGATTCTGGTGCGTACCCGCGACGACAGCCAACTGGCCGAACTGCAGGCCGCCGGGGCCAGTGAAGTGGTTCCGGAACTGCTGGAGTCAAGCCTGATGCTCGCGTCCCATGCCCTGATCATGCTCGGTCTGGCCGAGCAGCAGGTTCGCCAGCATGTGGATCAGGTCCGCCACGACCGCTATCGGCTGCTGCACGGTTTTTATCCCGGCAACCAGGACAAGGAGCCCTGATGCCTCCTTCAGTCCTGGCTGACGGCGCCTATCTTGTGAATCGACAGGTCGGCACCGTAATACTCCTGTTCCTGCGTCAGCCGAAGCCCCAATACGACCTTGATCAGGCCATAGACCGCGAACCCACCGACCAGGGCGACCGCCACACCCAATGCACTGCCAATCAGTTGGCTGGTCAGGCTGACCCCACCCAGGCCGCCCAGGGCAGCCTGACCAAAGATACCGCAGGCAACGCCACCCCAGACTCCGCACAACCCGTGCAATGGCCAGACGCCGAGCACGTCGTCGATCTTCCATTTGACCTGGACCGCGGTGAAACACCAGACAAACAGGACGCCGGCAATGGCACCGGTGGCCAGCGCACCCACCGGGTGCATCAGATCGGAGCCGGCGCAGACCGCCACCAGCCCGGCCAATGGGCCGTTGTGCAGGAAGCCCGGGTCGTTGCGTCCGACGATCAGTGCCGCCACGGTTCCGCCGACCATGGCCATCAACGAGTTGACCGCCACCAGTCCGCTCACCCCCGGCAGCGTCTGGGCGCTCATCACGTTGAAACCAAACCAACCGACAATCAAAATCCAGGAACCGAGCGCGAGAAACGGAATACTCGATGGCGCGAACGCCACCAGTCGACCGTCCCGGTATCGACCGTTGCGCGCGCCAAGCAGCAGGACAGCGGCCAGCGCCAACCAGCCGCCCATGGCATGCACCACCACAGAACCGGCAAAGTCATGAAAGCCAGCGCCGAACCGGGCTTGCAGCCAGGCTTGCAGGCCAAGATTGCCATTCCACACCAAGCCTTCAAAAAAGGGATACACGAACGCCACGATCAACACCGTGGCGCACAACTGCGGTGCGAATCGCGCACGTTCGGCAATACCACCGGAGATGATCGCCGGGATCGCAGCGGCGAAGGTGAGCAGGAAAAAGAACTTCACCAGGCTGTAGCCATGATCGGTGCTCAGCACCGCTGCAGGCTGCAGGAACGTCATGCCATAGGAAATCCAGTAGCCCACGAAGAAATAGGCCAAGGTCGAGACTGCAAAATCGCTGAGGATTTTCGACAATGCATTAACCTGGTTTTTTTGCCGGACGGTCCCCACTTCCAGGAACGCAAAACCGGCGTGCATGGCCAGGACCATGACCGCGCCGAGCAGAATGAACAGCGTGTTGGAGCTGTGGACCAGACTGTCCACAGCGCTTTGCAGATTTTCCATGGTATTGGCAGACCTGAAAAAGTTGAAAGAAGCATCCGAGCGGATCGCACCGCCTGCAGTGCACCAAGTTGAACCGATTCGCCTGTCACTCGAAGGCCGACGAACCGCTTTGTTGCATGAATCAGATCAATACAGAGGTGATGCTTCGCCGGTTCTGTTTATTTGAGTTAAGGTCTTGCTGCCCTGCGCCCGACATCGGCGCACGGAGACAGCCGATGCACCAGTGCATGGCAAACCTTGGGCCAGGACCGAGCAAAAGTTGTACCAGTCAATTTCACTGAACCTTCCGGCAACGCTTACACTCGAACGCATCAGATGTCATTTCACGGAGATCCATCCATGGCCAGCCCCCAGGCAAAGACTGCACAAGAAATCCTGAAGGAAGATTTTCAGACACTGGTCAGCGACACCGAACGCCTGTTGGAACATACCGCGACATTGGCGGGTGACCAGGCAGACGAACTGCGCAGCCAGATCCACGAAACCCTCCTGCGTGCCCGCGACACCCTCAAAGTGACCGAGGACTCCATGCGCGAACGCGGCCAGGCGGCAGTGATCGCCACAGAGCAATACGTACAGGCCAACCCTTGGCAATCGGTCGGCATCGCCGCTGGGGTGGGCTTTTTGATCGGTCTGCTGGCGACACGGCGCTGATGATGGGTATGAACGAACCTGGCTCGTCCGAAGCGGCGGGCACGAAATCTTCGGCACGCCGTCTGGGGGCTGCGTTTCTCGGGCTGCTGCACAGCCATGTCGAACTGTTCGGCATGGAACTGCAAGAGCAAAAGGCCCGTACCGTCAGCCTTCTGTTGTTCGCCGGTCTGGCGCTGGTGTTTGCACTGTTGCTGCTGGTAGGACTCTCGACACTGGTGCTGATTCTGGTGTGGGATACCTATCGGATGGCGGGAATCATCGGCCTGTGCCTGTTTTACCTGCTGGCGGCATTATTCTGCGGACTTCGGCTCAAGGCGGCGATCTACGACGAATCATCCCCCTTTCACGCCACGCTGGAAGAACTGTCCAACGACCGGGAGCGCCTGCTGCCATGAGCCTGCCCGATATCCCTCAAGCCCGGACACGACAGGAAATGCGCAAGGCACTGGTGCGCTTGCGCATGGAAATGCATCGCCAGGAAATCCGCCAGGAAACGAACCAACTGTTGCAACCCTTGCAGCGGGTACGTGGCTTCACTCAGAACTGGCACGAAGGTTTCGGCATCAAGCATGCCCCCCTCTGGGGCATGGCCGCGGTGACGCTGTTGGGCTTCCTCACCGGCAAGCGCACCCGACGCGGACGCAGCACTGGCTTGCTTCGCCTGGTGCGACTGGCAACGACGCTGCTGCCATTGATCAAACTGGCCAAGAGCGCACGCAAGCCTTGACGGGCTTGCGGGGCGCTGCCCGAACAGGGAAGCTAGCGACAAATCCTCAACGGAGCAACCGGCCTTGGACTGGCACACCCTGCTGACTCGCGAACGCCTCGGGAAACCGCTGCACAGCTCGGAAGAACTGGGCCGAAGCCCTTTCCATAAAGACCATGACCGCATCATCTTTTCCGGCGCCTTCCGGCGATTGGGACGCAAGACCCAGGTGCACCCGGTTTCCAGCAATGATCACATCCACACACGCCTGACCCATTCGCTGGAAGTCAGTTGCGTCGGACGCTCCCTGGGGATGCGCGTGGGGGAAACCATTCGCGGCGCCCTGCCCGACTGGTGCGAACCGAGCGACCTGGGCATGGTGGTGCAGTCGGCCTGCCTGGCCCACGACATCGGTAACCCACCGTTCGGCCATTCCGGCGAGGACGCTATCCGCTATTGGTTTCAACAGGCGGCAGGCCGTGGCTGGCTCGATGCCATGAGCGAGGCCGAACGCAACGACTTTCTCCACTTCGAAGGCAACGCCCAGGGGTTCCGGGTCCTCACACAACTTGAATACCATCAGTTCGACGGCGGCACCCGCCTCACCTACGCCACCCTCGGCACTTATCTGAAATACCCCTGGACGGCCCGCCATGCCGATTCCCTGGGCTACAAGAAGCACAAGTTCGGATGCTACCAGAGCGAATTGCCCCTGCTTGAGCAGATTGCCCACAAGCTTGGCCTGCCGCAGATCGAAGACCAGCGCTGGGCGCGGCACCCATTGGTGTACCTGATGGAAGCCGCGGACGATATCTGCTACGCCCTGATCGATCTGGAAGACGGCGTGGAGATGGACCTGCTGGCTTACTCGGAGGTGGAGTCGCTGCTCCTGGACCTGGTGGGTGACGATCTGCCGGAAACCTACCGTCAACTCGGACCGCTGGATTCACGCCGACGCAAACTGGCGATCCTTCGAGGCAAGGCCATCGAGCACTTGACCAACGCCGCCGCCCGGGCATTCGTCGAACAGCAGGAAGCATTGCTGGCCGGCACGCTGCCAGGCGATCTCGTGGAGCACATGCATGGACCGGCCAAGCGCTGTGTGTTGAATGCCAAGGACATGGCGCGCAAGAAGATATTCCAGGACAAACGCAAAACATTGAATGAAATCGGCGCCTACACCACGCTGGAAATCCTGCTTAACGGATTTTGTGGGGCCGCCCTGGAACAACATGGCGGGCGTACCCCTTCATTCAAGAATCGACGTATCCTCGACCTGCTGGGGAACAACGCGCCCGACCCCAATGGATCCCTGCATGCGGCGTTCCTGCGGATGATCGATTTCATCGCTGGGATGACAGACAGTTACGCCAGTGAGATGGCCCAGGAGATGACGGGTCGCATCCGTCAATAAAAACTTATTGCACGTCACATACCCATGACCCACCGCTCGCATGAGATCGGGCTTTTTGCTGAAGTTGCAAAAAGCCCTCGATCTGTTTGTCATTAACCAAATGATAAACATCTCTAAACATGACGCCCGCTAATAAAGCTCACCCAACTTCACGCCAATGACCTACTAAAAAACCAAATACCTCGTAGTATTCGACCTCTTTTTTTGTAGGAAACTTCTGAAACAAAGGATGAATGCCCGTCTCCTCGTACGGCCTGGGCTTTAACTGGGCTAAGGTGCGCGCTTTATTTAGGCTCGCATGGGACTTTTATTCATGAACTCCGTTTTCATTGTCGACGATCATCCGGTCATCCGCCTCGCTGTTCGCATGCTGCTGGAGCATGAGGGCTATAAAGTCGTAGGGGAAACCGACAATGGCGTCGATGCGATGCAAATGGTGCGCGAATGCATGCCGGATCTGGTGATTCTGGACATCAGCATTCCCAAACTTGACGGGCTGGAAATCCTTTCGCGCTTCAACGCCATGACCACACCGCTCAAGACCCTGGTGCTCACGGCGCAATCACCGACGCTATTCGGTATCCGTTGCATGCAATCCGGTGCCTCCGGTTACGTTTGCAAGCAGGAAGACCTCAGCGAACTCGTCAGTGCGATCAAGGCGGTATTGTCAGGCTACAACTATTTTCCGAGCCAGGCACTTAATCCGGTGCGCCCCGATGATCCTCGAAGTATCGAGCTGGATCTGTTCAAGAACGTCAACGATCGCGAGTTGATGGTATTGCAACTTTTTGCCCAGGGCCGTACCAACAAGGAAATAGCCAAAGGCATGTTTCTGAGCAACAAGACAGTCAGTACCTATAAGAAACGGTTGATGCAGAAACTCAAGGTCAAGTCCTTGGTAGAACTCATAGAGATGGCGAAACGAAACGCACTGGTGTGAGAAAAAACAGGATGTCCACAGGCATAAAAGGAACTTTCCTGCCATTGATCGCAGGGCTATTTGCAGAACTCGTCGCGGCCACCCCCGCTGCACCCGAGCATTACACGCTCCTGGGCCGCTCGAGCACGGCCCGGGCCGAGGTCAACCTCAATGACTCCCAACGCGCCTGGCTGCGAGAACGCCGGGAACTGGTCCTGGGTACCTCCGCGCCGGATTATCCGCCCTTCGATCTTTCGACCAGTGGACGCGACTATGAAGGCATGACCGCCGATTACGCCGCCGTCATTGCCAAGGCGACCGGGTTGCCCATGAAGGTTCTGCGGTTCGACTCCCGTGGTGCGGCCATCGCCGCGCTCAAGAACGGACAGATCGACATGCTGGGGACCGCCAACGGCTTTGAAGGCCGCGACCCCGACCTGGTCCTTTCGACGCCCTATGCCGTGGACCAACCTGTTCTTGTTACCCGAACCCGTGAAAACCGGTCCCTGGCCGAGGATCTGGAAGGTCTGCGTCTGAGCATGGTCTATCACTACCTGCCGGAGCAGGACATCGAAAGGCTGTACCCAAAGGCACGAATCACCACCTACCCCTCCTACCAGAACGCCCTCAACGCCGTCGCCTTCGGCCAGGCCGATGTATTTCTCGGCGATACCATTTCTACCCACTACATGATCAACAAGGGTTACCTGAACAACATCCGCATGGCCAGCTTCGGCAAGCATGAATCCCATGGATTCGGTTTCGCGGTACGACGTCAGGACACTCGGTTGCTGGAAATAATCGATACCACGCTCAACCGGATTCCGGTTACCGAACAGGCGGCGATCTCCAAACGCTGGAGCGCAGGCAGCGATCTCTACCTCACCGAGCATCGGATACAACTGACCGACCGGGAACGACGCTGGCTGGCCAGTCATCCGGTGGTTCGGGTGGCTGTGAACGAAACATTCGCTCCATTCACATTCTTCGATCCGGATGGCGATTTACGTGGGATAAGCGCCGACCTGCTGGAGCTGATCCGGCTGCGTACAGGCTTGCGCCTGGATATCCAGCGCCATCGCGGCGACAGCGAGGCGATTGCCGCGCTGGGCAATGGTCAGGCCGACATGATTGCGGCACTCTTGCCCAGCAGCGAACGGCAACGGCATCTCAGATTCAGTCGTCCCTACGTCGACAGCTCATTCGTCCTGCTGAGCCGCAAACCATCCGACGCGCCCACGACGCTCGACCAGTTCGAAACGAGAAGCCTGGCAATCGCCAAAGGCAACCCGATCATCGATTGGCTACGGCGCCAGTACCCACGTATCAGGATCATCGAAACCACCGATTCCGCGCACGCCGTGCAAATGCTTGCCCAAGGCCAGGTCGAAGGCAGTGTGCATTCCCTGGTGATGGCCAACTATTTTCTTTCGTTCCACACGTTCAAAGACACCTTGCAGATCAGCAGCACCGTGGGCACCGAGCAAGCCCTGTTCTCCCTGGCCACCGCCGGAAACGCCACCGAGCTGAGCTCCATTCTCGACAAGGCTCTGACCAGCATCGACCCCGACGAACTGGGGGTCATCAACAACCGATGGAGGGGTTACATCCCGGCATCGGAGCAGACCTGGCGCACCTATAACCGCCTGTTCCTCCAGGCCGTCGCGGGGGTCGGCCTGCTACTGCTGCTGTCCTTGGCCTGGAACGCCTACATGCGACGGCAGATCCTCCAGCGCCAACGAGCGGAACTGGCGCTCAACGATCAGCTCGAGTTCATGCACTCGCTGCTCAACGGCACTCCGCATCCCATTTACGTCAGAGACCGCAACGGCGTCCTGCAGAGCTGTAACGACAGCTATCTGCAAACCTTCGACGCCAAACGCGAAGACGTCATCGGCAAGGACGTGATGCCCGGTTCGATGAGTAATGCCTTCGAAGCCCAGGAGTACCAGGCGGACTACCTGCGTGTCATGGAAGAAGGCACCCCCTTGATCGTCGACAGGCCGCTGTGCATCGGCGACAGGACGCTGACGATCTACCACTGGGTCCTGCCCTATCGCAACTCCGCCGCGCAGGTGCAGGGCATCATTGGCGGCTGGATCGACATCAGCGAACGACGGCAGCTGTTCGATGAACTTCGGGCGGCCAAGGAACGTGCCGATGAGGCGAACCGGGCCAAGAGCACCTTCCTGGCGACCATGAGCCATGAAATCCGCACCCCCATGAACGCGGTGATCGGCATGCTTGAACTGGCCCTGAAACAGGCCGACAAGGGACAGGTGGACCGCGCCACCATCGCTGTCGCCTACGAATCGGCCTCCGGCATGCTGGATCTGATCGGCGACATCCTGGACATCGCCCGCATCGAGTCGGGGCATCTGAGCCTGGCTCCCGAGCGGGTGAACCTCAGGGCCCTGCTTCAATCGGTCATACGGGTATTCGAGGGCCTGGCCCGACAGAAGAACCTGACGCTGACCCTGCAGTTCGACCCGGCGGATGCCAACCCGGACGTGCTGATGGACCCCCTTCGATTCAAGCAGGTGGTTTCGAATCTGGTCAGCAATGCCCTCAAGTTCACGGAACAGGGCTGGGTACGGATTCACGCCCGGTGGTCCCGAACCGACCGGGACGACGTACTGCAGCTGCAACTGGACATCAGCGACAGCGGCATCGGCATCAGTCCGACCGACCTGCAACGCCTGTTCGAGCCTTTTGCCCAGGCCGACAATACCGGCCGGATGGCCCGCAAGGGCGCCGGGCTGGGCCTGGTGATCAGCCGTAACCTGTGCCGGATGATGGGAGGTAACCTGCACATGAACAGCCAACCGGGAGCCGGCACGCAAGTCCGGATTTGCCTGCAATTGAGCGTGCTGCCAACGATTGACACCTGCACACCTCCCCCGCCCGTGATCGAAACGGCATCGGTCGCCCTGAACGTGCTGGTGGTGGATGATCATCCGGCCAATCGTTTATTGATGTCACAGCAACTGGAGTACCTCGGCCATCACTACCAGGTCGCCGACGACGGCGAACAAGGGCTTGCGGCCTGGCAGGACGGGAGTTTCGATCTGGTCATCGTCGACTGCAACATGCCCGTCATGAGCGGCTACGAGCTGGCCCGGTCGATCCGCCGGCACGAGTCCGAGCGGCATCTTCCGCCCTGCACGCTCCTGGGGTTCACCGCCAATGCTCAACCCGAAGAAAAACAACGCTGCCTGGACGCGGGGATGGACGACTGTCTGTTCAAGCCGATCAGCCTGACTGTCCTGAGCCAATGGATGAACACGGTCAGCCCCGCCAGCCAGCCACGAGCCTTCAATGTTCACAATCTGCGAGCGCTCACGGGCGGTGATCCTTCGTCCACCCGGCGGCTGTTGGCAGAGCTGCTGAACAGTAACCGCTCCGATCGCCAGGAACTGCTCGATATCGCCCGGGGAGGGAACCGGCAGGCGCTGACCGAAACGGCACACAAGATAAAGGGCGTTGCCCGTATCGTGCAGGCCACCGATCTGATCCAGCGATGCGAAGCATTGGAGCATGCCTGTCTTCAAGACCGGGCACCCGAACGAATCCAGGCGTGCGCCCAAGCCCTCGAACGCGCCATGACGGAGCTGGAGCGAGTGCTGGAAAACGAGGTCGCCAAGGCAAAATAGCCCGGTATTTACTATGCTGGCCGATCAGCAGTGCGTACCCACACTTGGAGTGACTGCAATGCCCAGCGCACCGCGTCCGGAACAACGCCGATTCCCCCTGCACGTGCACATCAGCGTGATGTTCACCCTGCTTCTGCTGCTGACCGGCGTGGCACTGGGCCTCTTCAATTACCGGCAGACCACGCAGGTCATCCTGTCGAGCAGCGAACAACTGTTCAACCGCATTGAGCGGGACGTGCGTCTGGACCTGTACGACACCTACGAACCGATCCGTCATGTGTTGAGCCTGCTGGCCGATTATCCGGCGACGCGGGCGCCCGGAATGGAGCAACGCCTGGCGCTGCTCACCCCGTTCAGCCAGGCACTGCGGGACAACCCGAACCTGGCCTCGTTGTACCTGGGCGATCGCCATGGCAATTTCCTGATGGTCCGGCCGCTGCGCACCCAGGCGCTGAAGACCGCGCTGAACGCGCCAGTCGACGCAGTCTATCAAGTCTGGACGATAGACCGGACGAGCCTGCCGGGCCAGGTGCGCTCCCAATCGCTGTTCTACGATCAGGCACTGGCTTTCATCAGTGCCCAGGACAATGCCGATGGCACTTTCGATCCACGCACACGTGACTGGTTTCGCAGTGCTTTGGACACTGCCGGGCAGATCACGACCGAGCCCTACGTTTTCTTTTCCACCCGCAACATCGGCACGACCCTTGCCCGCCGAAGCGGCGAAGACGCGGTCATCGGTGCAGACCTCACCCTCGCGGCCTTGTCCCAGACGCTCGCCAAGCACAAGGTGACCCTCGGCACCGAGATCGTGCTGATCGATCCCCAAGGCAACGCCGTGGGTTATCCCGACAGTGATCGGTTGCTCGCTGACACGGCATCGGCCCGACTGATCCAAGCCCGCGAGCTCAACCCAGCCATCGCCGCCGCGCTCGACGTCAACAGTGACGCGACGCACCTGGAGGCAGCCGGCCGTCAATGGATCGTGGCCCGCAGTCATATGCAGGAAGGCGGCCCACAGGGCCTGGAGCTGGCGTTGCTGGTGCCCGAAGATGAATTGCTGGCCGATGCCTATCGCATGCGCTGGCAGGGCGCCCTGATTACCCTGGCCACCCTGCTGCTGTGTCTGCCCTTGGGCTGGCTGACTTCCAGGCTGCTGGTCAAGCCGCTGAGCGCATTGGTGCGGGAAGCGGATGCCATTCGCAGTTTCGACTTCACTCATCCGGTGTCGCGCCATACCTTGGTGCTGGAGATCGATCAGTTGAGCCTCTCGATGGCCCGAATGAAAGAGACACTGGCAAGCTTCTTCGAAATCACCGCCAGTCTGCGCGCCGAAACCCGCTTCGCCCCACTGCTCGAACGGGTGCTGTTCGAGACTGTGAAAATCGGCCAGGCCCAGGCTGGCCTGATCTATCTACGCGAGAACGATAGCGACCAGATCAAGCCGTACGGACTGGTCATCGATGGGGCCGTACAGTCGCTGGCGGCCTTTGAACTGCAAAGCCATGCGCTGGCCGGCGATACCAGCCCACCCTGGCTCCGGCAACTGGCCCTCACGGACAACCTCGTCACCTCCCTGGGCTTCGAGCAGACCGGTGATCTGCAGCGTATCCTGCAGATACTCGAATCTCCCCGGGTCCATCTGATCGGCATCCACCTGCGCAACCGCCACCAGGACACCATCGGCGTGCTGGTGCTGCTGATCTGCGATACGGGCACCGAAGCCGACCTGGAGAAACTGCAACCAGACCGCATCGCCTTCCTGCAGGCGGTATCCGGCGCCGCCGCCGTGAGCATCGAAAGCCAGCGCCTGCAAACCCGCCAGAAACAGTTGCTGGATTCGTTCATCCAGTTGCTGGCCGGTGCGATCGATGCCAAAAGTCCCTATACCGGAGGTCATTGCCAGCGGGTGCCAGCCCTGACACTGCTACTCGCCCAGGCCGCCGCCGCGAGCACCGCTCCGGCGTTCGAAGGCTACCAACCCACCGAAGATGAATGGGAAGCGCTGCACATCGCCGCCTGGCTGCACGATTGCGGCAAGGTCACCACCCCCGAGTACGTGGTGGATAAAGCCACCAAGCTGGAAACCCTGAACGACCGGATCCACGAAATCCGCACCCGCTTCGAGGTGCTCAAGCGCGACGCCTGGATCGACTACTGGAAAGCCCTGGCAACGGGAGGCGAACCTTCCTTGCTGGCGCACAAACGCGATGAAACGCTGGCCGGCCTCAATGACGACTTCGCGTTCGTCGCGCGTTGCAACCTGGGTACCGAAGCCATGGCCGACACCGACCTGCAACGTTTGCAGAAGATTGCCCAGCGCCCCTGGGTCCGGACACTGGACGATCGCCTGGGCGTGTCCTGGGAAGAGAGCCGGCGCCAGGCACGCACGCCCGAGCCAACGCTCCCGGTCGTCGAAAGCCTATTGTCCGACAAACCCGAACACCTGGTGGCGCGACACGAGGCCGAACTGATCCCGGCAGACAACCCATGGGGCTTCCAACTGGATGTGCCGGCCTGGAAATACAACCGTGGCGAACTTTACAACCTCAGCATCCCGCGGGGCACGCTGACCCGCGAGGAACGCTACGTCATCAATCACCACATGGTGCAGACGATCCTGATGCTCAGCCAGTTGCCCTTCCCCAATCACTTGGAGCACGTTGCGGAAATCGCCGGTGGTCATCACGAAAAAATGGATGGCACCGGATACCCCAAGCGACTCAAGCGCGAGGAAATGAGTCTGCCGGCCCGCATGATGGCCATCGCCGATATTTTCGAAGCACTGACGGCGGCTGACCGCCCCTACAAGAAAGCCAAGAAACTGAGTGAAGCCCTGGGCATCATGGCCACCATGTGCCATGACGCCCATATCGATCCGGAGCTGTTCAAGCTGTTCATCGATGAACGGGTCTACCTGAGCTACGCCGAGCAGTTCCTCGATCCGAGCCAGATCGATGACGTCGACGAGGAACGGCTCCTGGCTCAGGCGGGACTGCTGCCATGCTGATCGCAATCGCCCCCGTTCGAGCCGAGCCTGCTCGTTCAGCAGTCGGTCAGACGCAGGAAAATCTGCGCCAACTGCTCGATGCCGGCCTGGTCATGCTCGCTGAAGCGCGCCAGCTTCGGGCTGTCCAGGTCAAGCACGCCAATCAGGCGTCCATCCTTGAACAGCGGCACCACCAGTTCACTGTTCGACGCACTGTCACAGGCGATGTGACCCGCGAAGGCATGCACGTCCTCGACGCGCTGAGTCTGGCCGGTTGCCGCCGCCGTGCCGCAAACACCCCGGCCGAAGGGGATCCGCACGCAAGCGATCTGGCCCTGGAACGGGCCCAGCACCAGCTCTTCGTTGCGATTGAGGTAAAAGCCGGCCCAGTTCAAGTCATCCAGCTGACTGAACAGAAAGGCCGAAAACTGCGCGGCATTGGCAATGAAATCACGTTCATCGGCCAACAGGGATTGCAGCTGTGCCGATAACAGCTCGTAGCCATCGAGGCCCTGGCCGGTGCTCTTCAGATCGATCATGCCTTATGCTCCAGAAGTTTGAGGCCTACCCAATAACGGGCAAATTGATAAGCGCAACGTCCGTTGCGGTTGCCCCGCCCGGTGGCCCACCGGACTGCTTGTATATCGAGTGCTTCATCACGCTGCCAGGCCAGTCCGGCCTTGGCCGCCAGTTCGCCGATCCAGTGCTCGACCACGTTGAGAAAATGTTCTTGGGTAAAGGGATAGAACGACAGCCACAGCCCGAAACGGTCGGACAACGCGATCTTGTCCTCAACGGCTTCGCTGGGGTGCAGCTCGCCATCGACCCGCTTCCAGTTCTCGTTGTCGCTTTCCTTTTCCGGCACCAGATGGCGGCGGTTGGAGGTCGCATACAACAACACATTGTCCGGAGCCTGTTCGAGAGAGCCATCCAGCACGCTCTTGAGCACCCGGTAATCACCTTCGCCGGATTCGAACGACAGGTCATCGCAGAACAACACGAAGCGCTGGGGCAGCTTGGCGACCTGCTCGACCACCCGAGGCAGATCCGCCAGGTGATCGCGCTCGATCTCGATCAATCGCAAGCCCTGCTGGGCATGTTCGGCCAGCAAGGCGCGCACCAGGGACGACTTTCCCGTACCCCGCGAGCCCCAGAGCAACGCGTGGTTGGCCGGCATCCCCTGAATGAACTGGTGCGTGTTGCGGCCCAGTTGTTCGACCTGGCGCTCGACGCCGATCAGGTCCGACAGGCGCATGTCGAGGCTGACCTGCAGCGGCAGCAGATACCCGCTGCGGCCGTCGCGCTGCCAGCGGGCAGCCAGGGTTGCGGTCCAGTCAATGGCAGGCCGGGGCGCGGGCAGCAAAGGTTCGATACGGGCCAGCACCGCATCGGCGCGCTCAAGAAAAGCATTCAATCGCGAGTCCACGTCTTTTCCTCGGGCAAGTTCACAGTAATGATGGTGCCACGGCGACGAAACACCGTATTCATTGGCGGGTCTATCCCACACAACATAAACCGGCCGGGCCGGTATTCAGAGATGATCAGCTATGCTTGAGCGGCGAAGGGAAACGTAAGTGGTTCACCATTCCATGGACATCAGGTTCACCCAACGGCTGTCATACAAGCAGGCTCGACTGACCGTCCTGGTGGGTTTCGTACTGGGCACTTTGCTCAGCCTGGTGCAGATAGGCATCGATTATGCCAGCGAAGACGCGTCGATCAACCGCGAGATCCTGTCGCTGATGGAAATCAGCCACAACCCCGCCTCGCGCATCGCCTACAACATCGACGCCGAACTGGCCCAGGAACTGTCCCTGGGGCTGCTGCGTTCACCGGCGATCATCGGCGCCGAACTGGTCGACAACAACAATACCGTACTGGCCAGCGTCAAACGACCCGAACTCCAGAGCAGTTACCGATTCATCAGCGACTTTCTGTTCGGTGCACAGCGCCAATTCGAAGACCGGCTCTACCTGGACCATCTGCCCGGCGAATCCCTGGGCGTGCTGCGCCTGGACGTCGACACCTATACATTCGGCAGTCGTTTCCTGCGCCGGGCCGAGGTTACGTTGCTCAACGGCTTTGCCCGCAGCCTGATCCTGACCGGGCTGTTACTGGCGTTGTTCTACGTGATGCTGACCAAACCCCTGGTGCGGGTGATCCGTGAGTTGAGCAGTCGAGACCCGGCCAGCAGCGAACAGAGCCGGCTGGACTGCCCTTCCGGCCACCAATACGACGAGATCGGCGTACTGGTCTCGGTCGCCAACCAGCAGTTCGAGAATATCTCCACCGAAATCCAGCAGCGGCGTACCGCCGAAAATCGCCTCACCGAATATCTGGCGCAACTGGAAAACATCGTCTCGGCGCGCACCGCCGAACTCAAAGCCATCAATGATCGCCTCAGCCAATCCAACGAAGAACTGGAAGTGGCCAGGCGTACCGCCCTGGACATGGCCGAAGCCCGTTCCGCCTTCCTGGCCAGCATGAGTCATGAGATCCGCACGCCGCTCAACGGCCTGCTGGGGATGATTGCCTTGTCCCTGGATGGGCCCCTGACCGCTGAACAACAACAGCAGCTCTCGATTGCCCATGACTCGGGCAAGGTATTGGTGGAACTGCTCAATGACATTCTCGATCTGTCGAAATTCGATGCCGGCCAACTGGAACTCGAACGCATCCCGTTCGATCTGGCCTCCCTGATCGAGGACACTGCCAACCTGCTTTCCCAGAACGCCGCTCCCAGTGTCGAGCTGGCCTGCCTGATCGATCCACGATTCCCGGCGCAGGTGCTTGGCGACCCGACCCGGGTGCGTCAGATTGTCAGCAACCTGTTGTCCAACGCACTCAAATTCACCCGCTTCGGCCGGGTCGATGTACGACTGACTGCCTACGAAGGCGGTGTACGCATCGAGGTCTGCGACACCGGCATCGGCATTCCCCAGGAGGCCCAGGCAAGGATCTTCCAGCCCTTCACCCAGGCCGGTGCCGGCATTACCCGCCAGTTTGGTGGAACCGGCCTGGGCCTGGCGCTGACCAACAACCTCTGCGAAGCCATGCAGGGCCGGTTGACGATCAGCTCCGAAGCCGGCTTCGGCAGCCAGTTCTGCGCTGACCTGCCCCTGCCTTGCCATACCCCGGCGATGCCCGCCGAACCGTTGCACGGCAATATCGTCGCCATCACCGCCGGCAGCAGCGGGTTGGCCGAGTTGCTGGACATGCTGCTGCCCACCTGGGGGCTGGACTACCAGCGACGCTCCGTGGATGACTCGCTGCTGGGCCTCAAGCCCGATGTGCTGATCACCGACTGCCCTGAATGCCTGTTCAACTTGAGACCGACCTTCAGCGCCCCCATCCTGCTGGTCACCGCCTACGGCAGTTTCATGCCCAGCCAGGAAGCCGCAGCCCTTGCCCCTCTGTTGCAACAGGCCCGCCCGCTGGCACGCCATGCCCTGTATCAGATCCTGCGTCGCGCCCTGCAAAGCGAAGCGACCACCATCAACGAAACGCAGGTCGAGACGCCGCCACTGTCCAGGCGCGCCCAGGTCTTGCTGGTCGAGGACAATCCGGTCAATCAATTGGTCGCCAAGGGCATGTTGGTGAAGCTGGGCTGCGAAGTCACCGTCGCAGCCCACGGCGCGGAAGCATTGAATCAGCTCGAACAGCGGGATTTCGACCTGGTGCTGATGGATTGCAACATGCCGGTGATGGACGGCTACGAAGCCAGTCGGCAAATACGCCGAAGCGGGCGCTGGCCGGACCTGCCGATTGTCGCACTGACAGCCAATGCCATGCCCGAGGAGCGGGAACGCTGCCGGACCGCCGGCATGAGCGACTACTTGTCCAAACCGTTCCGCCGCGAGGAACTGGCAGCGGTACTGGATCAGTGGGTACCGACTAAGTCAGCGCCTTGATTTGTGCCAGCAGGTGATCGAGATCCTCGCGCAACGTCCCCAGGCCGTCCAGGTCGATCCCGCTGTCGCATAACAGGCGGGCCTTCAGCGGGCCGACCTGGTCACGCAGGGCCCGTCCTGTATCCGTCAGGCTCAAGTGCACTTCGCGCTCGTCCCGGGCCGAACGCTGGCGCTGCACCAGCGCCAGCTGTTCCAGACGCTTGAGCAGCGGCGTCAGCGTCCCGGAATCCAGCAGCAACCGTTCCCCCAGGGCCTTGACCGTGGGTTGCTCCGGCGCGGTGTCCTGCCATTCCCACAGCACCAGCATCGCCAGGTATTGCGGGTAGGTCAGGCCGAGCTGGTCGAGCATCGGCTTATAGCCGCGTATCACCGCCCGCGACGCGGCGTACAGCTTGAAGCACAACTGGCTGTCGAGCCTCAATGCATCGATCGACAGGTCATTCATTTGAGCAGGGCTTCGATCTCTGAAGTGAGGTCCTGGGGCTTGGTGGTCGGGGCAAAACGCTTGACCACTTGGCCATCCTTGCCGATCAGGAACTTGGTGAAGTTCCACTTGATGCCCTTGGACCCCAGCACGCCAGGGGCACGCTGCTTGAGCTGGACGAACAGTGGATGAGCATTGGCGCCATTGACTTCGATTTTCTTGAACAGCGGGAAGCTCACGCCGAAATTCAGCTCGCAGAACTCGGAAATCGCGCCCTCGTCACCCGGCTCCTGCTTGCCGAACTGATTGCAGGGAAAGCCCAGCACCACCAGGCCTCGATCCTTGTAGGTCTGCCACAGCGATTCGAGGCCTTTGTATTGCGGCGTGAAACCGCACTGGCTGGCGGTGTTGACCACCAGCACGGCCTTGCCGGCGAAATCGGCGAGAGTCTTTTGCTCGCCCTTGATGGTGGTGCAGGGGATGCTCAGCAAGTTGTCGCTCATGGCAAGGCTCCGAAGAAATGGGACAGACGTGCAAGATAGCGAGCAATTCAATTGTGTGCAATTTAATTAGCAGGACTACCAACGCCATAGACTGTTCAAGAGCAAGGCCTGTAGGAGCAAGGCCTCGCTCCTACAGGGGTTTATTCGCGGGCCACGAGGTCCAGGCACACCGAGTTGATGCAATAGCGCAATCCCGTCGGCGGCGGGCCGTCGGGGAATACATGCCCCAGGTGGGCATCACACTTGGCGCACACCACCTCCGTACGGATCATGCCGTGGCTCATGTCCCGCACCTCCATCACCGCGTTGCCCTCGATAGGCGCGTAGAAGCTCGGCCAGCCGCAGCCGGAATCGAACTTGGTGTGCGAATCGAACAGCGGCTCGTGGCAGCAGATGCAGTGGTACACGCCATCGGTCTTGGTGGCGTTGTACTTACCGGAGAACGGTCGTTCGGTACCTTTCAATCGACAAACGTTGTACTGCTCCGGATCGAGCATGGCGTGCCACTCTTCAAGGGTTTTCTGCAACTTTTCCATCGTCTTGCCTCGGCAATTGAAAAAGCCCGATCCGACGCTTTTCCACGGGTCGGGCGGCACGTATGATTGCGCCTCGTCAGATGCCAGTCTGGCAGTCGCGTCCTGCGTATTCAAACGGATTGTGACGCCCATGCCGCGTCAAGCCCGGGTACAGACGCAGGATCACCAGTGCGGTCGTCGAGGCGCCCGCCTGGATCGTTCATTTTCGGGAACACATCGCCATGCAGGTCAGCAAATCGAACAAGCTCGCCAACGTCTGCTACGACATTCGCGGCCCGGTGCTCAAGCACGCCAAACGCCTGGAAGAGGAAGGCCATCGCATCCTCAAGCTGAACATCGGCAACCCGGCACCCTTTGGTTTCGAAGCGCCCGATGAAATTCTCCAGGACGTGATCCGCAACCTGCCGACCGCCCAGGGCTACAGCGACTCCAAGGGCCTGTTCAGCGCCCGCAAGGCGGTGATGCAGTATTACCAGCAGAAGCAGGTCGAAGGCGTCGGCATCGAGGACATCTACCTGGGCAACGGTGTGTCCGAGCTGATCGTGATGTCGATGCAGGCACTGCTCAACAACGGTGACGAGGTGCTGGTACCGGCCCCGGACTACCCACTGTGGACCGCTGCCGTGAGCCTGTCCGGTGGCAACCCGGTGCATTACCTCTGCGACGAACAGGCCAACTGGTTCCCCGATCTGGCGGACATCAAGGCCAAAATCACGCCGAACACCAAGGCACTGGTGATCATCAACCCGAACAACCCGACCGGCGCGGTCTACTCCAGGGAAGTGCTGCTGGGCATGCTGGAGCTGGCCCGCCAGCACAATCTGGTGGTGTTCTCCGACGAGATCTACGACAAGATCCTGTACGACGATGCCGTCCACATCTGCACCGCCTCCCTGGCCCCGGACCTGTTGTGCCTGACCTTCAACGGCTTGTCCAAATCCTACCGCGTGGCGGGTTTCCGCTCCGGCTGGATTGCCATTTCCGGGCCCAAGCATCACGCCCAGAGCTACATCGAAGGCATCGACATGCTGGCCAACATGCGCCTGTGCGCCAACGTACCGAGCCAGCACGCCATCCAGACGGCGCTGGGCGGCTACCAGAGCATCAACGACCTGGTATTGCCCCCGGGCCGGCTGCTGGAACAGCGCAACCGCACCTGGGAACTGCTCAATGACATTCCCGGCGTCAGTTGCGTCAAGCCGATGGGCGCGCTCTACGCCTTTCCACGGATCGATCCGAAAGTCTGCCCGATCCACAACGACGAAAAATTCGTACTCGACCTGCTTCTGTCCGAAAAGCTGCTGATCGTCCAGGGCACGGCGTTCAACTGGCCGTGGCCGGACCATTTCCGCGTCGTGACCCTACCGCGGGTCGATGACCTGGAGCAGGCCATTGGCCGTATCGGCAATTTCCTCAAGTCCTACCGTCAATAAGCCGGTTCAGCGTGCGAGGCACCTCGCCTCGCGCGCTGACTGATTCAGCAACATATCTGTTCAGTCGGTTTTGAGGGGCCTTCTACACTGACTGTCCAGCACCCGATGGGCTGCAGGCCCCCATGCTCACGGGGGAAAGGCGGCATATTTCACTCCTCTGGTACTTTCAGAAAAATCTTTCAATCATTTGGGAAGCCTGTAGGACACAGTTTGAAATAGTCGGTGAGTTGAATAGGCTGCTACAGCACCTTATATACCCCGCATAACGCTACATCCTAAGCATGAGGAGTTTGCTACCACCATGATGCGCATCCTGCTGTTCTTGGCCACTAACCTGGCGGTCGTGCTGATTGCCAGCATCACCCTGAGCCTGTTCGGCTTCAACGGGTTCATGGCGGCCAATGGGGTTGATCTCAACCTCAATCAGCTGCTGATCTTCTGTGCGGTGTTCGGTTTCGCCGGCTCCCTGTTCTCGCTGTTCATCTCCAAGTGGATGGCGAAGATGAGCACCGGCACCCAGATCATCAGCCAGCCGCGCACTCGCCATGAACAATGGCTGCTGCAGACCGTCGAGCAGCTGTCCCGCGAAGCCGGCATCAAGATGCCGGAGGTCGGGATCTTCCCGGCCTACGAAGCCAACGCCTTCGCCACCGGCTGGAACAAGAACGACGCGCTGGTCGCGGTCAGCCAGGGCCTGCTCGAGCGATTCTCGCCCGATGAAGTCAAGGCGGTGCTGGCCCACGAGATCGGCCACGTCGCCAATGGCGACATGGTGACCCTGGCGCTGATCCAGGGCGTGGTGAACACCTTCGTGATGTTCTTCGCCCGCATCATCGGTAATTTCGTCGACAAGGTGATCTTCAAGAACGAAGAAGGCCAGGGTATCGCCTACTACGTGGCGACCATCTTCGCCGAGCTGGTCCTGGGCATCCTCGCCAGCGCCATCGTCATGTGGTTCTCGCGCAAACGCGAATTCCGCGCCGACGACGCCGGCGCCCGCCTGGCTGGCACCGGCGCCATGATCGGCGCCCTGCAGCGCCTGCGTGCCGAACAAGGCCTGCCGGTGCTCATGCCCGACACCCTGAATGCGTTTGGCATCAACGGCGGCATCAAACAGGGCCTGGCTCGCCTGTTCATGAGCCACCCGCCGCTGGAAGAGCGTATCGACGCACTGCGTCGTCGCGGCTGATCAGTTCGAACGACAAAAAGAAGCCCGCAGCGATGCGGGCTTCTTTTTGTGTCGCCTCTCCCGCTCCCCACATCAGCGATTTGAAACCCGATAAACTCGCTCATCCAACCTCGTCACCCCAGCCTGCAAGAACTTCCAGCTTTCCCCCAGCACATCCTGCTCCTGCAAGACCTCCAGTCGCCAGTTGCTCCCCAGCAGCCGCTGCACCTCATCATCCCCCACGGCAAAGGGTGGTCCGGGCATCTGCGCCTGGTCGTAATCCAGGGTGATCAGCAGGCCGACACAGTCCGGCAAGAGACTCTGAAGGTGAGCGGCATACTGTTCGCGCATCGGCGCAGGCAAGGCAATCAACGCCGCCCGATCGTATAACGCCGTGCAGTCGGCCACATCCTCTGCCGTCAAGGCGAAGAAATCACCGCAACGGAGCTCGATGTCACCAGCACGGAAGACCTTGAACACCCCCTCTTCGCTCACGCTCGGCTCCAATCGATGCTCCTGGAAGAAATCGGTGATGGCTTTTTCCGATAACTCCACGCCCAACACCGAATGGCCCTCATGGGCGAGCCACAGCAGGTCCAGGGTCTTGCCGCACAATGGCACGAGCACCCGACTGCCCTGCTCCAACGCCAGCCGCGACCAGAAACGATGCAGATAGGGATTCACTTCCGGCAAGTGAAAGCCGATCTGATTGGCCGACCATCGCTGATGCCAAAACGCAGGGTCCATGATGTGCTCCAAAAATATCGATGAAAACGGGCTAAAACTTATATTAGATTCCGATCATAAGCCTGATGGAAGATGACGACATCTTAACGTTCAGGAGCCGTTTCATGCTGCCCAGCCTGTTTATCTCACATGGCTCGCCAATGCTCGCTCTGGAGCCCGGCGACAGCGGCCCTGCGCTGGCTCGCCTTGCCGCTCAACTGCCCAGGCCCAAAGCCATCGTCATTGTGTCCGCCCACTGGGAGAGCAACGAGCTGCAGGTCAGCGCCAACCCACAGCCGCGTACCTGGCACGATTTCGGCGGTTTTCCGCCCGCGCTGTATCAGGTGCAGTATCCCGCACCGGGAAACCCCGAGCTGGCGGCGAAGGTGGCGGACCTGCTCAACGCTGCGCAACTGCCCGCGCACCTTGACACTCAACGTCCCTCTGATCACGGCGTCTGGGTACCGCTGGCCTTGATGTATCCCGAGGCCGATATCCCGGTGGTGCAGGTTTCCCTGCCCAGCCATCAGGGACCGACCTTGCAGACCCAGGTCGGCAGAGCGCTGGCGAACTTGCGCCAGGACGACATCCTGTTGATTGGCTCCGGCAGCATCACCCACAACCTGCGCGACCTCGATTGGAATGCTGGCCCTGAAAGCATCGAACCGTGGGCGAAGGCGTTTCGGGATTGGATCGTGGAAAAACTGGCGGCCGATGATGAGGTCGCGCTGCATGACTATCGCCGCCAGGCACCCAATGCCGTGCGCAGTCACCCCAGCGACGAGCACCTGTTGCCGCTGTATTTTGCCCGAAGCGCCGGGGGAAGATTCAGCGTGGCTCACCAAGGGTTCACGATGGGGGCGTTGGGGATGGACATTTATAGGTTCGATTGACCATACCCCGAGTCGCCTCGATCGCAAGCAGGTTCGCGATCGAGGCGACTCCAACTACAGGAAAAGCACCGGACAACAGGCAAAAAAAATCCCCGAACCAGTCGGGGATTTTTTATGCTCGATCAGTCAGCAGGCAAGCCGATCAATCTTCGCGATAACGACGCAGCTTGAGTTGCTTGCCAGCCACGCGAGTGTCCTTGAGCTTGGTCAGCAACTTCTCCAGGCCTTCTTCCGGCAGTTCCACCAGACTGAAGCTGTCACGTACCTGGATGCGACCGATGGCTTCCCGCGCCAGACCACCTTCGTTGAGGATGGCACCCAGCAGGTTCTTGGCGGCGATGCCGTCACGGGCACCCAGTGCGGTACGGCAGCGGGCACGACCTTCGGCCAGCGGGATCGGCGCACGGCGCTCACGATCACCACGATCCGGACGGTCACCGCGCTCAGGACGGTCGCCACGAGGCGTGCTGTTCGGTACCAGCGGACGCTCCTTCTCGATCGCAGCCAGGTCCAGCGCCTGTCCATTGGTCGCCTTGCGCAACAGGGCGGCGGCCAGGGCACGCGGGCTGCAACCGATGTCGGCAGTCAGGCGATCGAGCAGATCACCGTGAGTCGACTCGGCATCCGCTACCAGCGGCGACAGGCTGTTGGTCAGTTTCTTGATGCGAGCATCCAGAACGGCCTGGGCATCCGGCAGGCGGACTTCCGCAACCTTCTGACCGGTCACACGCTCGATCACTTGCAGCATGCGGCGCTCACGAGGAGTGACCAGCAGCAACGCACGACCTTCGCGACCGGCACGACCGGTACGGCCGATACGGTGAACGTAGGATTCCGGATCGTACGGCATGTCCACGTTGAAGACGTGGGTGATGCGCGGAACGTCCAGGCCACGGGCCGCAACGTCGGTCGCCACAACGATGTCCAGACGGCCATCCTTGAGGGAGTCGATCACGCGCTCGCGCTGGTTCTGGGCAATGTCACCGTTCAGCGCAGCGGCTTTGTAGCCTTTGGCTTCCAGGGCGCTGGCCAGGTCCAGGGTCGCTTGCTTGGTGCGCACGAACATGATCAGGGCGTCGAAATCCTCGACTTCCAGCAGGCTCAGGACGGCAGAGGTCTTCTGGTCGGCGTGAACCAGCAGATGAGCCTGCTCGATCGCGGTGACGGTCTGGGTCTTGCTCTGGATCTTGACGTGTTTCGGGTCTTTCAGATGACGCTCGGCGATCGCACGGATCGACTGCGGCAGGGTGGCCGAAAACAGTACAGTCTGGCGGGTTTCCGGCATGGCCTTGAAGATCACTTCCAGGTCATCCATGAAGCCCAGCTTGAGCATTTCGTCGGCTTCGTCGAGAACCAGGTGGTTCACGGTAGCCAGGACTTTTTCGTCGCGACGCAGGTGGTCGCACAGACGGCCCGGCGTGGCGACAACGATCTGTGCGCCATTACGGATTGCTTTCAGTTGTGGGCCCATCGGCGCGCCGCCGTAGACAGCCACGACAGTCACGCCCGGCATCTGCTTGGCGTAGGTTTCGAAAGCGGTTGCAACTTGCAGCGCCAACTCGCGGGTTGGGGCCAGGATCAGAGCTTGCGGCTCGCGCTTGGACGGATCAATGCGGTGCAGGATCGGCAGGGCGAACGCGGCGGTTTTACCCGTACCGGTTTGCGCCTGGCCAATCATATCGTGACCGGCGAGAATGATCGGGATCGACTGCTGCTGAATGGCCGAAGGCTCTTCATAGCCGGTAGCGACTACTGCAGCGACAATATTGGGATGAAGTTCAAGAGCGGCGAAGCCGCCGATTTCCTGGGTCATGGGTCTGCCTCTAAGTGCATCCGCAAAGACCCATGCTCCAAAGCTGCGCATGCCGTGTTGAGACTCAAGAGTCGCCCTGGCAGCTTTGTCGGCGGGGATTTGCGAAAACGAATGAATGAAAAAGAACGTCGAGAAAGCGTCCGTTATACGGACATGCAACCGAAGCTGGCTTCGTAACTGCGCTGTCTTGACGCGGCCCGGCTAAAGGCCGGCGCGCACTATACCGGAATTCGCCCGAAAAGGGAGCTTTTTTTACAGTCGCTAAACCGTTTCATCCTGAGGAATGTGGGTGCCACGCTTGTATCAGGTCGCAGGCCGGATCGCCTTGATCAACGGCAGCAACGAATAGCCCAATCGCGGCGCCAGCGCCTCGGCCCGGGCAACCAGCCCTTCCAGGTCCACGGCCTGCTCCAGGTCCGCCGGCACGATCAGGATCACATTGCCTTCCTTCACCGGCAATTCCCAGTAATGCCGGTGGTACAGGCCGCGCAATAGAGCCGCGCCCAAGGGCTTGCCGTCATCGGTGGCCCATTGGTTGATCACCAGCCAGCCGCCCGGGTTCAGGCGTTTCTGACAATCCTCCAGGAACCCCCAGGCCAGATGCCCGACGCCGGGGCCGACATCGGTATAGAGATCGACGAAGATCAGGTCTGCAGGCTCGGCGGTTTCCAGCAGCTCCAGGGCGTCGCCGACCCGGATATACAAGCGCGGATCGTCGTCCAGCCCCAAGTATTCGATCGCAAGGCGCGGTACATCGGGGCGCAACTCGATGGCCTCGACGTCTTCCAGCGGCAGGAACTTGAGACAGGCCTGGGTCAGCGTACCGGCCCCCAACCCCAGGAAAAGCGCGCTTTCCGGCTGCTCATGACATAACGCACCGATCAGCATGGCACGGGTGTAATCGTATTCGAGCCAGCTGGGATCGGCAGTGAACACACAGCTTTGCTCAATGGCGTCGCCGAACTCGAGGAACCGGTAGTCGGCCACTTCGAACACCCGGATCATGCCGAACTCATCGTGCACCTCGGCGAGCAGATGCTCGACGCGCTCCTCTGTCATTTCATCTCCTGATGGCAACCGAAGCGCCTCACAACGGGCCAAGCCAATGGGCAGCCTGGGCAAAAGCGCGATTGTCGGCCATGCGACGGGAGCAGGTCACGCACTAATTTGCTGATAACATGACCGCCCGAGCGTAAACCACCTAGAGATCATGATGAGCCAACCCTGGAGCCCTGACAGCTGGCGCGCCCTGCCGATCCAGCAACAACCCCGCTACCCCGACGCGGCGCATCTGCTGCGTGTCGAGCAGACCCTGGCCAGCTATCCGCCGCTGGTGTTTGCCGGAGAGGCGCGGGAGTTGCGCCGTCAGTTCGCCGAAGTGACCCAGGGCCGTGCCTTTTTGCTGCAGGGCGGCGACTGCGCCGAAAGCTTTGCCGAATTCTCGGCGGCCAAGATCCGCGATACGTTCAAGGTGCTGTTGCAGATGGCGATCGTGATGACCTTCGCCGCCGGCTGTCCGGTGGTCAAGGTCGGGCGCATGGCCGGACAGTTCGCCAAGCCGCGCTCGGCCAACGAAGAAACCATCGACGGCGTGACCCTGCCGGCCTACCGGGGCGATATCGTCAACGGCATCGGCTTCGACGAACAGAGCCGAGTGCCGGACCCGGAGCGCCTGCTGCAGTCCTACCACCAGTCGACGGCCACGTTGAACCTGCTGCGGGCGTTCGCCCAGGGCGGGTTCGCCGACCTGCATCAGGTGCACAAATGGAACCTGGACTTCATCGCCAACTCGGCCCTGGCAGAAAAATACAGCCACCTGGCCGACCGCATCGACGAAACCCTGGCGTTCATGCGCGCCTGCGGCATGGACAGCTCGCCGCAACTGCGCGAAACCAGCTTCTTCACCGCCCACGAAGCCCTGCTGCTCAATTACGAAGAAGCCTTCGTGCGCCGTGACAGCCTGACCAACGATTATTACGACTGCTCGGCCCACATGCTCTGGATCGGTGATCGCACCCGTCAGCTGGACGGTGCCCATGTCGAATTCCTGCGCGGCGTGAACAACCCGATCGGGGTCAAGGTCGGGCCGACCATGGACCCTGACGACCTGATCCGCCTGATCGATGTGCTCAACCCGGACAACGATCCGGGCCGCCTGAACCTGATCGCGCGGATGGGTGCGAACAAGGTCGGCGACCACCTGCCATCCCTGCTGCGCGCCGTGCAGCGTGAAGGCAAGCAGGTGCTGTGGAGTTCGGACCCGATGCACGGCAATACCATCAAGGCCAGCAGCGGCTACAAGACCCGGGATTTCGCGCAGATCCTTGGCGAAGTGAAACAGTTCTTCCAGGTCCACGAAGCCGAAGGCACCTATGCCGGCGGCATCCACATCGAAATGACCGGCCAGAACGTCACCGAATGCATCGGCGGCGCGCGGCCCATCACCGAGGATGGGCTGTCAGACCGCTACCACACCCATTGCGACCCACGGATGAACGCCGACCAGTCGCTGGAGCTGGCGTTCTTGATTGCCGAGACGTTGAAGCAGGTTCGGCGGTGAGTCAGGTGATTATGCAGCGCCTGTGATTCCCTCATCGCGAGCAGGCTCGCTCCCACATTGACCGCGTCGCGCACAGATCCTGTGTTCGTCAGCATTCCACTGTGGGAGCGAGCCTGCTCGCGATAGCGCCAGATCAGTCACCCGAGATCTCGGCCAATGCCCCCGCCAACCGAACCCCACCCACCCGCCGACAATTAAGCTGTACCCGCTCCAACCCCAGCCAGTCAGCCAGACGATGCAAGTTCGCCGCTAACGCCTGCATCCCCTCCTCGTCCAACCCCGGTTCTTCCTCGTGCACGGCATGCACCGCCAGCCGGCCCTGGGCTCTCTCGGCCCGCAGATCAACACGCGCCGCGATGCGTTCGTTATGCAGGAACGGCAACACGTAATAGCCATACACCCGCTTGTGGGCCGGGGTGTAGATTTCCAATCGATAACGAAAGTCGAACAACCGCTCGGTACGGCTGCGCTCCCAGACCAGCGAATCGAACGGCGATAACAAGGCACTGGCCGCCACCTTGCGGGGGATTTTCGGGGCGGGCCGGCACCACGCGGGCTGCTTCCAATCCTGCACCTGACAGCGCATCAACTCGCCGGCCTCCTCCAGCTCGGCCAGCCGCACCCGGCTGTCGGCGGGATCGAGGCGGAAGTAATCGCGCAAGTCCTTCTCGGTGCCGACGCCCAAGGCATCGGCGGCATGCAGCAATAACGCACGCTGGGCCTGGGCCTCGTCCGGCAGAGGTTGTTGCAGGACCGAGGCCGGGAGTACCCGTTCCGGCAAGTCGTACAGCCGTTCGAAACCACGCCGCCCCGCCACCGTGACCTCTCCCGCGGCGAACAGCCATTCCAACGCGTGCTTCTCGGCGCTCCAGTCCCACCAGGGCCCGGCCTTTTCCTGGCGAGTGGACAAGCTGCCCGCACCCAGGGCACCCTGCTCCCGCACCGAAGCCAGGACACGGCGGATGACGTCCTGGCGTTCCTGGCCAAAACGCGCCAGTTGTTGGTAAATGCCTTCACCCTGGGACGCACGGGCCATGCGCCAGCGCATCAGCGGATACATCGACAAGGGCAAAAGGGAAGCTTCGTGGCCCCAGTATTCGAACAAGGTACGACGTCGCCCCTGGCTCCAGGCCGCTTGATCGAGCAAATCGGGATTGTAGTGACCGAGGCGGGAGAACAGCGGGAGGTAATGCGAGCGCACCAGCGCATTGACCGAATCGATCTGCAGCACGCCGAGGCGTTCGATCAGACGGTTGAGGCGAGAGGGTTGCACCGAAGCCGGCGGCAGCCGCCCATCGAATCCCTGGGCGGCCAACGCCAGACGCCGGGCCTGTTTGAGGGTAAAGGATGCAGTCGCGGGCATGGAGATCTCCTTGTCTGCTCGCAACCTACCTCACCAAGAGTCGATTTGTGTAGGGAAGGATGGCTCATTTGTGCATGGGGTCATCCCAGAACGGCCGAACCACTTCCTGTTCAACATCCGCACGGCTGACGCCGATGTCCTTGAGCGCCTCGTCGCTTAAACCGGCGAGCAATTCGCGCTCGTGGTGCAATTCATACCAGCGGCTAAACTTGTGGAACAGCTCGCCGAGGGAAAACCGGTGGGATGAGTGTTTATCGATCGATATGTATCCTTTCTGACCTTTCATCGTGATGTCCTCCGTTGGGGGTGGTTCAAGTCTCGCGCCACAGCTAAGATCAATCCAACGAATGTTTCTGATGCAATACATCTCGGAGATTGATCCATTGTCGAGTTACCCCAGCATCGATACGGAAGTGCTACGAACCTTCGTCGCCATCGCTGACCAGGGCGGTTTCACGCGCGCCGGTGAACTGGTGAACCGCACCCAGTCGGCCGTCAGCATGCAGATGAAGCGCCTGGAAGAAGATGTATTGCAGCGCCGACTGTTCGAGCGTGACGGGCGGCAAGTCAAGCTCACCGCCGAAGGCCAGGTGCTGTTGGGCTACGCCCGGCGAATCCTCAAGCTGCACAGTGAAGTGTTCAATACCTTGCGCGAACCGCACATGGTCGGCACGGTGCGCATCGGCACCCCGGACGACTACGTCATGCGGTTCCTGCCGGGCATCCTGCAACGTTTTGCCCAGTTCTATCCGCTGATCGAAATCGAGGTGCACTGCGAGTCGTCCAAGCAGCTGTTACTGCGCCAGGACCTGGACCTGTCCATCGTCACCCGTAAACCGGGAGACGAGATAGGCCAGTTGCTGCGCAAGGAACGCTTCGTCTGGGCCGAAGCGGCCTGTTTCAGCGCCCACGAAAAAACACCGCTGCCGCTGGCGATGTTCAACAGTGACTGTTTCTGCCGGCAATGGGCCTGCAATGCGCTGGATGCCATGGGCCGCGAGTATCGCGTGGCCTACAACAGCTCCAGCCTGTCGGCGCTCATGGCCGTGGTGGGCGCGGGCCTGGCGATCACCGCGCAATTGGAAAGCCTGCTGACGCCGGACATGCGCGTGCTGGGCGAGGCGGAAAACCTGCCGGAACTGCCCGAGGCCAGCATCATGCTGATCCGCAACCTGCATAATCCATCGCCGATCACCGAATGCCTGGCCGAGCACATCGTCGAAGGCTTCAAACTTTAAGGGCGAGCAGCACCGCGCAGACCACCAGGAAGCCACAGAACAGTGCCCGCAGCAGCCGTTCCGGCATGGCGTGGGCGACTTTCACCCCCCAACTGATGCTCAACAGGCCACCCGCGGCCAGTGGCAATCCGATCCACCAGTCCACCTGATGGTGAAAGGCATAGGTGGCGAGGGTCACGCCGGTGCTGGGCAGGGCCAGGGACAGCGACAAACCCTGGGCAACCACTTGAGTGGTGCCGAACAGGCTGGTCAGGATCGGCGTCGCGACGACCGCCCCGCCTACACCGAACAGACCGCCCATGGTACCGGATACCGCACCCAGCACACCCAGCCATGGCCAGCCATATCGCATCTGCGCCGATGCCGGCGCAGTCGCGGTGAACATGCGGATCAGGTTGTAGGCTGCCAGGACGATCAGGAACACCACGAAGCCGATCCGCATGCTCTCCGAATCGATGCCGACGGCCCAGATCGAGCCCAGCCAGGCAAAGCAGAAACCCATCGTGGCCAGCGGCAGCACGTGACGCAGCTCGATACGGTTACGCTGGTGATAACGCCACAACGCGAGCATCACGTTGGGGACCACCATGACAAGCGCCGTGCCTTGAGCAATCTGCTGGTCAAGACCGAACCAGACGCCCAGCACTGGAATCGCGATCAGTCCACCACCGATACCGAACAATCCCCCCAAGGTGCCCAATGCAGCACCCAATACCAGATACAACAGACTCTCGATCACAGACGACTCCTCTTCATCAAGGCACATATCCTACGCAGTCAATGCCTTGGGGGGAACGTGATGTCCGCTCGATACATCGGAATTATCTGGCGCATTAAAGATTCACCCGCTAGATTTGTGACGTTCACTGTATTCATTGATGAAGGTTTTACCCATGAGCACCCAGCGCGACACCCCTGAAGCCTGCGAAGCCCTGCTGCTCGACAATCAGGTGTGCTTTGCCTTGCATTCCACCTCGCTGTTGATGACCAAGGTCTACAAGCCCCTGTTGCAGGCCCTGGGCCTGACGTATCCGCAATACCTCGCCATGATGGTTTTGTGGGAAAAAGACGGTTTGACCGTAGGCGAGATCAGCAACCGCCTGCTGACCGATCCCGGCTCCTTGACCCCACTGCTCAAGCGTCTGGAGGCCGAGGGCCTGCTGAGCCGCACCCGCAGCCGGGAAGACGAGCGTGTGGTGAATATCGAACTGACCGAACGAGGCCGCGCCCTGCGGGAAAAAGCCCTCGACATTCCCCAGTGCATCCTCGCCTCCAGTGGCCAGACGCTGGAGCAGCTGAAGAAACTGCAAATGGACCTGCAGGCATTGCGCGCAAATCTGCAGGACAGCCTCTGAAGGCATATTCACCGCATCGCGGACAGGCTCGCCCTCCTACAGATATCGAGCTGATCCAGTGGGAGCGGGCTTGTTCACGAAGGCGGTACACCAATCTCATCACAAACCGACCCTCCGCGTTCGCGAGCAAGCCCGCTCCCACACAGTTCTCAACTAGCCCACGGCATTGACCTGCCATGCTCCCACAAAAAATTTTTCCCCATCACAAACCGCTCTAATTCAATGGTTGCAGAGCTTTTCAGCTTGTTGATTCGCGCGCTTCTCAAAAATTTATCTTGCGCGCTAAATATTAACGAACTATATTCGTCTCACACCTACTTAGCGCACAAACATTTAGCGCAAACGACCACTGAGAACGAGGCAAACATCATGAAAACTCTCTATACCGCAATCGCAACCTCCACCGGCGGCCGTGACGGTCGTGCAATCTCCAGCGACAACATCCTCGACGTCAAACTCGCCACGCCCAAGGAACTCGGTGGCGCAGGCGGTGCGGCGACCAACCCGGAACAGCTGTTTGCCGCGGGCTACTCGGCCTGCTTCATCGGCGCGTTGAAATTCGTCGCCGGCCAGAGTAAACGCAAGATCCCGGACGATGCCTCGATCACCGCCCATGTCGGCATCGGCCAGATCCCCGGTGGCTTCGGTCTCGACATTGACCTGCACATCAGCCTGCCCGGCCTGGACCAGGCCGATGCGCAAAGCCTGGTGGAAGCGGCTCATCAGGTCTGCCCGTACTCCAACGCCACCCGTGGCAACGTCGATGTACGCCTGCACGTAACCGTTTAACCACCGACCCGGCACCGAATCCAAGGAGACCCACATGAACACATTCAGCAAAGCCCTGACCGGCACCCTTCTCGCACTCAGCGTCAGCAGCGCCTTTGCCAACGGCATCGTCGAACACAACACCCAGGCGTTCCTCGATGCCCTGAACGCCGGCACCGGTAAACCCCTGGAGCAACTGTCGCCCAAGGACGCCCGTGCGGTACTGAGCGGCGCCCAGGCAGGTGTAAAGCTGACCTTGCCCAAGGCTGAGGTCAGCGAGAAAACCATTCAGGTCGATGGACAGGCAATCAACCTGACCATCGTTCGTCCGGCCGGCGTCAAGGGTGAGCTGCCCGCGTTCATGTTTTTCCACGGCGGCGGCTGGGTACTGGGGGACTTCCCGACCCATGAAAGGCTGGTCCGGGACTTGGTGGCGGGATCGGGGGCGGTTGCGGTGTTCGTCAACTACACGCCTTCACCTGAAGCGCATTACCCGGTGGCAATCAACCAGGCCTACGCCGCGACAAAATGGGTGGCCGAGCATGGCAAGCAGATCAATGTCGATGGCAAACGCCTGGCTGTAGCGGGTAATAGCGTCGGCGGCAACATGGCGGCCGTCGTGGCCCTGATGGCCAAGGACAAAGGCACACCGGCGATTCGGTTCCAGGCCCTGCTGTGGCCGGTGACCGATGCCAGCTTCGAGACGGCGTCCTACAACCAGTTCGCCGAGGGGCACTTCCTCACCAAGAACATGATGAAGTGGTTCTGGGACAACTACACCACCGACGCCGGGCAGCGTAACGAGATCTACGCCTCACCGTTGCGGGCGACCACTGCGCAACTCAAGGGCCTGCCGCCAGCATTGGTGCAGACCGCCGAAGCCGATGTATTGCGTGACGAAGGCGAAGCCTATGCCCGCAAACTGGACGCCGCTGGCGTGCCTGTGACCGCCGTACGCTACAACGGCATGATCCACGACTATGGCCTGCTCAACGTGGTGAGCCAGGTGCCCGCGGTGCGCTCGGCGATGTTGCAGGTGTCCGAAGAGCTCAAGCAGCACTTGAAGTAACGTGTAGCTCTACACAATCAGAAATGAAAAAGCCCGACTCAATGGTCGGGCTTTTTCATGCAAAAGACTTCGCTTATTTAGCGCGGCCTTTGTAGGAACCGCCGTCGCGGGTATCGATCTCGATCATGTCGCCGATTTCGATGAAGTCAGCGACCGACAGTTCGGTACCGTTCTTCAGTTTGGCAGGCTTCATGACCTTGCCGGAAGTGTCGCCGCGAGCGGAACCTTCGGTGTAGTCAACCTGACGCACGATGGTGGTCGGCAGTTCTACGGATACCAGGCGGCCTTCGAAGAATACGGCTTCACAGACGTCGGTCATGCCTTCTTCAACGAATGGCAGAACGCTTTCGATGTCTTCGGCGTTCAGCTCGTACATGGTGTAGTCAGTGGTGTCCATGAACGTGTAGGAATCGCCGCTGATGAAGGACAGGGTCGCTTCCTTGCGGTCGAGGATCACGTCGTCCAGCTTGTCGTCCGCACCGTAGACGGTTTCGGTCTTGTAACCGGTCAGCAGGTTCTTCAGCTTGGTCTTCATGATCGCGCTGTTACGACCCGACTTGGTGAATTCAGCTTTCTGAACCAGCCAAGGATCGTTGTCGATACGAATCACGGTACCGGGTTTGAGTTCTTTACCAGTTTTCATTGCGAATATCCGAATTTGGATGGGATTGACAAAAATCTAGGCCGCGTATCATATCCAATTTCCATAAAACTTCACCAGCGCCGTGGCAAGATCGGACCGCGAAGCCTGTTCCAGACACCACGCCTGGGCATGTTCGGCCAGTTCCTGCTGCTGTTCGCAGGTGTTTTTCCAGTGACCGGCCATGTCCTGGCCGGCATTCCATGCCCGCCACAGGCCGCTCATCGCCTTTTGCGCCGACTCAGAAAGTCCCTGGGTGTAGAGCCCGAGAAAGGCTTCGAGCTTTTCCAGATGGACGTCTTCTTCCTGTTGATAGATGTGCCAGAGCAGCGGTCGACCGGCCCATTGGGCGCGCACGAAAGAATCTTCGCCCCGCACGGCGTTGAAATCGCAACACCAAAGCAATGAGTCGTACTGGTCCTGTCGGACGAACGGCAGCACCTGCACCGTCAGGGCACCGCGTCGGTGCACCGCCCCTGCCGCCAGGCCTTCGACCCCGAGCCAACGCCCGACGTCCCCCAGCACCCGCCCTTCGGGAACCAACACATGAGCAGCCTGGACATCGGCCGCCATCGCGTCGAACCAGCTCGCCAGGCCAGTGTTTTCGTAAGCAAACAGCGAAATCAGACGTGCGTCTGGAACCCGCTCCACGCCCAGCCCTTGCAGGAACCGGCCCTGCGCCTCGGCATTCTGCTGGAACCGCTGCCGTCGCTCCAGTAACCCCGCTTCACGCAGCAAGCCCCCCGTACCTTCTCGAAAGCCAGGGAAAAAGAAGTATTTCTGGACGTGTTTGTATTTGACCGACGGTAATCCGTGGCACCCGACAACCCAATCTTCAGCGCTCAGGTAGTCGAGGTTCATCCACAGCGGCGTCACCTCACGTTCAGCCATCGCATCCATATAAGCGCTTGGCAATTGACAGGCAAACGCGGCGATCACCACATCGGCGGCTTCAGCGGGAAGCCACTCCCGAGGCCAATGGCGTACATCCACGCCTTGTTGCCACTGCTGCGCAAGCGTGACATCGACTTCCGGACACAGTCGCTCGAAAGCACCCAGATCATCGACCCACAGCCGAACGGCGCATCGATGCTCGGCCACCAGTTGCCGGGCCAGGCGCCAGGTGACGCCAATATCACCAAAGTTATCGACGACGGTGCAAAAAATGTCCCAACGCACAGCCATTCCCGACTCCCCGTGGCAAAGCGCCGATTGTCCCGAATAAACCGATGATGCAGAAGAGCCGACGACGATTAATCTTCATGCGACAATCACGGCTTTACGTGCCCCTGCCAGGAAGCAGCCATGCCCGACCATCCATCCGCCCCACGCCTTGGTGCCTTGCAACTGACCCTCAGCATTGCCTTGGGATTATGGCTGGGTTTCCTCGCCATCATTCTGACCGGCTGGCTGCTGTCGAAATTCCTGTTCAGTGAACAACTGGCTCCGGTGGCTGCCGCCGTGCATCAACTGGCGCAACCGCCCGCCATGCAGCCACCGGCTGAACCGCCTACCCCGATGTTCGAGCAGTACCAACAGAACCTGCAACGGAACGAGCAGCGCCAGGCCCTTGATCAGGCCCGCAACAATCCCCGCAATCTGTCCAACCCCAAGTGCCAGTTCTGGCTGCAACAGGATCAGAACGCTCCCAGCGAGAAAAGCCGCGCCAACGTCCTGCAATTCTGTGAATGACCATGAACAAACAGACCGTCCACCAGTTGATTCTCGACCGGCTCAAGGCCGACCTGGAGATCGCCGAGCGCGCCGCACAGACCGCCTACGAAGCCGCGACCCACGAAGAGAATATTGCCGAGAATAAATACGACACCCTGGGCCTCGAAGCGTCCTACCTCGCTGCCGGACAAGCCCGACGTGTGGAGGAGATTCGTCAAGCCCTCGCCCTTTGCCAGAACCTGACGCTCAGACCGTACGACGAGCAGCGTGGCATCCAGCTGGGCACGCTGATCGGGCTGGAAGACGAGGAAGGTCGCGAACAATGGTTGTTCCTGGGACCGGATGCCGCGGGGTTGAAAGTCTCGCTGGTGGGGCAACCCATCACGGTCATCACCCCTCGTTCACCGCTGGGCCGGGGCCTGCTGGGCAAATTCGAAGGTGATGAGGTGGAGATCGTCGTGGGAGGCACCCGGCAACAGTTCGCTGTCACCGAGGCGTTCTAGAATAAGGGTTAGTGCACCGGCAGTTCGACACCTTCGAACAACTCTTCAAGCTCCTGCTTGTTGTGGCACTGGATGGCCTTGGCCATGACTTCGCGGGTCAGGTGCGGCGCGAACTTCTCGATGAAATCGCACATGAACCCGCGCAGGAAGGTGCCGCGGCGGAAACCGATCTTGGTCACGCTCGATTCGAACAATTCGCTGGCGTCCAACACCACCAGGTCGCTGTCGAGCTTGGTATCGACCGCCATCTTCGCCACGATGCCCACGCCCAGGCCCAGGCGCACGTAAGTCTTGATCACGTCGGCGTCGGCAGCGGTGAACACCACTTTCGGAGTCAACCCTCGATGGCTGAAGGCTTCATCGAGTTTCGACCGGCCGGTAAAACCGAACACGTACGTGACGATGGGGTATTCGGCCAGCGCTTCGAGGGTCAGCTTCGGCAGCTTCGTCAATGGATGGCCCTGAGGCACGGCCACGCAACGGTTCCAGCGATAGCAGGGCATCATCACCAAATCACCGAACAACTCCAGGGCCTCGGTAGCGATGGCAAAATCCACGGTGCCGTCGGCGGCCATTTCGGCGATCTGCATCGGCGAGCCCTGATGCATGTGCAGGGCCACGTCCGGGTATTGCTTGATAAAATTGCTGATCACCGGAGGCAGCGCGTAACGTGCCTGGGTGTGAGTGGTAGCGATCGACAGGGTGCCTTTCTTCTCGTTGGAGAACTCCTGGGCAATCTGCTTGATGCTTTCGACCTTGCGCAGGATTTCGCCGGCCGTGGTAATGATGCGCTCACCCGCCGGGGTGACGCGGGTCAGGTGCTTGCCACTGCGGGCAAATACCTCTACGCCCAGTTCGTCTTCCAACAGGCGGATCTGCTTGCTGATGCCAGGTTGCGACGTGTAGAGGCTTTGCGCAGTAGCGGAAACGTTGAGGTCGTGGTGCGCCACTTCCCAGATGTAGCGCAGTTGTTGAAGCTTCATATGTATCCCTCAAAGCAGTTGGACGCCACGGGCATCAGCGACAGCGACGGTATATAACTATATGGATGGTTTGCGCAATAAATCTAGAACTTTTTTATAAAAAAGCCATCATTTAGCCTCACGCCTCTCCCTGACGCCGACGCTGCACCAGCGGCACCAGGTAGACCGGTACCCGGGATAACTGCAATACCCGTGCGGCGGTCCTGCCCAGGGGCGTCTCACCACTTGCTCCCTGGCAGTGACTGCCTACGATCAGCAGATCGACGGAGAGTTTCGCAGCCTGTTCGAGAATGACCTGGGAAGGATCACCCTGATACACCCTGACCGATCTGATCAGCTTCAAGTCCTGCTGCCCTTCCCCCAGTTCCTCGCGAAAGCTGTCGAGTACCCGTTGTTCGATATTGGCCATCACCGTATTCAGACCCTGGCGATGAAATTCGTTCAGCGCCTGCTCATCGAGATAGCTTTGCAACACCGATTCGGCGAACAGCCCCATCGGCTCTACCGCATGCACCACATACAACTCGGCTTCAAACGTCCGTGCCAACGCCAAGGCATGCTGCATCACATAAGGGGCATAGAGCCCCAAGTCTGTGGCGTACAGCATCGAACGAATCATGTGACCTCCTCGCGTGCCAGAATGGCGGAGTTGGATTCAGCTTAGCAGTGCCTTGAGGACTACGACGTGCGGCTTGACGTCCCGGACAGCGGCTCGTCAGGGCTTCACTTCGTTACTGATGCCGTGGGGTACATGGCCCGTGGCGACCACTTCGCGAGCCAGTTCGCAGTGGCCGGTCTGATCATCGAAAAACACGTCGGCAGCGAAGGCTTCGAGAAACGCCGATTTGGTCAGGCCACCGAGGAACAGCGACTCGTCCAGGCGGATATCCCATTCGCGCAGAGTGCGGATGACCCGCTCGTGAGCAGGTGCCGAACGTGCGGTGACCAGTGCGGTGCGGATCGGACAGGCATCCTCGGGGAACTCGCGCTGCAGCGCGTTGAGTGCTGCCAGGAAGCCCTTGAACGGCCCACCTCGCAACGGCTCGCGAGCGGCTTGTCGCTCACTGGCCTGGAAAGCCTCCAGGCCGCCGCTCTGATAGACGCGCTCCGACTCGTCGGAAAACAGCACCGCATCGCCATCGAAAGCAATGCGCAACTCGTCGCTGGCAGCACGGCTGGCACCTCCCGACAGGATGGTCGCGGCAGCAAATCCGGCATCCAGGGCGCTGCGCACATCCTCGGCATGGGTGGAAAGAAACAAGTCACAGCCGAACGCCTTGAGGTAAGGGTAAGGACTGCGACCGCCGACGAATGCCGCACGGGAGATCGCCAGACCATAATGATGGATCGAGTTGAATACCCTGAGGCCCGTGTCGGCACTGTTGCGTGACACCAGAATCACCTCGACCCGGGCACGCCCCAGATGCTCGTTGAGGCTGAGCAGCTTTTGCACCAGGGCGAACGCGTCGCCGGGTGCCAGGACTTCATCTTCATGCTCGATCTGGTATTGCCGATAGGCCTCGACGCCGCTCGACAGATAGACCTTGTGGCTTTCCCTCAGGTCGAACAGCGCCCGAGACGAGATCGCCAGCACCAGCCGGTCGTCGATATTATTTGCCATGCCTTCCCCCTCTCGCCCGGTCAGCGGTTGCGTCGATCCATGAACACCAGCGCCTGATACAAGGCTTCGATTTTCGGCAATTCGCAGCCCGCCGCCCTTGCCGATGCCAACGGCCGGCCGTAGATGGCCTCCAGTTCCAACGCACGCCCGTGTGAATAATCGTGGTACATGCTTGGCCAATAGTCGGGCATCTTTTCAGTCATCGCGAACAAGTAATCGGCATAGCCTGGCTCGACGTAATGGCCACAGGCCTGGGCTCCACGCACCACTTCGCCCATCAGCGCCTGAATCAAACCGCGGCTGCCGCTGTCAGCCATCAATGGCGTGGTACTGGCCCCCAGCAGGACCGAAAGGCCGTTGTAGGGCACGTTCCACACCAGCTTCTGCCAGCGGGCCTGCCTCAGGTCAGGCATGGCCTGGGAGTCGATACCGGCGGTACGAAACAGCCCCACCGCCTCTTCCACTATTGTCATGCGACCCGCCTGATCGCCGCACGAACCGCTGTGATAACCGATATTGACAGAACCCAGTGCCTGATGGGCGATGACGCCAGGGCCGACTCGGTGCACACAGACCAGGCACAAGCCGCCCAGCAGGTGCAGCGACTCGGGCAGCAGCGGCCTAAGATCGTCTTCGACATCGAGGCCGTTCTGCAGTAACAGGACTTTCGCGCCGTCAGCCGCCGCCTGGACGATGGCCGGGGCCAGGTCGGCATTACTGGTGGTCTTGGCACCGACCAGCAGCCAGTCACAGGGCGGCATGTCGGTAGCAGACCGATACGCCTGGACCGGATCGAGCTGCAACGGCCCGTGAACTGCACTTTCCACCCGCAGGCCCTTTTCGACGACCGCGCCGAATTCGCTGCGCAATAAAAAGTGCACATCGAAACCGGCCCGCGCCAGCATCACGCCGTAGAATCCGCCGATCGCCCCGGTGCCAATTATCCCGATCCGCGGTTTAACGCCTGTCTGCATCTTGCCTCTCCTAGGTGACCCTGCTTCCATCATTACACAGCCCCTTGATGGCAAGGGGTTTTGCTGTAGGGAGCCAACCACAATTAAACCAGCGCCTGCCCATTGTCGAGCAACCTCGTAACGCGATAAGGTTCGGCTCCCCGACGCGCTTAAATCCGCTGTGCACCGCCGCGCGGGGATCGCTGGCGGCCGGCACCCGTGACCTGACGAGTAACACGATGGCTGATTTACCGATCAATGACCTTAACGTCGCCTCCAACGAGACCCTCATCACGCCTGACCAGCTCAAGCGCGATATCCCCCTGAGCGACGCAGCCCTGCGCACCGTGACCAAGGGCCGGGAAGTCATCCGCAACATTCTCGACGGCACCGACCATCGCCTGTTCGTGGTCATCGGGCCTTGCTCGATCCATGACATCAAGGCCGCCCACGAGTACGCCGAGCGCCTGAAAGTGCTGGCGGCGGAAGTCTCCGACACCCTGTATCTGGTCATGCGGGTGTATTTCGAGAAACCCCGGACCACTGTCGGCTGGAAAGGCCTGATCAACGATCCGTACCTGGACGACTCGTTCAAGATCCAGGACGGCTTGCACATCGGTCGTCAATTGCTGCTGGACCTGGCGGAAATGGGCCTGCCCACTGCCACCGAGGCCCTGGACCCGATCTCCCCTCAATACCTGCAGGACCTGATCAGTTGGTCGGCCATCGGTGCGCGTACCACCGAATCCCAGACCCATCGCGAAATGGCCTCGGGCCTGTCCTCGGCCGTGGGCTTCAAGAACGGTACCGACGGCGGCCTGACCGTAGCCATCAACGCCTTGCAGTCGGTGTCCAACCCTCACCGTTTCCTGGGCATCAACCAGGAAGGCGGTGTCTCCATCGTCACCACCAAGGGCAACGCCTATGGCCACGTGGTGCTGCGTGGTGGCAACGGCAAGCCAAACTATGACTCGGTCAGTGTCGCGCTGTGTGAACAGGCCCTGAACAAAGCGAAGATCAAGCCGAACATCATGGTCGACTGCAGCCACGCCAACTCCAACAAGGACCCGGCACTGCAACCTCTGGTGATGGAAAACGTGGCCAACCAGATCCTGGAAGGCAACCAGTCGATCATCGGCCTGATGGTCGAAAGCCACCTGAACTGGGGCTGCCAGGCGATTCCGAAGGACCTCGCCGACTTGCAGTACGGCGTCTCCATCACCGACGCCTGCATCGACTGGAGTACGACTGAGAACACCCTGCGCAGCATGCACGCCAAGCTCAAGGATGTGCTGCCCAAGCGTCAGCGCACCTGATCGGCATTTTCAATGCATAAAAAAACGCCGGGCTTTCGACCCGGCGTTTTTTTGGGGAATCCGTTGCGTCATAGCTTCGCCGCATGTCGCTGGTGACGCTCCATGTAGCGTTCCACGTAGGAACAGGACGGGATCACCGTATAGCCCATCTCTTCGGCGTACTGCAGCGCCTTCTCGGTCAACGCCGCCGCGATGCCCCGGCCACGAAGGGCGTTGGGCACGAACGTGCGATAGATGTCCAGGGTCTGCTTGCCCAGATCCATGTAAGTCAGATAGGCACGATGACCGTCCACAGTGGTCTCGAACTGATGACCAGCCTGGTCATGGTGGATGGACAACGCCTCGCTCATCATTACTCCTCGCGGGTCTGAATGCTGACCCTACCTTACCGATGTTTTTCCGGCGAAGGAACATCTACGCCACCCCGTGCCTGTCCGGCCACCGAGCGCTAGGCTTTGTAGGAAAGTGCCTGCACGGCGCTCGGCGACTTTTCGTACGAAGCCTGAAACCTAACCGCTCAAACCCGAGCACGTCGTGAATAGTAGGCACCAATGACGCAAATGCTCAAGGCACGCCTGTCATTGAAGGGTAAGCCCGTCGGTTTTAGCGATTTGAACGCTGCCGTCATGCTGAAGTCAGCGAAGGTGCATTAGCTGAACAACGCCAGTTGTTGAGTCTTGAGACGAGCGAGCGTAGTTAAAGTCACCAACTCCAATAAAGATGCTCGCGGTGCTGCGCAAAAAATGAACAAAAATCCAGACGAATCAATAAGCAGCGACTTTAGCGGGCGTGACAGAGTTCTTCTCCGCAGCGGAACTTTTCTCCATCGGCACGTTCCATTCAGAGGCTTGCAGCTGTATATTTTTTAAACAACTGCAAGAAAAGTTGCTCGAAAAAGAATCACCGCCTACAATTTTTTTGCTTCTTGCGCTACGTCAGTTTACTTACTACAAGTAATGGGTAGTATGTACGCCGGCTAACTCCTCGCCCTGAGGAGACAGTCATTTAATAGAAAGTCCTTGAAGGGGAACACGATGAACAACGTTCTGAAATTCTCTGCTCTGGCCCTGGCCGCAGTTCTGGCTACCGGTTGCAGCAGCGCATCGAAAGAAACCGAAGCACGTCTGACTGCTACCGAAGACGCAGCAGCTCGCGCCCAAGCTCGTGCAGACGAAGCATACCGTAAAGCTGACGAAGCTCTGGCTGCTGCTCAAAAAGCACAACAGACTGCTGACGAAGCTAACGAGCGTGCTCTGCGCATGCTGGAAAAAGCTAGCCGCAAGTAATAATCCTTCGGGATTGTTATCGAGCCGACCCATTTTTGGGTCGGCTTTTTTATGGCCGGGTGTTTTGCAGGCGATAAAAAACCCGCCGACGTCGCAAGACACCGGCGGGTCTGAAAAAACTCTTACTGCTGCAAGTCGACCGGGGCGCTCGAAACCATCGGTGCAGAAGCGCTCGGCACGGCGATTTCTACAGGCAAGCCGTCTTCGGCGGCGACCACGTCACGCACAACATCCCAATCCATGCGCAGGTTGCTGGTGATGTCCTCACGCTTGAGCATCGCGTTGATCACTGCGGTGTGCTTGTCCACCACCGACGGATTGCCCTTGTCGTCCAGCGGGGTGTGGGCTTCGAGATATACCTTGCCACCACTGAGCCCCAGCTTGTAAGGGTCGTTGATGATCCGCACCGATGTGCCCACCGGAACCATGCCGGCCATTTCCAGGACGTTGTTGTTGAACATCCGGAAGCAGCCGTGGCTGGTACGCATGCCGATACCGAACTTCTTGTTCGAGCCATGGATGAGGTAACCGGGGGTGCCCAGGGTGAACTTGAACGGACCCAATGGGTTATCGGGACCGGCCGGCACCACGCTTGGCAGGATTTCGCCATCGGCGGCATGTTCAGCCCTGATCGAAGCCGGCGGAGTCCACGTCGGGTTCGGCGTCTTGGCAATGATGCTCGTATGGGCAATCGGCGACCCCCAGCCTTCACGACCAATCCCCAGCGGGAAGGTGTAGACCACGCTCCGACCCTTGGGGAAGTAATAGAGGCGGTATTCGGCGAGATTGATCACGATGCCTTCGCGCGGGCCCGGCGGCAGGATGAAACGGGTCGGCAGGACGATCTCGGTGCCAGCGCCCGGCAGCCAGGGGTCGACACCCGGGTTGGCGGCGACCATTTCGCTGTAGCCCAGGTCATACTTGGTGCCCAGGTCAGCGAAAGTGTCTTCGTATTGGGCCTTGATCACCTGCACCTGGCCGACAATGTCTTCGCCCGGCGGTGGCAGAGGCAGTTCCAGTGCGGCAACGGGGCCCGCCACACACAGGGCGGCAAGAGACAGGCAGCGGGCGACGGCAGGCAAGCGCGGCAACATCCGGGGAATCCTTCGCAGATCGAACAGAGGTATAGAGGAAGCGATTGTACACTGCCCCCCGTTATTTCGGGGAGGTGGGCATCAATTGTGGTGGCGGCTCGCTTCCACAGTCGGAGCCATGTTCACGGTCGGTGCTTACAACTCGAACCGCAACTCGGGCCAGATCGGCGAGGTGCCGCGCTTCTGGGACTCCAGGATCGCCCGGCATAATGAACAAAGGCGGTGATCCTGAAATATCTTGCGATCCACCGCCGACCAGCGCGGCTGGGCCGGCAGTAGACTGCCACAGAGGGTCCGGTCGGCCGAGCCACCAAGCTCCAACTGCCGGGTCACCAGATGTACCCGCACTTCCTGGCAGGCGAACAGGTCCAGCTGTTCGTCTGGCTCGATCAATTGATAGGCAAAAAGGGACCAGGCGGGACGCGGCATCGGGGGCTCCAGATCGGGGGCGCCACATTAGCCGAAAGACCGCCGCTAGAAAAGCGTCAAAGCAGTGGTTTGAGCGTCGGCCAGACATTTTCCAGCAACTTGCCCTGGGCGGCGACGGACGGGTGCAATCCATCAGCCTGCATCATCCCGGGAACCCCTCCGACATCCTGGAGAAAAAACGGCACCAGCGGCACTTTTTTCTCTTCGGCCAGGGTGCTGTAGACCTTGGCGAAGGCATCGGTGTAGCGCCGTCCGTAATTGGGCGGCAGTTGCATACCCAGCAATAGCACCTTGGCACCGCTCGCGCGGGCGCTATCGATCATTGCTGCAAGGTTTTGTTGCAATTGTGTTGGCGGCTGCCCGCGAAGGCCATCGTTACCCCCCAACTCCAGAATCACCAAGTCCGGCTTATGGGCTGCAAGCAGCGCCGGCAGGCGTGCCTGGCCTCCTGCACTGGTGTCGCCACTGATGGATGCATTGACCACTTTGTCGTCAAAACCTTCGGCCTTGAGCCGTTGTTCGAGCAATGACACCCAGCCTTGCCGGGTATCCAGGCCGAAAGCGGCGCTGATACTATCGCCAACGATCAGGACTGTACCCGCCGCTGCGTTCTGGACCATGCACATCAAGGCCAGGCCGGCACTCAAAAACCACACACGCATCGGATTCTCCATGGGCTCAAGCATTCTCACCGCGAAGGACCTTAGCAAAGTGGTCCCCAGCGCGGAAGGTGAACTGACCATCCTGCACGAACTCAGCCTGGAACTGAACAAGGGCGACAGCCTGGCCATCGTCGGCGCGTCCGGCTCCGGCAAATCCACCCTGCTGGGCCTGCTGGCCGGCCTCGACCTGCCCAGCAGCGGCGAAGTAACCCTGGCCGGACAGGCTCTCAGCGCACTCGATGAAGACCAGCGGGCCCGGATCCGCGCCGAACACGTCGGTTTCGTCTTTCAGTCGTTCCAGTTGCTCGACAGCCTCAACGCGCTGGAAAACGTCATGCTGCCGCTGGAGCTGGACGGCCGCAGCGATGCCCGCGAACGCGCCACGGAACTGCTGCAGCGAGTCGGCCTGGGCCAGCGCCTGGCCCACTCGCCCCGACAACTCTCCGGCGGCGAACAACAACGGGTAGCCATTGCCCGCGCCTTCGCCGCCGAGCCCGACGTGCTGTTTGCCGACGAACCCACCGGCAACCTGGACAGCCATACCGGTGAGCGCATCAGCGATCTTCTGTTCGAACTGAACAAGGAAAGCGGCACGACCCTGGTGCTGGTCACCCATGATGAACGCCTGGCCCACCGTTGCCGGCGCCTGATCCGACTTGAAGCCGGCCAGATGGTCGCGCCCCTGGAGCCTTGATGGCACGCTTGCCGCTGTTGCGCCTGTTCAGTCTCGCCGTCCGCCAGTTACTGCGGGACGCCCGTGCCGGAGAGCTGCGCGTGCTGTTCTTCGCCCTGTTGGTGGCGGTGGCGGCGAGTACCGCCATCGGTTACTTCGGTGCCCGCCTCAACGGCGCGATGATGATGCGCGCCACCGAATTCCTCGGCGCCGACCTGCTGCTCGAAGGCAGTTCGCCTACCCGTCCCGAACAGATCCGCAGCGGCACCGAGTTGGGCCTGGAACATGCTCGGGTGGTGGAGTTCTCCAGCGTCGTGGCCACGGATAACGGCATCCAACTTTCCAGCGTGAAGGCGGTCGATGACGCCTACCCCTTGCGCGGAGAGCTGAAAAGCGCCCCGACCCCGTTCGCTCCGGAAGAAACCGGCGGCCGCCCGGCCCCGGGCGAAGCCTGGGTCGAGGCACGACTGCTGACGGCCCTGGACCTGAAGATCGGCGACAGCATCGACGTCGGCAATGCCACCCTGCGTCTGAGCCGCATACTGACCTACGAACCGGATCGCGCCGGCAACTTCTACAGCCTCACGCCTCGGGTCATGATCAACCTCAAGGACCTCGACTCCACTGGCGTGGTCCAGCCCGGCAGCCGTGTCAGTTATCGCGAACTCTGGCGAGGCCCGGCACCGGCACTGCAAACCTACCGCGACCTGATCAAGCCTGGCCTGGAAGCCAACCAGCGCCTGCAGGACGCCCGCGACGGCAATCGGCAGATCGGTGGCGCCCTGGGCAAGGCCGAACGCTACCTGAACATGGCCAGCCTCGTCGCCGTGCTGCTCTCCGGTGTCGCCGTCGCCCTCTCCGCCAACCGCTTCGCCACTCGGCGCTTTGATGCCAGCGCCCTGCTGCGCTGCCTGGGCCTTTCACGTCGGGAAACCATGGTGCTGTTCAGTCTGCAACTGACGGTACTGGGCCTGTTGGCCAGCATCGGTGGCGCCCTGCTCGGCTGGGTCGCGCAATTGGGACTCTTCGCCCTGTTGCAGGATCTGCTGCCTGCCACCGTCCCGCCGGGTGGCCTCTTGCCGGCCGTTGCCGGGATCGGCACCGGGCTGGTGGCGCTCGCAGGGTTCGCACTGCCGCCCCTCGCCGCGTTGGGGCGCGTGCCGCCGTTGCGCGTATTACGCCGGGACATGCTGCCGATCCCCCCCAGCACCTGGCTGGTCTACGGCGCCGCGTTGGGTGCCCTGGGCCTGATCATGTGGCGCCTGAGCCTGGACCTGGTGCTGACGTTCGCGCTGCTTGGTGGCGGCGTCATCGCCGCATTGGCCCTCGGGGGGCTGTTGTTGCTGTTGCTTCAGAGCCTGCGCCGGATGCTCGCCCGTGCCCCGCTGCCGTGGCGGCTGGGGCTCGGCCAGCTCTTGCGCCATCCGCTGGCGGCGGCCGGCCAGGCACTGGCGTTCGGCCTGATCCTGTTGTCCATGGCATTGATCGCCCTGTTACGCGGCGAACTGCTCGACACCTGGCAAAACCAACTGCCGAAAAACGCGCCGAACTACTTCGCCCTGAACATTCTGCCCAACGACAAGCAGGCCTTCACCGACAAGCTGCTCCAGCTTTCGGCGCAATCGGCCCCGCTCTACCCTGTCGTGCCGGGGCGACTCATCAGCATCAATGGCGAACCGGCCAAGGAGTTCGTCACCAAGGATTCGGCTGGAGACCGCGCACTGCAACGCGACCTGAGCCTGACGTGGGCCGCGGACTTGCCAGCGGGCAACGTTGTCACCGCCGGAAACTGGTGGCCGCAGCAGCCACCGGACGACATGCCGGGGGTTTCGGTGGAAGGCAAGGTGGCCGAGAACCTCAAGATCAAGCTGGGCGACCGACTGCTGTTCAGCGTAGGCGGCGTCAACCGTGAAGCGAAAGTCACCAGCCTGCGCGAGATCAACTGGGACAACTTCCAGCCCAACTTCTTCATGATCTTCCAGCCTGGCACCTTGAAGGACCTGCCGGCCACTTATCTCACCAGCTTCTATCTGGCGGCCGGTCACGACCAGCAGATCGTTGAACTCTCGCGAGCCTTTCCGGCCGTGACGATCCTGCAGGTGGAAGCCTTGCTCGAGCAGTTGCGCAGCATCCTGGCCCAGGTAACCCTGGCCGTGGAATACGTGTTGCTGTTCGTGCTCGCAGCAGGCATGGCCGTCCTGTTCTCCGGCCTGCAGGCCACCCTCGACGAGCGGATTCGCCAAGGCGCGTTGTTGCGGGCCCTGGGTGCCGGACGAGCGCTGCTGGTCAAGGCGCGGCGTATCGAGTTCGGCTTGCTCGGTGCGGTCAGCGGCTTGCTGGCGGCACTGGGTTCGGAGCTGGTGAGCCTGGTGCTGTATCGCTACGCCTTCGACCTGCCCTGGCATCCGCACCCCTGGTTGCTGGTGTTGCCGGTGGTGGGCGCACTGCTGATCGGCGCTGCCGGTGTGTTCGGCACCCGTCGCGCCCTCAACGCCAGCCCGCTGACAGTGTTGCGCGAGGGTTGATAGACTTCGGTCTCATCCTCACAAGAATTCGCCATGAGTCGTTATCGTCCACCACGCACCGCCGGCACCGCACTGATCACTCCCGAGGGGGAAGCGCGGATGCGCGCCGAATTTCATGAGCTATGGCATGTGCGCCGCCCGCAGGTCACGCAGGCGGTCAGCGAAGCGGCAGCCCAGGGGGACCGCTCGGAGAATGCCGAGTACACCTACGGCAAGAAAATGCTGCGGGAAATCGACAGTCGCGTTCGCTTCCTGACCAAACGCCTGGAAGCGCTCAAGGTGGTGACGGAAAAGCCCAGCGACCCGAACAAGGTGTACTTCGGCGCCTGGGTCACCGTCGAAGATGAAGATGGCAAGGAGTCTCGCTATCGCATCGTCGGGCCCGACGAACTGGATTTGAAACAGAACCTCATCAGCATCGACTCGCCGTTGGCTCGGGCGTTGATCGGCAAGGCGCTGGATGCTGAAGTCAGGGTGCAGACGCCCACCGGGGAAAAACTGGTCTACATCGTGGACATCACTTACCCCTGAGCCGTCCACCGCGCTCAAAGCCCGCCGGCTGGAAACATCCCTCCAAACTTGAACCTTTGACAAGGTAGCCGCGCTGCGCAGAATGATGGGCGCGGGCGGCCTCACGCCTGTTGCCCAGAACATTATTCAAGGAAGAATAATCGTGAAAGCGACCCATCATGGACTCGACAACTGGATGTATAACACTCCGGGGTTGGACACACTGCGTATCGATGAACTTATCCTGCCTGGCACCCATGACTCGGGTGCCGACAAAGCAGCGCCCAGCCCGACCTTGCTTCAGGAGAAAACCCAGGACGTTCCAATCATCGAACAGATTCTGGCAGGCTTTCGTGTGCTGGACTTGCGCGTGGTGTTCAGCGCCCACGCGCCCGCCGACAGCGACAAGCGCTTCCAACTGTTCCACTTCAGCTCTTCCGGTCGCACCGTGGGTGGCGATGTCCTGGACCCGTTGAATCATTTCTATGACGACCCCGACAACAAGGCAACCAGGGCAAAGGAAATCGTCATCCTGAACTTTCACAAGTTCAAGCACTTCACTCGTGCGACCCACCAGGAGTTGCACAAATTGATCAATACGAAACTGGGGTCACGCTTGATCCCCCGGAACTGGCGACGTTCAACGGTGGGCGACATCTGGACCCATCGCCCGGAACGAACCGTGGTGATTGCCTACAACCATCGTGTCAGGGCGAAGTACTGGAAAGGTGTGGAACATCAATGGAGCGGCCAGAACCTGAACACAACCGCCGAGTTGAAAAAGTTCATGGACGAGCAGTCCGCCAGGCAAAAACCGGACTTCGCATTGCGCTCGATACAATGCGCCAAGTACGTGCTGCCCCTGCATGTCCCGGATGATTTCAGCGACAAGATCGACGCATGGTTCGACTCCAGGAACAGCAACAGCTATATCCAGCGCTTTCATATCATCAATACCGACTGGTCGACCCGTAGCCGGATTGTGTTCAACTGCATGCACGCCAACGGGGTCAGAGCGATGGCAAAGGCCGACCGTCTCAACGCCGAGTGATCAATCCCTGCCGCGCAATGCGGGTCAGCTGTCGGATCATCTCGGGGGCATCCGCTGCGCTGGGGGACTGGATGACGGCCAGGTCGAAACTGTCGTTGGCAAAACGTGCCAGCGACTCGCCGTCTTCGACAAACTGGATCAGGAACGCGGCAGGCCCGTGACTACGCCTTGGCCATCCGTCGAGATAGCGCAACAGTGTCGGCTGATGGGTACCGCCCAGGAGAATTTTCGGATTGCGCTGCAGTAGACTTGCCGTAATAGGCGCCAGACGGGCCAGGGAGTTGGGTGCGTTCATCGTGTCGTGTCTCTGCCTCGAAAGTCTGCATGGCAGGTGAGAGGCAACACCGAACCAGCGCTTTAGCGGTATTTCGAAGCCGTGTCTCTGGCTTCTGACGGCAACTCCCTGAGTCACCTGGCGCCCCGCAAGTAGCTGTTTAAATCGGCGCATGGGCAGCATCCTAGAGAAGCCGACCGGCCGGTGTCAAGAATCAGCGTCCATAAAAAAGGCCCGTACCAGACGGGCCTTTCAAGGACGGATTTGACTATGAGCGAGCGACAGCGCCGTCGACCGAGAACTTGCCCGCACCTTCGATCAGTACCGCAATGCTGCCGGCCAACAAGGCCAGGGCGAACTCATAACCATTGTTTGCCATGAACAGACCGTTACCGATATGGACCGAAAAAATCGCCACCAGCGATAGGAAAGCCAGGCCCAATGCCGCCGGACGGGCCAGCAAACCGATGACCAACGCCAACCCGGCGAAGAACTCCGTGCCGCCTGCCAAAGTCGCCATCAGGTAACCGGGGGTCAGCCCGATGCTTTCCATCCATTGAGCCGTCCCGGCCAGACCGTAGCCACCGAACAGGCCGAAGAGTTTCTGCGCGCCATGAGCGACGAAAATGATGCCCACCGCTATACGCAAAACGGTCAGGCCATAGCCAGCGCGGGTAGATAGGACTTTGTTGATGACGGTGCTCATAGCGTGCATTTCCTGAGTGAGTGCAGTTGATGGTCGCTATATTAATCAAATAAACAAATGACAAAAGTGGAAAATATCCGTCATTCATATCAAATGATTAGATCACTTCCGTGTGGCGACTTTTTGCTCCTTAGGCTCCAGCGACTCTCGTTCCCGATCAAACGCCAGATAGTACTTGTTCACACTATTAACGTAGCTGACGGCGCCCATTCCCACCTGCTCCATGGCAATGCGCTCGACCTGGAAGAACCACTGGTTGGGATTGAGGCCCCGTCGCCGGGCCTCGGCACGCATGCCCTGCACCCGCTCCGGTCCCATGTTGTAGGCTGCCAACACGAAGGCCATGCGTTCGCGTTCGTTGAGTTTGGGGCTGGAAAAAAACTTGCGACGGATCATGGCCAGGTACTTTGCGCTGGCCTGCACGTTCGCATCCAGGTTCTGGATATTGCCTACACCTACCCGCTGGGCTGCCGACGGAGTGATCTGCATCAGGCCTGTGGGCCCGCTGCCACTGCGGGCATTGGGTTGCAAGGCCGACTCCTTGAACGCCAGGGCAGCCAGGTTCAGCCAGTCCATGTTTTGAGCCTCGGCATGCTTTTGCAACACCGGACGCAGCTTCTCCAAACGCTGGCGATCGGCCCGAGCCAATGGGTTGTGGACCTGATACAAACGACGATAGATACGCAGGAACGCCGCATCCTGATTTGACGGCACCTTGTAGGTGGTCAGGAATCCGTTGATGCTGGCGCGCAGCATGGCAGCGTCACGGCGAACGAACCAGTGCTCGCTTCGCGGTTCACCAATCAACACCTGTCGATCGAAACGCAGCTTGGGGAGAATCTTGCCCCAGCGCTCGGCAATCGGTTGTTCGACGATCGTCAGGTGAAAGATCCCACCCTGGACCATCTCCAGCACATCTTCCACCGCCAGGCTCGGATCCACCCATTCGATCTTCACCGGTGGCAATTTGAGCAGCCCCAGCTTCTGGTTAATCTGGTTCACGGCATCTCCCGCCGCACTGCCATTGGGCAGGGCCAGGCTCTTGCCGGAGAGCTGTTCCACGCGGGTATAACGTTTCTCGCCCTTTATGCCCACCAGCAGCAGGGGCACATCGGATCGGATCGGATCGCTGGCGCTGACCGCCTGGCCAGCCTGGGGTTCGAGCAATTCGCCCGGCGCCACCATGTCGCCCTCGCCACGGTGCAAAGCACCTAGCAACTGGTCCTTGGCAGTGGGGATGATCTTGAGGGTGATTTCCTGGCCATCGCGGGCGTGGCCGTTCAGGTACTGCTCGAAGGCTCGCAGCCTGTGATATTCGACGCCGATGGATTGTCCCTGGACTTCACCGGAACTGTTTCGACTTTGATTGACCAGCACTTTGAGCACGCGACTGCTGCGGATCTGCGCCAGATCCCGCACGGTACCCGGCGCCACGGTTTGCACTGGTCCGGGCAGCCGCGCTTCGGCCGACCACGGCAAAAGCAGCGAACAACACAGCAGTAACAATACCTGAGGACGTGCCATCCATTCTCCGGGAGGATACCGGGACTCGCCTTTCAGAAAAATCGAGGCTTGAGCCGACGGAAACAGAGCGCCCGAGGCGCTGAAAAGTGCGCAAGACTGGCACAGTGCTGGCTTTTATACCAACCCGACCTGTCTCATGGCCTCAACAGACAGCCTCAACTCATTGTAGTTCTTGGCTTTTCTTATAAATCCACAGCTCTGGTATGCTTTCGGGCCCTTGGGCCGAGATAGCACCATGCAACTCATCGATATCGGCGTCAACCTGACCAACCCCAGTTTCGCCGACAAACACGAGGCGGTGCTCGAACGTGCCTACGATGCCAGTGTCTGCCAACTGGTCCTGACCGGCACCAGCATCGAGGGCAGCGAAGAGGCGATCGAGCTCTGCCAGCGCCTCGATGAAACCGCGCAACGGCTGTTTTCCACCGCCGGCATTCACCCTCACAGTGCCAGCGAATGGACTGCCGACAGCGCGCGGCACCTCAAGGATCTGCTGAAACAAAGCCGGGTCCGGGCGGTAGGTGAATGCGGACTGGACTTCAACCGGGACTTCTCGCCTCGTCCACAGCAAGAAAAAGTCCTGGAAGAGCACCTTGCCCTGGCGGTGGAACTGCAGCTTCCGGTCTTCCTCCACGAACGCGACGCCGACCAACGACTGCTCGAAATCCTGCGGGACTTTCGCGACCGCTTGCCAGCCGCGGTGGTGCATTGCTTCACCGGCGAGAAAAAAGCGCTGTACAGCTATCTCGACCTGGATCTGCACATCGGCATCACAGGCTGGATCTGCGACGAGCGCCGGGGCACGCACTTGCATCCCTTGGTACGCGACATCCCTCGCGGCCGGCTGATGCTGGAAAGCGATGCGCCGTACCTGCTGCCCCGCACGCTGCGTCCCAAGCCCAGGAACGGCCGCAACGAACCGGCTTACCTGACCGAAGTGTTGCGCGAAGTCGCCTTGCACCGGGGTGAGTCCCAGGAAGACCTCGCGGCGCACAGCACAGCGTGTGCCCGAGCGTTTTTCGGGTTGCCGGTCATTCCAGGCTAGGACACACCTCCTCTGCGGCAGTCCCTGGACAGTGTGATCTGTTGATCCGTATCAAAATCCCCAGCCTTGGTTAGCGGCACAATAATGGCACCTTGCCAAAACTGTTTCCGCTATCAGAGAAGACCTTCCATGGGTGCCTGGCTTAGCAACATCTCGCTGAAATACAAATTCTGGGCGGTCAATGCGGTGGCCTTCGTGACCACCCTGCTGCTTGTCCTTTTCGCGGTGCATCTGGAGCAACAGGCTCGCAACCACGCAGCCCTGGCGAATGCCCAGGCCCAGGCCCGGTTGCTCGACCGTTGGCCTGTTGGACAGGCCATGCCCAAGACCGATTACCTGTTGACCTTCCCCCGAGGCCAGGTCCCCGTTTTCGAGGGCGTGCCGTTGCCGACACTGGCGGCGGCCGCAGGCTGGGTCGAGCTCGATGCCAAGCCATTATTCGGCGACCGGCCGCTGTTGGGCGCCGAGGTGATCCAGCGAAGCGACGGCCAGCAACTCGCCGTCCTCGCCCCTGGGGCAAGCCTGAGCCAGGTCTTCAGCGAACGCTTCAGCCAATACGCCGTGGCGGTATTCGTGCTGATGTTGGCGATGCTGGGTGCGTCTCAGTTGTTGATCCGCTTTTTGCTCAGCCAACTCAACACGTTGAAGGACGTGATGCTGCACGTGGAACGGACCGGCGATCTGTCCGCCCGCGTGCCCCTGGCCTGCCAGGATGAAGTAGGCCAGATGGCCGCGGCATTCAATGCCATGCAGGCCGGTTATCAGCGGGTCGTCGATACCGTAGCCAACACCGCTCGACAACTGGACAACGGAGCGGCACGCCTGGCGTCGAGCATGAACGATGTGCGCCACGGCATGCTCGGCCAGCAGAGCGAAACCGATCAGGCAGCAACGGCGATCAACGAAATGTCTGCCACGGTGCACCACATCGCCCAACATGCCGGCGCCACCCGCGACCTGTCGAAAACCGCCGACACCCTGGCCGGCAACGGTCGCGAAGTGGTGGGCCGTGTACAACAATCGATCACCGGGCTTTCATCCGGCGTGCAACAGACCGCCGAAATGATCCAGCGCCTGGCCGAAGACAGCCAGAAGATCAACAGCGTGGTCAGCGTGATCCACAGCATCGCCGAACAGACCAACCTGCTGGCCCTCAATGCAGCCATCGAGGCGGCGCGGGCCGGGGACATGGGTCGGGGCTTCGCCGTGGTCGCCGATGAGGTACGCAACCTCGCCAAGCGGGTGCAAATCTCAACAGACGAAATCACCACCATGATCTCCGCCCTGCAGGCAGGGACCCGGGATGCGGTGGATTTCATGCAGGAAAGTTCCTACAAGGCTGACGACTGCGTACAGCAAGCTCGCGAAGCGGGCGAGGCGCTGGAACAGATTACCGGCGCGGTGGCGCAGATGCGTGAAAGTAACACCCAGATCGCCGTCGCGGCCGAACAGCAGAGCCAGGTTGCCGAAGAAATGAACCGGGCGGTAGTCGGTATTCGTGATGTCACTGAAAACACCGTGCGCCAAACCGTGGACTCGGCCACCACCAGTCATGAACTGGCGACCCTGGCGGGTGAACTGAACAAGGCGATCGGGCAGTTGAAACTCTGAGACACTGTTATCGCAGGCAAGGCCTGCCCGCGATGACAGTCTGCCATTGATCCAGACTCCAGCACCTATCGCTTCGATAGCCAACCACGATTCGCCCGCCCTTCCTGCCGCGCCTATCCTTGGGTCATTCGGTTCCATCGACTCAAGGATCACCATCATGGGCAAACGTCACCCCAACCTTGCGGCCTGGCAATGGCGCGTCTACCCCGACAACCACCGCCAACCGACCCATCAGGTTTTGCAGTTGATTGCGATCCCCCTGTTCATCGTTGCGTTCCTGTTGATCGTCACAGGGATGTTCAAGCTGAACCTGGCGGATGTCGCCATCGGCATCATCGGTGTGTTCGCGTCGCTTTCACTGCAACGTCACCGACACTGAACAGACCGCAGCGTCAGCCGAAGATCGTCACGGTCTGCCGGCTCATGGCGATCAGACGCCCATCGGCGCTCCAGAACTTCGCGGCGACGTGTCCGTAGCCGTCCTGGGCGTGCTCGATTTCGGCCAGGTATTGGCACCAGTCCAGGGTCGTAAGCTCCAGCACCGGCTGGACAAACTCGATGGTCCAGGTGAGCGTGCTGCCCGGCGCCATTTGCGTGAGGTGAGGCAACAACGCGGGAGGCCAGGCGTCCACCAACGCCAGGATGTGAGCCTCGTTGAGCGGTTCCTCCTTTACATCCCCCCGTAACCGTACCCAGCCCCCCATACTCCGGGATTTATTTCCGGTAAACGGCAGGCCGCCGACGCTCCAACGCATTGCCAGATGCCTCATGAACTCCGGCGTGGCGCCTTTGACGTAGGGCAGCTCCTGGCACCGCTCCACCTCAGTGAAGGGCGGAGCAGGTTCGGCGTGTACCGCCACCACGGAAGCACGGGATGCACCGAAGCTGCCCTGGACCAGGGTCACCACCTGCCCCTTCTGCACCGCACGCCCCACGACCTGGCTGACCGCCTTGCCTTCACGCAACACGTCGACCTCGAAACTGACGGGTACGTCCGGTTCGACCGGGCCGACGAAGGTGATCGCCAGCGAACGCACCGGACGATCCGCCGGGACCTGCGCACGCATCGCTTCGTATTGCAACGCCGCTATCAGCCCACCAAAACTGGCGCGTCCCTGGCCCCATTCCGGCGGAACAACCACGGCGCCGGGTTGGTGGCGCACGGCATCGATCAAATCGGAAAAGCGCATGACAACCTCGAAGACTGGGAAGAAAGTTGAACGGATCTTAACCAGCCGGGGGCAATGGCACAGCGCTCATTCCGGCCAAAGAGGCTGACAGAAAAGCCGCCATACCTGAATCTACCCATCTCCATGTGGAAGCGGGCTTGCTCGCGAAGAGGCAGGCACATCCAATAGAGATGTCGACTGACACGCCGCCCGGAGCAAGCCCGCTCCCACAGGCGGAATAGGTGCAGGGGTCAGGATTTTTCGAAGCAACTGGCAATCAGCTTATCGAGAACCCTGTCGGACTTGGCCTCGGCCTTGCCCATGGTGATTTGCCAGACCGGCACGCAAGGTTGCAGATCTCGCTCCTGCTCGGCCCTGGCCAGCCACTGCCAGCAATCGTGCCAGTCACCCAGCGCGCCCTGGGCGGATTTGAGTCGTGGCATGGCCGCTTCGGGCAAGCGGTTGAGTTCAGGGTAAGCCTCGATGGCGTAGCGCACGCGCTTGATCAGCAGGCGCAGCCGATGGCGGTCGTGAGCTGGATCGCGCAAGGCTTCGCCGAGTTTCTTCCATTGTTTGTCCAGACGCTTTTCGATGCGCTTGCGCAGGCCTTTGAGCAGCCCTTCACGTTGGGCGGCACGAATGAAGCGCGGGAACGCGTCGAGGATCATCAACAGCTGCGCCAGCTCCGGGCTTTCGGCCACGGCAGGATAGGCGCCCTCCATCTGCACCCGACGCTGCTCGGCGGCTTGGGCCTTGCCATGTTTCTCAAGATAGGCCGCCAGCACTTCCCGATCACGCAACGGGGTGGTCAGGGTGCCGACCGCCGAAGCGGCGGACTCCAACTGCTCGACGCCGGGCAACCCCCGCAACGGACGAAGCAGGCTGCGCAAACGGCGAACCGTGGTACGCAGGTCATGCAGCGCCTCGCTGTCGGTATGGGCATTCAAGCGGGCCTGGCAGGCCAGCAGGCGGACTTCCAGGCCCAGTATCCGGGCCACCAATCGATCGATCATGGACGTACTCCGTACGCAGCTTTCAGCTGCAAGCGTCAAGTGAGGAGCGATGCATGCCCCTTCACTTGTAGCTCGCAGCTCATGGCTTGTCGCTGGTTTTATCGTCCTGCGCGGGATTCGCGGATGTAGAAACGCGCCTTCTCGGCTTTTCTGGTGCAGCCTTCAAAGGCTTCGAACTGCTGCTGGGTCTTGGCACCGGTCAGCAGCGACAGGGCTTTGGAATAACTCACGGTGCCGGCAAAACCTTCGGCCTTGGCCAGGTCGAGTTCCTTCCAGGCGGCGTCGAGCTGGCTGCCGCAGCTGTCACGGTAAGCGGTTTTGCCGGCGCAACCGGCCAGGGCCAGAACCATCAGGGAAGCCACCAAGGGCAGGCAGATCCGGGCTTTCATCGATAACACCTCAAGGTCAACAGTCGTGCTGGTAAGACGGTCCCGCCAGCAAAAAGTGCCGAGGCCGGACCGCGTTAATTCAAGTGTGGGCGAGAATACAAAAAAGCCACATCGGCGTGTCAAAAAACGACGCCTGCGCCATGACGATTGAGCCGGGCCGTCGATGAGTGCATTGTTGAAGTCTGTTCGACAAGGGGGCCAGGTCATGACAAAACGTGTCGCATTGGTATTGGGCTCGGGTGGCGCACGGGGCTACGCGCATATTGGTGTGATCGAGGAAATCGAACGGCGTGGCTATGACATCGCCTGCATCGCCGGTTGCTCCATGGGCGCCGTCGTCGGCGGGATCTATGCCGCGGGCAAACTCGACGACTATCGCAACTGGATCGAAAGCCTGGACTATCTGGATGTCCTGCGACTGGTGGACGTAAGCTTTCGCCTGGGGGCGATCCGTGGGGAAAAGGTCTTCGGACAGATCCGCAAGATCGTCGGCGAACTCAATATCGAAGATCTGCGCATTCCCTACACGGCCGTGGCCACCGACCTGACCAACCAACAGGAAATCTGGTTCCAGGAAGGTTGCCTGCACCAGGCCATGCGGGCGTCGGCGGCAATTCCCAGCCTGTTCACACCAGTGATGCAAGGCAACCGCATGCTGGTGGATGGCGGCCTGCTCAATCCATTGCCGATCGTGCCGGTAGTGTCCAGCCATTGCGACCTGATCATCGCGGTCAACCTCAATGCCACGAACCAGCGACAATATCGGTTGCCGGTGATCCCACGTCCCGCTGCGTTCCGGCGCCGCTTCGACACCCTGGTCAACTCCTTGGGCTCGCGCATGCCGTTCCGGCGCAAACAAGCCGAACAATTGCTGCTGCTGGAACAGGAGGCGCTGAAGGCGGAGGCAGCGGCGCTCAATCCATGGATCGAATCCGCCGAACCCGAAGGCCAGCAACCGGCCGCCGCGCCTGAGGCCGAAGGCGCACCAAAGTCCGCTACGGGCTCGTTCATCATCGATAACGTCGGCCCGGCTTCGTTATTGGACCTGATCAACCAGAGTTTCGAGGTGATGCAGACCTCTCTCGCCCAGTACAAGATCGCCGGGTACCCGCCGGATGTGCTGATCAACGTGCCGAAACGGGTATGCCGTTTTTTCGAGTTCTACAAGGCGCCTGAATTGATCGCGCTGGGGCGGGAAATTGCCAGTGATACGCTGGATCGGTATGAGCGTGAGGAGCGATGAGTGACTGAAGGATCTCTATTGGCTGTCAGGGCCTGATCGCGATGGCATCAGATCAGACACCACTGAACTGGATCCCACCCTCTTCCAGCAACCGATACCCCACCCCCGCTTCGGTCACGATGAACCGGGGCCGCGTAGGATCATCCGCCAGCTTTTGCCGCAGGTGGCCCACCACAATCCGCAGATAATGGCTGTCTTCGACGTGGGTCGGGCCCCAGATGTCCTTGAGCAGTTGCTGCTGGGTGATGACCCGCCCAGGGTGACGCGCCAGTTGCGCCAACACTGCATATTCCTTGCGGGTCAGCGACACTTCGGCGCCATCGAGCAGCACCCTCCGGTAAGCCAGGTCCACCGTCAGCGGGCCGACGGTCACAGCCGCTTCCCGCCCCTCCGCCGCTGGAACCTGTCGCAGCAGCGCACGGATGCGGGCCAGGAACTCCTGGATGCCGAACGGCTTGGTAACGTAGTCATTGGCCCCATTGTCCAGCGCCTCGACCTTCTGCGCTTCGCTGGCCCGCACCGACAGCACCAGCACCGGTACCGCCGACCATTGGCGAAACTCGCGCAGCACTTGTTGGCCGTCCATGTCCGGCAGGCCCAAGTCGAGGACCAGCAGGTCGGGCTTGTTCAACGCTGCCTGGGCCAGGCCGTCGCTGCCCGTGGCGGCCTCCAGCACCTTGTAGCCCTGGGAGGCCAGGCTGATGCGCAAGAACTTGCGGATCTGCGGTTCATCGTCGATGACCAAAAGTGTGGCGGTCTGGTTCATGAGGTCCGTTCAATACAAATAGATGGCAGGAGAATATCCCAGCCCGGCTCAGGCTTCATCGTCCATGCCCGGTTGTGCCTGCGAGGGCAAGTGCAACGTGATACAGGTTCCGCGTCCGTCGAGCCCTTCGTCCACACTGATCCGCCCGCCATGGGCACCGACCATGCCCTGGCAGATGGCCAATCCCAGCCCGGTGCCCTGTCCGCCCCGATCGCCGCGCGCAGCGGTGTAGAACATGTCGAAGATTTTGTCCCGCTCCTCTGCCGGAATTCCCGGCCCCTCATCGGCCACGGCAAAGAATACTTCGCGATCCGTCGCTCCGGCGCTCAGTAACAACCGGCCGTGCGCCGGTGAGAATCGCGCAGCGTTCTCCAGTACATTCACCAGGGCCTGTTCGATCAGCGCTGCATGGATGTGCAGCAACGGCAGTTCGGCCGGCACCTCGACGCTGACCTCCAGCGACGCCAGCACCGCACGCAATCGATTGAGCGCGCTGCCCACGATATCGGCCGGCGCCACCCAGTCCCGCGCCAGTTTCAGGGCGCCGTGACCAAGCCGGGTCATGTCCAGCAGGTTCTGGATGTAGCGATCCAGCCGTTCGGCTTCGTCGCGAGTGCCTTCAAGCAATTCGCGACGATCTGCCAACGGGATCGCCTCCCCCAGAGCCAGCAGGCTGTCGATGCTGCCCCGCATCGCGGTCAGCGGTGTGCGCAGATCATGGGACACCGAGGCCAGCAAGGCGCTGCGCAGTTGCTCGGTTTCGCCGTGCAAGCGTGCCGCTTCCAGATCCTGGGCCAGCTGGGCCCTCGCCAACGCCTGGGCCAGCGGCTGACCGAGGGCGGCCAGCAGACGTCGCCGCTGACCACTCAACGGCTTGCCGTCCCTGGGGCATGCCCCCAACAATGCCAAGGGCCCACCCTCCACCGACAATGGCCACCACCACCAACGCCCGGATGGCAGCGTACCGGTCCCTGCCCCGGCTGACTGATCATGCTGCCAGGCCCAGTCGGCGGCGGCACGCTCGGCCTCGCTGAAGGTCAGCGGTTCGCCGGTTTCGACTTTCCAGCCCGCCTGGCCACCACGGTTGAGCAGACACAACTGCAAATCGTGCCAACCGTCAAAGTGCTGCACGGCGGCACTGATCACTGCCTGTCTGTCAGTCGCCGCCGTGAGCTTTCGAGACAGGTCGAGCAACTCGCCGGTTTCCTGCTGGGTATCGCGCAGCACCTGCAACTGACGACGCTGGCGAGCGGCGAGGTTGCCGGTCAGGGCCGCCATCAGCAGGAAGAACACCAGCGTCAGCACGTCCTCTTCGCGCTGGATCGTGAAGGAGAAATTCGGCGGGATGAACAGAAAGTCATAGGCCAGGAATGACAGAGCCGCGCACGCCAGCGCGGGGCCGAGGCTGCTGCGCACCGCCACCAGCAAGACCGCCATCAGAAATACCAGGGAAATGTTGGGCAATGCCAGCAGCCCGGAGATCCCCCAGGCCAGCGCGCTTGCGGCCATGGTTGCTAACAGCGCCAACGCATAGTCGAACCCGCTGCGCGCGGCATCTGAACGCACATGGGCGGGACGCGGCTGCTCATCGCTGTCCAACACGTTGATCTCCAGTCCCCGGGCATTTCGCAGCAGACGCGACGCCAGACCGCCGCCGAACCAGCGCCGGCGCAAGCGTGGCCGGGATTGCCCCACCAACACCAGCGTGGCACGGCGCTCGGTGGCGTGCTGGATCAAGGTCCTGGCCACTTCACCGGCCCTCAGCAGCACCACTTCGCCGCCCAGGCGTTCCGCCAGTTGCTGGGCGGTTTGCAGGCGTTGACGCGAGGGCTCGTCCCGGGTGCTGCCGTTATCCACATGCACAAGGCTCCACGGCAGATGCCGGCGCTGGGCGACGCGGCTGGCGTGGCGCACCAGACGTTCGGCCTGGATGTCGCCATCCACCCCCACCAGCAGTCGTCCGCGCACCGCCGGCGCAGCCTGACCCAGTTGCCGATAGCCCTGGGTCAGGTCCTTGTCCACCTGGGCCGCGGCGGTCTGCATCGCCAGCTCGCGCAAGGCGGTCAGGTTGGTCTGGCTGAAGAACGCATCGATGGCTGCCCGAGCCTGCTCCGGGACGTAGACCTTGCCTTCGCGCAGACGCTCCAGCAGCTCACGAGGGGGCAGGTCGATCAGCAGCAGCTCGTCGGCCTCCTGCAGAACCCAATCGGGCAAGGTCTCGCGAACCTGCACGCCGGTGATGCCACGCACCTGGTCGTTGAGACTTTCCAAGTGCTGGACGTTCACGGTGGTATAGACGTCGATGCCGGCGGTAAGCAATTCCTGGATATCCTGCCATCGCTTGGCGTGCCGGCTGCCGGGGGCATTGCTGTGGGCCAGTTCGTCCACCAGCACCAGAGCCGGACGTGCCGCGAGCAGGCCGTCGAGGTCCATTTCTTCAAGCGTCACACCACGGTATTCCGAGCGCACCAACGGTTGCTGTGCCAAGCCACCGAGCAGCGCCTCGGTTTCGGTTCGACCATGAGTCTCCACCACGCCAGCGAGCACCTGCACGCCCTGGCGCAGTTGGGCGTGGGCCGCCTGCAACATGGCGTAAGTCTTGCCGACCCCAGGGGCCGCACCAAGGAAGACCTTGAGCCGACCACGGCCAGTGCGGGGCAAGTTGGCTAACAGTGCGTCGGCACGGTCGGAGTCGCTCATGCGATGGGGTTCTCTCGTTTCAGATTTTGATGCAGTGAATGTTCGACGCCTGATTACAGCTTTTCCAAAGCCAGGTTCAATGCCAGGACATTCACCACCGGCGGCCCCACCAAGGGCTGCTCGATGTGTGCATCGAGTAATTGCTGCACAGTCGAAACCGGCAGATTGCGCGCCGCGGCGACACGCGCCAGTTGATAGGCAATTGCTGCCGGAGGCAAGTGCGGATCGAGGCCGCTGCCGGAGGTGGTGAGCAGCGCCAGCGGTACAGGCCCTTGCTCGGTCACCTGAAGCTTGCGAGCGTCTTCGATCACTCGGGCGGCCAGAGCCGGATTGCTCGGGGAAAGGTTACTGGCGCCACTGGCGACCGTGGCGAAGGCACCGGCCGATGGCCGTGGATGGAACCAGGCATCGCCCTGGAAATCCTGGGCGATCAGCATCGAACCGCGCACCTTGCCGTCGGCATCCTGGACCAGGCTGCCGTTGGCCTGGGCGGGAAACACCATTTGCGCGACGCCCGTCACCACCAACGGATAAGCAACACCTGTGATCAAGGTCATCAGCAATAACAGGCTCAAGGCCGGGCGTAACAGTGTGGACATCTCAGAATCCTCGAATTGAAACAACAACCTCTAGCGACGCTCAGGCCAGTTGGCCGGCATCAGGCTCAGACCAGGTTCAACGCTGTCAGCAACATATCGATTGCCTTGATGCCTGCGAATGGCACCACGATCCCACCCAGGCCGTAGATCAACAGGTTGCGCCGCAACAGTGCCGCCGCGCTCGCCGCCTGCACCCGCACGCCCCGCAGGGCCAAGGGGATCAGCACCACGATAATCAGCGCATTGAAGACGATGGCCGAGACAATCGCGCTTTGCGGGCTGTTCAAGTGCATCACGTTCAACACACCGAGCTGCGGATAGATAGAAGCGAACAACGCCGGCAGGATTGCGAAGTACTTGGCGACGTCATTGGCCACGGAGAACGTGGTCAACGCGCCCCGGGTGACCAGCAGCTCCTTGCCGATCTGCACCACATCCAGCAATTTGGTTGGGTCACTGTCGAGGTCGACCATATTGGCCGCTTCCCGCGCTGCCTGCGTGCCGTCATTCATTGCCATGCCGACATCGGCCTGGGCCAGGGCCGGCGCGTCGTTGGCGCCGTCGCCGCACATGGCTACCAGTCGGCCGTCATTCTGCTCGTGACGAATACGCGCCAGTTTCTTTTCCGGCGTGGCTTCGGCCAGCACGTCATCGACACCGGCCTCGGCAGCAATTGCGGCGGCGGTCAGAGGGTTGTCGCCAGTGACCATCACCGTGCGAATCCCCAGCTTGCGCAGCTCGGCAAACCGTTCGCGGATGCCGGGCTTGACCACGTCCTTGAGATGGATGGCGCCCAACAACTTGCCGTCGACGCACACCAGCAGAGGCGTGCCACCACTCTGGGCGATCCTGTCGACCTCCCGAGCGAGCACCGGGGGCAACTCATCGCGTGGCAGACCAACGAATGCCAGCAGCGAATCGACGGCCCCCTTGCGATATTCGCGTCCCTGATAATCGACACCGGACAAACGGGTCTCCGCGCTGAAGGGGACGACAGTCAGCAAGTCGACAGCGGGCTCGGGCTGCGGATGCAGACCGCGCAGGTATTCGACGATGGACTTGCCTTCGGCGGTCTCGTCGGCCAACGAGGCGAACAGCGCGCCTTCGGCCAGCTCTCTGGCACTGACACCCGGAGCGGCATACACCGCGGCGCAACGCCGATTGCCAAAAGTGATGGTGCCGGTCTTGTCTAGCATCAGCACATGAACGTCCCCCGCCGCCTCCACCGCACGACCGGACTTGGCGATCACATTCAGGCGTACCAGCCGGTCCATGCCGGCGATGCCAATGGCCGACAGCAGACCGCCGATGGTGGTGGGAATCAGCGTAACCAGCAGCGCCACCAGGAAAACCAGCGGCAGGCTGCCATTGGCGAAATGGGCGAACGGTTGCAACGTGACGACCACCAGCAGGAAGATCAGGGTCAGGCCGATCAACAGGATATCCAACGCCACTTCGTTGGGGGTCTTCTGGCGTTTGGCGCCTTCGACCAGGGCGATCATGCGGTCCAGCGTGGACTCTCCGGGGTTGCTCGTGATACGCACCAGCAACCAGTCGGAAACCAGCCGAGTGTTGCCGGTGACGGCCGAACGATCCCCACCGGATTCCCGGATCACGGGTGCCGACTCCCCCGTGATGGCGGCCTCGTTGACTGCAGCAATTCCTTCGATCACTTCACCGTCGCCCGGAATCATCTCCCCCGCCTCGACGCGAACCACGTCGCCCTTGCTCAAGGCGCTGGCGGGGACCGATTCAAAACCTGTAGCTGTCCGGCGGCGTGCAGTGAGGCCGTCGCTACCGGCCTTGAGGCTGTCGGCCCGGGCCTTGCCACGCCCCTCGGCCAAGGCTTCGGCGAAATTGGCGAACAGCACGGTGAACCACAGCCAGAGCGCAATCTGCGCAGCCACGAAGACTGGCACAACGCTGTCGGGAATGAAGCACAACACCGTAGTGAAAATCGCCGTCAACTCCACCACCAGCATCACCGGTGCCCGATACAACTGCCGCGGATCGAGCTTGACGAAAGCTTGCTTCAGCGCGGGCCGCCACAGGGTAGAGATCGAAGTCTTCGGTGCTTGGGCGGCCTTGGTGGCGACCGTTTCGGTTGCAGACATAGTCATCATCGGTTCCTCAGAAGCCCATGCTCAGGTGTTCGGCAATCGGCCCCAGGGCCAGGGTCGGCAGGAAGCTCAGGCCGCCTACCAATAGAATGGTCACGGTCAGCAGGGTCACGAATAACGGACCGTGGGTGGGGAAGCTGTTCTGGCCGATCGGCGCGTTTTTTTTCAGCGCCAGGCTGCCGGCCAATGCCAGCACCGGCAGGATGTAGCCGAAACGACCGATCAGCATGCCCAGGCCCAACATCAGGTTATGGAAAGGCGTATTGGCGCCGAACCCGGCGAATGCCGAACCGTTGTTCGCCCCCGCCGAGGTATAGGCGTACAGCAACTGGCTGAAGCCGTGGGCGCCAGGGTTGCTCACTGCGGACGATGGTCCCGGCAGGCTCGCGGCGACAGCACCGAGCACCAGGACACTGACGGGCATGACCAACAAGGTCACCACCAACAACTGCACTTCCCTGGCACCGAGCTTCTTGCCCAGGTATTCCGGAGTTCGGCCGATCATCAAGCCTGCCAGAAACACCGCGATCAGCACGTTCAACAGCATCCCGTAGAGCCCGGCACCCACGCCGCCGAAGATCACTTCGCCGACCATCATGTTTACCAACGCGACCATGCCGCTGAGCGGGTTCAGGCTGTCGTGCATCGCGTTGACCGAGCCATTGGACGCCGAGGTGGTGGTCACCGACCACAGCACCGTGGCGGTGGTACCGAACCGTGACTCCTTGCCTTCCAGTGGCGCGGCTTGTTCCACCGCCTCGTTGATCAGGGCCGGATTGGGCTGGTATTCCGCCCATAACGAAGTAGCGCCGCCGATCAAGAACAGCACAAGCATGCAGGCGATGATCGCCCGGCTCTGGCGCAGGTCCTTGACGTAGTGGCCGAAAGTGAACACCAGCGCGGCGGGAATCAGGATGATCGAGGCGACTTCGAACAGGTTGCTCCAGGCCGTCGGGTTTTCGAACGGATGCGCCGAGTTCACACCAAAGAACCCGCCACCGTTGGTACCCAGTTGCTTGATCGCAATCTGGCTGGCGGCCGGCCCCAGCGGGATCACCTGGTCCGTGCCCTGCATCGTCACGGCGTGGACGTAATGCGCGAAGGTCTGCGGCACGCCCTGCCACACCAGGAACAAGGCCAGTAACAGGCACAACGGCAAGAGCCCGTAGAGCGTGGCACGGGTCATATCGACCCAGAAATTACCCAGCGTCGCGGCGGACCGGCGCCCGATGCCACGACACAGCGCCACCAGCACCGCCAGGCCAGTGGCGGCGCTGACGAAGTTTTGCACGGTCAGGCCGACCATCTGGCTCAAGTAGCTCAAGGATGCCTCGCCACTGTAGGACTGCCAGTTGGTATTGGTCATGAAACTGACGGCCGTGTTGAAGGCCTGGGTCCACTCCATGCCAGGCAATTGCTCGGTATTGAGGGGCAGATATCCCTGTAGCAGCAGCATTACGAACAGCAACACAAACCCCACCAGGTTGAAGGCAAGCAAGGCCAGGGCATATTTTTGCCAGCTCTGCTCAATAGCAGGATCGACACCAGCCAGGCGATAACAGCCACGCTCCATCGGACCGAGAATGGTTGAAAGCCAGGTGCGCTGGCCCTCCATGACCCTGTAATAGAACCGTCCCAGAAACGGTGCCGGAATCAGCACCAACGCGAAAAAGGCAAGTATCAATCCGTAGTCATAACCGTGCATGGCCGCTCCTAGCTCCGATCCGCGCGCAACAGCGCAACCAGCAGATAAATGAACAGTGCCACTGCCAAGAGCAATGACACCCCGTCCAGAACACTCATGGGATTTCTCCGTGTTACGGCGTCGTGCCGTGTTGGAGCGATTGTCCTCAGGGAGCCTGTAAAGGAGCGAGATCGAGAGTGAGCGTGGGGATAAAAAATGCGTAAAGAATGAGCCAGGGTTTTGTTATGACAACGACAGTGCGCAGCAGACAGTGTGCTGCAGGGGTAATATTGAACCACTGCGAACGACGTTCGCTCCAAACTGTAATGATGGCTGAGGCAAGCGGCCCTTAACGCACGCCTCTAGGAGAGCCCTATGCCCTGGTATGCCTGGTTGATTCTGATTATTGCCATCGGCTCGATCGTCGGCGGCTTGATGCTACTGCGCGACACCGCCAACAAGGTCGAACTGACTGAAGAGCAACGTAAGCGCGTTGCCGAGAGGAACGCCGAAATGGATGCGAAAGAAGCCAAGGATCGTTAACTGTCCATGGCTTGCTTTTTCGTAACCCGGGGCAGGTCCCCTCGCCACGAAAAACTTTTGCGCCTATTTCTCCCAGGACGCCTTGGCAATTTGCAAGCCATGCAGTCCGTTATACGCCGCACGCTCGGGCTGGGCCCAGCCTTCCAGCAATGAATCTGCAAGCTGATAAATCTCCACGCCCAAGGGGCGGCAGACGCTGAGCGGATCCTGGGCATCCGGACCCCACATCGCCAGCGACAAGTCACCGCCAGGACAGGTAGACAAGGCGCATAGAAGATCGATCTCGGCAAAGAACTCCAGATAATCCCCCTTCTGCGCCGGGCAGGCCTTCATGAAGTACATGTCGTCATGATTCAGTCCCGTGCACTGGAAAATATTCAGCACATCATGCACATCGAACTCCGTGAGGCCATGGGGAAGCACTGCACGGGTCAGGTTGGAATGGCAATGGTGATGGAAGTCCTCACCGGTGAGCATCTTGTTCACATAGGGATCACAACGCGTTCCCAACAGATCATGCAGTCGTCCGCCGTGTTCATCGATTCCGTAGCCGGCCAGACTGTCATCGGTGATAGTCACCAAGGGACGCAGGAATGGCAGGTTCGACCACAGTCGGTCATGGGTAGTGACGTGAGCGCCCTGAAGCTGCCGGGTGCGCGCCGCCCACAGGCGCTCCCGCGGATCGTGGGCGTTCCAGACGTTGAAATCCCCCACCTGCGGGCCCACGGGCGTGGTGACGCGAAATACATGGCCGGCCGGCACGTGCCAGGCGCGACCGGTACGGATAGGGACTTCGAATTGTTCGATGAGCGTGCGCTTGTCCTGCTGGGTGCGGATGCGTTCGTAGAACGGCTTGTCCACCTGCAGGGCGGAACCTTTGCTGACCTGGTAGGCGGCTGGATAGTCTTTATACATGGCTCGGATCCTTGATCAGTTTTGATTGATAAATTCGGCTGATCCAAACGCTCATCGGCGACAAACCTTTCGCACCAGAGCAGCAAGGGAAAATTCTTTAGAGGAAGAAGATAGTGCAGGCAAATCAGAAAGATTGCTATGATCAGAAAACGTAAACCAGTTTCAGGTCAAACATGCAAAGGGTTCACTCGATAGACTATTTACGGGGTCTTATGGCCCTGTCTGTTTTATTTTATCATTTTGCCGGCTGGAGCGTGGGGGTGCCAGACTCCAGCACTTTATTGGGCCGCCTTGGTATTTATGCAGTTTCCATATTTTTCATCATCAGCGGAATGTCGCTCTATATCGCCTATCAGCATCAAAACTGGAATAGAGACGAACTGGTTTTCTTTATAAAGAAACGATACCTGCGGCTGATTCCGGCGTTCTGGGCAGGGTGTTTTCTAAGTATTAGTTTATTCTTCCTGACCATCGGTAACCGACCTATCCATTGGGAGACGCTTTTTGTAAATCTCTCGCTCAACCTATCCCTGACGTTTGGCTTCCTGGACCCGGGCAATTACTTGACAGTTGGAGGGTGGTCAATCGGCAACGAGGTTGTTTTTTATGCCATATTTCCTCTTATCATGTGGCAAGCCAAAAACCGAAACCGCTCGATCAAGCTTGCTCTGTTAATAAGTGCAAGCGCGTTTTTATTTTATGCGCTGTACAAACTTTCCACAGGCACGACACTTGCGAGCCAATGGAAAACTTATATCAACCCGCTGAACAATGCCTTCCTGTTCATCCTTGGCATATCTATCGCCTGGGCCAGTAAAAACATTCAACACAAAATCCCTCAAAGCGGACTTATCGCCATTCTGGCACTTAGCACGTTACTGTTCTTGGTGTATCCAGCAGAAGGCAATCAGATTTCCATCGTAACCGGCATTGATCGAGTGCTCTTCACCGCCTTCTGCGGCGCCATCTGCTTTTCAGTTCTTAACATGCGACTCAATCTGGGGAACACCGTTACGCCACTGCTCAAGATCCTCGGTGATATCTCGTACACAATTTATATGTTCCACGGGGCTTTGGGTCAATTCACGCTACAGCTCATCGCTCCGGCATTAGACATGACCAGCCAAGAGGAAAAGTATCGACTCCTCATGTATTTTACTGCTCCGATCACTTTGATTGCTTCGTATTTTTTCTACACCTTCGTGGAAAAACCGATAATGAAATTTGGCCGACAACGAGCAGCTATTCCACAAACTATTTAATAGACTTCAACGTTCATGAGGCTACGTCCACCTGATAAAGGCCAGTCAGGTTCGACCGGCCTCTTCAACATCACACTCAGTTAACTTCCAACTTGTCACGATTTCTGTCCAGAATCGCCTTGCCAATCCCCTTGACCTCAAGCAGTTCATCTACCGACGAAAAGCCCCCATTACTTTCACGATACGCAACAATCGCCTCGGCCTTGGATTTGCCTATTCCCGCCAGCTCCCGTTGCAACGTCGCGGCATCCGCTACGTTGAGATCCACCTTGGCACTTTGAGGTTTTACTGAAACCTCCGATGCGTGCGGCGTGGCTATCGTCTCGGGCTTGGCCGTAGGCGCAGCAATGGCGGCTATGGAAGCGCTGGTCAGAAGGGCAAAAACCAGGGAGTAGAAATAGCCTATACGCATAAGTGACGCTCCATGACATCGTTAAGAGAGAAGCAGCTTTTCCGAAGCTGCCTCTGAAATCTAGGCGATGATGGGCCGCTGTCAAAAGCGTCTACGTTACAGCATATGTAACAATCAAGGTTCGAGGCGACGTTGCTGGTAGATCCAGTCGACAATCTCGCCGTCCGGGGCGTAACCACTGACGGTGTCCCGAAGCAGCTGCCGGACTCTTGCATAGTCATCATGCTCTATGGCTGCCAGCAACTCCGCCAGCTTGGCCTTCAGCACATCCCAGGGCAGATGATCTTCGTTGGCACTCATGATCATAGGATGCGGTGTCGCTACCACGTTGTCGCCTATCAGCAACTCCTCGTAAAGCTTCTCGCCAGGGCGCAAGCCTGTGAACTCGATAGCGATGTCTCCGTGAGGGTTTTTATCTGATCGCACACTCAGGCCCGACAGATGGATCATCTTTTCCGCCAGTTCGACAATCTTTACTGGCTCACCCATGTCCAATACGAAAACATCACCACCCAGCCCCATGGAGCCGGCCTGAATGACCAACTGAGCGGCTTCAGGAATGGTCATGAAATAGCGTGTGATCTTGGGATGAGTGACAGTCAGCGGCCCACCGGATTTGATTTGTTTATGAAACAAAGGAATAACAGAACCAGACGAGCCTAATACGTTACCGAACCGCACCATTGTGAAGCGGGTCTTATTGACACGCGAGACGTTGGACTTATCCCCGAACAGCACAGGGGCCAGTTCGTGGCTGAGGGCCTGTAAAGTGAGTTCGGCAAGCCGCTTGGTACTACCCATCACGTTGGTGGGACGCACAGCCTTGTCCGTTGAAATCAGAACGAAATTCGACACTCCCGCCTGCAAAGCGGCCTGTGCGGTGTTCAGCGTTCCGATCACATTATTTAATACACCCTCCGCAATATTGTGCTCGACCATCGGTACGTGCTTGTAAGCGGCGGCATGATAGACCGTGTCGACACTCCAAGTCTTCATCACATCCAGCAACTTTTCCTGATTCCGCACCGAACCCAGGATAGGCAACAAACGAACGGATAACGACTCTCGAGCGACTCGAGGTTCAAGTTCGGAAAGAATATTGTAGAGATTGAATTCGCTGTGTTCGTATAGCAGCAATGTCGTAGGTTTGAGAGCCAGGATCTGCCGACAAAGCTCCGAACCGATCGATCCCCCTGCTCCGGTCACCAGAACCGCCTGTCCTGCGATGCAGTGCTCAAGCAAATCGGCTTGCGCAGGTACCGGATCACGCCCCAGAAGATCTGCCACATCCACTTCCTGGATGTCGTCCACCTTGACCCGACCGCTCGCTAGATCCATGAAGCCGGGGACACTGCGTACGTGCAGCGGAAAGCCTTCGAGCAACGTGAGGATCTCTCGACGGCGCCCCCGTGATGACGAAGGGATCGCCAGTAGGATCTCCTGCGCACCGGTCTCATCGATCATTTTCTGAATATGTTTGGGCTGGTAGACCTGCAATCCCGCAATGACCCGGTCTGCAATGCTGCGATCATCGTCAATAAACGCGACAGGCCGCATCACCCGCCCCATGCGCAAAGCGGCTACGAGTTGGTTACCTGCGGCCCCTGCACCATAAATAGCGACTTTATGCAGCCCGTCGTCTCGGCTGGCAAACGGCACATGCTGGGCAGCCGTAAACCAGTCGCCCAGGAAGTACTGCCGCATCATCAAGCGCAACCCCCCGATCATGATGAGGCTGAGCCACCAATAGTTGAAAATGATGGAGCGTGGCACAACGTTCGTGTGATTGCTGTACCAATACACTACGAGCGCCAACAGCAAGGCAGAGAGACTGACCGCCTTACAGATGGTGATTAACGCGTCATTACCGAAATAGCGCATGACGGCGCGATACATCCCAAAGCGGATAAAGATCGGAATGGCGATCAGTGGCGCTGAGCCGAAAAGCCATAAATGCGTCTCGATCGGGCTGGCCAACGCCTCGACGCCCAAACGAACGACAAACGCCAGCCATAAGGCGCCCCAGACCAGAAACACATCCGTTGCCACCTGGATCGCACGCTTATGACGCCTTGGCAATCCCAACAATGCCGTTCTTATCTTATCCATAACCCCTTCATGCACCTTGGCCTGCTCCTGAAAACGGTCCATTACCCAATATACGCTGTCACATCATTGACCGTTGGACACTCGAAAAGCGAAAAGCGCGACCCTTGCCTGGAGTCAGGCTTTCTCGAGTTCACCCGCATGAAACTTGATGGCCAGCAACACCAAAGGTACGTAGGCAACTACCAAAGCCAACGCGCCATCCATGTCCAACAAAACCACAGCCGCCGCCAGAGGCAAGAGCCATAACACATTGATCGCCGCCACCGCGAGCGTCACCGGCAAATGCCTGCCATACCGGCGCGAGGCAAATTGATAAGCATGACTGCGGTGAGCTTCATAGACCTTATCGCCCCGCAAGAGACGACGGATCAAGGTCACGGTAGCATCGACAATAAAAACACCCAGCAAAATCAGCCAGACCCAAAGAAGCTTGGATGAAACCCAGGCGGCCTGCAGTGACAACAAGCCCAGGATAATACCGAGGAACCCACTTCCCGCGTCGCCCATAAAGATACGTGCGGGAGGAAAGTTCCAATACAGGAAACCTCCGACAGCCATTGCGAGCACCAACGGAGTCACGATCAGCGTTTCAAAATCACCTAACCAATAAAGCAGGCAAGCCCCAAGGCAAGCGCAAATCGCTTCAACGCTGGCGATTCCGTCGATTCCATCCATGAAGTTATAGAGGTTAAGCAACCACACCAGGTAGAACACCGCCAGAACGTGGCCAAGCCAAGCTAAATTCAGCTCCAGTCCGAACAAAGAGATAGCCGGCAAGCCGCCCAGCCAGTACAACGCCCATATTGATGCCGCAAAATGCCCCAGCAATCGCCACCGAGCAGCGATATGCCCATGGTCATCAAGAAATCCCAACACAGCGATCCCTGCTCCTGCCCCCAGCATTGCCCATAGGGTTGCCCCCGTCAGGAACCCACTGGCTGCCAATACGGGCAGAGCCGCAAGGAAGCTGAGAACAATGGCTACGCCTCCGCCACGAGGAGTTGGGACGGTGTGTGAACTGCGAGCGTTGGGGATATCGATAATGCTTCTGGACAACGCATAACGGCGCAGTAGCCATGTTGTGAGAAATGAAACGACCACAACAACCAGTAAACCTTGCGAGACCATTATTTACCCTGCTTCAAGAAAAAGCTCACCGTGTCTGCCAATCCTTGATCGACGCTAGTGACAGGAGCCCAGCCCAACAATTTACGAGTTTTACTGATATCGACCTGAAGCGAACCGCACAAACGCTTGGAAAAGTCTCCTTTCCCAGCCAATCGCGCAGCGAAGTCGAGTATCCAGGATGGAACAGGAACCAAGCGCGAAGGTTTTTTAAGCGCTCTCGAAATCCGTACTAAAAGCTGGGTAGTGGATAAGTCTTCCCCATCGCTGACCAAGAAAATCTGATTAGCCGCAGCGGGGTGACTTACGCACGTCACGATCAAATCAACCAGATTGTCGATACCTACCAGGCTTCGGGCATTATGAATAGCTCCCAAAGGCAACGGTATTCCTTTACTGAGCCAACGCATCATATTCAGGAAATTGGCTTTGACACCTGGACCATAAACCAGAACCGGGCGGATAATTACCACTTCCATGTCACTTTGCTCCGCCAGTGTCAGCAGCGCTTTTTCAGCCTCCATCTTGGAAACACCATAAGGGTCCAGCGGACAAGGAATATCATCCGGTTTGAAAGGCTGGCCCAGCGCAGTGCTTTCTCCGTTAACCTTGATTGAACTGAGAAAAATAAATCGTCGTACACCTGAAGCGGCAGCCTGGCGTGCGAGATTCAGAGTGCCGTCGACATTAATCTTTCTGAAATCCGCCAGTGGATCAGTCGAAGCATCGCGCATGACATGCACACGTGCAGCGGTGTGGATAACTATATCTACTCCTTCAAGGGCCGCGGCCCATGAAGTTTCAGCGGCAAGATCCGGTATCTGGTGCGTCAGGACACCCGAGAGCTGTCGCGCATCACGAACCGAGGCACTGAGCTCAAAATGCTTATCGCATTTGATCTTATCAACCAAGGCAGTCCCAACAAATCCACTCGCACCTGTCACCAACACTCGAGTCATCGGGAAGACCCTGCAGGACGCTTAATGTATTCAAACAACTTGAACGGAATCTTGCTCAGGACCATAAGCAAATTGGTATAAACACCATTGCGGCGACATGCTTGAACGATCTCCTTGTTCAGATGAAGACTGCTCTTCACACCGGAAGTACTCACGCCGCCAGCCCGCATACGAACCAGAACCCGATCAAGCCTCGCAAATGCAAACTTATGAACCAGCAGCAGCCGAACGAACATCTCATAATCCGCAGATATTTTATATTTTACCGAATAAGGCCCTACCGCCTTGTATGCATCGGCTCGAACAAACGTCGCGGGATGAGGCGGCATCCAACCAAAACGAAGCTTCCAGGGACGAAAATGACCTGCGCTATAGAACCGAGTTACCGTGCCCAAATCCTCAGCGTTGACAAAAACGATATCACCGAACACAAGCTGGCTTTCCGGTGAGGAATTGAAACATTCAACTACCGCGCCAACGGCGTCGCTCGATTCAAAAAAATCATCTGAATTGAGAATACCAATAACATCACCGCTCGCCAGTGAAATGCCCTTGTTCATGGCATCATAAATACCTTTATCTGGCTCACTGACGATTTTCGCGATTCGATCACTGTACTCGTTGACAATAGCCATGGTTGAGTCTTTGGAGGCCCCATCGACAATGATGTACTCGATGTCTTCGTACCGCTGCGACAAGACTGACTCTATCGTGTCGCGAATGGTGGCTGCACTGTTATAGGAAACAGTAATAATCGAAATTTTCAAACCATCATTCCTTTACCCGACCGTATCTATCTTCAAAACGGACAATGTCATCCTCCCCCAGGTAGGTACCCGACTGGACTTCAATCAACTCCAAAGGGATCACACCAGGATTCTCAAGGGCATGAACTTGACCAACGGGAATGTAAGTTGACTGGTTCTCCGTAACCAGATAAGTTTTATCTCCGTTGGTTACCTGCGCCGTTCCGCTCACCACTATCCAGTGTTCCGCCCGATGGTGGTGCATTTGTACCGACAACTTGGCACCGGGATTAACTGTAATACGTTTGACCTGATAACGCGGTCCATTATCGATAGAGTCGTAAACACCCCATGGACGATAGACTTCACGATGATTGGCATACTCGGGACGCTTGCAGCTTTTCAACTGATCGACGATTTTCTTGACGTCCTGTACGTCCCCCTTATGGGCGACAAGCACCGCGTCTTTGGTTTCAACGATCACCAGGTCATCAACCCCGATTGTCGCCACAAGTCGATGGGTAGCATGTACATAGCTGCTGCTGGTACGCTCCGTGATCACGTCACCTTTAAGAACATTGCCATGGGCATCTTTTTCTGCGGTATCCCAAAGTGCGGACCAAGACCCCACATCATTCCATCCGGCGTCCAACGGCACCATCACAGCATCCGAAGTGCGTTCCATCACAGCATAGTCAATTGAGTTTTCAGGGCATGCTGCAAAGGCCTGAGCATTGACGCGTGTAAAGTGCATATCCTCTTGAGCACTGGCAAAAGAGGCACGGCAAGCATGCAGAATATCGGGAGCAAAACGCTCCAACTCTTCTAAATAGCGGCTAGCCCGGAACATGAACATGCCGCTATTCCAAAAATACTCTCCACTTTCCAGATATTTTTGAGCAGCCGCTGAATCGGGTTTCTCCACGAAGCGATTGACAACATAACCACCGTTGCCAAGTGCCTGGCCCCTTTCCAGATAACCAAAACCGGTTTCCGGGTGAGTGGGGACGATTGCGAACGTCACCAGCTTCCCCCCCTCAGCCAGCGCCAAGGCGCGTTCGATACTTGTGTGGAACGCTCCAACGTCTTGAACAAGATGGTCCGCCGCAAGAACCAACAGGACTGGATCCGCCCCCGAAACCGTGGCTTGTAATGCTGCCAGCGCGATAGCCGGTGCGGTATTCCGCCCCACCGGTTCGAGCAGAATACGAGCTTGCTCCATTTCAAGCTGCCGCAGTTGCTCGGCCGCAAGAAAGCGATGCTGTTCATTGCAAATCAGTATGGGCAAATGATGATCGAGCCCTTCCAACCGCTTGATTGTCGATTGGAGTAACGATTGCCCAGCATCCACCAAAGGAAGAAACTGCTTGGGATTGAGCTGGCGAGACAAGGGCCAGAGGCGAGACCCCGCCCCCCCTGCCATGATGACCGGAAGAAACATTCAAGATCGTCCTGTACTGCTGCTATCGAGGTTGGCCATTAAATTTTTTATTCATAGGCTTACGGCGCGACAGGCCGTAAAAACGTACTTAGACAAAATCAATGTCTGGCTTCCAGACGATGCTCTACAAACCATTGATACGCATCACTCAACCCCTCTTCCAGCTCAATCGACGATTGCCATCCCAGCGCGCGAAGCCGGGAGACATCCATCAATTTACGGGGTGTGCCATCAGGCTTGCTGGCATCGAACGACAATCGCCCCTTAAACCCAGTGACTTTGGCGATGGTTTGCGCAAGCTCGCGTATTGTACAGTCCTTGCCTGTCCCCACATTGATATGAGACAGCATAGGCTGGGTGTTGGCCTGATAGGTGGCGCCATCAAGTTCCATCACGTGCACACTGGCCGCCGCCATATCGTCGACGTGAAGAAATTCGCGCATCGGGTTGCCACTTCCCCAGATAACCACTTCCGCCTGGTCTGTCTGCACTGCTTCATGAAAACGACGAAGCAGAGCCGGGATCACATGGCTATTTTCCGGATGATAGTTGTCATGCGGCCCATATAGATTGGTTGGCATGACGCTGCGATAATCGCGGCCATGCTGGCGATTATAGCTCTCGCACAACTTGATCCCGGCAATCTTGGCGATCGCATACGGCTCGTTGGTCGATTCAAGGACGCCGGTAAGCAACGCCTCTTCTTTCATCGGTTGTACCGCCTGCTTGGGATATATGCAGGAGGAGCCTAGGAACAGCAGCCTCTGCACGTCCGAATCATGCGCCGCCCGAATCACGTTAGCTTGAATCATCAAATTGTCGTAGATGAAGTCCGCGGGAAACGTGTTGTTGGCATGAATCCCCCCTACCTTGGCTGCCGCCAGATACACTTGATCAATTTGATTTCGCGCGAAAAAAGCCCGTACCGCCTGTTGATCCAGCAAGTCTAATTCGTCACGGCTGGCACAAAGAACGGAACGATAGCCAAGAGCCTGGAGCCGACGCACGATGGCCGAGCCCACCATGCCTCGATGGCCGGCAACGAAAATGGTCTGGTTCAATTCGCGGGACATTATTAATTCTCCAAGGCGACCGGGACATCGTGGCCGTACTGTTTGAGCAAAGCATGACGCTGAGCCGCCTTGAGGTCTTCCCTGACCATTTCCGCACACATCTCCTGTACGGTGATTTCCGGCACCCAGCCCAGGTTCTTCTTGGCTTTGCTTGGGTCGCCCAACAGCGTTTCCACCTCAGCAGGCCGGAAGTAACGTGCGTCCACGCGAACGATAACATCTCCAACACTCAACGCCGGAGCCAACTGACCGTCGATACGCTCAACGACGGCACGTTCTTCCACACCTTCGCCTTCAAAGCGCAGTGTGATACCCAATTCAGCAGCAGACCAGCGCACGAACTCCCGTACGGAGTATTGAACGCCCGTAGCGATCACATAATCCTCTGGATGCTCTTGCTGCAACATCATCCATTGCATGCGCACATAATCCTTGGCATGCCCCCAGTCCCGCAGCGCATCCATATTGCCCAGGAAGAGGCATTTTTCCAGTCCTTGGGAGATGTTTGCCAGGGCCCGGGTGATCTTGCGCGTTACAAATGTCTCGCCGCGACGTGGAGATTCATGATTGAACAGGATCCCGTTACAAGCGTACATGCCGTAGGCTTCGCGATAATTCACGGTAATCCAGTAGGCATATAGCTTCGCCACCGCATAGGGAGAGCGCGGGTAGAAAGGCGTCGTCTCCTTTTGGGGAATCTCCTGGACCAAACCATACAATTCAGAAGTCGAAGCCTGATAAAAACGGGTCTTCTTCTCCAAGCCCAGCAAACGGATAGCTTCAAGTATCCGCAACGTTCCCATTGCGTCAACATCAGCCGTGTATTCGGGAGACTCGAAACTCACCGCAACGTGAGATTGAGCCCCAAGGTTGTAGACCTCATCCGGCTGAACTTCCTGAATGATCCGAGTCAGGTTGGATGAGTCGCTCAAATCGCCGTAATGGAGGACAAAATTGCGGTTATCGACGTGTGGATCCTGATAGATATGATCGACGCGCTGGGTATTAAAGGACGACGCCCGGCGCTTGATACCGTGGACCTCGTAGCCTTTTTCGAGTAACAGCTCCGCCAAATACGAGCCATCCTGACCGGTAACCCCGGTGATTAGAGCCTTCTTCATATACCTACACTCCCAGTCATTTTTGTAAATCCTAAAAACACCAGCCTGTCCACCTAACCATACGAAGGGGGTGATTCCGCCGCCCTTCCGAAACGGGGTATGAAGCGTTTGAAATACCAATAAAAAACCAACGGAAAAACCAGAAAATCCATCAGATTAAACAAGTAAAATATATCAAACGCAGCACGAAACAAATACAGCAAGAGAACAATCGCCAAAAAATACCTTTCATCAGCCAGCAAGGCTATGAGAGACCAACCGGCAATAAAAATCAGAAAAAATATTGAAACACCAAAAAAGGAATGCAATCGAAGGAATGCGCTATGAGGGTTGCCCCCAAAAGACTCGACCATCGGCACACCTGTTAAATCCACACCCGCAAAAAAGCTGATAGGATCCAGATGGGCAAAATAATCTTGGGCAATGAGATACCTCTCACTCTCCAACCCCGCTGTTAAATTCGTCTGCGACTGCAAAAGATCATAAAAATACTCCCAACCAAAAACCAAAACTATGGCACCGATCAATCCCATAGCCAGAACGACAAAAGCGTTTTTACGCCACAACGCACACAACAACAGCACAAACGAAACAAACAGCCCATTACGGCTGTACAAGGGAATACTTATCAAAAACACTAAAAAAAGCAACGTGACGGAAACAGGTTTACCCCGAAGCTCCCGAGAAAAAATATAACCACTTGCGAGCGCCAGCAGAATGCCCGAATACACGTTCCGACTTGATCCAGTTAAAACCTTATTAAATTCAGTTGGCCCATAACCTTCAGCCACAATCAGCCAAACCGTAGCAGCCAAAAACATCAGAAAGGGATATTCGAAGAACATTGCCGTCTTACGACACTCTACCGCATACCAGGCAATACCAAGCCCTGAAACAAAAACAAAAACCGTGAAAATACTCCGGTACTCAGACCAATCATAGTTAAACAATGAGAACGCGAACAAACAGACAAGCAAAAGCTGCATAGAAAAGAAAGCTAAGCCGTTTCGTCCTCGGGAAACCGATAACATGACAGCGAATACCGCCCCTCCAACGGCCACCGCTCCGGTACGGTAGTCGATCGCCCCATAAAAAAAGGCCAATGCAGAAAAAACGATGTACATGCACGCACACAAAAATGCGCTACCTTGAAGGACAGCGGTCACTCAGTCACCTTTACAAGAAACAGTCCATTTATCATTCAGGCTAAACCCACCCCAAGACTTTGGCCGACGGAGACAGCCGACTGGCTGCCAACACTTCAACATCGTATTTCTTTAGTTCTTCCTTTAATGCTTGAATGACCGGCATTACACCAACGCCATTTTCACCGACAGCGGTTTTATGCAACTCGACCCCTGCCTCATCCAACGTCAATGGTTGAGGGAGCTCCGCATTATTGAAAATTACCTCGGAAGCATCGGCACCATAAAAGTGCGGTCCTTGAAAGTCTAGACCATGAACGATAATTTTCTTGAAGCCCATGGTCTTGGCCAATATAACCAAGCCAACAACACTGGAGACAGCCTGGGGCAGATGTCGGGAGTCTGCACACATCTGAGCCACCACAGGAGCGACTCCCTTGCTACCAAAAATCCGGAAATGCCGATCCTTGATAAATAGCGCCTTGCCTGAGTAAAGCATACCAATCAGACCGATCGAATTCTTAAGCTCCGATAAATTCTTGAAAACAACTTTTGAATTGGAAAAAACATTAAATTTTTCCAGAGCGAAATGCATTTGGTAGGTATTGACAAAAAAACGCAAATTTTTGACGGAGGCATTTTCTACGAAGTGCAAGTCCGGGTCCTTGCACTTCAAAAAAGAAAAATTGAACCCGATGACAAATGCATTCGCACGATCGATACTGTCAAAGGAGTGATTCAAACTCCAACCTGAGGCAAGGATATGACAAACTCGGGAAGAGTCAAATTCATTCACGGGAATAACAAACTCGGACATCCCCATTCGCTTTAATCTGGCTGCCCGCCGCCGCTGCACAACAGATTCAAAACCAAAAATCAAGTGCGCACAGAAGAGCTGAAGCATCAGCGGCAAACGACCGAGGACGGCCCTTATTTGCTTCTTATCTGCCATAGAAATCGTCCATTTTTACAGGAGTGTTTTCCGCTACATCCCTGATCAACACACTACCAACAACACTGTCCATGAATTTAGGAGGCACACCAAACCCTGGCCTCACGCTTCTAACCGAGTCGGCCGTAATAACATCACCTGCCTTCAAGGATTTGACAAAATATAACGAACGCCGAAACTGCACGTTTCCCTGCTCGCTTGATTTTCTACCGTAATCAACCCTGCCCAACGCTGCCCATGCCGTTTTGCTATCCTGACATAAGGCCATCAACTCCGAGGGTTCGAGTGAGAAACTGTCATCGGGCCCACCACCATTCCGGTCAAGTGTGAAGTGTTTTTCAATGATTGATGCACCCAACGCTACGCTCGTAATAGCAGTAGTGTTATCTAATGTATGATCGGACAACCCCGTCACCAACCCGTGTCGCCGGATCATGTCGGGTATCGTTCGCAAATTATAGTCATGCGCAGGAGCAGGATAACCACTGACGCAGTGAAGTATCGCCAACTCCTTACAACCACCCTCACGGGCCGCCACAATGGCCTCCTCTATTTCCTCGGCATCAGCCATGCCAGTGGAAATAATCATGGGTTTCCCCGTACTGGCGACATATTTGATGAGAGGCAAATCAATCGCTTCAAACGATGCGATTTTATAAGCAGGGGCGTTTAATCCTTCCAGCAGATCGACTGCCGTCCTATCGAAGGGCGAACTGAAAATCGTGATACCCAACTTTCGTGCATAATCAAAAAGTGGGGCGTGCCACTCCCAAGGCATGTGTGCCTCTTCGTACAAGTCATATAACGTTCGTCCATCCCATAACCCGCCGCTGATCCGGAACTCATCTGAATCAGACTTCAATGTAATGGTATCGGCTGTATACGTCTGCAACTTGATCGCGTCAGCGCCGGCCTTTTTTGCCTCCTCCATGATTCGCTTGGCGGTTTCAAACTTTCCATTATGATTGGCAGATAGTTCAGCTATGATATAGGGCGGTTCATTTACACCAATCTTCCTGCCAGCGATGTTAATACATGAGTTCGGCATGCTATTAATTCCCATTTCTTGATCGCCATTCAGTGCTTAACAATCCAAAACATATGACGGCATGATAATGCTCTCCGTCGTAGTGCTGGTCGCGCAGAGTCCCTTCCTGCTGAAATCCCAGGCTTCGATGAAACCTGATGGAGCGCTCATTAAAATTCAATGCCTGTCCACATACTTTATGAAGATTAAGAAAGTGGAAAGCGTATTCCAAAGCCGCCTCCCCCAGCTGCCTTCCTGTACCTTTTTCTGCTCGGGGCGCAACATAGAAGCCCCAATCGGCGACTCGGGAAGACGGGTGCTCGGTGAAGTTTATAAAGCCGCGGGAAATGCCATTCATTTCAAAAATCAACAAATGTTTATTGGGATCGCTAGAGGCTCGATTGAACCAGGCACAGTGCTCTTCCAATGAAATTTCATGCTGAGTGTACATATAACGACGAATGTCTGGATGATTTCGCCAAGCAAGGACCGCCTGCAAATCATCTGTCGTCATAGTACGCACTGATAAATGAGTTTGCTCCAAATTATCCATTGTTATAGCTCATGTTTTTCAGTACTCGCTCAACACCTAACCCGTCACAGACATGGCGCGCCTTGTTGCTCAGCTCCATTAAGGCGCCTCCGTGTGTCAAGGCCTCTATGGTTGGAGGCAAGCGGATGGTGATGTCAAATACGTTTTCAATAAGAATGACACTACCCGAATGCAGAAGCGCCTTTGCCCCAGGTTCCTGGTTAGCTGCCAAAATCAACAGAATTGTCGGAACCCCCAAGCATGATCGCTCCCAAGAGGTGCCTCCAGCCGCACCAATAATGAGGTCTGCGCTAGCCATGCGTTCGGCCATATCAACAACGTTAACCAACACTGAGGTTGGCCATGGCATAGTGGCCGCTATGTCTTTTACCAATGTCAAATAAGGTGCCTTAAGTCCCATGACTACGCTGATGTGACAATTGTCAGGTAACGAGCAGGTCTTCAAGGCCTGCAAAACAGTACAGGTTGCGTTCGTTTGGTCCATCCCGCCCATTGTGATCAAAAGATGCTGGAGTGTTGATGATCCACGTCTTACTAAGCTTTTACTTCGCAGACGTGAAAATTCGGGTCTTAGAAGCGCAAACTTTGGGCCGACCAGTATTCGGCAGTTATGGGGTACTAGGCCTCTGTAGTCTTGCTCGGTACGGCCAAGATTCTGATCAAGAAGCAAGCTACAAATATGCTTGCGATCGGCCAGATCATCGATGACTAAAAGCTCTTTGAAGTTTCCCTGTAGTGTTTTTTCCCATTGTATATCCAAGGCATAGTGATCCACCACTAGCCAATGGGGTCTCAATACTTTAAGAAGGTTTTCACATTCTTCAGCATCCTGTAATTGAGTCGTTCCTAGCCAATTTGAGTGTCTTAGCCCATCCCCCCTCGAAACCGGGCTATGGATGTAACTCTCATCAGTTATTGGAGCTAGTCCAAACGCCTGAAAATTTTTATCACGAATGAAGTCAAGTAAATTTCCCGAATGTTCTCGGCAAATGAAATAGCATTCAGCTCCCTCATCTCTTAGGGCTTCAGCCAACGTCAGGCAGCGCATAACATGCCCGCTCCCCATTTGCAGCGAGGCATCGGCTCGGAAAACTACTTTCATGCCATTCACAACTGGCTCGACTCTACTTGGAGTGCTTTGTACATCCATTCCGCACGGAGCCAGTCTTCGGGGGTGTCGATGTCTTGCACACGATGACGCGGCAGCAACACTGCACTGGACTCAAGGCTGAAAATCACTTCGCCCTTCAGCCATGCATCAGCGACCCCCCAATAAAATTGCCCAGCGTCATGATAGCTTTCTTCAAGATCTTGAGAGCGGGTGTTGAAATGCTCAGCATCGAGCATTTCAACACGTCCCGCCTCTGTCAGACGAATCGCTCTCTGGATTGGAAATGCGTAATTGGTGACAGAAAACGCATATTGGCTGCCAGTTTGCTCAAGGATGGTCAAGCCACGCCTCAGATCCTCAGGGCTGACAAAGGGTGCAGTTGCATAAAGGCAGCATACATGCTGAGCTTCAAACCCGTCAGCCTTAAGCCATTCAATAGCCTGCCGTATAACCGGTATGGTTGGAGTGTAATCATCAGACAGCTCAGCAGGGCGCATGAACGGAACGCTTGCGCCGTACTGCCGTGAAACCCTTGCAATTTCATCGTCGTCCGTCGAAACGATAACTTTATCGAAACAACCGCTTTCAAGTGCAGCTTCGATTGACCACGCAATCATCGGTTTCCCGCAAAACATCTTGATGTTTTTCCGGGGGATACGCTTGCTGCCCCCTCGAGCAGGTATCACGGCCAGCTTCATACTTTTAACGCCAATGAGATAGCAGCGACGACTTGATCCTGTTGCTCGTTGCTCATCGAATGAAACATCGGGATGCTAATAGCTTCGCGATAATAATCTTGCGCCCCTGGGAAATCCTCAGGTTTGAACCCCATCTGCGCATAGTACGGCTGGGTATGAACTGGGATGTAATGCAGGTTCACGCCAATCCCTTGCTCGCGTAAGGACTCAAATACTTGACGATGTGTCTTGGTTATTTTTTTTAGTTGCAGTCGAATTACATATAAGTGAAGTCCCGAATAACTATCGGCGTGCTGCCAAGGCGTCGTTACCGGTAATGCTGCCAATAAATCGTTGTAACGAGCAGCCAATTGATGGCGTCGCGCAACATATTGATCCAGGCGTTCCATCTGGCTGACGCCCAACGCTGCCTGCAGTTCAGTCATTCGATAATTGAAGCCAAGATCGATCTGCTGGTAATACCAAGGCCCATCCGTCTCGTGAGTCATCATGTGAGAATCACGGGTAATGCCATGGCTACGCAAGAGCGCCATCTTATTGGCCAGGTCTGCATCGTTGGTCAGGGCCATGCCGCCTTCGGCGGTGGTGATAATTTTGACTGGATGAAAACTAAACACGGTAATATCGCTATATTTACCGTTGCCAATGTATTCGCCTTTGTATTTACCACCAATGGCATGCGAAGCATCTTCGATGACTTTGAAGCGGTAGCGCTTGGCGAGTTTGTGAATTGCCTCCATGTCGCAAGGCTGACCACAAAGATGTACAGCTACAACCACCTTAGGCAAACTACCCTCACGCTCAGCCTTCTCCAACTTCCGCTCTAGCGCGTCAGCACAAAGGTTGTAAGTGAGAGGATCGATATCTACGAAATCAACCTGGGCACCACAATACAAACCGCAGTTGGCAGATGCCACAAACGTAATAGGGCTCGTCCATAAACGGTCGCCCGGGCCAAGACCCAATGCAAGACAGGCAATGTGCAACGCAGATGTCGCGCTGTTAACTGCCAACGCGTGACTGGCACCGACATGCTGAGCAACCAACTGTTCGAAGCGAGGCACCATCGGGCCCTGGGTTAGAAAGTCGGATTGCAACACCCCAATTACCGCATCGATGTCAGCTTGGGTTATATCCTGGCGACCGTAGGGAATCATCGATCAGATACTCCCAATCTTGGCTTCGTTGAGATTGATCCAATTGCGCAAATCGTCGTCGCTCATCCATTCAGTGTTGTTATCGCTGGAGTAAACGAACCCCTCAGCGACCTTCTTGCCATCCTTGATGCGCTTCGGACAAGTTGCCCAGTCATTGATCACCGGAAGGATTTTGAAGTGCTCCGGATACTCATACGTGTAGTAGGAGTCTTCAGCACTGATCATTTGTTCGTGGAGTTTTTCACCTGGGCGGATACCGACGATTGTCTGCTTGGCATCAGGGGCAACGACGCGGGCTAGATCGGTTACCTTCATTGAAGGGATCTTCTTTACATAGATTTCCCCGCCTTCCATGTCTTCAAAAGCATGCCAGACCAGCTCTACCCCCTCTTCCAGGGAGATCATGAAACGAGTCATGCGATCATCCGTGATCGGCAGTTCCCCTTTACCCTTGATCGACATGAAAAACGGAATGACCGAACCGCGCGACCCCATGACGTTACCGTAGCGCACGACCGCCATGCGAGTTTCGTGGCCACCGGCGTAGGAGTTACCGGCAACGAACAGCTTGTCCGACGCCAGTTTGGTTGCGCCATACAGGTTGATCGGACTGCTGGCTTTATCGGTGGACAAGGCAACGACACGCTTGACGCCTTTATCGATGCACGCGTCGATAAGGTTCATGGCACCATTGATATTGGTTTTGATGCACTCAAAAGGGTTGTATTCCGCCGTTGGAACGATCTTGGTCGCCGCAGCATGGACTACGTAATCGACGCCATCCAAGGCTCGGTACAAGCGCTCCTTGTCGCGAACGTCGCCAATAAAGAAGCGAACACGCGAGTCGCCCTCAAACTTCTTCGCCATGTCCCACTGCTTCATCTCATCCCGGGAAAAAATGATGATTTTTTTCGGGTTGTATTTTGCCAGGGTCATAGGCACGAACGTATTACCGAAAGAGCCGGTACCGCCGGTGATGAGAATGGTTTTGTTGGTAAACATTGACGCGTCCCTTGGTTACTTCCCGCACGAGGTCAGGATTGGAATAAACGGTAAGGTGCTGGAGTCAGGCGGTGGAAACTCCAAGCCTTCCAGCACAGAACGAAGAAAAAGCTGATGCACAATCCTAACGGCACCGCCAGCTGGGGCCAAAATTGCGCAAAAATCCAGGTGGCCAGAACGAATACTATCAAACTGACGATGTGACTGTGGATAATGGGCCGATCATGCCCTTGAGCATATAGCCCAAAATGCGGAACCATGCCTACCGCATAGAGCACGGTAGCCGATAGGATCCAGACGAAAAGCCCTTGCTGCGCGCTGTACAGCGGCCTGTCAAGCCACAGCAGCAACGGCCCCACCGCCAATAGCCCGGCCACAGAAAAAATGCAGGAAAAGCTGATCGTCTGCAGCAAGAGCCTACGCATTCCGCTACGAAATCCAGCTGCATTTCCCTGCTGATGAGCGCTTATCAACCCAGGGTAGATAAATGCGAATACACCAGCATCCAGAAAAGAGATAAGCGCCATACTGATTCCCATGAACAGCACATAGGCTCCCAGTGCATCGAGCCCCGCCAGGTGTCCAAACCAGTAACGATCCAGAGTGAAAAGCGCACGGATAGCCAACGTCGCAATCAACAGCGCAAACGCGAGCTTCAGCCCCTTCAAGACCCAGGCCCAATCAATTTCCTGCTGCCACCCGGACAGCCTCATTCGCCATACTCTGGAAAATCCTAAGGATAGAGCCACCAGGCTTCCCAGAACCCACGCACCCAATACAACATCAAGATCTCGGGTCTTCGGAACTCCCCACATCATTCCGGCCACCAAGACCGCCCATATACCGGAACGAAAAAAAAGAACCAGGCTCGCATACAGTTGATCAGACACCGCCACCAGCAAGCGACCGAGTTCCTGAGTAAGGTGCTCAAGAACCAATAACGCAAAAAACCAACCGATGACACTTACAGGTAGCAACCCACCGATAAAAATCAAAGTCAGCAATGGCAGAAAAACCACGTACAGCACCAACGTCAACGCGCCTTGAGCCTTGAGCAGCCCTCCCCATTCCTTCCGGTCACGCTTAAGCAGCTCGCGGGTGCTGTAGGTATAAAAGTCAAAACCCAAAAAATACAAGGAGTAACTTACGGTAGCAGCCAGCAAACCGTAGACACCCAACTCTCCGGGCTCGAGAAATCGAGCCAGAAAAAATATAAGTAAAAACTTACTTACCAGTGTCAAACCGCGAATTGCGATATTGGTAAGCTGTGATAAATTTCGCGTGCGCATGAGATATTCTATTCGGCTTTGCTACTGCGCAGCGATGGCTGCAGAAAGATACCGTTGCCCCCTCCTCATTAGTGCGCCGCCCTCACAATCATGAATAGAACAAGCTCTATCGACAATTGGATGCTACAGGCACAGCGAGGAAGGAGGATCTTTTTATTTTAGGCCAACACTAAAAACCCGCCACAGCCGAACAACCCAGGCTATGGCGAGTTTGAACAAGCACACCGTGTTTATTACACCGGATGAGCTTGCCTTTGTTTGCTTCGGCCTATCACAAATCTAACAAGGGCTATAAAACCGCCCAGCACAAAGCCCACAACAATACCCAAGATAAGAATCAGAGCTTTCTTGGGTTTTACTGGACTCTCTGGCACATCGACGTTACCGTCCTGCCGATAAATCGAAACACGCTCAGGATCAATATTCAACTTACGATAGAAGTTGTATCGCATTTGCAACAACCGCAAATCCTTGATAAAGGCGTCATCGGAAGAACGCGACTCCAACGCATTGATTTCGGCGATCAGCGCCTTGCTGCCTCGCTGGTAATCCATCTTGTTATTTGTCTCTACCGTGATATCGATAGCGGCGGAAGAATTGATTGTAGGCGTTGTAAGCCCGATTGCCTGCGCAATCTTCAATGCTTCGCGAAGTTGCTGTATACGATCCTCTCGTATCCGCAGCGCATTTTCGCGCAAGCTGACAATTCTCTGTTCAAGATTACGCGCCCTGACCGAAGCCTCGGTAGTGACGTTCTTGATCAGCTCCGACTCCGCAGCATCATTGGCGCGCTGTACGTAAGCTTTGGCCCACTCTGTGGCCTCTACCGGATCGTCACTCCTGACAGTAACTGAAAACCGATCCGGAGTGTTCTTGCCGGGACCTTTTATTATTAAATCGCGAGAGAAGCGCTCATATACCTGGCCCAACGCCCCTTTCCGCTGAGACTCTTCGAGTGAAGGAACGTACACCTCATTGAAGAATGCCTGCCGAAGAGTTTCCGCCTGCAGGTTCCGGGCAAACACATCATAAACATGCTGGATAGTATAAAGATCCAACTCCGTGCTTTTCCCTCGACCATAATTCAGCTCAGCAATGCCGTTCTGGGTAGGAGGCATAATAAAAAGCTTGGCTTCATAAACCGGCTTACTGAGGAACGCGTAAGCGCCTGCGCCCACGGCAACCAGTAGAGCCACTCCCAAGATCAGCCATTTTTGAACCCAGAGACCTTGAGCCAGTTCAATCAGATCAACTTCATCAGCGCCACGAGCTTCAATACGATCATTTTGCATGAAGATCCCCGCCCGATATCGCACTTGCAGACACATCAAACGCATCAAAAGGCAAAACGAGCAAGGCCTCAGCAGATACAGTAAAAAACGGAGTCAGATTCAATACGAACAAAACGCACCCAAAAGTCAGAAAAATTGCAGACAGTGATCCTTACCAAGACTACGGGCTCAGGCATCCATTATTTCAACCGTCGACTCACACCAATGAACCATGTGAGCAGAGGTCCTATCATCATACCAGCGAGAAGCGCCAGCAGCACGAAAACCGAGATCGGAAATTGCGGACCCGACCACCCCAAGAATAGCAGCGTAACGGGCTGACGATTTTCGAGCACGAACAGGACAATGGCAGCAGCCACGAGTAGCACAGCTACGACAAACATCAGGCGCTTAATGTTCCGCATCCCCACCCCCTTTTCGTCGATTCTCCTTTAAAGGTCACTCCCCTCCTCCTCATTCACACGATCCCTGAGCTCTTTACCTGGCTTGAAATGAGGAACGAATTTGCCGTCCAGACTTACCGACTGCCCGGTCTTGGGATTACGCCCTACCCGCGGAGCACGGTAATGCAGGGAAAAACTGCCAAAGCCACGGATCTCGATACGATCCCCGGTCGCCAGGCACTGGGACATTTGTTCAAGCATGGTCTTGATGGCCAGCTCCACATCTTTGGATGAGAGTAGCCCTTGATGGGTGACAATTCGTTCGATCAACTCCGACTTCGTCATATTTTTCCCTTCTTTATCAAGCAGCTAGATCAGTGCTTCAAAAGGTTTTAGCATGCCCGAAGGGATTTGAACAGCCCGAGTATTGACAAATCTTTTATGTATCTGGCTATCCCTTTTTTGGTGCAGACACGAGAGCTCTTATGACTATCGGCATATAACCAGCATTGTTCGGGTCAGGTACCCAGCAGGGTTGAAGCCCAAAGGATACCAATCCTCATCCTTTGCATCGTCAGACCGGGTTATCACCTTATAACCCGCCCCTTCGCACTCCCTGGCAGCACGTTTGTGGCATTTCTCCCACCCGGAACCCAGTCCCGAGCAATCAATCTCAATGCCGCTGACGCCGCGCACTGCGTGTGTCTTAGCACTGGTAGAACACCCCACCAGCACCAGAACAACCAAGACTGGAAAAAGCTTCTTCATTCGACTCCTTGAGCCAAGAACCTGACCAATCATACGCACCAGGCTCGGACCCACTCTTATAGATGATCGGCCCACCTGATAAAGAGACAATTTGAATCGGAGGTTGGTTTCGCGGTAACCGCACCGGCGAATCCCCCCCCCTGTACACCACGAAACGCAGAATATCCGCAGGCACAAAAAAGGGCGACCGAAGTCGCCCTTTTTCTACAGAAACCCAGAACTCAGTTCTGTTTTTCCATTTGCGCACGCAGCAGGTCACCCAGAGTGGTGGCCGGCGCATCCGGAGCTGGCTTGTCGCGCAGGCTCTGGATAGCTTCTTTCTCTTCTTCAACGTCTTTCGACTTGATCGAGAGCTGGATTACGCGGCTCTTGCGGTCAACGCTGATGATCTTGGCTTCTACTTCTTCGCCTTCTTTCAGCACGTTGCGAGCGTCTTCAACGCGGTCACGGCTGATTTCGGAGGCTTTCAGAGTCGCTTCGATATCATCGGCCAGAGTGATGATGGCGCCCTTGGCGTCAACTTCCTTCACAGTGCCCTTGACGATGGCGCCCTTGTCGTTTTCCGAGACGTATTCGGAGAACGGATCGCTTTCCAGTTGCTTGATACCCAGGGAGATACGCTCGCGCTCTGGGTCAACCGACAGGATAACGGTGTCCAGCTCGTCACCCTTCTTGAAACGACGTACAGCTTCTTCGCCCACTTCGTTCCAGGAGATGTCGGACAGGTGAACCAGACCGTCGATGCCGCCGTCCAGACCGATGAAGATACCGAAATCGGTGATCGACTTGATGGTACCGGAGATCTTGTCGCCCTTGTTGAACTGGCCAGAGAAGTCTTCCCATGGGTTCGACTTGCACTGCTTGATGCCCAAGGAGATACGACGACGCTCTTCGTCGATGTCCAGAACCATGACTTCCACTTCGTCGCCGACTTGTACGACTTTCGAAGGGTGGATGTTCTTGTTGGTCCAGTCCATTTCGGAAACGTGTACCAGACCTTCAACGCCTTCTTCCAGCTCAGCGAAGCAGCCGTAGTCGGTCAGGTTGGTAACACGAGCGGTGACGCGGGTGCCTTCTGGGTAACGGGCTTTGATAGCGACCCATGGATCTTCACCCAGTTGCTTCAGACCCAGGGAAACACGATTGCGCTCGCGATCGTACTTCAGAACCTTGACATCGATCTCGTCGCCAACGTTGACGATTTCCGAAGGATGCTTGATACGCTTCCAGGCCATGTCGGTGATGTGCAGCAGGCCATCGACGCCACCCAGATCGACGAATGCGCCGTAATCGGTGAGGTTCTTGACGATACCTTTGACCTGCTGGCCTTCCTGCAGCGATTCCAGCAGAGCTTCACGCTCGGCGGAGTTCTCGGCTTCCAGGACACTGCGACGGGAAACGACAACGTTGTTGCGCTTCTGGTCCAGCTTGATGACCTTGAATTCCAGCTCTTTGCCTTCCAGGTGCGTGGTGTCGCGCACTGGACGGACGTCAACCAGGGAACCTGGCAGGAACGCACGGATGCCGTTAACGTCGACAGTGAAGCCGCCTTTAACCTTACCGTTGATAACGCCCTTGACCACTTCCTCAGCTGCGAAAGCCGCTTCCAGAACGATCCAGCATTCAGCGCGCTTGGCTTTCTCACGGGACAGCTTGGTTTCACCAAAGCCATCTTCAACCGAGTCCAGAGCAACGTGAACTTCGTCACCGACGTTGATGTTCAGCTCGCCAGCGTCATTGTAGAACTGTTCCAGCGGGATGAGGGCTTCAGACTTCAGGCCAGCGTGAACGGTTACCCAGCGAGCCTGGTAGTCGATATCAACGATAACACCGGTGATGATGGAGCCTGTCTGAAGGTTCAGGGTTTTCAGGCTTTCTTCAAAGAGTTCCGCAAAGCTTTCGCTCATTTTAATTCCTGTTGATGGGGGCGAAGAATACGCCCGGCTCCACGCCCCAGACGACGTGGGTTAGTTTCATATAAAAGAAGACCGCAGGACTATGACTGGTCCCCTGCGGAGCTTCCTGGTCACCCGGCGATATCGCGAATAGCGATCTCGCTCATGATGCGTTGCAACACCTGATCGATGGACAACTCCGTGGAGTCCAGCTGTATCGCATCGGCCGCCGGCTTGAGCGGGGCTACTGCGCGCTGGGTGTCACGCTCATCGCGCGCACGGATCTCATCTAGCAGACTCGACAGACTAACATCCTCGCCTTTGCCCTTCAACTGCAAATATCGGCGGCGAGCCCGCTCCTCCGCACTGGCGGTCAGGAAAATCTTCAATGGTGCGTCCGGAAACACCACCGTTCCCATGTCCCGCCCATCGGCCACCAACCCTGGCGCCTCCTGAAATGCACGTTGGCGCTGCAGCAAGGCCTCGCGCACCGCTGGCAGCGCGGCAACCTGGGAAGCGCCGGCGCCGACACTCTCCGTACGGATGACATCGCTGACTTCGTCACCCTCCAGAATAATGCGTTGCAGCTGGCCCTCGGTGGCGGCAATGAACTGTACATCCAGATGAGCCGCCAGGGCCTTTAGCAGCTCTTCGTTGGTGAGATCCACGCCATGGTTGCCGGCCGCGAAAGCCAGCAATCGATACAGAGCCCCGGAATCGAGCAGGTTCCAGCCCAACTGCCGGGCCAGGATCCCGGCCACGGTGCCCTTGCCCGAACCGCTTGGGCCATCGATAGTGATGACCGGTGTCTTGATCTTCACGACTGCGCCTCTTGTGCTACTCGAATACCGACCTGCGCGCACAGCGCCAGGAAGTTCGGAAACGACGTCGCGACGTTGGCACAGTCATGGATGCGGATCGGTGCGCTGGCACGCAGGGACGCAACACTGAACGCCATGGCGATACGGTGGTCGCCATGCCCATGGACTTCGCCGCCGCCGATCTGGCCGCCATCGATGATGATGCCATCCGGGGTTGGTTCGCATTTGACACCAAGCGCCAGCAAGCCATCCGCCATGACCTGGATACGGTCCGATTCCTTGACCCGCAGCTCTTCGGCGCCCGTCAATACGGTACGCCCTTCTGCACAAGCCGCCGCCACGAACAGCACCGGGAACTCGTCGATCGCCAGCGGAACCAGCGCCTCCGGAATCTCGATACCCTTGAGTTTAGCCGCTCTTACGCGAAGGTCCGCAACCGGTTCACCGCCGACCTCGCGCTGATTCTCCAGGGTGATGTCCGCGCCCATCAGGCGCAGGATGTCGATCACGCCGGTACGGGTCGGGTTGATCCCGACATGCTCGAGGACCAGGTCTGAACCTTCGGCGATTGACGCCGCCACCAGGAAGAACGCGGACGAGGAGATATCGCCAGGCACTTCGATGTGGGTCGCGGTCAATTGGCTGCCGGACTCGACCGAAGCCGTGGCGCCATTCACCGTGACCGGATAGCCGAAGCCGCGCAGCATGCGCTCGGTATGGTCGCGGGTCGGGGCCGGTTCGGTGACAGTGGTCTTGCCTTCGGCATAGAGACCGGCCAATAGCAGGCAGGACTTCACCTGGGCGCTGGCCATCGGCATGGTATAGGTCAAACCCTTGAGCTTGTGGCCACCACGAATGGTCATCGGCGGACGACCGTCGGCTGCGGTCTCGATGACAGCGCCCATTTCGCGCAAAGGATTGGCGACGCGATTCATCGGACGCTTGGACAGCGACGCATCACCGGTCAGGACACTGTCAAAGTCCTGGGCCGCCAGCAGGCCGGACAACAGGCGCATCGAAGTACCGGAGTTGCCCAGGTAGATCGGACCCGGTGCAGGCTTGAGGCCATGCAGGCCAACGCCATGGATGGTCACGCGGCCGTGGTGCGGCCCCTCGATGACCACGCCCATGTCGCGAAACGCTTGCAGCGTCGCCAGGGCATCTTCGCCCTCAAGGAAGCCTTCCACCTCGGTCACACCTTCAGCCAGGGAGCCGAGCATGATCGAGCGGTGGGAAATCGATTTATCACCCGGTACACGAATACGCCCGCTCAGGGAGCCACCAGGTTGTGCCAGGAAAATCAGATCGTTGGAATTCATAGCGTCCACATAGGCCCGACGGGCCAGGATTTTACTGAAATGCTCGCGGGCTACCCTGGCGCGTGTGAAAACGCCCAGCAATTGGTGCCCGTCCCCTGCATCGACCGCGTCGCGCAAGGCGTCGAGGTCGCTGCGAAATGTATCGAGTGTGCGCAGGACAGCTTCGCGGTTGGCGAGGAAGATGTCGTGCCACATGACCGGGTCGCTACCCGCGATTCTCGTGAAATCGCGGAAACCGCCGGCAGCGTAACGGAAGATCTCAAGATTTTCATTGCGTTTGGCCAATGAATCCACCAGGCCGAACGCCAACAGGTGTGGCAAATGGCTGGTGGCGGCCAGTACTTCATCGTGACGCTCGACTTGCATGTGCTCGACATCGGCACCCAGTTCACGCCACAAACGGTCTACGACCTCCAACGCGGCCGGATCGGTCTGGTCCAGCGGCGTCAATATGACCTTGTGGCGACGAAACAGCTCGGCATTGGAAGCTTCCACCCCGCTCTGCTCGGAACCGGCAATCGGGTGGCCGGGCACGAAACGCGTCGGCATTCCACCGAAAGCTTCGGTGGCTGCGCGCACGACGTTGCCTTTGGCACTGCCGACATCAGTCAGGATCGCCTGCCCAAGTTCCATGGTCGCCAGGCGTGCCAGTAGTTTTTCCATGGCCAGGATCGGCACTGCCAGCTGGATCACGTCCGCGCCCTGGCAAGCGATGGCCAGGTCATCCTCGCAACGGTCCACTACCCCTAGCTCCACCGCCAGCTTGCGCGACTGCGGATCCAGGTCGACACCGACCACCTCACGACACAGGCCGCTTTCACGCAGGCCCTTGGCAAACGAACCACCGATCAGCCCAAGGCCGATCACCACCAGGCGACCGATCATCGGGACGGCAGGTTGCAGTGAAGTGACATCAACCACGTGCCAGGACCTTGCTCAGCGCCTCGAGGAAACGGCTGTTTTCCGCTGGCAGACCAATCGTGACGCGCAGGTGGTTCGGCATGCCATAGTTGGCCACCGGACGGACGATCACGCCCTCGCGCAGCAAGCCCTGGAACACTGGCGCGGCAACACGACCAACGTCAACGCAAATGAAATTCCCCTTGGACGGAATCCAGCTGAGGCCCAACTCACGGAACCCGGCCTCCAGTTGCCCCATGCCCGCCTCGTTCAAGCGTCGGCTTTCGGCCAGGTAGGCCTCATCCTGCAACGCCGCACAGGCACCGGCCAAGGCCAGGCTGTTGACGTTGAATGGCTGACGCACCCGGTTCAGCACGTCGGCCACCACCGCAGTGGACAAGCCATAACCGACCCGTAGCGACGCCAGACCATAGGCCTTGGAGAAGGTGCGCGAGACCAGCAGGTTCGGGTAGGCCGCGAGGAAATCCAGGCCATCCGGCAAGTCGCTGCCTTCGGCGTATTCGATATAGGCCTCGTCCAGCACCACCAGCACATGCTCGGGTACGTCCTGGAGGAAATCGTCCAGGGCCTGGGCATCGAACCAGGTGCCGGTCGGATTGTTCGGGTTGGCGATGAATACCACTCGGGTGTTGGCATCGATGGCTGCCAGCATCGCCGGGAGATCATGCCCCCAATCCTTGGCCGGCACCACGTGGGCGTCGGCACCGACGGCCTGGGTGGCAATCGGGTAGACCGCAAAGGCGTGCTCACTGAAAACGGCATTGAGGCCCGGCGCCAGGTAGGCACGCGCCACCAGTTCGAGGATATCGTTGGAACCATTGCCCAACGTCACCTGGCTCAATTCAACACCGCAACGTTCGGCCAGCAGGCTTTTCAATGCAAAGCCGTTGCCATCGGGATACCGGGTCAGCTCGGTCAATGCGCTGCGGATTGCCTCAAGCGCCTTGGGGCTCGCTCCCAGCGGATTTTCGTTGCTCGCCAACTTGACGATGCTTGCCGGGTCCAGATCCAGCTCGCGAGCCAGTTCATCCACAGGCTTGCCCGGAACGTAAGGCGACAGTTGTTGCACGCCTGGCTGAGCCAGCGCGAGGAAGTTGCCACTCATTTGCTATCCGCCCTTAAAGAACTGCCTTGGGGTAGGAACCCAGCACCTTGAGTGCCACTGCTTCCTGACTGATTTTCTCCAGCACACCTTTTACCAGCGGATCGCGGTGATGGCCGACGAAATCGATAAAGAACACATAGGTCCATTTACCGCTGCGCGAAGGACGGGTCTCAATCCGGGTCAGGTCGATACCGTTATCGTGGAACGGGACCAGCAATTCGTGAAGCGCGCCGGGCTTGTTGCTCATGGAGACGATAATCGAGGTCTTGTCGTCGCCGGTCGGAGGCACTTCCTGATTGCCGATCATCAGAAACCGCGTGGAGTTGTCCGGACGGTCCTCGATCTTTTCGGCCAATCGGGTCAAGCCGTAGAGGCCCGCCGCCATATCCCCGGCGATCGCGGCGGAATTCCACTCGCCCTTCACCCGCTTGGCCGCTTCGGCGTTACTCGACACCGCCACGCGCTCCACATTCGGGTAATGGGCATCCAGCCACTTGCGGCACTGGGCCAGGGACTGGGCATGGGAATAGATCCGGCTGATGCTGTCGGTCTTGGTGTTCTCGCCCACCAGCAAATGATGGTGAATACGCAGCTCGACTTCACCACAGATCACCATGTCGTGCTCGAGGAAGCTGTCCAGCGTGTGGTTGACCGCACCTTCGGTGGAGTTTTCCACCGGCACCACACCGAAATTCACCGCACCGGCCGCCACTTCGCGGAACACTTCGTCGATGGCCGCCATTGGCTTGCTGATCACCGCGTGACCGAAGTGCTTCAAGGCGGCGGCCTGGGTAAACGTGCCCTCCGGCCCCAGGTAGGCGACTTTCAGCGGTTGCTCGAGGGCCAGGCACGAGGACATGACTTCACGGAACAGCCGTGCCATTTCTTCGTTGCTCAGCGGCCCCTTGTTGCGCTCCATGACCCGCTTGAGCACCTGGGCCTCACGCTCTGGGCGATAGAACACCGGCGTCTCGCCTTCGGCCAGGGACGCCATTTTTACCCGGGCAACTTCCTGGGCGCAGCGCGCGCGCTCACTGATCAACTCCAGGACCTTTTCATCCAGGGCGTCGATGCGCAGGCGCAGCGCCTTGAGTTCTTGCTCTGACATCAGCCGTGTTCCTTCTCGAACTCCGCCATGTAGGCCACCAGCGCATTGACAGCGTCGATGTCCACGGCGTTGTAGATCGAAGCGCGCATGCCGCCCACCGAGCGATGCCCCTTGAGATTCAGCAGGCCGCGTTCGTCGGCACCGGCCAGGAACGGCTTGTCCAGACGGTCGTCGGCCAGGCGGAACGGCACGTTCATCCACGAACGGTCGGTCTTGTTGATCGGGTTGCTGTAGAGGTCGCTGGCATCGATGAAGTCATAGAGGGTGCGCTGCTTCACTTCGTTGAGCTTGCCGATGGCCTCGACGCCACCCTGCTCTTTCAGCCACTCGAATACCAGGCCGGACAGGTACCAGGCCAGGGTCGGCGGGGTGTTGTACATCGAGCCGTTGTCGGCCGCGACCTTGTAGTTGAGCATGGTCGGGCACAGGGAGCGGGCGCGACCCAACAGGTCTTCACGGATGATGGCGACCAGGATGCCGCTCGGGCCGATGTTCTTCTGGGCTCCGGCATAGATCATGCCGAAGCGGGAGACATCCACAGGGCGCGAAAGAATGTCCGAGGACATGTCGGCCACGAGCGGCACGTCGCCGGTTTCCGGGATCCAGTTGAATTCCAGGCCGCCGATGGTTTCGTTTGGCGCGTAGTGAACATAGGCCGCGTCCTTGGACAGGTTCCATTCATTCTGGCCAGGAATGGCGAAGTAGTCGTAGGGCTTGGCGGTGCCGGCAATATTGATGCGGCCGTAGCGCGAAGCCTCTTCGATGGCCTTCTGCGACCAGATGCCGGTGTCGATGTAGTCGGCGTGGCCGTTTTCCGGCAGCAGGTTCAGCGGAATCTGGGCAAACTGCTGGCTGGCGCCGCCTTGCAGGAACAGCACCTTGTAGTTGGACGGGATGTTCAGCAGATCACGCAGGTCCTGCTCGGCCTTGGTGGCAATGGACACGAACTCATCGCTGCGATGGCTCATTTCCATGACGGACAGGCCCTTGCCATGCCAGTCGAGAAGTTCACCCTGGGCGCGCTTCAGGACCGCTTCAGGAAGCGCCGCCGGGCCGGCACAGAAGTTATAGGCTCTCTTGCTCACATCCAATCTCGCTCTGATCTGGTGGTCACACATTAATACGGTGTCAGCGAGTGCTCACTGTGGGAGCAAGGCTCGCTTACACAGTTATGCAGTGTCGCAAATTTTCAAAAGGGATAAACAACAAGGGGGCGAATCTTCATCCGCCCCCTGCGTGTCTGCTTAGTCCTGCGGTTCTTCTTCATCTGCGGCAGCGTCGAGCGACTGGTCGCCAGTCATGTCATCGACGTCAGCTCCAAGGGCGCCGTCGAAGGTCACGTTCTCGTCGCCTTCCAGCTCCTCGCCTTCGACTTCCGATGGCTCCTGGACCCGCTCGAGTCCCACCAGCGTTTCGTCGTTGGCCAGCTTGATCAGCGTCACGCCCTGAGTATTACGGCCCAGGCTGGACACTTCGTCGACCCGTGTACGGACCAGCGTACCCTGGTCGGAAATCAACATGATTTCCTCGCCATCGAGCACCTGGACAGCCCCCACCAGGCGGCCGTTACGCTCGTTGCTGACCATGGCGATCACGCCCTGACCGCCACGCTTGTACTCCGGGAACTCGCTGATAGGCGTGCGCTTGCCATAGCCACGCTCGGAAGCCGTGAGGATCTGGCTGCCTTCTTCGGGGATCAACATGGAAATCAGCTTCTGCCCTTCCGGCAGGCGCATACCGCGCACACCGCGGGCGGTACGGCCCATGGCGCGGACGTCGGATTCCTTGAAGCGGGTCACCTTGCCACCGTCGGAGAACAGCATCACTTCACGCTCGCCGTCGGTGATGGCAGCGGAGATCAGCACGTCGCCTTCGTCCAGCTCCAGGGCGATCAGGCCCACGCTGCGCTGGCGACTGAACGATTCGAGCGGGGTCTTCTTCACCGTACCGTTGGCGGTCGCCATGAAGATGTAGTGACCTTCGGTGTATTCCTCGACCGGCAGCATGGTGGTGATGTACTCGCCATCGTCCAGCGGCAACAGGTTGACCAGCGGACGACCGCGCGCAGCACGGGACGCCTCGGGGATTTCATAGGTCTTGAGCCAGTACACCTTGCCCTTGCTGGAGAACAGCAGCAGCGTGGTGTGGCTATTGGCGACCAGCAGGTGAGCGATGTAGTCCTCGTCCTTCACGCCAGTGGCCGACTTGCCTTTGCCGCCACGGCGCTGGGCCTGGTAGGCGGCCAGCGGCTGGGTCTTGGCGTAACCGCCGTGGGAAATGGTCACCACGCGGTCTTCTTCCGGGATCATGTCACCCAGGGTCAGGTCCAGGCGCGCATCGAGGATCTCGGTGCGGCGCACGTCGCCGTATTCGGCGCGGATCACTTCCAGTTCTTCGCGGATCACTTCCATCAGGCGCGTGGCGCTGTTGAGGATGCGGATCAGCTCGCCGATCTGGTTGAGGATTTCCTGGTACTCGGCCAGCAGCTTCTCGTGCTCCAGGCCGGTCAGGCGGTGCAGACGCAGTTCCAGGATGGCCTGGGCCTGTTCCGGGGACAGGAAATACTTGCCGTCGCGCAGACCGTATTGCGGATCGAGGTTCTCCGGACGGCACGAGTCGGCGCCGGCACGCTCGACCATCGTCATCACCGCACTGGATTCCCAAGGGGTGCTGACCAGCGCTTCCTTGGCTTCCGACGGGGTCGGCGAGGCCTTGATCAGGGCGATGACCGGGTCGATGTTCGACAAGGCAACGGCCTGGCCTTCGAGGATATGGCCACGCTCGCGAGCCTTGCGCAGTTCGAACACAGTACGGCGGGTCACCACTTCGCGACGGTGACGCACGAAGGCTTCCAGCAGGTCCTTGAGGTTCAGGATCCGCGGACGACCGTCGATCAGCGCAACGATGTTGATGCCGAACACGCTTTGCAGCTGGGTCTGGGCGTAGAGATTGTTGAGGATCACCTCAGGCACTTCGCCACGACGCAATTCGATCACCACGCGCATACCGTCCTTGTCGGACTCGTCACGCAACTCGGTGATACCTTCGAGCTTCTTCTCTTTCACCAGCTCGGCGATCTTCTCGATCAGGCGGGCCTTGTTCAGCTGGTATGGCAGCTCGGTGATAACGATCTGCTGGCGGCCGCCGACCTTGTCGATATCTTCGACGGTGGAGCGGGCGCGCATGTAGATGCGACCACGGCCGGTGCGATAGGCTTCGATGATACCGGCGCGGCCGTTGATGATCGCGGCGGTCGGGAAGTCCGGGCCGGGAATGTACTGCATCAGCTCATCGACGGTCAGCTCGGGATTGTCGATGAGGGCCAGGCAGCCGTCGATGACTTCACCGAGGTTGTGCGGCGGGATGTTGGTGGCCATGCCCACGGCGATACCGCTGGAGCCGTTGACCAACAGGTTCGGGATACGGGTCGGCATCACCGCCGGGATCATCTCGGTGCCGTCGTAGTTCGGCACCCAGTCCACGGTTTCCTTGTGCAGGTCGGCCAGCAGCTCGTGGGCCAGCTTGGTCATGCGCACTTCGGTGTATCGCATGGCCGCGGCGTTGTCGCCGTCCACGGAACCGAAGTTGCCCTGACCGTCTACCAGCAGGTAGCGCAGGGAAAAGGGCTGCGCCATCCGGACGATGGTGTCGTACACGGCAGTGTCACCGTGGGGGTGATACTTACCGATCACGTCGCCGACGACACGGGCGGATTTCTTGTACGGCTTGTTGAAGTCGTTGCCCAGCTCGCTCATTGCGTACAGCACGCGCCGATGCACGGGCTTCAAGCCATCGCGCGCATCCGGCAGCGCCCGCCCGACGATCACGCTCATCGCGTAGTCGAGGTAGGACTGTTTCAGCTCGTCTTCGATATTGACCGGGAGGATTTCTTTGGCCAGTTCGCCCATGAGAAGCCTGATTCCTTTTTCTGGTGAAACCCCGTGCGTCCAGATGGGACGAACGAAGCTCGCCGCTGCAGAACAAGTGCCATGCAACGACTTACGACAAATCAACGAGTTATGCCATGGATCTGCGCAGTAGAGACTGCCTCGCAAGGCAGCCCTGGAAACCGCCGGATGTTATCACAAGAGCCGCCACGCACCTATCCCCCAGATGCGCATGGTGAGTAGTTAGTTGACCGATGACAGGCTGATATCGGAGCAGAGGCGCTTAGAGGCTTGCCGGATGCAGAATGGTGGGGTGGTTCTGGCTATTCCACTGACTTTAAGGGCCCTATCGCGAGCAGGCTCGCAATAGCGGCTTTTTGGTCAACCCTGATATCAGTGCAACCGCTTGCGACACATCAACTGCGCCAGTTTCGCGGTATCCGGGCGCTCGACGATGCCCTTTTCCGTGATGATGGCGTCGATCAGGTCTGCCGGCGTCACGTCGAATACCGGATTGAAGGCATCCGCCTGCGCGCCGACCCGCTTGCCGCCAACTTCCAACAGTTCGCACCCATCGCGCTCCTCGATGGGAATGTCCTCGCCACTGGCCAGGCTCATGTCGATGGTCGAACTCGGCGCCACCACCATGAAGCGCACGCCGTGGTGCATGGCGCAGACCGCCAGTTGGTAAGTGCCGATCTTGTTCGCCACGTCACCATTGGCGGCGATGCGATCGGCACCGACGATCACCCAGGTCACGCCCTTGGTTTTCATGATGTGGGCGGCCGCGGAGTCTGCGTTGAGGGTTACCGGGATGCCTTCGTTGAGCAATTCCCAGGCGGTCAGGCGCGAACCCTGCAGCCACGGACGGGTTTCGCCGACATAGACGCGCTCGACCATGCCTTCGAGAAACGCGCCACGGATCACGCCCAGGGCCGTACCGAAACCACCGGTAGCCAGGCCGCCCGTGTTGCAGTGAGTGAGGATGGCCTGGGCATTGCCCTGGTGCCTGCGAATCAGATCGACACCGAGCTGGGCCATGGTCAGGTTGGCTTCGCGGTCGCTTTCATGGATAGCCATGGCCTCGGCTTCGAGCGCCGCCAGCGGCTCGACATGCTCCTTCAGACGCGCCAGCCGGTCGCGCATCCGGTCCAGGGCCCAGAACAGATTCACCGCTGTCGGCCGGGATTCGGCCAGCAGCGCAAAGTCGGTTTCCAGCGCGACCCGCCATTCACCGCCTTCGGCAAATCGCGCGCGAGCGGCCAACACCACGCCATAGGCCGCACTGATGCCGATAGCCGGCGCACCGCGCACCACCATCGAACGGATGGCTTCGGCCACGCCGGCCGCACTGTCATAGGCAATCCAGCGTTCCTCGAACGGCAAAAGACGCTGATCCAGCAAGTGCAGGTAGCCATTGCGCCAGTCGATGGCCTTCACCTTCTCAGCTGCCAACAGACGATCGCGCATCCCTCACCCCGCACTCATGAACAAAAGCCGCCGATTATAGCGATCCCTCCGCGAAGACGCTCGGGTATACTTCGCCATCCTTATATATCCGATGGAACCGACCCACGATGCCCAGGACCGCCGTTGCGCTCGACTTATTATTGCTGCCGACCTGGTTGGTGCCTGTCGAACCCGCCGGTGTGGTACTCAAGGATCATGGTCTGGGTGTCCGCGACGGCTGCATTGTCTTCATCGGGCCACGGGCAGAAGCCCTCCAGTGCAACGCCGCCGAAGTCCGCGAGCTGCCGGGCATGCTACTCAGCCCAGGGCTGATCAACGCTCACGGCCATGCGGCGATGACCCTGTTCCGCGGCCTGGCGGACGACCTGCCGTTGATGACCTGGCTCGAGCAGCATATCTGGCCGGCCGAGGGCAAATGGGTCGATGAGGCATTCGTCCGCGATGGCACCGATCTGGCAATCGCCGAGCAGATCAAGGGCGGCATCACTTGTTTCTCTGACATGTATTTCTATCCCAAGGTTGCCAGCGAACGCGTTCATAACAGCGGCATCCGCGCACAAATCGCCCTTCCGATCCTTGACTTCCCGATTCCCGGAGCCGCCAACGCCGACGAAGCCATCCGTCAGGGCATCGAATTGTTTGGCGACCTCAAGCACCATCCTCGGATCAAAGTTGCATTCGGGCCCCATGCGCCCTACACCGTCGGCGACGACAACCTGGAAAAAATCCGCGTCATCGCCGAGGAACTGGACGCAGCAATCCATATGCACGTCCACGAAACCGCCTTCGAAGTGCAGCAGGCATTGGATAACACTGCTGAGCGGCCCCTGGCGCGCCTGGGTCGACTGGGTCTGTTGGGCCCACGATTTCAGGCCGTGCACATGACTCAGGTCAGCGATGAAGACCTGGGGTTGCTGGTAGAAAGCAATTGCAGCGTGATTCATTGCCCCGAATCGAACCTCAAGCTGGCCAGCGGCTTTTGCCCGGTGGAGCGTCTGTGGCAAGCCGGGGTCAATGTCGCGATCGGCACCGACGGCGCGGCGAGCAACAACGACCTGGACCTGCTGAGCGAAACCCGCACCGCGGCGCTACTGGCCAAGGCTGTCGCCGGCTCGGCCACCGCCCTCGACGCCCACCGGGCGTTGCGCATGGCCACGCTCAATGGCGCCCGGGCGCTGGGCCTCGAAGCGACGGTTGGCTCGCTGGAAGTCGGCAAGGCGGCCGACCTGGTGGCCTTCGACCTGTCGGGACTGGCGCAGCAACCGATCTACGATCCGGTGTCACAACTGATTTATGCCACAGGCCGCGATTGCGCGAAGTACCTGTGGGTGGCCGGCAAACCATTGCTGGAGGACGGCCGGCTGACTCGCCTGGACGAATCGCAACTGATCGCCACGGCCCAGGCCTGGGGGCGTCGTATCGGCGGCCATGACGAATGACCCTGCCCCTCGAGCCGCGGCTCGGGGCCCTGATTTTTTTAAAGTTTTTCGAGGATCTGCACATGAGTAACGTCGACCACGCCGAAATCGCCAAATTTGAAGCACTGGCCCATCGTTGGTGGGACCGTGAAAGCGAATTCAAACCGCTGCACGACATTAACCCGCTGCGGGTCAACTGGATTGACGAACGGGTCAATCTGGCCGGCAAGAAAGTGCTCGACGTCGGCTGCGGCGGCGGTATCCTCAGCGAAGCCATGGCTCTGCGCGGGGCGACGGTGATGGGCATCGACATGGGCGAAGCGCCCCTGGCGGTCGCGCAACTGCATCAACTGGAATCCGGCGTCAACGTCGAATACCGGCAGATCACCGCCGAGGCCCTGTCCGAAGAGATGCCCGGGCAGTTCGACGTGGTCACCTGCCTGGAAATGCTTGAACACGTGCCAGACCCCTCGTCGGTCATCCGTGCCTGCTTCCGCATGGTCAAACCCGGCGGCCAGGTGTTCTTCTCCACCATCAACCGCAACCCGAAGGCGTATCTGTTCGCCATCATTGGTGCCGAATACATCATGAAGCTGCTGCCGCGCGGCACCCACGACTTCAAGAAATTCATCCGTCCATCCGAGCTCGGCGCCTGGAGCCGCATGGCCGGGCTGACCGTCAAGGACATCATCGGCCTGACCTACAACCCGCTGACCAAGCATTACAAACTGGCCTCGGACGTTGATGTCAACTACATGATCCAGACCCTGCGCGAGGAGTAAGTCAATGCGTCTGAAGGCAGTTCTCTTCGACATGGATGGCACGCTGCTCGACACGGCACCGGACTTCATCGCCATCTGCCAGGCCATGCGTGCCGACCGCGGCTTGCCGCCGATGAATACGCAGCATATCCGCGACGAGATTTCCGGGGGCGCCCGGGCGATGGTCGCGGTGACCTTTTCCATGGACCCGGAATCACCCGGGTTCGAGGAACTGCGCCAGGAGTTCCTGGATCGTTACCTCAAGGGTTGCGCGGTCCACAGCCACCTGTTCGACGGCATGGCCGAGGTGCTGGCCGACATTGAAGCCGCCAACCTGATCTGGGGCGTGGTGACCAATAAACCCGTGCGCTTCGCCGAACCGATCATGCAGCAACTGGGGCTGGCCGAGCGCTCGAAGGTGCTGATCTGCCCGGATCATGTGAAGAACAGTAAACCCGACCCGGAGCCGTTGATCCTGGCGTGCAAAATGCTGGACCTGGACCCGTCCAGCGTACTGTTCGTGGGCGACGACCTGCGGGACATCGAGTCCGGCCGCAGCGCCGGTACCCGGACCTGTGCGGTGACCTACGGCTATATCCATCCAGACGACAACCCCAGACATTGGGGGGCGGATGTGGTGATCGATCACCCGTCGGCGCTGCGGGAAGTATTGGATAACGCGTTGTGCAGTTGCTGAGCTGAAAGTCGCAGTCGTGAGAAGGGGATCCATCCCCTCACCACAACAGTGCATCACCACGCATCGTTTTGTTTCGTGAGGTTCTTTATGTTTGATTACACCGCCCGCCCCGACCTGCTCGAAGGCCGGGTCATCCTCGTGACCGGCGCCGGTCGCGGCATCGGCGCCGCTGCCGCCAAGGCTTACGCCGCCCATGGCGCCACCGTGTTGCTATTGGGCAAGACCGAAGCCAACCTGACCCAGGTCTACGATGAAATCGAAGCGGCCGGCCATCCACAACCGGCGGTGATCCCGTTCAACCTCGAAACGGCCCTGCCCCACCAGTACGATGAATTGGCGGCCATGATCGAAACCGAATTCGGTCACCTGGACGGCTTGCTGCATAACGCCTCGATCATCGGCCCGCGCACACCGCTTGAACAACTCTCCGGCGAAAACTTCATGCGCGTGATGCACGTGAACGTCAACGCCATGTTCATGCTCACCAGCACGCTGCTGCCTTTGCTGAAACTGTCCAAGGATGCATCGGTGGTGTTCACCTCCAGCAGCGTCGGACGCAAGGGCCGGGCATACTGGGGTGCGTATGGCGTGTCAAAGTTCGCGACCGAAGGGTTGATGCAGACCCTGGCCGACGAGGTCGACTCCGTTTCGGCGGTTCGCGCCAACAGCATCAACCCGGGCGCCACCCGCACCAGCATGCGTGCCCAGGCCTATCCAGGAGAAAATCCACTCAACAACCCGACGCCTGAAGAGATCATGCCGGTCTATCTGTATTTGATGGGCCCGGACAGCACGGGTGTCAACGGCCAGGCTTTCAACGCCCAATAACGCCTCCACTTCACGTCGCGGCGGTTTACCGTCGCGGCGCTGCCTCGTGCAATGCCAAGCCAGGCGAATCGCCAGACCTCTGTCGCTCGACGCCAGTGCCAGGCCCGCATCTGCATTTCACTTCGTTGATTTTCCAAGTGATTTTTCCGTATTGAACGGACTGGCACGAGTTTCGCTCTAAATACCCTCAAACACGCCATGTCCGGCGGGTAACAGGCATTGAGGCGAGACCTGCGGCCACTCAGGGAAAGCAGACTAGACTCAACTCAATGCCTCACGGGATTGATGGACCAGTACGATACGCAGCCCGGCGCTGCCTCGCCCACCCTATCGGGACAGATTTTGCAGGGGCTTACGCCATATGAAAACGCCCACCCAGACCAATACGATTGACTTCGACAGCGCCAAGTTGCAGCGCCTGGGGCTCGGCCAGCCGTCACCGTTATCGGCGCGGTCCGTCACTCTTGAGCAATTGCGCCAACAACTGGGCCAGCAATTGCAGACCAGCCTGGAGCCACAGCGGGTCCTGGGGCTGTTCTTCCGTGAAGTCCAGCGGCTGGTGCCATTGGATGCACTGGCCTACCAGCACAAGCCCAGCGACCTACGCATGGAGTTCGGCCAGCGCGGACACCACGTGCTCAGCTACAACTTGAGTCATGGAGGCGAAGATCTGGGCGAGCTGGTATTCCGGCGCAATCAGCGCTTTACCGATCCCGAGCAGCACGACCTCGAGTCCGTGATGTCGACGCTGCTGTTTCCACTGCGCAACGCCCTGCTCTACCGCGTCGCGACCCAGAGCGCCCTGCGCGATCCGTTGACCGGCACCGGTAACCGCATCGCGATGGAACAGACCTTGAATCGGGAAATAGACATGTCCCGGCGTCATATGCAGCCGCTGTCGCTGCTGATGCTCGATATCGATCATTTCAAGCGCATCAACGACACCTACGGCCATGACGCTGGCGATGTAGTGCTCAAGACTGTCGCCGAGTCGATCAAACAGCAATTGCGCAACGTCGACATGGTGTTCAGGTTCGGCGGTGAGGAGTTCCTGATCCTGCTTTCCAATACCAGCCGAGAGGCCGCAGCCGTGGTCGGTGAAAGGCTGCGTCATGCCGCTCAGTTGCAGGATTATTTTGCAGCGCAAACGAGGATCGACCTGACGGTCAGTCTCGGTTGCGCGACCCTGCTGCCGGGGGAGTCCGTCGATAGCGTGCTCAGAAGGGTCGACAGCGCGCTGTATGTCGCCAAACGAGAAGGACGGAACCGGTTGGCGATGGCGGGCTGAAATGTTTGCGAGCCTGTTCGCAATGAAGTCCGACAGCCAACCTCCCCGTTGGCCATCGGACTGACTCAGGGGTGATCAGCTCCCGGCCAGGGCCAGACGCTCGCGAGTGGATGAGATTTTCTCCTGCTCCAGTTGCATACAGCGTTCCAGGAACAGGTACATGTAGTCATAGCTCTTGCAAATGGCTTGGCGCAGCTCGGCTTGCAAAGCCTTGCTCGGGTTCATGCCCGCCAGCGTGCAGATGATTTCCAGCGCTTCCCACGGGTGGGCGTCGTCGTACTGGGCATGCATCTTCAGCCATTTCATGGCCCGCTTGCGGTCTTCCTCGGCAAAGGCTGCCGCGTAGACACCACTGGAACACACCAGCGCCGACCACTCCCCGGTCGCACCCTCGATGGCATAGTTGGTCGCCGCAATCGCCACGACCAACGAATCCGATGAGCTGGTGTGCCAGCACCAGTGACTCAATGCATGCAGTTCAGGTGGCACCTGCTGTGCTTGCAGGTCTTCCAGCGTAACGCCATGGGCCGCACTCCAGTTCACCCAGTAGTCGGCATGGTTGAGTTCGACACGAATGTTGCGCATCAGCCAACGACGGGCCATGTCCTCGCCAGGGTGGCGGGCAAAGCGGGTCTTGGTGAGGTTCTGCGCCATGTACAAGGCGAATTGTTCGACGACCGGCCAACCACCGATGAGGTAGTGGCGCATGGTCCTGGTGCTGAGCTTGTTATCACGCATGCGCTGATACAGCTCGTGTTCGACAACCCGGCGCTTGCTCTCGCTGCAATCGGCAATGAGCAACTGTGCCCATTTCGGATAGCTTGTGGCGTCCATGAGCGGGCCTGTTCGGTTGAATGTGTCGATCACTGTCTGGCTCCTTTTGATTGTGATTTTTACGGATCAACAAGAGGTTCAGCGGAACGTGCCGGGGGCCTTGAATAACAACGGCTGGGGCCGGGCCGGCCTACACTGCAACGTGTCACAGGTAAACAATTGCGGGCGCTCGATCACATACCCTTGAGCGTAATCCACGCCGATTTCCAGCAATGCCTGCTCGATCTGGGCGGTTTCAACAAACTCTGCAATGGTGCGCTTACCCATGACGTGGCCGATGTGGTTGATCACTTCGACCATTGCACGGTTAATCGGGTCGTCCAGCATATCCTTTACGAAACTCCCATCGATCTTCAGGAAGTCTACAGGTAAATGTTTCAGGTAAGCGAATGAAGACATTCCGGCGCAAAAGTCATCCAGGGAGAAATAACAACCCAAGCCCTTGAGTTCATTAATAAAGCGGATCGCACTGCCTAAATTCGAAATAGCGCTGGTTTCGGTTATTTCAAAACAAATCATTTCTGGCGGAACCGAATAGACCGCAAACTGTTTACGCAAGAAATCGAGAAACGCCTGATCTCCGATAGTCGTGCCTGACAGATTAATCGCACACGTGGCCAGCGGTCTCTGTCCCGTCTCATTCAGGCACTGACGAATGATCTTGAAGACGTTCTCCACCACCCAACGGTCCAGAGAGGTCATCAGGCCATAGCGCTCCGCCGCGGGAATGAAGCTGTCAGGCAATATCATCCGACCGGCTTCGTCATACAGGCGCAACAGGATCTCGATATGCCCGCCGCCATGGTCACCTGGCCCGAGCGCGGCAATTTCCTGGGCATAAAGACAGAAGCGGTTTTCCTCCAGGGCCATGTGCAAACGCTGCACCCAGGCCATTTCGCCAAATCGCAGGGACAGCTCCGAATCGTCGGCGTGATAAACCTGCACGCGGTTGCGGCCCTTCTCCTTGGCCATGTAGCAGGCCATGTCGGCGGCACGCAGGGACGCCTCCAGGGTCGCCGGGTTCTGAGCGATATGCACCAGCCCGATACTGACGGTGGTCACAAAGGGCCGGCCTTTCCAGACGAAATGCAGATTCTGCACGGTCTGGCGCAGCCCCTCGGCGATCTTCTCCGCCGCGTCTGGCGCGCAGTTCTCCAGCAGGATACCGAACTCATCCCCACCCAGCCGGGCAAGGGTGTCGTTTTCCCGCAACCCCGATTGCAACAAAGCACAGATATGGCGCAACAGTTCATCACCCGCCGCGTGGCCGCAGGTATCGTTAACCAGTTTGAACTGGTCCAGATCGAGGAACATCAAGGCATGACGACCGCTCTGGCGCGTCAGGCTGTGCAAGGCCTGCTCCAGGCGGTACTCGAATTCCCGGCGGTTAGCCAGGCCGGTCAAGGCGTCATGGGTGGCCTGCCACGATAGGTTGGCGATGTATTGACGCTCCTGGGTCATATCGTGCAATACCAGCACGGCGCCACTGACCTTGCCGCCATGGCGGATCGGCGCACCCACGAGCGTCACCGAAACCGTGCTGCCGTCCAGGCGCTGGATCAGTTTCGAATGCTCACTGCCGCCACCGAGCCGACCGCTGAGGATATGCTCGATCAGGGTCAAGCCCTCGGTCTGGGCGTTGTCGTCGAGTAAATTGAACAGCGCAGCCAGGGGCAGGCCGGTGGCATGCTCGGCCTTCCAGTGGGTCATCGCCTCGGCCGCAGGGTTCATATAGGCAATGGCGCCCTCGACGTCGGTGGTAATGACACCGTCGCCAATAGACTGCAGCGTGATCTGCGCCCGCTCTTTCTCCACTTGCAGCGCGTTGGCAAAAATCTGTCGTTGGGCCAGAAGTTTATGGGTACGCAACAATGCCAGGACAATCAGACCCAGGGCGGTGGCGAAGTTGGTCACCAGTAACAGGCGCAGAATAAAGCGAGACCCCTCGCCCAGCGCATCACTGAAAGCCTTCGCGGCAGGTGTGACGGAATCGTTGATGGCAAAGATCCGCGCCTTCCAGCCGCGGATATCTGGGTCCGTGGCCTTGCCTTGGGAAATGCTCTCGTGCATCTGCCGGGCGACGCTATTGAGTTCGGTCAGATAGCTGTCCCCCACCGTCCAGAGATCGATGGCTTCTTCCAGGTAACTGAAGTGACGGAAATTCAGGTAGAGCCAGATCAGGCTGGCGACGTCGTCCGGGTGATTGCCCCCCTTGAGGATACCCGCCCGTGCCGCTTCCAGATCCGGCGGCTGGCGATCCAGCGCCACTCGCAGTTCATGACCGCCCTCGGGCACGGCGATGGCTTGCTGGTACTTGTGGAAAATCGCCTCGTCGCGGCTGTCGGCGTAAAGATTGAGATAATAGATCGCATCTTTCTGTCCCTTCGACCAGAGACTTTCTCCCGCCACATAGCCACGGACCGCCGACAATACGTAAAGACTGACGCCTCCCAACAAGGCCTGAAACAGGACAACGGCTATAAAAGGCCAGACGATGCCCAACAACCGGGGAGTTCCGAGAGTCCGCGCTTGATTCATGAGGTCCCTGTCTAGTGGCCTGCTAGGCTCGTCGACCAGCCTTCAGACCGATCATTCCAGCAAGACTAGGAGCAGCGAGAGTTCCCCGCAAGAGGCCACACATTATTTAACGTTGCTCCCACTCGAACACCCGAACCGCTGCTGGCGACGCGTGAGGGTAACTACCGAAAAAGTGACAACATGCCTGCACGCTATACATATCTACCGCCTCGGACTTTCCCTGGACTGATTGGATACGAGGGCTCTCTATTTCGCACTTTTGAAGCGGTAGAGAACCTTTCGTTAGTTATCAGGGAACCCCACTATGCCGTCCTCGCCCGCTTCTGACCTTTCAGCACTGAACCCATGGCCGTCTCATGCCCAAGCGCACCAGGGTCTGCTGGATGAATATGACGCACTGCTGGCAGTGATTCGAAGCAATGAAACACCCTCCGACAGGTTTATCGACAGGCTGCTGATCCCCAGACCGTGCTCGCCCATGGCCCTGGAAAATGAAGTCGGTCAACGTGCATTGCGAGCGCTGATCGAAGACAAGGCTTATCAAGCGCTGTGCGACAGGCTGGATGCCTCGCCCGACAAGCTGACGGTCACGCTGAAAGAAGGCAAAGCCTTTTACTCGACACACCAGAAGAGCGGTCCCGATGTCGTCCAGCTTGAACTCGACAAGCAGCCTGGCTGCCAGGGCTTATTGGTGAACATTGAAAAATCCGCTCTAAGGCTGGGTGGCAAGATCCGCTTCGACAGTCAGTTTTCCCTGATCAGAATGACCCGCTTCTATGGTTTTATCCCTTGGGACCCGCAAGACACCGGACAACGTGAAGCCACGATCGATGCTCTGGAAGAAAAGCGTGCTCGCCATTCACTCGGACTGTGGCATGGCATAAATCTCGACGAAGCCAGCCAGGAACCGACACCCGAACAGGCGCTGACCAACAGTCGGATCATCGACACGGTGCGCCGATTCCTGCCCACACCACAAACCTCCCTGCTGGCCTGTCTCGATGCTGTCGACATCGACAAGCTGACGACGGCGAAACTCCGTGCGAAACCGTCGATGTACCTCGAAACAATCCTGCAATCGGCAAAAGCCCAAGCCTTGGCGAACCTACTGTTGCAAGCCCTGGGCTGGTTCGGTGGCGGAGCCGGCGAAGAAACCGCTCCTGGAATTCGCGTCCAGCTGGTGATCAAAGCCCTTCGCCTGTGGATCGCCTCGGCAGGTGGCGAAAATCCGGAGGGCGTTGCCGGCTATGTTTGGCAAAAGTCGTCCTATTGGGGAAAGAGCTACCAGGAAATCCAGACAGGGTTCGAGGAGCATCTGCTCGCGTCCAAACGCGCCTCGTCCGAGAACGAATCCATTTTGATTGCGGGGCTTTTCCAACCCTTGTTCCCGGCGGAGTTCCAAGTTCGCGATATACCGCCACAATTGGCTTACCGAAGCTCCACTGTCTGGGTGAATTTTGTCCATGGCGTCCATCTCGCCAATGCCATTGACCCTTTGTTATTGCACCGCCTGAACTTCCAGCCATTGGTCGATCTGCCAATACGGCAGGCCGACGAAGCAACATCCGAAGACTTGAAGTTGATTACGCTGACCCGATTGAAACCGATGCTGGAATGGGCCGTGACGAATGGAATGGTTTCTTACAAAGCTGACGCCAACTATTCGACGCAAGATCTACAGGACACCACGCAAAAGCTCGATACCACCATCGATAGTTTGAATCAGGCGATCCGCTGGCTCGACAGTCCACCGCCCGAAAGGCTGAACATTGCCAAACTCAAGGTGGCGAGACTCTTTGGCGAAGGACGCTTCGTGACCGATGGAAGGAAACTGGTCAAGGAAGCCGAAGCTGTTCACGCCGCCCCAAACTTTCGAAGTGTGCCCCCGATTGGCGGAACTGCCCCAAACACTTATTCATTTATTGACGTCTACGCCTCCGGCCAACTCACCGGGCGAAAATGGTTTGTCACCGGGCCCGATGGAAAATATGCAACCAATGCCTGGTTGAAAATCGCCAGTGATCGAACCGTTCAGACGAATCTGTGGTGGCCGAACCTGTCTGCAATACCCCGGGAAGACAGAGTTCTGCCGGATATCGAGAAGACCTTTGCGACTCACTTCAAGATTTACATCCACCAAATCAAAAGCGCCTACAGGACACTGATCGCCCACCAACTCGCGTCTCTTCCGTTGTCTGACCGTCACACCTTGGAATATGGATCGATCAAGGTCTACTCCTTGAGACAAGCAACCACCGGGGTCGAAGCGGCGAATGAGACGCACGAGACGACGCTCCCTCTGCGCGCACGCAACGGATTCATCCTGGCGGCGACCCGAGACGAAAAAACTGCCTACTATGAACTGCTGCCCCGGGCCGGAGTCATCCGGCGCCGAACGGATATGACTTCGCAGCACCTGGGTGGCGAACAAAAAACCGAGAAATGGAGAGTCAGCCGCGGTTCAGCCGTGAGCGCGACAGTGATACGTCACAAGCGTCTCCCTTTCGATTGGGATGCCCATGTAAAAGGAACGGCTCCAGGCGCTGATGCCCACTGCGACGCGATCCTGGATCAGCTCGGTGACACACTTGAACCGACAGAAAGAAATGACAACACCGCCCTGCCAAATACATTGGAGTCGAAGACCACTCACCGAATCACCCGGCACATTGCCCAACATCTGCTTTTCGTCGATGAAAAAGCGCTGTACGACAGTTGCTATGGAAAAACCGAATTCGACCATGAAGAAGCCAGGCGCAAGAAGATCATCGAATGGGCAAAGATGCTGGTGCCTTTCTGGAGCAGCATCGAAGACCTGACCTCAGGTGATCGTGGCCGGCTGGCAAGCGGTGCCTTTGGCCTGTTCATTGATTTTGCATCGTTCGTCCTGCCCATCGGGAAATTCGCCTCGGGCTCATTGAAGCTGGTCAGGACGGTGGGGAAATGGAGTATCCGCGAAACCCTTCCCGCCTTTGCGAAACTCTCGGGCACCTTGCTTAACGCCACCCTGAACCCCCTCGATGGCATTCCATCCTTGTTGCAGGCCGGTAGCCAAAGCGCCTACCGGCTCGGCAGAAAAGGTTATATCAGCCTCAAGTCCTTGAGCGGCAGAGCAGGACAATATGATTTCGTGAAAGGCATGGGCCAGGTCACCGATCCTGGACGATGGCGCCCCCTGCTGCCAAATGATCACCTCGGCGCCGTGCGTGGTGTCGATGATGTGCCTGTGCGCAACGTCGGCACCCTGGAGATTGCCGACTACCGCCTGGTAGACCCGCTCTCCTCCAAACCTTACGGTTCGTCGCTGACCGCGGCTTCAGCCGACTTGTCCCTGGGACGCTCCCACTACAGCACGCTGGTCCGGACCGACGCCCATGTCATCGTCCAGGTGCCGGATAAAACCCGCGTGCGAGAATTGCTTGAAGTCGACGGCAACCGGACCTTTTATCTGGATGATGTGCCCTATCGGTTGCACGATGGACGCCTGCGTCGGGCCAGCCAACTGGACGCCAGCGAACGACTCGGGCAACGCCCATGCCGTGTGCGTCGTGCACCCGACGAGTTTTGCAAGACCAGGTATGTGTTGCCGGGCAAGCCCGCCGAACGGCCACCTGCCGGTGAGTTCGACCCCGAACCGAGTTGGGCCCCCTGGTTCGGCGATACGACGCTTTATCCCTCCGTGCCGAAAACCGTCAATGACCGCGCCCTGTTGGCCTTCGAAGGGAAGATCTATGAACTCAAGGGCGGCAAGCTCAACACTTATAAAGGCCGACCGGAATGGATTGGCCTCACCAGCAAAGTTCCCGTCCCTCGGGAAACCGTTTCGGCGACACTGCAGTTCCAGACCGGTCTGTATGGGGGAATCAAAGTTACGGGTACAGCACAGAACATCGACGATATACATGAGACGGGCGCGTTGATCATCCGCTCTCTCGACGAGAAATCCACGTATGTCTTCACTCGCCTGAACTTCGATGATTACTACATGACGACACTGTCCTCCACCGACAGTGTCGAGTCTGCGCTGACCCTGAAGAAATTGAGCACTGACGACCTGGCGCCAGGCACGGTGGGTGAGGAACTGCAACGGGTGTACATCGGTTCGCTGAATGCGAACAATGCCGCCAGGGTCTACGGCAGAGACCAGATCGAACTGGCGCTGGACAAAATCGATGAAATTTCGATTCCCATTGGAGCGCCTGTCCACCCTCCTTCGAACATGAAGTGGGTGAAAGTTAATACCTACTCCGCTGAAGCCGTGTTGTTCGACCGCAGGACGAGAATGATCGTCTGCGAGCTACCCAATGGCGCGGCCGTCTGGAAGCCTTCCACGCAGGCGCCCGAAGCCCTGCAAAAATCTACAGGGGACGTGTTCAACGCGCTTTTTACAAATCCATCCACCCCCGATACGGCGCCATCGTCAAGCCGGGTCATCACCATCAACGACGCCATGCAGGAACTGCAAAAAATCCTGCCGACGCAAAACCAGAAGAACATCGCCTTCGCCAGCGTGACCACCGCGTCGGGCAAAAATGAAGTCTATGTCAGCGTCTCCGGAATCGAGGACTACACCCGGCATCTGCCACTGTTCAAATCCAGCGGTGGGCTGACCGAGATTCCACGGGGCGACACCACATACTTCAATGTCGACGGCCTCAGGCCGCCCATCGATCCAGCCGCGCTTAGCCTGAGCCCTGAAGGGAAACTGCTGGCCATCCCTCACCTCATGGACGGCTCAGGCAGTTCGGACAGGCTGAGCCGCGTCACTTCGGGTGACAGCGAAAGCAAACTGATCGCCTATCTCAGTGAAAAGTACCCGGATCCGGAAGACATCAAGTCGATCACAATGGCGACGACCCTGCCGCCCTGCGAATCCTGCTCGATTGTCATGAAGGAATTCGGCCATGAACGCGGCGCCGATGCACTGAACGTCATCTGGGGACAGCGGCGCAAGCGACCGGCCACGGAGATGAATACGTCAACCGATTCGGAATGATCCCGCGTCATCAATGCTGTTGCAGATGACCGTAGAGCTTGGCGTAGAGGCCACCATCAGCCATCAATTGCTGGTGACCGCCGTCTTCGGCAATTTGTCCGCCATCGAACACCAGCACCCGGTCAGCCTGTTTCACGGCCGACAAACGGTGCGCAATGATCAGGGTTGTCCGGTTACTCAGGAACCGGGCCAGCGCCTGGTGCAGGTTGTATTCGGTGGCGGCGTCCAGGGCGGACGTCGCCTCGTCGAGGATCACCACCTTCGGCTCGGCCAGTACCATGCGGGCGATGGCCAGGCGCTGGCGTTGCCCACCGGACAAACGCACGCCGGAACGCCCGACGATGCTGTCCAGTCCGTTGGGCAGCTCGCGGATCGTGCTGTGCAACTGCGCGATTTCCAATGCCCGCCAGCAGGCCTCGTCGCTGCGTTCGCGGCCCATGGTCAGGTTGGCCCGCACCGTATCGTTGAACAGTGCCGGGTGTTGCAGAACCACTGCGACATTTTCCCGGATGGTTTCCAGGCCGATCTCCTGTTGCATGGCATCGCCGAAGCGGATGCTGCCCGACTGCGGTGTGTAAAGTCCCAGCAGTAGCTGCACCAGGGTGCTTTTGCCACCGCCGCTGGCCCCGACGATGGCGACTTTTTCCCCGGGCGAAATAGACAGGTTCAACTGGTTGAGCACCAGTTCCTCACCATAACCGAAGCTCAGCCCCTGAATATCGATCCCCACGGTGTCACGCCCCTCGAAGGGGTCGATGTCGCCGCTGTACTGGGGCTCGTCGTTGCGCGCCAGCAACTCGTTGATGCGGCTCAGGGCACCGCCCGCCGCGTAATAGGCGTACTGCAGATTCAACAATTGCTCCACCGGGCCGATCATGAACCACAGGTAGCTGAACACTGCCAGCATCTGGCCAATGGACAGGTCGGAGAACAGTACGGTGAGCATCGCCGCGGCACGAAAGATATCGATACCGAACTGGAAAAGCAGGCCACTGGCGCGGCCCGATGCGTCGCTTTTCCATTGGGAATTGACGGCGTAGTCACGCACTTCCCGTGCACGCAGACCCAGTCGCCCGAGGAAGAAACCCTGGCGGTTACCGGCCCGTACCTCCTGGATGGCATCCAGGGTTTCGGTCAAGGCTTGAGTGAAACGCGAGGTGCTGTCGTTCTCCAGCTTCTTGAGGTGCTTGACCCGTTTACCCAGTTGCACCGTGGCGTAGATCACCAGGGGGTTGAACAGCAGGATCAACAGCGCCAGTTTCCAATGCATCCACATCAGAATGCCCGCGGTGCCCACCAAAGTCAGCATCGCCACCAGGAACCGGCTGAGGGTTTCGCCGACGAACTTGTCGAGGGTGTCCAAGTCGGTGACCAGGTGAGCCGCCACGGTGCCGCTGCCCAGGCTTTCGTATTCACCCAGGGAGATGCGCTTGAGGCGGTCGATCAAGCGGATGCGGATGCGATAGACAATGTCCTTGGCCAATCTTGCGAACAAGCGCGCCTGCAAGACGTTGAACAGCAACGCGCCGCAGCGCAGAACCAGGGTCGCCAGTAGCATCAGCCCGATGTAGCCGGCCGCGCTCTGCCAACCTGTCGGCAAGGCGTGGTTCATCACCTCCAGTGCCGCATCGCCACGGCCCAGTAGCACTTCGTCCACCAGCAATGGCAACAGCAAGGGAATCGGTACGCTGCACAAGGTCGCCAGCACGGCCACGCCGTTGGCGATCCACAGGGCTTTTTTGTGCTTGAGGGCCAGGCGACGGATTTCTGCCCAGGTCAATCGATCGGTGCGTTGCGGGACCGAAGCCCCCTCCGGCAGGTCACGCACAGGCCGCGCGCTCCAGCCAACGACCCAGCAATGGAGACAACTGGCTCAGAGGCTGGTAGCCGTTGGTGAGCAAGGCCAATTGGCCGTCACGCTCGGCGAGCAGCGTGGGGAACCCGGCAATACCGAGGTCCTGCACCCAAGTGAAATCCGCAGCGGTGGCCGCATGTTGGTCGGCACGGTCAAACGCTTCGGCGAACTCGATGCGCGGTAGCCCGGCCTGCTCGGCCAGTTCCACCAGGACGCTGGCATGGGTCACGTCGCGCCCTTGTACATAGAACGCCTGCTGGATCAGCTTCACCAGCTTCCAGGCCAGGTCCGGCGCCAGGCTGCGAGCCGTCACTACCGCCCGGCAGGCAGGTTCGGTGTCATAGACGAAACCGTCCGGCAATGCCCCTTCGAACTTGAATGGCTGGCCGGTGGCCTGTGTCACGGCCTGCCAATGCTCGAGGATGTAGCGCCGGGTCGTCGGCTCCAGCGCCGAACCACTGCCGGTACGCAGCCCCCCCATGACCAAATGCAGTTCGACGCCAGCGGCGTGCGCCTGCTCGGCCAATGCATCGGCTACCGGCGCGAAGCCCCAGCACCAGGAACACATCGGGTCCATCACATAGAGCAGGCGCGACGCCATGGTTCAAGCCTCGGAAGCTGATTGCTTGTAGTTGTAACCGATCGGGTGCGGCATGTTACGAGCTTTCGCCAGCTCGATCTGCTTTTGCCGGTCGATGGCACTGCGCCGGGTCTTCTCGCTCAGCGTGTCCCAGCAATGCGGGCAACTGATACCCGGTACGTAATGCTCCGAAGCGCGATCTTCGACGCTGACCGGCGTACGGCAGGCATGACATTGATCATAGTCGCCCTCGCTGAGGTCGTGGCGAACCGTCACACGGTTATCGAACACGAAGCAGTCACCGCGCCACTTGGTTTCTTCCTGAGGCACTTCTTCGAGGTATTTCAGGATCCCACCTTTGAGGTGATAAACCTCATCGAACCCTTGGCCAAGCATGTAGCTGGAAGCCTTTTCACAACGAATGCCGCCGGTGCAGAACATCGCCACTTTCTTGTGCCTGGCCGGATCGAAGTTGGCTTTGATGTAGTCGGGGAATTCGCGAAAACTGGTGGTCTTCGGGTCGATGGCGCCTTCGAAAGTGCCGATGGACACTTCGTAGTCATTGCGGGTGTCGATCAGCAGCACTTCCGGATCGCTGATCAGTGCGTTCCAGTCCTTGGGCTCGACATAGGTGCCGACCTGCTTGTTCGGGTCCACGCCTTCGACGCCAAGGGTGACGATTTCTTTCTTGAGTTTGACCTTGGTGCGGTAGAACGGCTGTTCGTCGCAGTACGACTCTTTATGGTCGATATCGACCATGCGCGGATCGCTTCGCAACCAGGCCAGCAGTCCGTCGATGCCTTCGCGAGTACCGGAAACCGTGCCGTTGATGCCTTCCAGGGCAATCAGCAAGGTGCCTTTGATGTCGTTATCGAGCATGGCCTTGAGCAGTGGCTCACGCAACTCGACGTAATCTTCCAGGGTGACGAACTTATACAGTGCCGCCACGACAATGGGTGGTGTCATGGGTATTTCTCCAGGTGGCTACCCTCGTAAAGGGTGAACCGGATACGAAAAAAAACGCGCCGGGTAAGCGGCGCGCTGCGGATTCTAACAAATACACGGTGGCTTTAGGAGCACACCTGTGGCGACTGCATCAGTGCTTGCTGCCACCGGCACAGGTCGGCGAAGCCGGGGCCGCGTCGATCTGTGCCCACTCTTCGGGGGTGTAGGTGTGCAGTGCCAACGCATGGAATTCGCCCATCAGCTCGCCGAGGGTGCCATAGACCTTCTGGTGGCGCTTGACCCGATTGAGGCCTTCGAATTGTCGGCTGACCACCACCGCCTTGAAATGGGTCTGCTGCCCGCGGCTATGCATGTGGCTTTCATCCAGCACTTGCAGATGCTCGGGCTGCAGCAGCCCGAGCGTCGATTCGATGCGTTGTTGCATGCTCATATCGGGCTCCGCTTACGGCTTTTTCTTGACCGGGGCGGCGGCTTTCGGTTCGAGCTCGGCGGTCATGTCCGCCAGCAGCTTGTTGACCACCGGCACGGCGCTTTCCAGCTTGGCCTGGGTCAGTTGGGCCGACTGCTGGGTCAGCTGCGGCATTTTTTCCAGGACTTTCTTGCCCAGGGGCGACTGGTAGAAGGCTACCAGGTCCTTGAGCTCCGACTCGCTGAAGTTGGTGGTGTAGAGCTTGACCATATCCGGTTTGAGCTTGTTCCAGCCGATGGCCTGGTCCAGCGCGGCGTTGGCCTTGGCCTGGTAGGTTTCCAGGGTGGCTTTCTTCGACTCGGGCGCCTTGGTCTGCTCGAAGCGTTGGGCAAACATCTGCTGCACCTGCATGTACACCGGGGTGCCCAGTTTGTCAGCATGCGCCAGGGTCAGGAACGCTTCGGCACTGGCGTTGTGGCTGGCGGTATCGGCGAGAACAGGGCCGCTGGCACACACCAGAGCAACTGCGGTACAGATGGCACGAAGACGGGTCATCGAGTTTCCTTTTCTAGCTGGCGAGGTTAAACCCCAGGGGCGACCATTCTGCGCCTAAAAAACGCCGCGCCTCAACCCCGTCCCTTGCCGGGTCCGATTGACGGACCGAACCGGGCGCTCCTACATTGACGGAACCGGTGCCGCCCGCCAGGGCCTAAACAGCGCATTCAGACCTACAGGAGTTTGACCCGATGAGCCGTATTGAAACCGACAGCCTTGGCCAGGTTGAAGTCCCGGATGAAGCCTACTGGGGAGCCCAGACCCAGCGCTCCATGATCAACTTTGCCATCGGCAACGAACGCATGCCGCTGTCGGTGTTGCACGCCCTGGCACTGATCAAGAAAGCCGCCGCACGGGTCAACGACCGCAATGGCGACCTGCCCGCCGACATCGCCCGCCTGATCGAACAGGCCGCCGACGAGGTACTGGCCGGCCAGCACGACGATCAGTTCCCGCTGGTGGTCTGGCAGACTGGCAGCGGCACCCAGAGCAACATGAACGTCAACGAAGTGATCGCCGGTCGCGCCAACGAGCTGGCGGGTAATCCCCGTGGCGGCAAGAGCCCGGTGCACCCTAACGATCACGTCAACCGTTCCCAGAGCTCCAACGACTGCTTCCCGACCGCCATGCACATCGCCGCCGCTCAGGCCGTCCATCAGCAACTGCTGCCGGCCATCGCCGAGTTGTCGGGCGGGCTGGCGGAACTGGCGGCGCGGCACATGAAACTGGTCAAGACCGGTCGTACCCACATGATGGACGCCACGCCCATCACGTTTGGCCAGGAACTGTCGGCTTTCATCGCCCAACTGGACTATGCCGAACGGGCGATCCGTGCCGCGTTGCCAGCGGTGTACGAACTGGCCCAGGGCGGCACCGCAGTGGGCACCGGGCTGAATTCGCCCCATGGTTTCGGCGAAGCGATTGCCGCTGAGCTGGCGGCGCTATCCGGCCTGCCGTTCGTCACCGCGCCGAACAAGTTCGCGGCCCTGGCGGGCCATGAGCCGCTGACCACCCTGTCCGGCGCCCTGAAGACCCTTGCCGTGACCCTGATGAAAATCGCCAACGACTTGCGCCTGCTGGGTTCCGGGCCTCGTGCGGGGTTCGCCGAGGTGAAGCTGCCAGCCAACGAGCCGGGCAGCTCCATCATGCCCGGCAAGGTCAACCCGACCCAGTGCGAAGCATTGTCGATGCTGGCCTGCCAAGTCCTGGGCAACGACGTGACCATCGGCTTCGCCGCCAGCCAGGGTCATTTGCAACTGAACGTGTTTAAACCAGTGATCATCCACAACCTGCTTCAATCGATCCGCCTGCTGGCCGACGGTTGCAGCAACTTCCAGGCGCATTGCATCGCCGGGCTGGAGCCCGACGGCGAGCAGATGGCGGCGCACCTGGAACGCGGCCTGATGCTGGTCACCGCCCTGAATCCGCACATTGGCTACGACAAATCCGCTGAAATCGCCAAGAAGGCCTATGGCGAAGGGCTGACCTTGCGCGAATCGGCCTTGCAGTTGGGGTATTTGACCGACGAAGAGTTCGATGCCTGGGTACGGCCGGAGAACATGCTGGAGGCGGGAAGCCAGGGCTGAGTCGTGTGTGACTGACAGACCTCATCGCGAGCAGGCTCGCTCTCACAGGGGAATGAACCCTATCGCTCTGTAACCATCCGCTCACGCCGGGCCCTGAGCCCGGCCATCAGCGAAGGCCCCAACGCCACCAGCGCCGAACCGAGCACCACCAGCACTGCCCCCCCATAGCCCAGCAGATTGATCTGCTCGGCATGGACGTAATCGGGCCACCACCAGGCGGCCAGCGCCACCGCAGCGAAAGTCACCAGCGGCGTGATCGCCAGGGTCGCACTCACCCGCGAGGCTTCCCAATGAGCCAGGGCCTCGGCAAACGCACCATAGGCAATCAGGGTGTTGAGGCAGCAGGCCAACAGCAGCCAGCCTTGCAAAGGACTCAGTTGCAAGGCCTCCAGCGGATGCACCCACGGCGTGAGCAACAAGGCGCAGAACAGGTAGATCACCATCATCACCTGCAAGGAATTCCAGACCGTCAACAATTGCTTCTGGCCCAAGGCGTAGAAGGTCCAGACCGTCGATGCCAGCAGCACCATAAGAACCCCGGCGGTGTAGTCGCTCAAGGAAGTCAACAATTCCGCGAGGCGCTGGTTGAAGAACAGCGTGAAACCGATCAACAACACCAGCAGGCCGATTCCCTGCCCCAGGCTGAAACGCTCCTTGAACACAAACAGGCTGGCCACCAGCAACATGATCGGCCCCATCTGTACCACCAGTTGCGCGGTGCCGGGGCTCAAGCGATTGAGGCCCATCAGGTACAGGACGTAGTTACCCACCAGTCCCAACACTGCCATTGCCACCAACCAGCCGCCACGCGGGCCAAGCACTTTGCGGCTGGGCAAGCGTCGCGTCGCCGCCAGGTAGATGAACAGCAGTCCGCCGGACACCAGCAAGCGAAACCAGGTCACGGTGATCGGATCCATCACTTGCAGCACTTGCTTGAGCTTGATTGGCAGGATGCCCCATAACAGCGCGGTCAATAAGGCGAGCAGCAGGCCGTAGACCCAACGACCGGACGAAATGTGCATGCAATCCCCGAGGCTCAAGAAAAGAACGGCTATTCTAGTTGGAGAATGCTTTGGCGACACAGAGACAGTTGGGTACTAACAGTTCGGGCAAAAGGGTATGGCACATTGCCGCCTATCGGCTGGCCAAGCGCCAGTGAACGGCAACTCATAGAATGCGCCCTTCGTTCGACGCTTTTTTTGGAGCCTTCCAATGCTTGGCAAACGCGCCCAAGACATCGCCCCGGCGATGGTCTTCCCCAGTGACCGGATTTGCCGGATAAACGGTGAATTCTATTTCAGTACCCGGGAAGGCACCCAGGAAGGCCCGTTCGTCAGCCGCGAGGTTGCCTTGCTCGAAGTCGAGGCCTATATCAAGCGAATGCTGCAGGTGGATAAGGTCGCCAGCTGACGACCTTATCGGGACTGTCTGACCGGAGCAGCAGACCAAAGCATCCCGCTGTTAAATGAGGGCTGCTGCGCAGCCCAACGGGGATAAATCCCCTCACCACAACAGCTCGCGGCTTGATTACCTCACCGCCTCGAACAACCCCGTCGCCCCCATACCGCCGCCCACGCACATGGTCACCACGCCATAACGCAAACTGCGCCGTTGCAGTTCACGCACCAGATGCCCCACTTGGCGCGAGCCGGTCATGCCGAACGGATGGCCAATGGCGATCGAGCCGCCGTTGACGTTGTATTTCTCGTTGTCGATCTCCAGGCGATTGCGGCTGTACAGGCACTGGGACGCGAACGCTTCGTTGAGCTCCCACAGATCGATGTCAGCGATCTGCAGTCCCTTGGCCTTGAGCAGTTTCGGTACCGAGAACACCGGACCGATGCCCATTTCGTCCGGCTCGCAACCGGCCACGGTAAAGCCACGAAAAAACGCCTTGGGCCTGAGCCCCAGGGCCAGGGCTTTTTCCAGGCTCATCACCAGGGTCATCGAAGCACCGTCGGAGAGTTGCGACGAGTTGCCCGCCGTAACCGATCCGTCCTCGGCGAACACCGGCTTCAAGCCGGCCAGGCTCTCATAGGTCGTGTCCGGGCGGTTGCAATCGTCGCGATCGACCACCCCATCGAGGATCTGCACCGCACCGGTGTGCTTGTCTTCGACCTTGTACTTGACCGCCATCGGCACGATCTCATCCTGAAACAAGCCCGCCGCCTGGGCGCGGGCGGTGCGTTGCTGGCTCTGCAAGGCGTAGCGGTCCTGCTCCTCGCGGCTGACCTGATAACGGCGTGCGACGATCTCGGCAGTCTGGCCCATGGGAAAATAGATCCCCGGTACCTGTTCCTTGAGCAACGGATTGATCAGGTTGTCGGTGTTGACGCTTTTCATCGTCAGGCTGATGGACTCCACGCCCCCGGCCACGATGATCTCGCTGCAACCGGAGGCGATCTGGTTGGCAGCGATGGCGATGGCTTGCAGGCCGGAAGAACAGAAACGGTTGAGTGTCATGCCGGCGGTGTCGGTGCCCAGGTGGGACAGCACCGCCACGTTACGACCAATGTTATAACCCTGGGCTCCCTCGTTGGAGCCGGCGCCGACAATGCAGTCTTCGACGCTGGCGGGGTCGATATCACTGCGCGTCAGCAGCGCGTTGACGCAATGGGCCGCCATGTCATCCGGCCGAGTCATGTTGAACTTGCCACGAAAGGACTTGGCCAGGCCAGTCCGGACGCTGTCGACGATCACCACTTCACGCATGGCGCTACCTCATTGTCGTTATTGGATTAAGTGACAACGAGCATAGATCCGACACATAACCGATCGCGATGATCATTCACCTCGCGTATGCAGCGCCATCGTTGGCTACTTCTTGCGCGCCTGCCTTGCACTGCGTTCGAACGCTGCCTCCAGCGCCTCATTGAGGGTGCGCAACACCTTGACCCGTGCCCAGCGCTTGTCGTTGGCCTCCACCAGGGTCCAGGGGGAGATCTCCGTGCTGGTGCGATCCACCATGTCACACACCGCTGACCGGTAGGCGTCCCACTTGTCTCGATTGCGCCAGTCGTCCTCGGTGATCTTGAATCGCTTGAATGGAATTTCCTCGCGCTCCTGGAAACGTTCGAGCTGGGTTTGCTTGTCGATAGCCAGCCAGAACTTGACCACCACCACACCGGCGTCGGCGATCTGCTCCTCGAAATCGTTGATTTCGCCGTAGGCTCGCAACCAATCGGCCCGGCTGCAAAAACCTTCGACCCGCTCCACCAAAACCCGTCCATACCAGGAGCGATCGAACATGGTGAACTTGCCCCGTGCCGGAATGTGCCGCCAGAACCGCCACATATAGGGATGGGCGCGCTCTTCTTCAGTGGGCGCAGCGATCGGCACGATGCTGTACTGGCGCGGATCGAGGGCCGCCGCCACCCGCCGGATTGCCCCACCCTTGCCCGCCGCATCGTTACCCTCGAACACGGCCACCAGAGCATGTCGGCGCATCCGTTTGTCCCGCAACAAACCGGCGAACCGTGCCTGTTCGGTGATCAACTGTTCTTCGTAGTCGGCCTTGTCCAGGCGCAAGGTCATGTCGAGGCTGTCGATCAAAGTGATCTGCTCGTCCAGCGCCGGCAGCGGCGCCACGCTGACTTTCTCCGGCTTGATCTTCGGCCGGTCCAGAGCCTGACGCAACCCTTCGAGCAGAATCCTGCCGACCGTGAGGCTGCGGTAGCAGGCGTCCATGCCTTCGATGACATGCCACGGCGCGTAATCTCGACTGGTCCGGCGCAGCACCCTTTCGCCATACTTGACGAATTTGTCGTAGGTCTCGGATTGCTGCCAGTCCAGCGGGCTGATGCGCCAGCTGTGCAGCGGGTCATCCTTGAGGCTCTTGAGCCGGGCCTTCATCTGCTTCTTGGACAGATGGAACCAGAACTTGAAGATCAACGCGCCCTCATCGCAAAGCATTTTCTCCAGGCGCTCGGCCGCGTTGATCGCCTGGTCCAGCCGAGGATCCTTGAACTCGCCATGAACCCGCCCCTGGAGCATCTGGCTGTACCAGTTGCCGAAGAAAATCCCCATGCGCCCCTTGGCCGGCAGCATTCGCCAATAGCGCCAGGCCGGTGGCCGCGCCAGCTCCTCATCGGTCTGCTGGTCGAAGGTGCGCACTTCGATCAACCGCGGATCCATCCATTCGTTAAGCAACTTCACCGTCTCGCCCTTGCCCGCCCCTTCGATACCGTTGATCAACACGATGACCGGAAAGCGCCCCTGCTGGTGCAACTCGAACTGGGCTTCGAGCAACGCTTCACGCAAGGCCGGCACTTCGGCTTCAAAGGTGTCTTTATCGATGACGTGGCCGATTTCGGCGGATTCGAACATGGGCAGCTCCTTCCAGGGAATGGGCCAAGACTAGCGGATTGGATACGCCGACGCGCAGCAGATTCCATCCAGATGCGCAGTCTGTTGCGATGGATCAAGCAAGCCGATAGCGATCGGCTAGAATGGCCTCCCCGTTTCCACCGAGCCTGCCATGACACCCATCCAGCTCCACGCCCAACTCGACTGGGACGAACACGGTCGCCCGCGCTCGCGGGTGTTCGACGACGTGTATTTTTCCGACCACTCGGGGCTGGAAGAAACCCGCTACGTGTTCCTGGAGCAGAACAACCTGGCCGAGCGTTTTACCGCGTTGCCGGCCAACGGCCGGCTGGTGATCGGTGAAACCGGCTTTGGCACCGGTCTGAATTTCCTCTGTGCCTGGCAGTTGTTCGAGCAATGCGCGCCGGCCAGGGCACGCTTGCACTTTGTCAGCGTCGAAAAATACCCGCTGACTCCGGCGGACCTGCAGCGCGCGCTCGCCCTGTGGCCGTCGCTCAAGGGCCAGGCCGATCAACTGCTTGAACAGTACGTCGCGATTCACCAGGGCTTCCAGCGCCTGGTACTGGCGGGTGGACGCGTCACGCTGACCCTGATGATCGGCGACGCGTTGGAACAGTTGCCGCAACTGGACGGGCAGATCGACGCCTGGTTCCTGGACGGCTTCGCGCCGGCCAGGAATCCCGACATGTGGACCGCCGAACTGTTCGCCGAGCTGGCGCGGCTGGCGGCACCCGACGCCACTTTGAGTACCTTCACCAGTACAGGTTGGGTGCGCCGGCTGCTGAACTCGGCCGGATTCAAGATGAAGCGCACACCGGGCATCGGCCATAAATGGGAAATTCTTCGAGGGACTTATCTCGGCTGGCCGGAGCAGACGCCGGCACCATCCCAGGCGAAACCCTGGTATGACCGCCCCGCCCCACTGGCCGGAGAGCGCCGCGCACTGGTGATCGGCGGCGGCCTGGCCGGTTGCGCCAGCGCGGCCAGTCTCGCGGCACGAGGCTGGCAGGTCACGCTGCTGGAACGCCACGCCGGATTGGCCGAAGAAGCGTCCGGTAACCCCCAGGGCGTGCTGTACCTCAAGCTTTCCGCCCATGGCACGGCGTTGTCGCAGATGATCCTCAGCGGTTTCGGCTACACCCGACGCTTGCTCGAACATCTGCAACGGGGCGTTGACTGGGACGGTTGTGGTGTCCTGCAACTGGCCTTCAACCACAAGGAAGCCGAACGCCAGGCCCAACTGGCCGAGGCCTTCCCCCATGATTTGCTGCACCGGCTGGACCAGTCCGAGGCCGAGGCGCGCGCGGGCATCGGCCTGGCCTGTGGCGGCGTGTTCTATCCCGAGGGTGGTTGGGTGCATCCGCCGGCGTTGTGCCGCTGGCAGGCTTCGGCGCCGGCCATCGACCTACAGACTCACCATGAAGTATTGGAGCTGCGCCGCGTCGACGGGCAATGGCAAGCTTGGGATGGCAAACGGTGCCTGGCCAGCGCACCGGTGGCGATCCTCGCCAGTGCCGCCGAAATCAAACGTTTCGAACCGGCCGCCGACCTGCCGCTCAAGCGCATCCGCGGGCAGATCACTCGCTTGCCGCAGACCGCCCGCAGCCAGGACCTGCGCACCGTGGTCTGCGCCGAAGGCTACGTGGCCCCGGTGCGGCTGGGCGAGCATACCCTCGGTGCCAGTTTCGACTTCAACAACGACGACCTGACCCCCACCGCTGCCGAACATGCCGGCAACCTACAGATGCTGGAGGAAATTTCCGCCGATCTGGTGGATCGTCTGGAGGCCGACGCCCTGGCCCCGGAAAACCTCGAAGGCCGCGCGGCGTTCCGTTGCACCAGCCCGGACTACCTGCCCATCGTCGGCCCATTGGCCGATAGCCAAGCGTTCACCGAGGCCTATTCGGTACTGGGCAAGGATGCCCGCCAGGTACCGGATACCCCCTGCCCCTGGCTCGACGGCCTGTACATCAACAGCGGCCACGGGTCCCGGGGTCTGATCACCGCCCCGCTGTCGGGCGAATTGATCGCCGCCTGGCTGGAAAACGAACCCCTTCCTCTGCCCCGCAGCGTGGCCGAGGCCTGCCACCCGAACCGGTTTGCGTTGCGGTCGTTGATTCGTGGCAAACCCTGACACCATTGCCGACATGCCACAACATCTGTGGGGGCGAGCCAGTCCCCATCCATCGGCTTATAACGCATCGATATAAAACTCACGGCAATCCCTCCGGTCAGTTTCAGAGTACCCGCCCTATCGGCGCGTACCGCTTGACCCCTCCCCAACGGAAAAACCGGTAAGGACTTATGTGCGGATTAGCTGGAGAGTTACGTTTCGATCAACAACCTGCGGACCTTGCGGCCGTAGAGCGAATCACCCATCACTTGGCCCCTCGCGGCCCCGACGCGTGGGGCTTCCATAGCCAGGGCCCGATTGCCCTGGGCCACCGTCGCCTGAAAATCATGGACCTGTCCGATGGCTCGGCCCAGCCGATGATCGACAATCAACTGGGTCTGTCCCTGGCGTTCAACGGTGCGATCTATAACTATCCGGAACTGCGCGCCGAGCTCGAAGCGCTGGGCTATGCCTTTTACTCGGGTGGCGACACCGAAGTGCTGCTCAAGGGCTATCACGCCTGGGGTGAAGCGCTGCTGCCCAAGCTCAACGGCATGTTCGCCTTCGCCATCTGGGAACGCGACGCCAAGCGGCTGTTCCTCGCCCGCGACCGGCTCGGCGTCAAGCCTTTATACCTGTCGCGCACCGGCCAGCGGTTGCGTTTTGCCTCCGCGCTGCCGGCACTGCTCAAGGGGGGCGACATCAGTCCGGTGCTCGACCCGGTGGCACTCAATCACTTTCTGAATTTCCACGCAGTGGTCCCGGCCCCCCGCACGTTGCTGGCCGGCGTTGAAAAACTGCCACCGGCCACCTGGATGCGCATCGAAGCCGATGGCAGCAGCGAACAGAAAACCTGGTGGACCCTGCCCTACGGCCCACGAGCCGATGAACAGAACCTTAACCTGGAAGACTGGATCGATCGCGTGCTCGACAGTACCCGCGAGGCTGTCGCGATCCGTCAGCGGGCCGCCGTGGATGTCGGTGTGCTGCTGTCCGGCGGCGTGGATTCGAGCATGCTGGTAGGACTGTTGCGGGAAGTCGGTGTGGAAAACCTGTCGACCTTCTCCATCGGTTTCCAGGATGCCGGTGGCGAGCGAGGTGACGAGTTCCAGTATTCGGACCTGATCGCCAAGCACTACGGCACCCGTCATCACCAGTTGCGCATCGACGAAAAAGAGATCATCGAACAACTGCCGGCGGCTTTCCGCGCCATGAGCGAACCGATGGTCAGCCACGACTGCATTGCGTTCTATCTGCTATCGCGGGAAGTGTCCAAGCATTGCAAAGTGGTGCAAAGCGGCCAGGGCGCCGATGAACTGTTCGCCGGTTACCACTGGTACCCGCAGGTGGACGGTGCCAGCGACCCTTACGCGGCCTATCGTGCGGCGTTCTTTGATCGCAGTTATGAAGAGTACGCCGCCACCGTGCAACCCCAATGGCTGGTCGCTCACGACGCGGCCGGTGATTTCGTCAAGGACCACTTCGCCCAGCCGGGTGCAGACGCGGCGGTGGACAAGGCGCTGCGCCTGGACAGCACCGTGATGCTGGTAGACGACCCGGTCAAGCGCGTCGACAACATGACCATGGCCTGGGGTCTGGAAGCTCGCACGCCGTTCCTGGATTACCGACTGGTAGAACTCTCGGCCCGGGTCCCGGCGAAATTCAAATTGCCCGACGGCGGCAAGCAGGTGCTCAAGGAAGCGGCCCGGCGGGTGATCCCCGGCGAAGTGATCGACCGCAAGAAGGGCTATTTCCCAGTGCCGGGTCTCAAGCACCTGGAAGGCGATACCCTCGCCTGGGTTCGCGAACTGCTGCTGGACCCGAGCCAGGATCGCGGCCTGTTCAAACCGGCCATGCTCGACCGCCTGCTCACCGACCCCAACGGCCAGCTCACCCCATTGCGCGGCTCCCGGCTGTGGCAACTGGCAGCGCTGAACCTGTGGCTCAGCGAGCAAGGAATCTGATTGATGAAACCCAACCCTACCGTTCACAACCAACGCCTGCTGCGCGGCCAGGCCCCCTCCTACGAGCGCTTGCAGGCTCGTCTGGCCGAAGATGGCAGCGAAATGGGCGCAGCTCCCATCGCCGTGCATTGCGGCTGGGGCCGATTGCTGATCGGCCACACCTTCCCGGACCCTGCCACCCTGGCCCGGGAGCTGCTCAACGAACAACCCGGCGAGCGCGACATCGCGTTGTATGTCGCCGCTCCCCAGCAAGTGCTGGGACTGGAGCCGGCGCATCTGTTCCTCGATCCCTCCGACACACTGCGCCTGTGGTTCAGCGACTATCGGCAAGCCACACGGGTGTTTCGCGGTTTCCGGATTCGCCGGGCCCAGAGCGAGACCGACTGGCAAGCCATCAACCAGCTCTACCTGGCCCGGGGCATGCTGCCTATCGACGCACAACGACTGACCCCGCGCCACCAGGGAGGGCCGGTCTATTGGTTGGCGGAAGACGATGACACCGGCGCGGTGATCGGCAGCGTCATGGGCCTGAATCACCAGAAAGCCTTCAACGATCCGGAAAACGGCAGCAGCCTCTGGTGCCTGGCCGTGGACCCGCAATGTTCAAGGCCAGGGGTTGGCGAAGTGCTGGTGCGTCACCTCATCGAGCACTTCATGAGCCGGGGGTTGAGTTACCTCGACCTGTCGGTGCTGCACGATAACCGCCTGGCGAAAAACCTTTATGCCAAGCTCGGCTTCCGTAACCTGTCCACCTTTGCCATCAAGCGCAAGAACGGCATCAATCAACCGCTGTTCCTGGGCCCGGGGCCCGAAGCGCAATTCAATCCCTATGCCCGGATCATCGTCGACGAGGCGCATCGCCGGGGTATCGAAGTGCAGGTGGACGACGCGGAGGCCGGGCTGTTCACGCTGATCCACGGCAGCCGCCGGGTTCGTTGCCGCGAATCCCTGAGCGACCTGACCAGCGCCATCAGCATGACGTTGTGCCAGAACAAAAGCCTGACCCACAAGGTCCTGAAAAACGCCGGCCTGAACCTGCCGGCCCAACAGATGGCAGGCAATGCCGACGACAACCTGGCGTTTCTCGATGAGCACGCACGGGTGGTGGTCAAGCCGCTGGACGGTGAACAGGGCCAGGGCGTGGCGGTGGACCTGCGCACCATCGAAGACGTGCAGAGCGCCATCGAAGCCGCCCGGCAATTTGACAGCCGGGTGCTGTTGGAGAGTTTCCACGAAGGCTTGGACCTGCGGATCCTGGTGATCAACTTCGAAGTGGTGGCAGCAGCGATCCGGCGTCCGGCGGAGGTGATCGGTGACGGCCAGCACACCATCGGCGCGTTGATCGAAGCACAGAGCCGCCGTCGGCAGGCGGCTACCGGGGGCGAAAGCAAAATCCCGATGGACGCGGAGACCCAACGCACCCTGAGCGCGGCGGGTTATGACTACGACAGTGTCCTGCCGGCTGGCGAACATCTGTTCGTGCGACGCACGGCTAACCTTCACACAGGCGGCGTGCTGGAGGATGTCACCGGCATTCTTCATCCGACCCTGGCCGATGCGGCGGTACGCGCCGCGCGGGCGCTGGACATTCCCATGGTTGGCCTCGACCTTCTGGTGCCAGCTGCCGACCAGCCCGAATACGTCTTCATCGAAGCCAACGAACGCGCCGGCCTGGCCAATCATGAACCGCAACCTACCGCCGAGCGTTTTGTGGATCTGTTGTTTCCCCATAGCCAGGCGGTGGCCTTATAGCGATGTAGCGCCTGAGCGGGCCTCATCGCGAGGCTCGCTCCCACAATATGTCAGGGCGGACAACGGCGACCTGACACCCACCCTTCAGAAGACGGGCCACTCATCGAAACCAACCGATCAGGAGTTTCCATGATCAGCAAAATTCCCGAACCGGATCTCGACTACCTGCAAAAGGTCCTGCTGGAAATGCTGGCCATTCCCAGCCCCACCGGCTTCACCGACACCATCGTGCGCTATGTCGCCGAGCGGCTCGAAGAACTGGGCATTCCTTTCGAGATGACCCGGCGCGGCACGATTCGCGCAACCCTCAAGGGCCGCAAGAACAGCCCGGACCGGGCCGTATCCGCCCACCTGGACACCATCGGCGCTACTGTGCGTGCCATCAAGGACAACGGCCGCCTGACCCTGGCCCCGGTGGGTTGTTGGTCCAGCCGGTTTGCCGAAGGTAGCCGGGTCAGCCTGTTCACCGACACCGGGGTGATTCGCGGCAGTGTGCTGCCATTGATGGCGTCCGGCCACGCGTTCAACACCGCCGTGGATGAGATGCCCATCAGTTGGGACCACATCGAACTGCGCCTGGACGCCTACTGCGCCACCCGCGCCGATTGCGAGACCCTGGGGGTGGGCGTCGGAGACTACGTCGCTTTCGATCCTTTGCCGGAGTTCACCGAGAGCGGCCACATCAGCGCCCGGCACCTGGACGACAAGGCCGGCGTGGCAGCGTTGCTGGCGGCGCTCAAGGCCATCGTGGACAGCGGCGAGGAACTGCTGATCGATTGTCATCCGCTGTTCACCATCACCGAGGAAACCGGCACCGGTGCCGCCGCCGCGCTGCCCTGGGACGTCAGCGAATTCGTCGGCATCGACATCGCGCCGGTCGCGCCGGGCCAGCACTCCAGCGAACACGCGGTGAGCGTGGCGATGCAAGACTCCGGCGGCCCCTACGACTATCACCTGTCCCGGCACCTGCTGCGCCTGGCCAAGGAAAACGACCTGCCGGCCCGCCGGGACCTGTTCCGCTATTACTTCAGCGATGCCCATTCGGCCATCACTGCCGGCCACGACATCCGCACCGCCCTGCTCGCCTTCGGCTGCGATGCCACCCATGGCTACGAACGCACCCACATCGACAGCCTCGCCGCGCTCAGCCGCCTGCTGGGTGCCTATATCCTCAGCCCGCCAGTGTTTGCCAGCGACGCGCAACCGGCCCAAGGCTCCCTGGACCGCTTCAGCCATCAGATCGAGCATGATGCACAGATGGAAAGCGATACCCGCGTGCCGTCGGTGGACAGCCTGGTGGGGCAGCGTTCAGAGAACTGACCGGCACTTTTTGTTGCCTGGGCGATCGTCATCGCGAGCAGGCTCGCTCCCACAGGGGATCTTCAGCGGATGCACATGTTGTGTTCCATACAAACCTTGTGGGAGCGAGCCTGCTCGCGATGGCAATCACCCGGACACCCACGTCCCCAAGGCTAGCCGCCATCGTCCATTGGACGTAGCATCGCGACATTGTCCAGCCGAGGTAGACCATGCTGATTCCCCACGACCAACTCGAAGTCGACACGCTCACTCGCCTGATAGAGGATTTCGTGACCCGCGACGGCACCGACAACGGCGACGACACGCCCCTGGAGACGCGAGTGTTGCGGGTTCGACAAGCCCTGACGAAAGGTCAGGCGATGATCGTCTTCGACCCCGAAAGCGAACAGTGCCAATTGATGCTCAAGCACGACGTGCCCAAACACCTATTTGACTGAACACGCCCCAGGCGTGGCTTGCGCCTTCTTTTTCTGGATTTTCTCGTAGATTTCAAAGCGATGAACATCGATGTGCCGTGGCGCTTCCACGCCGAACCGCACGGTGGTGCCGTTGACCGACAGCACCCGGACGGAAATATCATCACCGATGGAAATCAGTTCACCCACAGCACGGCTTAATACGAGCATGGTCCTTGTCCTTAAGAATGTCTGGACCTTGACCATGCCCGGCCTCACGCATGTTCACAAGACAACGACAAGAATTCAGTAAACCCCTACAAACAAGGCACTCGTGACTGACGGAAACGTCCTGCAAAACCCTGTGGAATTGTCCGGTTCTCAGGAAGCCGAGAACCGCGGACCGAACAGAATGACGCTGGCTCCCAACACACAGAGCGCCACGCCGATCCAGTCGGATCCCAGCGGCCTGGCGCGTTCCACCACCGCCAGCCAGCCGATCGAGGCGATGATGTAGATACCGCCATAGGCGGCATAGGCGCGACCGGCATACGTTGCCTCAATGCGAGTCAACAGCAGCGCGAACAGCGTGAGGCTGAGCAATGCCGGCGCGATCCACCAGGCGCTTTTGCCCTGGCGCAGCCACATCCAGAAGGCGTAGCAGCCAGCGATTTCAAACAGCGCGGCCAGTAAAAACCACAAGTAATTGAGCATTGGAATGTCCATCAGGAAGGCCGGATGGCGCCATCCTGAGGACACCGAGCGCCCAGGTCAACTCGAGCTTTGGCGGGCCTTGGCGCGCATTTTATCGGCCATGGCGGTCATCTCATCGTAAAGCAGCTGCGGATTCTTCTGCTTGGTCGCCCAGGCCAGGCGCCCCTGCTCATGAGGCAAGATCAGGAACTCGCCCTGGGCCACCTGACGATAAATGTAATCGGCGATGTCGGCTGCCGTAATGGGCGAACTCTCCAGCAATTTGCCCACCTGGGCTTTCATCGCCGGGGTCGGGCCACGGAAAGAGTCCAGCAAGTTGGTCTGGAAGAACGACGGGCAGACGACGTGCACACCGATTTCCTGCTGCGCCAACTCCACCAGCAAGCTTTCCGACAAGGCGACCACGCCGGCCTTGGCCACGTTGTAGTTGCTCATCGCCGGCCCTTGCATCAGCGCTGCCATGGAAGCGATGTTGATGATCTTGCCATGGCTTTTTTCCAGCAACGGCAGGAACGCCTTGCAGCCCTTGACCACCCCCATCAGATTGATCGCGATCTGCCAGTCCCAGTCCTCCAGGGATAGCTCACTGAAAAAGCCGCCCGACGCCACGCCAGCATTATTGACGATGATATCGATGCCACCGAGCTTCTCGTCGCAGGCCTGGGCAAATGCAGTCAGCTGACTGTAGTCGCGCACATCACAGCGCTGGACGAAGCCGTCGCCGCCGGCATCACGCACCAGCTTGAGTGTCTGCGCAAGGCCCGCCTCACTGACATCCGACAAGGCCAGGCGCCAACCTTCACGGGCCCAGCGCAGCGCGATTTCGCGACCCAGGCCGGAGCCGGCACCGGTGATCATCATGCGATTTTGCATAGGAAACAGCCTTGTTGTTCCGGGGGAGATGGGCCGAGTGTAGCGAAGGACACGACCTGCCCCATCCTCCATCAGATTGCTGAATGGCAGGGACAAACTTGTAGAGTCCCAGTGAGAGCAAGATCTGTGGGAGCAAGGCTTGCCCGCGATGCAGACACCACCGAGTTTGAACTCACCGGCCAATACCATTAAAAACTTTGAATTTTTTACAGGACGTTACGGTCGGAATTATTAAGCCGCCCGGATTTAATGCAGCGCGCTGGCAGTTGAAAAGTTGTCTCACTCCGAAACTGACCAATAAGGAAATCAACAATGGGCACAATACTCATCATTATCCTGATCCTCCTCCTGATCGGTGGCCTACCGGTCTTCCCACACTCCAGAAGTTGGGGTTACGGCCCATCCGGTATCATCGGCGTAGTGTTAGTGGTGCTGTTGATCCTGCTGTTACTGGGCAAGATATAAAACCCAGGCAAAAAAAAGAGGCCTTTCTCAAGGCCTCTTTTTTTATCGCTCATCAGTCCGGCTTGCCGTCTACCACGCCGGCGGTGTTATCCAGCAGGCTCTTGGTGGCCGTTTGCAGGAAGGACTCAAGCTGGAGCCTCATCTGCGCCGTAGCCGGTGCGTCCGGGATGATTTCCGCACGGGGGTTGCTACCCAACTCATAGCGGTACATCTTCGGCGCCATTTCCTTCTCCCTTGGCAGTACCAGGATCTGGTCGTCGCGGATGATCGCCGTGGTCTGCTCGCTTCCCGATGGCTTGATCACACCGAAACCGGTGTCGCCTTCCGGCAGGTTCAACAGGTCCCGGCCCCAGCATTGGTTGCGCACCTGGCCACCGATCCGGCCCATGATGGTCGGGACGATGTCGACCTGGGTCCCCACGGTGTGATTGCGTTGGCCGAACTTTTCCTGGATGCCCGGGCCGATCAGCAGCATCGGCACGTTGAAACGACCCAGGTCCATTTCGGTGATCTGGCGTTCGTTACCGAAACCATGGTCGCCTACCACCACAAACAGCGTCTCCTTGAAGTAAGGCTCCTTGCGCGCCTTCTCGAAGAACTGGCCCAGCGCCCAGTCGGCATAGCGCATGGCGGTCAGGTGCTCGTTGAGGCTGCCTCGGTCAGTGACCTTCTCCACCGGCAACGGCGTCGGCAGCGCATACGGCGTGTGGTTGGACAGGGTTTGCAGCAAGGCATAGAACGGTTTGCCATTTTCCCGCGCCTTGAGCTCGATCAGGCCACGGTCGAACATGTCCTGGTCGGACACACCCCAGGTCGGATCGGAAAATACCGGGTTCACGAAGTCGTTACGCCCGATGAAATTGGTCATGCCCTGGCCGCTGAAGAACCCCGACTGATTGTCCCAGGCAAAATCGCCGTTGTAGACGTACACATCGTCGTAATCACGGGCACTGAGCAGTTGCGGCAGGCCCGACAGCTTGTGGCTGCCTTCCGGCGTCTGCATCAGGTATTCAAAGCCCGGCAGGTTCGGGAAACAGGCCATGGTGGCGAACATACCCTGGTGGGTATGGGTGCCGTTGGAAAAGAAACGATCGAACAACAGGCCTTCCTTGGACAATTTGTCCAGATATGGCGTGATGTTTCCCGGCGCGCCCAAGGCGCCCACCGAGTGCCCCGCCATGCTTTCCATGAGGATGACGACCACGTTCTTGATCGGCAGGGTCTTGTCGACCGGTGGCGTGTAATCACGACGTACGGCGGCGGTCTCGGTATCCACCAGTTTGTCGTCGGGCATCACCAGCATGTCGCGCACGGTCTGCTGGGCCAATGGTTGTTCGAGGGTGGCTTTCCAGATGTTGTCACGGTCTTCGGACATCCGACTCTTGGCCGCTTCCACCAACGACAGCGTACCGTTGAGGCCCAACTGGTTGGCGAAATTCGAATCGGTGGTATAGACGTCCCCCCAACGCATGGGTGGCCCCTGGCGCAGGGTGCCACGGGCGGCAGCGACGGCCACCAACAGGCAGACCATGAACACCGCTACACGCCCATACCACGGGGCGACCCGGCGCGTGCTGATGCTACCGCCGCTGAAAGGTCCACGCGGTCGGGTCGCACGATCGGCGCCCTTGAATGCAAAACTCAGGAGAAGGGTTCCGCCGACCCAGGCCAGCAGGTAGCGAACCACCGGAAAACCATACCAGAGCATGCTCATTACGGTCTTCGGATCTTCCTTCACGTACTGGAAGACCAGGCCATTGAGCCGTTGGTGGAACTCGCGGTAAAAGTCCATTTCCATCAAGCCCAGGAACAGCGCGATGCTGGAGGTCACCGTCAGCCAGAAACGGAAGAATCCGCGTGCCGCCATTGCCCGGACACTGACCAGGGACAGCAGCAGCGGAATACTGAGATAGACCACCAGTCTCAGGTCGAAACGCAGACCATTGACGAAGGCCTCGACGAAGGTCGAAGCCGGGGTATCGAGGATCATCTCGCGGTTATAAACCAGCAGCGCCAGGCGCAGCAGGCTGAACATCACCATCATCACCAGGGCACAGAGCAAGGTATAGGCCAAGTGTGATTTGACGGTCGGTTGCAGCAGGCGATGCGTACTTCGCTGTGGGCTCAGGGCGTCCGGAATTGCCATGTCTTTTGAGGACCTATTGGAGTGTGTGAGACAGATGGAACAACGGCGTCCCCCTCTGTTGCCCGAGGGGTTTGCGCAGAGGGGGCAAATCTTGCACGAACGGTCGGGGCATTTCCATTAAATAACCGACGGCAATAAAAGCGCGAGGAATTGTCCTCAAGCATTTGTGAAAATTTCGTTCAATGCATATTCGGAAATACAAAAAACCCGGTCCGCCGATGGCATTGACCGGGCTGTCGTGGAGAGCGATTAACGGAACTGACGCCCCAGACCCGCCGGCACCCCTTCGATGGTGGTTTCCTCCCAAGGGCCGTTAGGGCTGACAGAGCGGCTCCAGCCGTTATTCCAACGGTAGTAGGTCCGTTGGCGGTAAAAGGTATTGGTCTGGTTATCCAACACATAGACCCCAAGCTTTGCGTCCCAATGACTGTTGCCGCCCGGCGGCGGGGCGAAGCTGGCGGAAGTACGGGGCAGCGGCTTGGCCGGCTTGCTCGGCGTAGCCGGTTTGCCGGGGACCGTCGATGGCACCGGCTTGCTGGCAGGTCCGGAAGGCGGGATGGGTGGCAACGGCGCCGAGGGCTCCGGCGGGCGGTGGACCGCACAAGCGCTCAGGCCCAGGACGAGCGAAAGCAGGGTGATACGAGCGAGGGCGGTCATGGTGCGAGTTCCTGTCATTGGTCCGGGCTGTCGATGGTCAGTTGTTGCGGCGTCCGGGTGCTGCTCGCCAGAGGCTGGCTGCGACCAATCCATTCGCCGGCGGTCGGTTGACCGGCGCGGGAAATCCGCGCCACCAGTTGGACTTCGGGGAAGTTCGACAGTTTCAGTTGCGGCATCATCGCATCCGCATCGCCCAGTTCGACATTGGCCGGCAGGTCAGCGACCGTCAGGCGCTTGGCAGCCAGCGGCGCGGGCGGGCCGGAAGCGGCGCGGGCAAAGACGAACACGCTGTCGCCCGGCTTGACCTTGGCCTTGACCGCCGGAGCCAGGTCGACGCGCACCGTGAGTACGGCAGCGGCTGTCGTTACGGCAGCCGGGGCCGGGGCGACCTTGCCACCACTGGCCTGAAGCTTCTCGGTGGCGCGAGCGATGCCGCCCTGCAAGGCCTCACGGGACTTGTCACCTTCCGGCAGTTGCGCCAGCAGGCGTCCCCAGTAATCGATAGCGTCCTGATAGCGCTCGCCCTCGAACGCAGCGATCCCCAGCAGGCCCAGACTAGTGACTTCCTTGGGGTCGACCTTCAGGGCTTCGTCGGTCAAGGCCTGGACCTTGTCGGACCATTTCTTCCCGTCGGCGAAATACTGGGCCTGAGCCCATTGCCCGAGCAGTTCAGGTTGCCGACCGGCGAGCGCCACGGTGCGCTCGAAGATCTTCGCCGCGTCCGCCGGACGGTCCTGGGCCATGTACGTACGCCCCAGGAAATACAAGCCCTCCGCGTTTTCCGGTTGTGCCGCCACGGCCCTTTCCAGGCGCCGGGTCATTTCTTCCATCGACTGTGGTGCCTGGGCAAATTCGCGGGTCAGCTCGACTTTGTCGCTGGCGCCGAAGTGCAGGTACAACCCCAGGCCCAGCACCGGCACGAGCACGGCGGCGAGCAATGGCAATGGCTTGCCCAGTCGGGACTCCCGTGGCGCGTCGGCGCCTTCGGTGTCGGCGAGCAATTCACGGGCAGCTTCGGCGCGGCCGGTGTCCAATTGCGCGGCGTTGAGCACGCCCTCCTCCTGCTCGGCCTGCAGTTCGGCGACGCGCTCCTGATACAACGCTACGTTGAGGGCAGTACGGTCCTCTTCCCGCTGGGCGCGGCGACCGCGTAACACAGGGATCAGCAGAAAACTCAGGGCAACCAGGAGAAGCAGACCTGCGGCGAGCCAGAAATCAATCATGCTTGGTGTTATCCAACAGTTGGTCGAGGCGTTGGCGCTCTTCGACGGAAAGCGAGTCCGGGGCTGCGGTGCGCTGGACCCGGCGACGGCGCACGATCACAGCAATGACGACGAAACCGCCAAGCAACAGCCCGGCGGGACCGAACCAGAGCAGCGCGGTCTTGGAGGTCAGGGCCGGGTTGTAGCGCACGAACTCACCGTAGCGATCCACCATGAAATCGATGATCTGCTGGTTGTCCTTGCCCTCACCAAGCATGCGGAAGATTTCCTTGCGCAGGTCGGCGGCAATCGGCGCATTGGAATCGGCGATGTCCTGGTTCTGGCACTTGGGGCAGCGCAGTTCCTTGGTCAGCTCGCGAAACCGCTCGCGCTCGGCGTCGTTGGCAAACTCATAAGTATCGATGGCGGCATGCGCCACACCGGCGAGGCTCAAGCCGAGGATGACAGCGGCTAACCAGCGCTTCATGGCTTGGCCTCGTCCACCAGCGCCTGATACTTGGCAGCGAGTTTCTCGCGCCAGACCTGCTCGTCGATCACGCCGACGAATTTGTCGCGGATGATGCCCTTGGCGTCGATGAAGAAGGTTTCCGGCGCGCCATAGACCCCCAGATTCAGTCCCAAGGTGCCTTCCTCATCGCGAATGTCCAGTTGGTAGGGGTTATGGAATTCGGCCAGCCACTTCAAGGCGTCGGCGTTGACGTCCTTGTAGTTGACGCCGTAGATCACCACACCGTTCTGGGCCAGCTTATTCAGCACCGGGTGCTCGACCCGGCAGGAAATGCACCAGGTGCCCCATACGTTGACCAGCGCCGGCTTGCCCAGCAGATCGGCGCGAGTCAGGGTCCTGTCGCCTTGCACCGAAGGCAGGGTGAACTCCGGAAACGGCTTGCCGATCATCGCCGAGGGCAAATCAGCCGGGTTCAGGAACAGCCCCCGGTACAGAAAGACCGCCACCACCAGGAACAGCGCCAGCGGCAACAGCATCAACCAACGTTTCATGCAGTGGCTCCCGTTACACCCAGGGCTTCACGCACCCGGGTCTTCACCTTGACTCGATAGCGCCGGTCCAAAGCCGCCAGCGCCCCACCCAGGCCGGTGAGCAGGCCACCGAACCAGATCCAGCGTACGAACGGCTTGACGTGCACCCGTACCGCCCATGCCCCCTCACCCAGGGATTCGCCCAGCGCCACATAGAGGTCGCGGGTGAAACCGGCATCGATCCCGGCTTCGGTCATTACTGAGTTCTGAACGGTGTAGAGGCGTTTTTCCGGGTGCAACACCGTCACTTCCTGGCCGTCACGGATGACCCGCACGGTGCCCTTGTCGGACGTGAAGTTCGGCCCTTCGAAATGCCTGGCCCCTTCGAAAACGAACTGGTAGCCCCCCAGCTCCATGGACTCGCCCGGCGCCAGCCGCAGGTCGCGCTCGGCGCTGTTCTGGCTGGACAGGACCACGCCCAGGGCGCAGACGGCAATGCCCAGGTGCGCGATCTGCATGCCCCAGTAACTGCGGGTCAGGGTTGGCAGGCCCTTGATCAGGCCCTTGTGGCGGGTCTTGTCGAAGATGTCCCGGATGCCGGCCAGCAATACCCAGGCCGCCAGCACGAACGTCGCCAGCACCGCCCAGTTGAAATCGCCATAGACGATGCCGGCCACCACGGACAAGGCGGCGGTACCCAGCAGCACCGGGGTCAACATGCCCACCAGCCACTTGACCGGCGTGTCTTTCCAGCGCACCAGCACGCCGACCGCCATCACCACCATCAGGATCGCCATCAGCGGGATGAACAATGCATTGAAGTACGGCGGCCCCACCGACAGCTTGGCGCCGGACAGCGCATCGAGCACCAGCGGGTACAGCGTCCCCAACAGGATCATCGACGCCGCCACCACCAGCACCAGGTTGTTGCCCAGCAGCAGGGTTTCCCGCGACCAGAGGTTGAAGCCGACCTGACTCTTGACCACCGGAGCACGCACCGCGAACAGCGTCAGCGAACCGCCGACCACGAACAGCAGGAATATCAGGATGAACACGCCACGCTCAGGGTCCGAGGCGAAGGCATGCACCGACGTCAGCACGCCGGAACGCACCAGGAAAGTCCCCAGCAGGCTCAACGAAAACGCCGCGATGGCGAGCAATACCGTCCAGCTCTTGAACACGCCGCGTTTTTCCGTAACGGCCAGGGAATGGATCAGCGCCGTCCCCACCAGCCACGGCATGAAGGAAGCGTTCTCCACCGGGTCCCAGAACCACCAGCCGCCCCAGCCCAACTCGTAATAGGCCCACCAGGAACCGAGGGTGATGCCGATACCGAGGAAGGCCCAGGCGACAATGGTCCATGGACGCGACCAGCGGGCCCAGGCGGCATCGAGGCGACCGCCCAGCAAGGCAGCGATGGCGAAGGCAAACGCCACGGAGAAACCGACGTAGCCCATGTAAAGCATCGGCGGGTGAACGATCAGGCCGATGTCCTGCAGCAGCGGGTTAAGATCGCGGCCATCCATCGGCACCTGGGGCAGGATGCGCTCGAACGGGTTGGACGTGACGATCAGGAACAGCAGGAAACCAGTGCTGATCATGCCCATCACCGCCAGCACCCGAGCCAGCATGACTTGAGGCAACTGCCGGGAGAACACCGAGACGGCGAAGGTCCAGCCGCTGAGGATCAGCGCCCACAGCAGCAATGAACCTTCGTGGGCACCCCACACCGCGCTGAACTTGTAGTACCAGGGCAACGCGCTATTGGAGTTGCTGGCGACATATGCCACGGAGAAGTCATCGACCATGAAAGCATAGGTCAGGCAACCGAAGGCGAACACCATGAATGCGAACTGCCCCCAGGCCGCCGGTTGCGCCAGGCTCATCCACAGGCGGTCACCGCGCCAGGCGCCGAGCAACGGCACCAAGGCCTGTACCAGGGCCAGACACAAGGCCAGGATCATCGCCAGGTGGCCCAATTCGGGGATAAAAAGTCCTGCCGTCATCGATCAGCCCTCCTTCACGGGAGCAGGTGCCGATTGACCACTGTCTTTCAACGCCTTGGTCACTTCCGGCGGCATGTATTTTTCGTCGTGCTTGGCCAGCACCTCATCGGCCACCACCACGCCGTCGGCATTGAGCTTGCCCAGGGCGACGATGCCCTGCCCTTCGCGGAACAGGTCGGGAAGTATGCCCCGATAGGTGATGGTCACGGTCTTGTTGAAGTCGGTGACGTTGAAGGTCACGTCCAGCGAATCCCCGGATCGCACCAGCGAGCCCTTCTCCACCATGCCGCCGGCACGGATGCGCGTGTCCTTCGGTGCTTCGCCATTGGCGATCTGGGTCGGGGTGTAGAACAGGTTGATGTTCTGTTGCAAGGCGCTGAGGGCCAGGCCGACCGCGGCGCCCACCCCCACCAGGATCGCAAGAATGATGACAAGACGCTTTTTGCGCACCGGATTCACTGACCACTCTCCCGGCGCAAACGACGCGCCTCTTGTTGCAGATACCGCTTGCGGGCCAGGATCGGCACCGCCACGTTGAGGACCAGCACGGCCACGCAAATGCCATAGGCTGACCAGACATACAGGCCATGATGGCCCATGGCGAGAAACTCGCCGAATGAAGCGAAACTCATCGAGCGCTCTCCAGGCTGTTCTGTACTTCGGCCTTCACCCAACTGGCGCGGGCTTCGCGCTTGAGCACTTCCAGGCGCATGCGCAGCAGCAACACCGCGCCGAAGAAACAGTAGAAACCCAGCGCAGTGAGCAGCAACGGCAGCCACATTTCCACGGGCATCGCCGGTTTTTCGGTCAGGGTAAAGGTCGCGCCCTGGTGCAGGGTGTTCCACCACTCCACCGAATACTTGATGATCGGGATGTTGATCACGCCGACAATCGCCAGAACCGCGCAGGCCTTGGCCGCACTCTCACGATTGCTGATGGCGTTGCCCAGCGCAATGAGACCGAAGTACAGGAACAGCAGGATCAGCATCGACGTCAGTCGGGCATCCCAGACCCACCACGAACCCCACGTCGGCTTGCCCCAGATTGCCCCGGTGACCAGCGCCACGGCGGTCATCCAGGCGCCAATGGGCGCGGCGCATTGCAAGGCAACGTCGGCCAGCTTCATCTTCCACACCAGCCCGACCACCCCGCATACCGCCAGCATCACGTAGATGGACTGGGCCAGCACCGCCGTGGGAACGTGGATATAGATGATGCGGAAACTGTTGCCCTGCTGATAGTCCGGAGGGGCGAAAGCCAGGCCCCAGACCACGCCGATACCGATCAGCAGCAGTGCGGCGATGCTCAGCCAGGGCAACAACCTGCCACTGATGCCGTAGAACCATTTGGGTGAGCCGAGCTTATGAAACCAGGTCCAATTCATTGCTGTTTCCATCACGGTCGCGGCTCGCTGTCACGCGCCGCAGGGTATGCCTTTACTTCACGGGAAGTGGTCAGTTTTTGACCAGGCCTCATTATTATTCGCCGACGCTGATCTTCAGGCCAGCAGCTATTGCAAAGGGTGTCAGGGTTATCGCCAGGGCGGTCAGGCTCCCAAGCCACAGCAGATAACCGGTTGCCGGCATGCCTTGCAGCGCGGCTTGCAAAGCCCCGCTGCCGAGAATCAGGACCGGGATGTACAGCGGCAGGATCAACAGCGCAAGCAACAGGCCACCGCGCTTCAATCCTACGGTCAATGCCGCGCCCACTGCGCCGAGCAGGCTCAACACCGGTGTACCCAGCAACAGAGACACCAGCAACACCGGCATGCAGGCGGCGGGTAACCCCAGCATCATCGCCAGCAGCGGCGAGAGCAACACCAGCGCCAGGCCGGAAAAAACCCAGTGTGCCAGTACCTTGGCCAAAACCAGAAGGGCCAGGGGGTGCGACGAAAGGACCCACTGTTCCAGCGAGCCGTCCTCGAAATCACTGCGGAAAAGCCCGTCCAGCGAGAGCAGGACCGATAAAAGCGCCGCCACCCAGACCAACCCCGGCGACAAGGTTTGCAACAATTGAGTCTCGGGGCCAACCGCCAGCGGGAACAGCGCAATGACGATGGCGAAAAATACCAAGGGGTTGGCCAGTTCGGCCGGTCGGCGGAACAACAGGCGTGCTTCGCGGGCGAGCAACAGGCCAAACACAGTCATACGGCCCAATTCCCCAGATCGATATTGCGGTAACCGGACGGCATCCGGGCCAATGTATGGTGGGTGGTCAGCAACACCATGCCGGCGTTTTCGCAGTGGCGAGCCAAATGCTCCTCCAGTTGCGCTACCCCTTGTTTGTCCAGGGCGGTGAACGGTTCGTCGAGAATCCACAGCGGCGGGCTGTCCAGATACAACCGGGCCAGGGCCACGCGGCGCTGTTGGCCGGCGGACAGGGTATGGCACGGTACGTCTTCGAAACCGCGCAATCCTACCCGCGACAATGCCTGCCAGATCGCCTCCCGCCCGACGGGCCGATGCAGCGCGCAGAGCCAGCTGAGGTTTTCTTCGGGGGTCAGCAGGTCCTTGATACCCGCGGCGTGGCCGATCCAGAGCAGGTTGCGGGCCAGTTCGCTGCGCTGCTCCTGCAGCGGCTGGCCGTTGAGCAACACGTGGCCAGCGGTCGGTTGCATCAATCCGGCCAGCAAGCGCAACAAGCTGGTCTTGCCGCTGCCGTTGGGACCACTGACCTGCACCATATCGCCAGGCGAGAGTCTCAATTCGAGGTGTTCGAAAAGCAGCCGCAAGTCTCGCTCACAGGCGAGGCCGACGGTTTGCAAAAGAGGACTGGTCAAGGGATCGCGGGCCTTATACGGTTCAAGTCGGCGGTGCAGCGGCCGTTAAAGAGGTGCAGCATAGATGCTTTGAGGGCCTGTTCCACAGAGCTGCGTCAAACAATTGCAAGGTTTTCGCCACTGCCTGAAAGACGGGCGGCATTATACATGCCGCTCCCGGGTCTAAAGAGAGCTTATTTTTCCAAGGTAAGACCGCAGATGACAGGCGACATGAACATCCTGCCGCTGCCCCAGGCCACGGCAACGACACGCACGCCGGTGGTCAACGGCGAGCTGCTCAAACTGTTGACGCCGGTCGAGGGCCTGATCGGCTCCGGCCAGACCGCCCAGGCCGAGGTCTTGTCACTTAAACAGGCGGACCAGACCTTTCAGCTGTTGCTCAAACTCACCCTGGACAGCGGTCGCCAGGCCACGGTACAGGCCACCAGCACCCAGCCGCTGCCCCAGGGCACCAGCCTGGCGGTGACCCAGCCGTCCGCCAACAACCTGGCGATTGCCGTGCAGCAGGCCGTCGCGTCCAGCGTGGCCGCCCTGACCCGTATCGACACAACACAGATGCCCGTCGGCACCTTGTTGCAAGGCAAGGTCATCACCAGTCAGGCGCTGCCGCAGGTGCCAGGGCAGCCGGTGGTCTACCGGTCGTTGGTGAGCCTGCTCAACACCGCCCAGGCCGGCGCCACCCTGGATATCGACAGTCCCCAGCCGCTGCGTATCGGCGCGCTGCTCAGCGCCCAGGTCCAGGATGCCCAGACACTGAAGTTCGTTCCATTGAGCAACCGCCAGGAACAATTGGCGGTGAGCCAGCAACTGGTCACCCAAGTGAGCCGTCAGGGCTCGCTGGACAATTTGATTACCGTGTTGCAGAACCTGCCCGCCACCGAAGACACCGGTATCGAGCTGCGCGCCGCGGTGACGCGCCTGTTGGCCAGTCTGCCGGACGTCCAGCAACTGAGCACGCCCAAGGGCCTCGCCCTGGCCCTGGCCTCCAGCGGCGTGTTCCTGGAAAGCAAATTGCTGGCCGGACAACCGCCCGCCGTGGCGCCGGACCTCAAGGGTGACCTGCTGAAACTGATCGCTCAACTGACACCGGCCCTGCCCGCCTCCACTAACCTGAGTGCAATCATTGCTGCCAACACCCTGGCCCAGGCACTGCCCAGCTTCGTGCGCAACGCCCTCGGCACCCTCGGTCAGGTCAGCGCCAAGCCGCAACCCACCAGTTTTCCCCTCCCCTCGCGCCTGTTGAAAGAGCAGGACGACGAAGGCGATCTTGAACACCTGCTGCGCCTCGCCGCTGCCGCCGTGTCGCGCCTGCAGAGCCATCAACTGTCCAGCCTGGAACAGACCGGCCTGACCGACGACGGTCGCTTGATGAGCACCTGGCAACTGGAAATCCCGATGCGCAACCTGCAGGATATTGTGCCGTTGCAGGTGAAGTTTCAGCGCGAGGAAACCCCGCCCCGTGAGCAATCGAACGAGCATCGGGAAGAACGCGAGACACGACAGCAGCTCTGGCGGGTCGAGCTGGCGTTCGACATGGAGCCGCTGGGGCCGTTACAGGTTCAGGTGCAGCTGCTCAGCGGCAGTCTGTCGAGCCAGTTGTGGGCACAACGGCCTTACACGGCCAGCCTGATCGAAAGCAACCTGGCCGCGCTGCGCGAACGCCTACTGACCTGTGGTCTGAACGTGGGTGATCTCGATTGCCATCTCGGCACCCCGCCCCAAGGCCCCAAGACCCGGCTCGAACAACGCTGGGTGGACGAAACCGCATGACAAGCCACACCGAACCCCGCCAGGCCATCGCCCTCAAGTACGATGGCCATCACGCCCCGACCCTCACCGCCAAGGGCGACGAAGCCCTGGCCGAGGAAATCCTGCGGATCGCCCGGGACAGCGAAGTACCGATCTATGAAAACGCCGAGCTGGTGAAGCTGCTGGCACGGCTGGAATTGGGGGATAGCATTCCGGAAGAGTTGTACCGCACGATTGCCGAAATCATCGCGTTTGCCTGGAACCTCAAGGGCAAGTTTCCTCAGGGCTATGACCCGCACGCGCCGAGTCTCGAGAAAGACGTGACCGATCGCGGCGACGATTACTGACCACGACGACCTTGGGATAAAAAGATCCTGGCTGCTACCCGATGCTGGTCAGTCAGGGATCAAACGGCGCTACAACACCCGTGGGAGCATAGCTTGCTCGCGATTGGGGCAGGTCAGTCGACAATTGTCTTGACTGGTCTACCGCTATCGCGAGCAAGCTGTGCTCCCACAGGTTCTGCGACTTGAGGCGCTCACCCGCCCCGGTGCAACTTACTCATCAACTCCGCCTCGGCCTGGGTCAAGCCGCAGGCCTGGGTCAGTTCGTCGACGCTGGCGCCCATGCCGACCAGGCGGGCGGCCTGGGCGAAGGACAGGCTGGAGGGGTCGCGCTGTTCCAGTTGGGCCAGTTTGTCCGGCAACGGCGCGAGCACGGCACGCAGCTCATGGATGGCTTCGCCCATGCGCACGGTGCCGTTCTGGTAATCGTCGACACGCTTGGCCAAGTCCTTGATGCGCTGGTCACGCAGCGCATCGCCCTGGGCCTGCTGTGCGGCGATCTGCCGCTGGCCGCGTATGTACGCTAAAAACATCGCCAGCGTGCCCGCCCAGAACAGGAACAGGACAATGACTGCTACCTCAAGGATCAAATCAGATACTCTCCAGTTCCGACCACTCTTCTTCGCTCATCATTTTTTCCAGCTCGACCAGGATCAGCAACTCGTTGTTCTTGTTGCAGACGCCCTGGATGAACTTGGCCGATTCTTCGTTACCGACGTTAGGCGCGGTTTCGATTTCCGACTGACGCAAGTAAACCACTTCGGCAACACTGTCGACCAGGATACCGACCACTTGCTTGTCGGCCTCGATGATCACGATACGGGTGTTGTCGTTGACTTCTGTGGAGCTCAGGCCGAAACGCTGACGGGTGTCGATCACGGTGACCACGTTACCACGCAGGTTGATGATACCCAGCACGTAGCTGGGCGCACCCGGCACCGGCGCGATCTCGGTGTAGCGCAGCACTTCCTGCACGCGCATCACGTTGATGCCGTAGGTTTCGTTATCGAGCTTGAAGGTGACCCATTGCAGGATCGGATCTTCGGAACCCTTGAGAGACGACGCCTTATCATTCATACCCTGACCCCTCGAAAAACCGCCTGTGGCGGTGTGTATTCTGCCCCGTGACGCTGCGCGTCGCCGGTTGTGTTATTTCGGTTTCTGGACCGGCTTGGTGCCGCCCAGGTGTTTTGCCCCGCCGCTGGCGATCAGCTCAGCCAACTCGGAAACGTCCAGCAAGGCGCACATGTGTTCGATCACCGTACCGGCCAGCCATGGCCGTTGCCCTCGATGGCTGCGCCACTTGATTTCGTTCGGGTCCAGGCGCAACGAGCGACTGACCTGATGCACCGCCAACCCCCACTCGTAACCCTGTACCGAAATCACGTACTGCAAGCCCTGGCGAAAATCGTCGCGATAACGATCCGGCATCACCCAGCGCGCGGTATCCAGTACCTTCAGGTTGCCGGCCTGGCTGGGCAGGATCCCGAGGAACCATTCCGGTTGGCCGAACAACGGCGTCAATTCCTGCCCGGCCAGGGAATAAATCGATCCCAGGCACACCAGCGGCACGGCCAGGGTCAACCCGGCCACATCGAACAACAGGCACTCGAACGCTTCGGCGGCCCAGGCCGGACGGTCGTCGCCCGGCACCGGTGGCGGCGGACTGCTCGGCGGCAGGTGGACTTCCACCACCGGCTTGACCAGGCCCTGCAACAACGGCGCAACGGTCGAGACCGGCGCCAGGATTGGCGCGGGTGCCTCCATCACTTTCACCGGCGGCTTGACGAACGGTGCTTCGACCGCCGCAGTCATGACCGACTGGCGTGCATCACGGGCCTGCTCCTCGAGCACGGCCGCTTGAAACTCATCCAACGCGCCTTCGGCTTCGACGGGTTCGGGCGTAGCCTCGACCACGCTCGGCTGCGGTGGCAGTTCTTCGGTCGCTTCCTGCAGAAGCCCGTCCAGGTAGGACTGCAAGGCCAATTGCGGACGCGAGGTTGTCTTGATCGGGCGGTTCATTGAAACAGTGCACCGCATATGGATGTTATCGGCATGATTGCCATGGGACTTGAGCCTGGGAAACATTTAGAGGCGTTCAATCAGGCCACCTGCTGTGGAACGAGCTGCTGAGCCAGCAGATGCTTGAGCAGTGCCCGGTAAGCCAGCACGCCACGGCTCTTGCCATCGAATTGCGAAGGAGTCAGGCCGGCACGGCTGGCATCGCGCAGGCGTGTGTCCACCGGGATATAGCCTTGCCAAATGTCATCGGGATACATGTCGCGCAATACCCGCAGGGTGCCCATGGAAGCCTGGGTGCGCCGGTCGAACAGGGTTGGCACGATGTTGAAGGCCAGCGATTGCTTGCGCGAGCGGTTGACCATCGCCAGGGTGTTGACCATCCGCTCCAGGCCTTTGACCGCGAGGTGTTCGGTCTGCACCGGGATCACCAACTGCTGGCTGGCCGCCAGGGCATTGACCATCAATAAGCCGAGCAGCGGCGGGCTGTCGATGATCGCGTAATCGAAATCCTGCCACAGCTGCGCCAGACTCTTGGCGATCACCAGGCCCAGGCCGCTCTGGCCAGGCGACTGGCGCTCCAGGGTGGCCAGGGCGGTGCTGGACGGCAACAGTGAAATCCGCTCGTCACTGGTGGACAACAACAATTGCCCCGGCAACCCTTCGGGCACGCTGCCCTTGTGCAGGAACAGGTCGTAGTTGCTGTGCTCGAGGCTGTCGGGATCGTAGCCGAAATAGCTGGTCATCGAGCCGTGGGGGTCCAGATCGACAATGACCACGCGCTTGCCCGCCTCCGCCAGCAATCCGGCTAAAGCGATGGAAGAGGTGGTTTTACCCACGCCCCCTTTTTGATTGGCAACTGCCCAGACTCTCATTCGGATCGTTCCTCCCGGCCGAAACTGGCTCGACCGAGAAATAGCTCGGTTATAAAGCGGGTGACGGAGAATTGACGGCGCTCTGTCTTCCCGGTGTCTTGACCGGAGCCGGTGCAGTTTGTGTGCCAGCCCGCTTCAATGCCGCGTCCGGCGTCGCGTGGGCCGTGCCGGTACCGGTCAGGCTGCGGCGCACATCAAGGTTGCGCGACACCACCAGTACCACGCGACGGTTCTTGGCCCGCCCTTCGACGGTGGCGTTGTTGGCCACCGGCTGGAACTCGCCATACCCCACCGATGCCAGGCGACCCGGGTTGACGCCCTGCATGGCGAGCATGCGCACGATGCTGGCCGAACGAGCCGAAGACAATTCCCAGTTGGTCGGGTACTGCGCGGTGCGGATCGGCTGGTCGTCGGTGAAGCCTTCCACATGAATCGGGTTGTCGAACGGCTTCAGGATCGCCGCCACTTTATCGATGATATTGAACGCCATGTCGCTGGGCATCGCATCGCCGCTGCCAAACAACAGGCTGGAGTTGAGCTCGATCTCTACCCATAGCTCATTGCCGCGCACGGTCATCTGGTTGGAGCTGATCAAGTCGCCGAACGCAGCGCTGATATCATCGGCGATGCTTTTCAGCGGATCGCTGCCACCAGCGATTCCGGCATCGACCTGCTCGGCGTCCCTGACCAGCGGCTTGGCCGGCGTCGTGGTCTTGGGTCGTTCCTCCCCGATGGGAATGGGCTTGAGGGCACGGTCCGAGTCGGTAAAGACCCCTATCAACGCTTCGGAAATAACCTTGTATTTGCCCTCGTTCACCGACGAGATCGAGTACATGACCACGAAAAAGGCGAACAGCAACGTGATGAAATCGGCGTAGGAAACCAGCCAGCGTTCATGGTTGACGTGTTCTTCATGATGTCTGCGGCGCGCCATGGTCCATTACTCCCATCAATCCATGAAGCCCTGAAGCTTCAACTCAATGGAACGCGGGTTCTCACCCTCGGCGATGGACAGGATGCCTTCCAGCAACATCTCGCGATAACGCGACTGGCGTAATGCGATGGACTTGAGCTTGGCGGCAATCGGCAACAGCACCAGGTTCGCACTCGCCACGCCATAGATGGTGGCGACGAAGGCCACCGCAATGCCGCTGCCCAGCTGCGATGGATCGGCCAGGTTGCCCATCACATGGATCAGGCCCATGACCGCACCGATGATGCCAATGGTCGGTGCGTAACCGCCCATGCTTTCGAACACCTTCGCCGCTTCGATGTCGCGACTCTCCTGGGTGTAGAAATCCACTTCCAGAATGCTGCGGATGGCTTCCGGTTCGGCGCCATCCACCAGCAATTGCAGGCCTTTGCGCGAATAGGCGTCCGGCTCCGCATCGGCGACCCCTTCCAGGCCGAGCAGGCCCTCCTTGCGAGCGGTCAAGCTCCAATTCACGACGCGATCGATACCACCGGCCAAGTCCACCCGTGGCGGGAAAAGGATCCAGACCAGAACCTGTATGGCGCGCTTGAAAGCGCTCATGGGCGATTGCAACAAAGCCGCACCGATGGTGCCGCCGAGCACGATCAATGCTGCGGGGCCGTTGGCCAGCGCGCCCAGATGGCCGCCTTCCAGATAATTGCCACCAATGATGGCGACGAACGCCATGATGATGCCGATCAGGCTGAGTACGTCCATTACACGCACGCCTCGACCAGGTGCTTGCCAATATCGTCCAGCCCGTATACCCCATCGGCCAGGTCCGCTTTGACGATCGCCATCGGCATGCCATAAATCACACAGCTGGCTTCGTCCTGGGCCCATATCGTACTGCCGCCCTGCTTGAGCAGGCGCGCGCCTTCGCGACCATCGGCGCCCATGCCGGTGAGCACCACCGCCAGAACTTTGTCGCCGTAGGATTTCGCAGCGGAACCGAAGGTGATGTCCACGCAAGGTTTGTAGTTCAAGCGCTCATCGCCAGGCAGGATTTTCACTGCGCCACGGCCATCGATCATCATCTGTTTGCCACCCGGCGCCAGCAGGGCCAGGCCAGGACGCAGGATATCGCCGTCCTCGGCTTCCTTGACACTGATGCGACAGAGCTTGTCCAGGCGTTCGGCGAACGCCTTGGTGAACGCGGCAGGCATGTGCTGAATCAATACGATGGGTGCCGGGAAGTTGGCCGGCAACTGGGTCAGAACCCGTTGCAACGCCACCGGGCCGCCGGTGGACGTACCGATGGCGACCAGCTTGTAGGCCTTTCGCTTGGGCGCGGGCGACGAAGCCGTGGCCGTGGCTGGCGCAGAACGGGCCGGCACGGGGGCCGGTACACTGCGTGAGGGCGAAGGACTGAAGCTGCTCGATGGCGCCGGGGCAGGCGCCGGGGCAGCCACAGGCGCCGAGGCCGGTGGGCTATAGGCGCTGACACGCCGGTTGCTGCGGGAAATGCTGTGGACCTTCTCGCAGAGCAACTGCCGGACCTTGTCGGGGTTGCGCGAGATGTCCTCGAAATTCTTCGGCAGGAAATCCACCGCACCGGCGTCCAGCGCATCGAGGGTCACCCGAGCGCCTTCGTGGGTCAGTGAGGAAAACATCAATACCGGAGTCGGGCAGCGCTGCATGATATGCCGCACGGCCGTGATGCCGTCCATCATGGGCATCTCATAGTCCATGGTGATCACGTCCGGCTTGAGGGCCAGGGCCTGATCGATCGCCTCTTTGCCGTTGGTCGCGGTGCCGACGACCTGAATACTCGTATCCGCTGAAAGAATTTCCGAGACGCGGCGGCGGAAGAACCCCGAATCGTCCACCACCAGGACTTTAACTACCATAAACACTCCGTTAGACGAGGCGCGGCCCTGGGCCACGCCCCTCCAGAATCAAATACGCCGTGTGGCGTAACGCTTGAGCATGCTTGGCACATCGAGGATGAGCGCAATGCGACCGTCGCCGGTGATGGTGGCGCCGGACATGCCTGGGGTCCCCTGGAGCATCTTGCCCAACGGCTTGATGACCACTTCTTCCTGGCCTACGAGCTGGTCGACGACAAAGCCGATCCGCTGGGTGCCCACCGAAAGGATCACCACATGGCCCTCGCCCTGTTCTTCATGGGCGGCGGAACTGACCAACCAGCGTTTGAGGTAGAACAGCGGCAACGCCTTGTCCCGCACGATCACCACTTCCTGGCCGTCCACCACGTTGGTTTTCGACAAGTCGAGGTGGAAAATCTCGTTGACGTTGACCAGCGGGAAGGCGAATGCCTGGTTGCCCAGCATCACCATCAGGGTCGGCATGATCGCCAGGGTCAGCGGGACCTTGATCAGAATCTTCGAGCCCGAACCCTTGACCGACTGGATGTTGATCGAACCGTTGAGCTGGGAAATCTTGGTTTTCACCACGTCCATGCCTACACCGCGGCCCGACACGTCGGAAATCTCGGTTTTGGTCGAGAACCCCGGAGCGAAGATCAGGTTGTAGCACTCGGTGTCGCTCAGGCGGTCGGCGGCATCCTTGTCCATCACGCCGCGCTTCACGGCGATGGCGCGCAGTATTTCAGGGTCCATGCCCTTGCCGTCGTCGGAGATCGACAGAAGGATGTGGTCACCCTCCTGCTCGGCCGCCAGGATCACCTTGCCGCTACGGACCTTGCCCGCGGCTTCGCGCTCTTCCGGCGACTCGATACCGTGGTCGACCGCGTTGCGCACCAAGTGGACCAGCGGGTCGGCCAAGGCCTCGACGAGGTTCTTGTCGAGGTCGGTTTCTTCACCCACCAGTTCCAGGTTGATTTCTTTCTTGAGCTGGCGAGCCAAGTCACGTACCAGGCGCGGGAAGCGCCCGAACACCTTCTTGATCGGTTGCATCCGGGTCTTCATGACCGCGGTCTGCAGATCGGCCGTGACCACGTCGAGGTTCGACACGGCCTTGGACATGGCTTCGTCCTGGCTGTTGAGGCCAAGGCGCACCAGACGGTTACGCACCAACACCAGTTCGCCAACCATGTTCATGATCTCGTCCAGGCGCGCGGTATCGACCCGCACGGTGGTTTCGGCTTCACTGGCAGGTTTTTCCGGCGGTGGCGCGGCGGCAGCGCGGGCTGGCGCCGGGGCGGCAGCGGCAGCGGCAGCGGCAGCGGCAGCGGCAGGCTTGGGTGTCTCGGCCTTCGGTTCCGGCGCCTTGGCGGCGGGTTTTGGCGCAGCCTTGGCGGCCGGTGCAGCCGTAGTCGCGGCAGTTGCAGGCGCAGCGGAAGCCGTACCGACTTCGCTGAATTTGCCCTTGCCGTGCAGCTCGTCAAGCAGCGATTCGAATTCCTGATCGGTGATCAGGTCACTGCCGGCCGCTGCAGCCGAAGGCTTGTCCGCGGTCGGCGCAGATGCGATAGCCGACTCCAGTGCATCAACGGCAAACGTGCCCTTGCCATGCAATTGGTCGAGCAGCGCTTCGAATTCATCGTCGGTGATATCGGAATTGTCACCTGTTGCATTCGGAGCGGCAGGCGCCGCTGCCGGGGCTACGGCGTCGGGCGCGAACTGACCTTTGCCGTGAAGCTGGTCGAGCAGCGACTCGAACTCGGCGTCGGTGATTTCATCGCTGGCCGTGCCCTCGGCAGCCGGGGCAACAGGTGCTGCCGGGGCCTGGGCTTCGGCTTTCACCGCGCTCAGGGAGTCCAGCAGTTGTTCAAATTCGTTATCGGTAATATCGCCCGACGCTTCGGCAACCGGCTCTTCGACAGCGGGTTCTTCAACCACGGCTTCGACCGGAGCGGCTTCGTCAGCCGATTGCGGCTCGGCCAGGCGCGACAGCGCGGCGAGCAACTCAGGCGTGGCGGGGGTAATGGGCGAGCGCTCGCGCACCTGGCTGAACATGCTGTTGACCGCATCCAGCGCTTCAAGCACCACGTCCATCAACTCCGAGTCAACGCGACGCTCCCCCTTGCGCAGGATGTCGAACACGTTCTCGGCAATGTGACAGCACTCCACCAGCTCGTTGAGCTGGAGGAAGCCGGCGCCTCCTTTTACAGTGTGGAAACCGCGAAAAATTGCATTGAGCAGATCCGCATCATCGGGACGGCTTTCCAGCTCGACCAATTGTTCGGACAGTTGCTCTAGAATCTCGCCGGCCTCAACCAGGAAATCCTGAAGGATCTCTTCATCGGCGCCGAAGCTCATCAAGGGGTGCTCCTAAAACAGGGCTAAAACTCAGAATCCAAGGCTGGACAGCAAATCGTCCACATCGTCCTGACCGGACACAACGTCTTCTCTTTTATCGGCATGAATCTGCGGACCTTCACCCTGAGAGAGATGTTTTTGTGGATCTTTTTCAGCGAGCATCGCCGCACGGTCATGTTCGATGCCCGCAAAGCGGTCCACCTGACTGGCCATGAGCACGAGTTTGAGCAGATTGCTTTCGACTTCGGTGACCAGTTGGGTCACGCGCTTGATCACCTGACCGGTCAGGTCCTGATAGTCCTGGGCCAGCAAGATGTCATTGAGGTTGTTCGCCACGGCGCGGTTTTCGGTGCTGCTGCGCGTCAGAAAACCGTCGACGCGACGGGCCAGCTCGCGAAACTCTTCCGCTCCGACTTCACGCCGCATGAACCGGCCCCAATCGGTGCTCAAGGCCTGGGCTTCGTCGCTCAGGCCGTTGACCAGGGGCGTTGCGCTTTCCACCAGGTCCATGGTGCGGTTGGCCGCGGCCTCGGTCAGCTTGACCACATAGGACAGACGCTCGGTCGCATCAGTGATCTGCGAGACTTCCTCGGCCTGCGGCGTGTTCGGGTCGATCTGGAAATTGACGATCGCGCTGTGCAGTTCACGGGTGAGCTTGCCGACTTCCTGATACAGACCACGATCTCGGGTCTGATTGAGCTCGTGGATCATCTGGACTGCATCGCCGAAGCGGCCTTTTTCAAGGTTCTCGACCAGTTCGTGGGCATGTTTTTTCAGGGTCGATTCGAAATCGCCCATTGAAGATTCGTTATGCTCCATAGCTCCCCCGTGGCGCCATTAACCGATGCGTTCGAAGATTTTTTCGATCTTCTCTTTCAACGCCTGGGCCGTGAAGGGTTTGACCACATAGCCGTTCACACCGGCCTGGGCCGCTTCGATGATCTGCTCGCGCTTGGCTTCGGCGGTGACCATCAGCACGGGAAGGTGCTTGAGTTTTTCATCGGCGCGCACGTGACGCAGCAAGTCGATACCGGTCATGCCGGGCATGTTCCAGTCTGTTACCAGAAAGTCGATACTCCCGCTGTTGAGGACCGGGATGGCAGTGGTGCCATCGTCCGCCTCGACCGTGTTGGTGAACCCAAGGTCACGCAACAGGTTTTTTATGATCCGCCGCATCGTTGAAAAATCGTCAACGATGAGGATTTTCATGTTCTTGTCCAATTCGACCTCCAAGCAGTCTTAAACGTGTCCAGCACCTGAACGCGCCATTTCAATCAATCCGGCACAACACTCGACAACGGTCCGGAACACACCGTACGGCGACTGACGCGGCTTGCCTCGCCAACCTCGCCCAATGCGTTCCTGCCGCCTGTCAGCGCGCTCGCCACTCCCCCAAACGCCCCCGTAAACGGGCCGCGCACTGGCTGTGTAACTGGCTGACCCGCGATTCGCTGACTCCCAGGACTTCACCGATTTCCTTGAGGTTCAGCTCCTCGTCGTAGTACAGCGCCAAGACCAGTCGCTCGCGCTCCGGCAAATTGGCAATCGCATCCGCCAACGCACTCTGGAAGCGTTCATCTTCCAGGTCACGCGACGGTTCCATGTAGGTACTTGGGCCATCCTCATGCAGCCCTTCGTGTTCGCCGTCCTGCAACAGGTCGTCGAAACTGAACAGGCGGCTGCCCAGGGTATCGTTCAAAATCCCGTAATAATCGTCGAGACTCAACTGGAGTTCGGCCGCAACCTCGTGATCTTTAGCGTCACGCCCGGTTTTAGATTCAATGGCGCGAATCGCGTCACTGACCATGCGGGTATTGCGGTGGACCGAACGCGGTGCCCAATCGCCCTTGCGGACCTCATCGAGCATCGCCCCACGGATACGGATACCCGCGTAGGTCTCGAAACTGGCGCCCTTGCTAGCGTCGTATTTGTTCGCCACTTCGAGCAGGCCGATCATGCCGGCCTGGATCAGATCCTCGACCTGGACACTGGCTGGCAGACGCGCCAGCAAGTGATAGGCAATACGCTTGACCAGGGGCGCGTAACGCTCCACCAGCTCGTATTGGGCGTCCCGTGCCGATTTCTTGTAGAGATGGTTGTAACCGCTGGCTGTCATAACACGGGCCCTGCTGTTTGTTGCACAAGACGCTCGACGAAAAATTCCAGATGCCCGCGTGGGTTTGCCGGTAGCGGCCAGGTATCGACCTTCTGGGCGATTGCCTTGAACGCCAGCGCGCATTTGGAACGTGGAAAGGCTTCATAGACGGCACGTTGCTTCTGGACGGCCTTGCGTACGCTTTCGTCGTAAGGCACGGCGCCCACGTATTGCAGCGCAACATCCAGGAAGCGATCCGTGACCTTGGTCAACTTGGCGAACAGGTTGCGTCCCTCCTGGGGGCTCTGGGCCATGTTGGCCAGGACGCGGAAGCGGTTCATGCCGTAGTCGCGGTTCAGCAGCTTGATCAGGGCATAGGCGTCGGTGATGGACGTCGGCTCGTCGCAGACCACCAGCAACACCTCCTGGGCTGCGCGCACAAAGCTGACGACCGAGTCACCGATGCCGGCCGCGGTATCGATCACCAGCACATCGAGGTTGTCACCGATGTCGCTGAACGCCTGGATCAGGCCCGCGTGCTGCGCCGGAGTCAGATGAACCATGCTCTGGGTGCCAGAGGCGGCCGGCACGATGCGAATCCCGCCAGGGCCTTGCAGCAGCACGTCACGCAGCTCGCAACGACCTTCGATGACGTCCGCCAGGGTGCGCTTGGGTGTGAGCCCCAGCAGCACGTCGACGTTCGCCAGGCCCAGGTCGGCGTCCAGCAGCATGACCCGTCGGCCAAGCTCTGCCAGAGCCAGGGACAAGTTCACTGACACGTTAGTCTTGCCGACGCCACCTTTGCCGCCGGTCACCGCGATCACCTGTACGGGATGCATGCTGCCCATGTTCGTTCTTTACCTTGTCTTACTTAGACGGAGGCCACATTACTGGCTGCGCGTTCACATTGAACATTGCATGGCAGACCATCGATGTAGGTACAAAAAAAATATTCATGATTACCTCAGCCAACCTGCTTGGTCGGGCTGTGGTAGATATCAGCGAACATGTCAGCCATGGCTTCTTCGCTGGGTTCGTCCTGCATTTGCACACTCACTGCACGGCTGACCAGTTGATGGCGACGCGGCAGATGCAAATCATCCGGGATCCGCGGCCCATCGGTCAGGTACGCCACCGGCAGATCGTGACCGATCGCCAGGCTCAATACCTCGCCCAGGCTTGCCGTTTCGTCCAGCTTGGTCAGGATGCAACCGGCCAGACCACAGCGCTTGTAGCTGTGATAAGCGGCCGTTAGAACCTGTTTCTGGCTGGTGGTTGCCAACACGAGATAATTTTTTGACCGTATACCGCGACCGGCCAGGCTTTCAAGCTGCATACGCAGGGCCGGATCGCTGGCTTGCAGGCCGGCGGTATCGATCAGCACGACGCGCTTGCGCAGCAGGGGTTCCAGCGCCTGGGCCAGGGATTGGCCCGGGTCCACGTGGGTCACCGACACATTGAGAATCCGACCCAGGGTCTTGAGCTGTTCCTGGGCGCCGATGCGGAAACTGTCCATGCTGACCAGGGCAATGCTCTGGGCACCGTACTTGAGTACATAACGGGCGGCGAGCTTGGCCAGGGTGGTGGTCTTGCCCATGCCGGCCGGGCCGACCATCGCAATCACCCCGCCCTCTTCCAGCGGCTCGACTTCCGGCGTGGCGATCATCCGTGCCAGGTGCGCCAGCAGCATGCGCCAGGCCTGGCGAGGCTCCTCGATGTCATTGATCAGCGCCAGCAGGTCGCGAGCCAACGGGCCGGACAGGCCGATGCGTTGCAGGCGACGCCACAGGTTGGCCTGGGCCGGACGGCTACCTTGCAACTGATTCCAGGCCAGGGAGCCGAGCTGGACTTCCATCAACTCGCGCAGGCTGTTGAGTTCGAAGCGCATCGAGTCCAGGGCCCGCGGATCGAGACCGGGGGCTGGCGCGGCCGGTGCCGGAGCCGGACGACGCGGCTCGGCCGGGGTCGGCTCGATCAGTGGCTCGGCAGCGGTCAAGGGCAGGCCGGCGGTCAACGGCTGGCCGGCGAACAATTGACGATTGGTACCCGCCGCGGCCTCGCCTTCGCTGCTGCGCAGGCTCAGTTCAGCCTGGGCGCTGGCGATGCGCGACTGGGTCTTGCGCAGCTCATCCTCGAGTTCCATGTTCGGAACCCGCGGGGCCAGCGCAGACAGTTTGTAGTCCAGGGCCGCCGTCAGCTCGACACCGCCGGCGATCCGGCGGTTGCCGATGATGGCTGCTTCGGCGCCCAGCTCGTCACGAACCAGTTTCATGGCCTGACGCATATCGGCGGCGAAAAAACGCTTCACTTGCATAAACCACTACCTCAGCCGTTGGGCCCTACTGTCGCAACAATGGTCACTTGCTTGTTGTCCGGTATTTCCTGATACGCCAGCACATGCAGCCCCGGAACTGCGAGGCGGCCGAAGCGCGAGAGCATCGCGCGGATCGGACCTGCCACCAGCAGGATCACCGGTTGGCCTTGCATCTCTTGCCGCTGGGCTGCCTCGATCAACGAACGTTGCAGCTTCTCGGCCATGCTTGGCTCCAGCAGAACACCCTCTTCCGAGCCTTGTCCTGCCTTCTGAAGACTATTGAGCAATATCTGTTCCAACCTTGGTTCCAGAGTGATCACAGGCAGCTCGGACTCAGTGCCTACAATGCTTTGGACGATTGCACGGGATACGCCGACCCGCACCGCAGCCACCAGGGCGGCGGTATCTTGACTCTTGGAAGCGTTGTTGGCGATCGCTTCGGCGATACTGCGGATGTCGCGCACCGGCACCTGTTCGGCCAGCAGCGCTTGCAGGACCTTGAGCAGTTGCGACAACGAAACCACACCTGGCACCAGCTCTTCGGCCAGTTTGGGCGAGCCTTTGGCCAGTACCTGCAACAATTGCTGGACTTCTTCGTGGCCAATCAGCTCGCTGGAGTGCTTGTACAGAATTTGATTCAAATGGGTTGCAACCACGGTACTGGCGTCCACCACGGTGTAACCGAGGGACTGGGCCTGGGCCCGTTGACTGATTTCGATCCACACCGCTTCCAGGCCGAAAGCCGGATCCTTGGCGGTGATGCCGTTGAGCGAACCATAGACCTGACCCGGGTTGATCGCCAGTTCGCGATCCGGGTAGATCTCGGCCTCGGCCAGGATGACCCCCATCAGCGTCAGCCGATAGGCGCTCGGCGCCAGGTCGAGGTTGTCGCGGATGTGCACGGTGGGCATCAGGAAGCCCAGGTCCTGGGACAACTTCTTGCGCACGCCCTTGATCCGCGCCAGCAACTGGCCGCCCTGGTTACGGTCGACCAATGGGATCAGGCGATAGCCGACTTCCAGGCCGATCATGTCGATGGGCGTCACGTCGTCCCAGCCCAGCTCCTTGGTTTCCATGGCGCGCGCTGGCGACGGCAACAGCTCCTGCTGACGCTTGACCTCTTGCAGGGCCTGCTCCTTCTGCACGTTCTGCTTCTTCCAGAACAGGTAGGCACCGCCTGCCGCCACGGCCGCCATGCTCAGGAAGGAGATGTGCGGCATGCCCGGCACCAGCCCCATCACCGCCATCAGACCCGCGGCCACGGCCAGAGCCTTGGGCGATGCGAACATCTGCCGGCCGATCTGCTTGCCCATGTCTTCGGAGCCCGAGGCACGGGTGACCATGATCGCGGCGGCTGTGGATAACAACAGTGATGGCAATTGCGCCACCAAACCGTCACCGATGGTCAGCAACGCGTAGACCTTGCCGGCGTCGCCGAAGGTCATGCCATGCTGGAAAATACCGACAGCCATGCCGCCGATAAGGTTGATGAACAGGATCAGCAGACCGGCGATGGCATCACCGCGCACGAATTTGCTGGCACCGTCCATGGAACCGTAGAACTCGGCTTCCTGGGCCACTTCCAAGCGACGCGCCTTGGCCTGACCCTGATCGATCAGACCGGCGTTGAGGTCGGCGTCGATTGCCATCTGCTTGCCGGGCATCGCATCGAGGGTAAAGCGCGCGCTCACCTCGGAAATCCGTCCGGCACCCTTGGTCACCACCACGAAGTTAATGATCATCAGGATGGCGAAGACCACGATACCGACCACGTAGTTACCGCCGATCACCACCTCACCGAAGGCCTGAATCACCTTACCGGCGGCGGCGTGACCTTCCTGGCCATGGAGCATGACCACGCGGGTGGACGCCACGTTCAGCGCCAGGCGCAACAACGTTGCCACCAGCAGGATGGTGGGGAACACCGCGAAATCCAGCGGACGCAGGGCGTACACGCAGACCAGCAGGACCACGATCGACAAAGCGATGTTGAACGTGAAGAACACGTCCAGCAGGAACGGTGGTACCGGCAGCATCATCATGGCCAGCATGACCATGAGCAACAGCGGCACGCCCAGATTGCCCCTGCTGAGGTCTACGACGTTGCTGCGCGCGGTGCTGAGTAGCTGAGAGCGATCCACCAATATTCCCCGTTCCGTGAAGCAAACTTTTGACGCCCGGAGCGGGCTCGGAGGGGGTATTGCAAGAAGCCTTCCAACTTTTGCCAAAGGCCAGAACAGGGGCCTGAAAGCCAACCCGGTGAATCAAGAGTCGCGGCGCAGGTCCGGCGGAATCGGCAAGTCCTTGAGCGGTTCGGGTCGCTTGCCCTTGCCGGCGCGGTGCTGACGGATCTGGTACACGTAGGCCAACACCTGAGCCACCGCCAGGTACAAGCCGCCAGGGATTTCCTGGTCGAGTTCGGTGGAGTAATAGATCGACCGCGCCAGCGCCGGGGATTCGAGCAGCATCACTTCGTTGGCAACGGCGATTTCACGGATCTTCAACGCCAGGAAGTCGCTACCCTTGGCGAGCAACACCGGGGCGTTGCCTTTGTCGGGGTCGTACTTGAGCGCCACGGCGTAGTGGGTCGGGTTGGTGATGACCACATCGGCCTGCGGGATCGCCGCCATCATCCGCCGCTGGGACACTTCGTGTTGCAACTGACGAATCCGCTGTTTGACCTCGGGCTTGCCCTCCTGCTCCTTGTGTTCGTCACGAACTTCCTGCTTGGTCATCATCAGCTTCTGCTTGCTCTGATAGAGCTGGATCGGCACGTCGATCGCTGCGATCAGAATCAAACCACAGGCCATCCACAAGGTACTCCAGCCCACCAGTTGCACACTGTGGATGATGGCCTGCTCCAACGGTTCATGGGCGATGCGCAGCAGATCGTCGATGTCGGCTTGCAACACTGTCAGGGCCACGAACAGGATCAGCAGGAACTTGCCAAGTGCCTTGAGTAACTCCATCAGCGCCGTGGTGGAGAACATCCGCTTGAGACCCGAGAGCGGATTCATCCGACTGAACTTGGGCGCCAGGCTTCCGCTCGCGAACAACCACCCTCCCAGGGAAATCGGACCGATGATGGCAGCCAGCAGAAGGAAAATCAGGATCGGCTGCATCGCCAGGATAGCGATCTTGCCCGAATGCAGCAGGTATTGGGTCATGGCCCCCGGCGTGAGCAACACCTCACGGGGCAAAGAGAAGTTCAGGCGCATGATCTCCAGCAGGTCCAGGGCCAATCCTCCCCCATAAATCAGCAGTCCACCGGCACCGGCCAGTGTCACCGCCAGGGTGTTGAGCTCCTTGGAGCGCGCAATCTCCCCCTTCTCCCGGGATTCGCGCTTGCGCTTGTCCGTGGGGTCTTCTGTCTTGTCCTGACCGCTCTCGCTTTCCGCCATGGTTCAGCGCGCCTGTGCCATGTCACGCAGCAACTGCAAGGCCTGGGTGGCCAGCGGCTGATACTGATTGAGGATATCTCCCAGGCTGATCCAGAAAATCACCATGCCAAGGACGAGAGTCAGTGGAAAACCGATGGAGAAAATGTTCAGTTGCGGCGCGGCGCGGGTCATGACCCCGAATGCGATATTGACGATCAGCAATGCTGTGATTGCAGGCAAGACCAGAACCATGGCAGCTCCCAGCACCCAACCGAGCTTGCCGGCGACATCCCAGAAATGGTTGACCAGCATCGCACTGCCCACCGGCAAGGTCGTGAAGCTTTCGGTCAATACCTCGAACACCACCAGATGACCGTTCATGGCCAGGAACAGCAGCGTAACCAGCATGGTCAGGAACTGCCCGATCACCGCCGTGTTGACCCCGTTGGTGGGGTCGATCATGGAGGCGAAAGCCATGCCCATCTGGATCGAGATGATCTGCCCGGCCACCACGAACGCCTGGAAAAACAATTGCAGCGAAAAACCCAACAACACACCGATGAGGATCTGCTCGGCCACCAGCATCAGCGCACTGAGGTCCAGGGCGTTGACCGGCGGCATCGGCGGCAGGCCGGGCACGATGACCACTGTGATAGCCAAGGCAAAATAAAGGCGCACGCGCGTGGGTACCAGAGTCGTGCCGAAGACCGGCATGCTCATCAATACGGCCGTCACGCGAAACAGCGGCAGGATGAAGGACGCCACCCACGTACTGATCTGGGTGTCCGTCAACGCTAGCATCGACATCGGGTCAACCGATCAACTGGGGAATACTGCCGTACAACTGCAGGATGTATTCCATGAAGGTTTGCACCAGCCATGGACCGGCGACGATCAGCGTCACCAGCATGACCAGCAGACGTGGCAGGAAGCTGAGGGTCTGTTCGTTGATCTGGGTTGCGGCCTGGAACATCGCCACCAGCAGGCCCACCAACAAACTGGGAATCACCAGCACGGCCACCATCATGGTCGTCAGCCAGAGAGCCTCGCGGAACAGGTCTACCGCTACTTCAGGCGTCATATCTTGCTACCTGCACGAATGGTCTAAACACCGCCGAAACTGCCTGCCAGCGTACCGATGATCAAGGCCCAGCCATCCACCAGCACAAACAGCATGATCTTGAACGGCAGGGAAATGATCAGCGGCGACAGCATCATCATACCCATCGCCATCAGCACACTGGCGACCACCAGGTCGATAATCAGGAACGGGATGAAAATCATGAAGCCAATCTGGAACGCGGTTTTCAGCTCGGACGTCACGAAGGCCGGCACCAGGATGGTCAGCGGCGCCTGGTCGGCGCTGGGGATATCCGTACGCTTGGACAGGCGCATGAACAGTTCCAGGTCGCTGCTGCGGGTCTGGGCCAGCATGAAGTCCTTGACCGGCACCTCAGCCTTGGCCACGGCTTCCTGGGCGGTGATTTTCTCTGCCAGGTAAGGTTGCAGCGCATCCTGGTTCACCCGATCGAACACCGGAGCCATGATGAACATGGTCAGGAACAGCGCCATGCCGGTAAGGATCTGGTTCGACGGCGTCTGCTGCAGGCCAAGGGCCTGGCGCAGGATCGAAAAGACAATGATGATCCGGGTGAAACTGGTCATCAGCATGACGAACGCAGGGATGAAACTCAGCGCCGTCATGATCAGCAGGATTTGCAGGCTGACCGAGTATTCCTGGGCTCCTTCGGCGTTGGTGCCGAGGGTGATCGCCGGGATCGACAACGGATCGGCGGCAAACGCCAACGGTGCGGCCAGCATCAAGGCCAGCGCCAACAGAATGCGCAACGGCATTACTTTCTATCCTTCTGGTCTTTACCCAGCAGTTCCATGAGGCGCTGGGCAAATTCGGGAGCAGCCTGTTCGGAAGTGGGCACCTGCACCGGCTCCTTGAGCACGTGCAACGCGGTGATGGTGCCGGGACTCATGCCCAGCAGGATCTGTTCATTGCCAACCTGCACCAGCACCAGACGATCACGCGGCCCCAGCGCGCGGGAGCCGACGATGTCGATGACCTGCCCCTTGCCGGCCGGCCCCGCCTGCTGAACGCGACGCAGCAGCCAGGCCAGGAAAAAGATCAACCCCAGCACCAACAGCAGGCCGAGCACCAATTGCGCCAGCTGCCCGGCCATGCCACTGCCGGTCGCCGCTGCGCTTGCCGTTGCAGTCGCCGCAGGCTCGGCGGCCAACACGCTGAACGGCAGCATGAGGGCTGTTGCGATAACCCCTTTCACTCAGCGCAGCTTCTTGATGCGTTCGCTCGGGCTGATCACGTCCGTCAGGCGGATGCCGAACTTCTCGTTGACCACCACCACCTCGCCATGGGCGATCAGGGTGCCGTTGACCAGCACGTCCAGCGGTTCGCCGGCCAGGCGGTCCAGCTCGATCACCGACCCCTGGTTGAGCTGCAGCAGGTTGCGGATATTGATGTCGGTGCTGCCCACTTCCATGGATATCGACACCGGGATGTCGAGAATCACGTCCAGGTTCGGTCCATCCAGCGTCACCGGCTCATGACTCTTGGGCACGCTGCCAAACTCTTCCATCGGCAGACGGTTGGACGCATGGGCGCCGGTGTCGGCGGCCAGCAAGGCGTCGATGTCGGCCTGCCCGGCTTCACCGGCTTCTTCCAGGGCCGCAGCCCATTCATCGGCCAGCGCCTGGTCGTCCTGGTTGTTCATATCGTTAGCCATCATTTGTCCTCGGCGGGCAAAAATCAGTAAAAAACCTAAATTCGATTACAGCGTTCGACACCACTCAACGGCGTTCGATCGGCTCGATTACCTGCAACGCCAGGTTGCCTTTGTGAGAGCCCATCTTGACCTTGAAGGCCGGCACGCCGTTGGCGCGCATGATCATGTCTTCGGGCATTTCGACGGGAATGATGTCCCCTGGCTGCATGTGCAGGATGTCCCGCAGGCGCAGTTGACGCCGGGCAACCGTCGCCCCGATCGGCACATCCACGTCCAGGACGTCCTGGCGCAGGGCATTGATCCAGCGCTCGTCCTGATCGTCGAGGTCCGACTGGAAACCGGCGTCGAGCATTTCGCGCACCGGCTCGATCATCGAATAAGGCATGGTCACGTGCAGATCACCGCCTCCTCCGTCGAGCTCGATGTGGAAAGTCGATACCACAATGGCTTCGCTCGGGCCAACGATGTTGGCCATGGCCGGGTTCACCTCCGAGTTGATGTACTCGAAGTTCACTTCCATGATCGCCTGCCAGGCTTCCTTCAGGTCAACGAAGGCCTGCTCCAGCACCATGCGCACCACCCGCAATTCGGTGGGAGTGAATTCACGCCCTTCGATCTTGGCGTGCCGACCGTCGCCGCCAAAGAAGTTGTCCACCAGCTTGAACACCAGCTTGGCGTCCAGAATGAACAACGCGGTACCGCGCAGCGGCTTGATCTTCACGAGGTTCAAGCTGGTGGGCACATACAGCGAATGCACGTACTCACCGAACTTCATCACCTGCACGCCACCGACGGCCACGTCGGCCGAACGGCGCAGCATGTTGAACATGCTGATGCGGGTGTATCGGGCAAAACGCTCGTTGATCATCTCCAGGGTCGGCATGCGTCCACGAACGATGCGGTCCTGGCTGGTCAGGTCATAGCTTTTGACGCTGCCCGGTTCAGTAGCGGTTTCGGTCTGCACCAGGCCGTCGTCGACACCATGCAACAGCGCGTCGATTTCGTCCTGGGACAAAAGGTCCTGCACGGCCATGTCGTGTTCCTACTGCAATACGAAGTTAGTGAAAAGCAGTTGTTCGATCACCACTTTGCCCAGCTCTTTCTGAGCCACTTCCTGAACGCTGGCCGTGGCTTTCTGACGGAGCATTTCCTGGCCGACCGGAGTCGCCAGGGTGTCGAAATTCTGTCCGGAAAACAGCATCACCAGGTTATTGCGGATCAGCGGCATGTGCACACGCAGCGCTTCGAGGTCGGCCTGGTTGCGGCCCAACAAGGTAATGCTGACCTGCATGTAGCGCTGGCGACCATTCTGGGTGTAGTTGGCCACGAACGCAGGCGCCATGGGCTCGAAAATAGCCGGCTGCTTGCCGACCGGAGCCGCTTCGGCCACGGGCGCTGGCTTGCTTTGAGCGTTGTGCATGAAATACCACGTCGCCCCCACGGAAACACCGATCGCCAGCAGCAAGCCCACCACGATCAGAATGATCATCTTGAGTTTGCCTTTGGTCGCGGGGTCTTTTACAGCTGCTGCTTCGCTCTTCGCCATGCCAATAATCCGTCACTAATCGGGGGGTTTACGGTTGCATGGGAAGGCAGGAGCAAGTGTTATGCCAGAAGCAATTTGCAAAACTCAAAACAACTGTGGGAGCGGGCTTGCTCGCGAAGGCGGAGTGTCAGTCGACGTCATCGATACTGATATACCGCTTTCGCGAGCAAGCCCGCTCCCACAGGGTCTGTGGCGCCTGATCAGGCGTAGTAATCCACCGCGCTGGTGCCGATGACGCTGGTGGTGTTGGCTGCGGCATCGGCCACGTTGGCCGGCAGGCTTTCATCGGCCGAATCCAGACGCGAACCGCTTGAGGTGATGCGTCCGGCCTGGGCCTGCTGCTGTGCCTGTTGGTCCTGGTTCTGGGAGCCACGGGACTGATCGGAAACGTTGACATCGACCTGCCCCATGCCCTGTTGGGCGAAACTGTCCCGCAAGCGGTGCATCTGGCCTTCGAGGGCCTCGCGAACGCCGGAATGGGCGCTCATGAAGGTCACCTGGGTCTGCTGGTCCGGAACCATGTTCACCCGGATATCCAGTCGCCCGAGTTCGGCCGGCTGCAATTGGATGTCCGCCGCCTTGAGATTGGCGCTGGAGAGGTACATGACCCGGTTGACGATTTCTTCAGTCCAACCGCTCTGGTTCATGGCGATGGGCTGGTTGACCGGTACCGCATTGGCCGTCTTGGGTGTAGCGGCCTGGGTCAGTGCCGCCAGACGGTTGGCGAAATCATCCACCCGGGTATCGCTGGATGCAGCGCCCAAATCCTTCAGACCTTCGCTGATGAGGCCGCTAAAGGCTTTGTCGCCGCCCTGACTACCCGGGCCGGTGCTGTCCTGGTCGGCCTGGACGCTGAGCATATTGGCCATGCCGGCGGCAAATGCCTGGGCCGACGTGGACGTCTGTTCAGCTTCGAGCGGCGCCGTAGCGGCCGCCTTTGGCTGGCTGGCAGCGGAAACATGGCCGCTCTGCTCCATCGCCAGGCGCAGCACTGGCAGGGCATCGAGGGGATCAGCCTGTGGATCGAACTCCGGATCCACCACTGGCGTCTCGGCCTTGGCCGGCGTGATCAGGGGAACAACCGGCGATGCCACCGCAGTAGCCACTTGAGATGCAGAGGAAGCGTCCACCGGCGCGGGGGCAACCTCCACGGTCACGACCGGTGCGACGGTCTCCGGCAACAAGGCAGGATCGAGCGTCGGATCGGCAGGCTGAGCCTCGGCCACAGGCGCTTGGGCGGTATCGTCGCGGTCTTCGCTGGCGCCCTGATCGTCAGCCGTAGCCGGCTTGTCGGCGGGCAAAGGTTTGCCGCTATCGGCAACGGTCGGTTCTGGCGCGGCAGCCGTTTCGCTGTCGACCTCCTTCTTGACGGGGTTGTCGGGGCTCTTATCACGCACCGGCTTGATCGAAGGGTCCGAGACCGACGGTGATTTGACAGGCGTCTGCTTGGCGAAGACCTGCGCGAAGCTGGAGGCTCTATTCCCTGGCTCCGGGGCCGCTGCCGGTGAATTGACGGCGGTCTGGGGCTTGGCCTGGGTAGCGGCCTGCAGCAGTGTGTTGGGCGTAACGGGCATAAAAGTCTCCGCTGCACTGAAATCATAGGTACAGTCGGGACAAGTCACTGCAAGGGTTGGGCCAACTCAGGCAAACATGGAATTGCGCGCACGACTCTCAGCAGTGGAAACCTTCGCGCTCTTCCCTGCAAAGGTTGCGCACATGAGCAAATTCACTGTCGATTTCGCTGACCAGTTTCTCGATGCCACCCAGCGAAGGCTGTTTGGCGCGCTGCTCCAGCTCACCGCACAGCTCGGCCAGGCGGATGGCGCCCATGTTGCTGCTGCTGCCCTTGAAGCTATGGGCCGTGGCACTCAGTTTCTCGGCGTCGCGGGCCTCGTGCAGCACCCGAAGGCGAGCCTCGGAATCGTTGAGGAAGGTATCGAGCAATTCCAGATACCCTTCCTCCATGACTTCCTTCAATGTGCTGAGCACATCGCGGTCCAGATGTATCTCACTCACTTGTTCACTCCTTGATCAAGAATGGCCTGGATTATGCCAGAGCCTCCCAGAAAAACTCCACGCGTACATTACGACCATCGTCTGACCAGACGGCCTGATGGCTCAACTGGCGTACCAGGCTCACGCCTCGCCCGGACAGCCTGTCGCAGTCCTGCGGGCGCGCCAGCACATGGGCGACATCGAAGCCCCCACCACTGTCTTCGACCTCAATCACCAAGCGCCCCCCCTCACCATGGGGGGTAACGTGCAAATGCACCCTGATATGACCGTCACTCAACGCCTCCAGGCGTGAGTTGCGCTCCGTATAGTAGCGCGCAAAACCCGACGCATCACGCTTGATACCCGAGTCGAGTCCCAGCACCCCATGCTCAAGGGCGTTGGAATACAGCTCCGAGAGAACGCTGTAGAGGGCTCCACTCTGAGCCCTGAGCCCATGAACCTCCTGCAACAGCTGCAGCAAGTACGGCATCGGATTGAACCGCCTGAGCGTCTGCGCCCGGAATTCGAAGCTCACCGACCAGTCCAGGGGGCTGGACTGGCCGCTATCGGAATAGACCGGTGGCGGCGGGTTGAGTTGCGTCGGCGCAACCATCCGCACCTCCACCATGCTGAAGTCATCGCGAGCCTCGCCACGGAACTCGCGCAGCGACTGCTGGATTTCTTCAAAAAGGCAGTCCGGCTCGCGATTGGCAGCGAATACCGCCTGTAGCCGTTCCACACCGAACAGTTCTTCCTCTTCATTACTGGTATCGATCACACCATCCGACAACAGGAATACCCGATCCCCCACCGCCATGGGATGCACTTCGGTACGGTCGTCGAACAGTTGTGGCGTCAGTACGCCCAACGGCAAATGGCGCGCTGGCAGGGGCTTGCGCGCGCCGCTGAGACTGTCATGCAGGTAGCCGTCGGGCATGCCACCGTTCCAGATTTCCACGGTGCAACGCTGAAAGCTCAGGCACAACAGCGTCGCGCAGCAAAACATGTCGACCGGCAGGATGCGCTTGAGCTTGGCATTCATCTCCCGCAGGATCTGCGCCAGGCCGTAGCCCTTGGCGGTCATGCCGTAGAAGACCTCCGCCAAGGGCATGGCGCCGACCGCCGCCGGCAAGCCGTGCCCGGTAAAATCCCCCAACAGGACGTGCATGTCTCCGGCCGGATTGAAGGCGGCCAGGAGCAAATCGCCGTTGAACAGGGCATAGGGCGATTGCAGGTATCGGATATTCGGCGCGCTCAGGCAGCCGGAATGGGCGATCTTGTCGAACACGGCCTTGGCGACCCGTTGTTCGTTGAGCAGGTAATCATGGTGTCGAGCGATCTGGTCGCGCTGTTCGACAACCGTGGCCTGCAACCGGCGCAAGCGGTCCATGGCCTTGATCTTGGCCGCCAGAATCACCTGGTTATAGGGTTTGGCCAGGAAATCGTCGCCACCGGCCTCCAGGCAACGAGCCAAGGCTTCACTTTCGGTCAAGGACGTGAGAAAGATGATGGGGACCAGCTGTTCGCCGGCCAGGTGCTTGATCTTCTGTGCCGCTTCGAATCCGTCCATGACGGGCATCATGGCATCCATCAATACCATGTGAGGACGTTGCTGCCGGTATACCTCCACCGCCTCGGCGCCATCGGCGGCAGTCAGCACATGATGACCCTGGCGACGGACAATGGTCGACAACAGCAGCCGATCAGCGGCACTGTCCTCGGCAATCAGGACCGTCAGGGGCTCGGTATCGGACAACATGGCTGCCGGTCAAGCTTTGCCTGCATGAAGCTTGTCCCGATGGGCGTGGTCGTGCTGCGCTGCGTCTTTAGGATCCGACCTGTCCTCTTTCGGGCCGTCGATGTCGAACAGCTTGTCGAAATTGGAAATCGCAAGAATCTTGCGCACATCCGCACTGCAGTTGGAGACGCTCACATTGGCGTCTTCCCCTCCGGCGTAATCCCGAAGCAGGAGCAACATGCCCAAGGCGGAGCTATCAAGATAAGTGGTGTCTTTCAGATCCACGACGTAAATTTCGGGCTTTTGGGAAAACTTTTCGTAAGATTCACGAAATTCCTGATGCCGCCCGAAATCGAAACGACCCTTGATCGAAATCGTCAGTTTCTTCCCATCGCCGGAGACTTCTGTAACGACTGACATAGTAGGCTTCCCTGTCATGGACATACGTGTACAAGGTGTAGCACCTGGTAGAGGTCTGAGCAAGGTTTTGGATCGCCCGTTCCTCTAAATTCGGTGCCGCGATCAGAATGGATCCTGGCGCGGCAGGCGCTGGGACAGTTCATCCAGCAATTTTTGCTCGCGCTTGTCCTCCAACTGCCGCGCCTCATCGATATAGCGCTGCACCAGCTTGCGCAGCCCTTCGACCCGGGCGAAGGCCTCTTGCCAGCTCTGGCGAGCCTTCTCCAGATTGTTCTGGTGCCAGACCAGGCTCTGGCGCTGCTGGTCGATGGCCGTCCCCAGTTGCGCGAGAAACCCCTGATAGCCCAATAACCACTGGCCGGAAACGCCGTGGCTGCCACGGGCGATCCATTGTTCCTGATATTCGAGGCGAAAATTCTCGAGGTCCGCCAGTTTGCTTTCGGCGACGGCCACCTGGCCCTGAAAATACGCCAAACGTTGAACGGCAGTTTTCTCGGCCTTTTCCGCCATATCCACCACAGGCGCCAGACGCGCCGCACGACTCGTGGCCATGATCGGTTATCCGCCGGATACCGGGGCGAAGATGGTCTGCAGGTGCGCTTCGCTGGCTCCCATGCCAATGTTGTCGTTCAGGCTCTGGCGCAGGTAAACCGCCATGGCCGGATAAAGATTGATGGCAGTGTCCGTCTCGCGGTCGCCACCCGGCACGTAGGCCCCCACACTGATCAGATCGCGGCTCTGCTGGTAACGCGACCAGTATTGCTTGAACTGTTGCGCACGCTTCAGGTGTTCGGCGCTGATGACGGACGGCATGACCCGGCTGATGGACGCCTCGATATCGATGGCCGGGTAATGCCCCTCCTCCGCCAGGCGCCGGGACAGCACGATGTGCCCGTCGAGCACACCCCGCGCCGAGTCGGCAATGGGATCCTGCTGGTCGTCCCCTTCGGAAAGGACGGTATAGAACGCGGTGATCGAACCGCCGCCCTTTTCGGCGTTACCGGCACGCTCCACCAGCTTGGGCAATTTGGCGAACACCGAAGGTGGATAACCCTTGGTGGCCGGGGGCTCGCCGATGGCCAGGGCGATTTCCCGCTGGGCCTGGGCGAAACGGGTCAGCGAGTCCATCAGCAACAGGACATTCTTGCCCTTGTCGCGGAAATATTCGGCAATACGGGTGCAATACATGGCGGCCCGCAACCGCATCAACGGCGCATCGTCCGCCGGCGAAGCCACCACGACGGAACGCTTGAGGCCCTCCTCGCCGAGGATGTGCTCAATGAATTCCTTTACCTCACGACCCCGCTCGCCGATTAACCCGACCACGATGATGTCGGCTTCGGTGAAGCGGGTCATCATGCCCAACAGCACACTCTTGCCCACGCCGGTACCGGCGAACAGACCCAGACGCTGACCGCGCCCCACCGTCAACAAACCGTTGATGCAACGAATGCCCACGTCCAGCGGAACGCTGATGGGATCACGCTTGAGCGGGTTGATGGTCGGGCCGTCCATCGGCACCCAGTCCTCGGCCTTCATGCCGCCCTTGCCATCCAGGGCACGACCGGCCCCATCCAGCACTCGGCCGAGCATGCTCATGCCCATGGGCAGTCGGCCCGTATCGGCCAAAGGCACCACGCGCGCACCGGGGGCGATCCCGGCCACACTGCCCACCGGCATCAAAAAGACTTTGCTGCCGGAGAAGCCCATGACTTCGGCTTCGACCTGTACGGGATGATAAGTGTCGTCGTTGATGACCAGGCAGCGGCTGCCCATGGCGGCGCGCAGGCCTTCGGCTTCGAGGGTCAGGCCGACCATGCGCAGCAGGCGCCCTTCCAGGATGGGCTGGCCGGCCAGTTCGGTGGCCTCGGCATAGCTGCCCAGGCGCTTGCCGAAGCTGGTTCGTTCAAGACGCATCGCGACCATCCGGTTCAGCTGCGATCAATTCAGCGGCGTCCGGGCTGACGCCAGCGGTGACCTTGGGTTCATCCGGCAATTGCAGGCTCAGGTCCGGAGCGGCCGGATGCAGGGCCTGCTCGTGAAGCTGGTCGAACAACTTGGCCATGATCTGCGCAATGCGGGTTTCGATGGTCGCGTCAATGCGGCTGTGTTCGGTTTCCACCCGGCAACCGCCCGGCAGCATGGACTCGTCTTCGACGATGCGCCAGGTTTCCTCATGACGTTCGCGCAAGGCCTTGACCAACGCAAAATCCTGGGGATTGATGTAGAGCCGCACATTGTCCACGCCCAGTGGCAAGAGCTTGAGGGCTTCGCGCATGACGTGTTCGATCTGGCTCGAATCGATGGCCAGTTCGCGCTGGATCACCTGCCGGGCGATGTGCTGCACCAACCCCACCAGGGATTTTTCGATCTGCGTATCCTGCTCGGCGATGGGCTCGAACAGGTTGTGCATCAACGCCTCCATCGTCTGAAGCTTGGCCGCCAGTGCAATGTCGGCTTCCTGGCGGACCTTGATCGAGGTGCTGTGGAAGCCTTCCTTTTCACCGATGGCGAAGCCTTCGTTGTAGGCTTCCTGACGAATGCTTTCGACTTCCTCCAAGGTCAGCGGCTGGACTTCCTCCAGTGGCACTTCCTCGATTTCCGGCAACTCCTCCACCGGCTCGGGTTCAGGCTCCGGCACATGGGGGTCGAAGCTGGGCAGCGACCAGACGTCGAAACCGCCGACGTCCCGGGCGCGGATCAGGTCGCTGGGTGCTTCATCACTCTTGGCAGACATAACGACCTTAGATCATCTCTTCGCCGCCCTTGCCACCGAGCACGATTTCTCCGGCTTCGGCCATGCGACGGGCGATGGTGAGGATTTCCTTCTGTGCGGTTTCCACGTCGCTGACGCGCACCGGGCCCTTGGCCTCGAGGTCGTCGCGCAACAGTTCGGCCGCCCGCTTGGACATGTTCTTGAAGATCTTTTCCTTGACGCCTTCGTCCGATCCCTTGAGGGCCAGCACCAGCACATCGGAGGACACTTCGCGCAACAGGGCCTGGATACCACGGTCGTCGACATCGGCCAGGTTGTTGAACACGAACATGAGGTCTTCGATCTGACCGGACAGGTCTTCGTCGAACTCGCGGATCGAGTCCATCAGCTGACCTTCGATCGAACTGTCGAGGAAGTTCATGATGTCCGCCGCACGCTTGATGCCACCCAGGGTGGTGCGCGAGGCATTGGAGTTGCCCGAGAACTGCTTCTCGAGGATCTGGTTCAATTCCTTCAGGGCCGCCGGCTGCACGGTGTTGAGCGACGACACCCGCAGAATGATGTCCAGGCGCGCCTTGTGATCGAAGTTGCCGAGCACTTCGCCGGCCTGGTCCGGATCGAGGTAGGCCACCACGATCGCCTGGATCTGCGGGTGCTCGTAACGGATCACGTCGGCCACGGCACGTGGCTCCATCCACTTGAGGCTGTCCAGGCCACTGGTGTTGCCACCCAGCAGGATCCGGTCGATCAGACCGTTGGCCTTGTCTTCGCCCAGGGCCTGGGTGAGCATTTTGCGCACGTAGTCATCGGAACCGACGCCGAGGCTGGTCTGATCGCCGACGATGTCGACGAACTCGCTCATGACCTGCTCGACCTGTTCACGATGCACGTTACCCATCTGGGCCATGGCCACGCCCACACGCTGGACCTCCTTGGGCCCCATGTGACGCAGCACCTGGGCGGCATCGGTCGACCCCAGGGACAGCAGCAGGATCGCGGCTTTGTCGACCCGGGACAATTTGGCTACGGCGGCTCGATTATCACTCATCTGCGTTAATCCACTCTTTCACGACCTGGGCCACACGACCCGGATCTTCTGCCACCAGACTCTTGATGGCGTTCAACTGTGCGTCATAACCTTCGCTCGGGCTTGGCAGCAGAATGCTCTGCGGCCCGCCGAGGCTGACGCGATCGTTGGCCAATTCGCCATCCAGGCCGCCCATGCCTCCCAGCTCTACATCACCCAGGCCGGCCAGTTGCTTGTTCTTGCCGCCATTGGTGATGTTGTTGAGCACCGGACGCAGCACCCCGAATACCAGCACCAGGATGAACAGCACGCCCAATACTTGCTTGACCACATCCCAGAACCAGGGTTGCGAATAAAACGGAATTTCGGCGATCACCTCTCCGCGCTCGGAGGAGAACGGCACGTTGATCACGCTGACGCTGTCACCACGGCTGGCGTCGAAACCGACGGCGTCTTGCACCAGGCGGGTGAAGCGCGCCAGTTCGTCGGCGCTCCATGGCGCACGGGTGGTTTCGCCATTGGCCGGGTTGACCTTGACCTGATCGTCCACCACCACCGCAACCGACAGACGGTTCAAACGCCCCTGCTGTTGCTTGGTGTGGCTGATGGAACGGTCCAGTTCGAAGTTCCTGGTCGCTTGCTGACGCTTGTCGGCCGGGTACGGCGCGAGCATCGGCTGGCCGGTGGCCGGGTCCATGATCTGCTGACCGTTGGCGTCCACCAGCGGCTGGCCTGGCTGCACCATGCCGGCGGCACCGGCGGCACCACCCGTGGTCTGCGGCGCACTGGCCGGTGATGGCGGCTGGTTGCTCAAGGCACCGGGCACACCTTGTGGGCCATTGCTGGCGGTGCGCTGCTCGGTGACCGACTGCTCGCTGCGCAACGCCGGCTGATCGGGGTTGAATTGCTCGGACGTCGATTCAACGGCGCTGAAATCCACATCGGCCGACACTTCGGCTTTGTAACGGTCATTGCCCAGGATCGGTTGCAGGATGTTATGCACACGCTGGGTCAACATGCCTTCCATGCGACGGCTGTAATCGAATTGTTTGCCGGCCATGGTCAGTTCGGAGTTTTCCACCTGATCGGACAGCAGGTTGCCTTTCTGGTCGACCACGGTGATCTGCGACTTGCTCAACTCGGGAACGCTGGTCGCCACCAGATTGACGATCGCCAGGACCTGGCCAGGCTCGAGGGCACGGCCCGGATAAAGGTCGACCAGTACCGAAGCACTCGGCTTGCGCTCATCACGCACAAACACCGAGCTTTTCGGAATCGCCAGGTGCACACGAGCCCCCTTGACGTTGTTCAGGCTGGAGATGGTACGCGCCAGTTCGCCTTCCAGGCCACGACGATAACGGGTCGCTTCCATGAACTGGCTGGTGCCCAGGCCCTGGTCCTTGTCGAGGATCTCGAAACCGACATTGCCGTCGCTCGGCGTCACGCCGGCGGCGGCGAGCTTGAGGCGCGCACGGGCGACATCGTCAGCCTTGACCAGCAAGGCGCCGGAGTTGGGCTCGACGGTGTATGGAATGTCGGCAGAAGCCAGGGTCTCCATGACTTGCTTGGCGTCCATGCCTTCCAGGCTGCCGTACAAAGGACGGTAGTCCGGCTGCTGAGACCACAGCACCACGGCAAAACCAATCGCCACGCTGGCAGCCAGGCCGACCAACAGGCCCACCTGACGCAGCATGGTCATCTCGGAGAGATTTTCCAGGAAGGACAGGCCGAACAGCGGCGGTTTGCCGTCGGTCGGGGTGGCCTTGGCCGGAACGTTATCTACGGCTGCTTCTGCCATGACTCAATAGTTTCCTTAAACCGGCATCTGCATGATGTCTTGGTAGGCTTGAACCAGTTTATTGCGAACCTGGGTCAACGCCTGGAACGAGACACTGGCTTTCTGCGAAGAGATCATTACGTCAGTCAGGTCGACGCCACTTTTGCCAATTTCAAAGGCACTGGCTAATTGGTTCGATGCCTGCTGGGTATCGTTCACTTTATTGACGGCCTGACCGAGCATGTCGGAAAAGCTGCTGCCACCCACCTGGGGTACGGCGACCGATTTCGGCTGGGCCATGGCGTCCATTTGCATGGCCCGCATGTCCAACATCAATCGATTAAATTCAATACCTTGGCTCATGCTCTATTCTCTCTGGCGGTCCGCGTTTTTTTGACACTTGGTCAGCGGGTATCTAGGTAGTAGCAACAAGGGTGCCAGCTCCATGGCCGCGATAAACAAATGCGCATACCGTCCCGTCAGGCTCCCGTGGGAGCGAGCCTGCTCGCGATAGCGGTCTGACAGTCAAGCTGTGCATCGCTGGAATCACCGCCTTCGCGAGCAATCTCGCTTCCAAAGGAATGGCGGTGTCGGTGTGTTATCAGCTAGCGAACAGATAAGCCTCCACATCCATACCGGCATCACGCATCTGCGCCAGTTTGTAGCGCAAGGTGCGGGGGCTGATGCCCAAGCGTTCTGCCGCCTCCTTGCGACGCCCGCGCTCGGCGCGCAGGGTGTCGATGATCATCTGGAACTCACGCCGACGCAGGTCGTCGCCCAAAGCGCCGGCCGACTCGCCATCCACGTCCACCGGGGCCGCAAACACCGGTGCGGGTGCCGCTGCCAACACGGGCAACGGCGCACAGGCCACCGGACCGGCCAGGCAGAAATCCTCCGGCTGGATCAAGCCGCCCTGCTGCAGGATCAGCGCCCGCTGGATGGCGTTATCCAGCTCTCGTACGTTCCCGGGCCATGGATACGCAACCAGGCAGGCCTGGGCCGCCGGCGAAAGCCTCGCCGTCGCGTGTTTCATTTTATTGACGTGCCGGGCCAATAGCCGTTCAGCCAGCGGCAGGATATCGGCAGTGCGTTCGCGAAGTGGACGCCAGGCCAGGGGAAAAACCGACAGGCGGTAATAAAGGTCTTCGCGAAACCGTCCCGACGCCACTTCGCCCGCAAGGTCGCGGTTGGTGGTCGCCACCACGCGGATATCCAGGCTGATGGGTTTGCGCCCACCAACCCGCTCCACCTCCCGCTCCTGGAGCACCCGAAGCAGCTTGGCTTGCAAGCCCAGGGGCATTTCGGAGATCTCATCGAGCAAAATGGTGCCACCATCGGCCTGTTCGAATTTGCCGGCCTGGGCCGCAATGGCCCCGGTAAACGCCCCCTTCTCATGACCGAACAGTGTCGCTTCGAGCATGTTGTCGGGAATTGCCGCACAGTTGATGGCAATGAACGGTTCGTTGGCGCGACGGGATTGCTGGTGGATATAACGCGCCAACACTTCCTTGCCTGTACCGGATTCACCGGAAATCAACACGGTTGAATCACTGCGCGCCACTCGCGCCGCCAATTCCAGTAATTGCGCACTGGCCGGCTCGAACGCCACCGGGCCTTCACCCTCGACAACAGGGGTGCCCAACGCATGACGCGCCACCAGATCAAGCAGCGCCTTGGGTTCGAATGGCTTGACCAGATAATCCGCTGCGCCCTGGCGCATGGCTTCCACCGCACGCTCGACCGCCCCATGGGCCGTCATCAGCAATACCGGCAACTGAGGGTGACGGGCACGCAACAACCCGAGCAACTGATGCCCATCCATACCCGGCATGTTCACATCGCTGACCACCAGGTTGAAGGTTTCCCGAGCCACCGCCTGCAACGCATCCTCAGCCGAACCTACGGCCACGTAGCCATGCCCGGCCAAAACCAGCGTATCGGCCAGCGCTTCACGCAGGGCCCGATCATCCTCTACCAGCAACACCTTGATCGCCATCGCTATCACTCCACCTGCGGCGCACTGGAAAACAATGGCAGGCACACCGTTGCACAGGTCCCACGCCCCAGCCGCGAACGTAACGTCAATTCTCCCTGATGGGCACGAGCCACGGCCTTGACCACGGTCAGGCCGAGCCCGGTGCCAGTCGCCTTGGTCGTGAAGAACGGCTCGCCGAGGCGTGCCAGCACGGCCGGCTCGATACCACCGCCGCTGTCGCTGACACACAGGCGAAGGGAATCATCGCGGGTATAAAGGTGAATCTTCAGGCGAACTGTCTCGCCGCCAGCCTGGATCGCATTTTCGATGAGATTCAGCACCGCCCCCACCAAGGTGTCGCGGTTACACAGCACCTCGCCGACATGGCTGTCGCACTGCCAGCGGATCGGCAAACCCTGTACATGGGTAGACGCCGCCGCTTGCAACGCCTGCAACAAGGCTTTCGGCGTCACGCGATCGGTCAGCGGCAACTCGCCACGGGCGAAGACCAGCATGTCCCGCACCTGATGTTCCAGCTCGTGCAAACGCTCTTTCAGGCGCCCGGCGAAACGCTGCTGGGTTTCCATCGGCAGTTGTTGCTCGGTCAAATGACTGGCGTACAGCAAAGCGGCGGACAACGGCGTACGAATCTGGTGCGCCAGCGACGCCACCATTCGCCCCAGGGAAGACAGACGCTCATGGCGCGCCAGCTGGTCTTGCAAGTGACGGGTTTCAGTCAGGTCGTTGAGCAGCACCAACTGCCCGGGCTCGGCGTCCAGCGAACGGGTCGAGATGGACAGGCGTCGTCCGTTCTTGAGGGATACTTCATGACCATCGTCTTCACGAGGTGCGAAGCATCGGGTTATGACATGTCGCCACAGCTCGCCTTCGAGCGGCAGCCCGAGTAATTCGCAAGCGGCCGGGTTGGCCTCGCGGACAAAGCCATGGGCATCGATGACAATGACGCCGCCCGGCAAAAGATCGAGCAGATTCTGCAACCGGTTGGCCAGGCGTTCCTTTTCCGCCAGCTCCTGCATGCGCTGGGCGCTGACCACTGCCAATTCACCCTTGAGCTCAGTAACACGGGCTTCGAGCAGACTGTAGGAATCGGTCAGCTGGCTGGACATCTGGTTGAACAGAGAAAACGCCTGCTCAAGTCCGAGCCGGCTTGCCTGCTCGGCGGACGGCATGCTCCCTGATTCGGAGGCAGGAGATATCTGGGCGACTTGGGGCATCGGACTCTCTCGCTTGGCTGACCGTCAGTTAAACGGAATGTTGAGAGAGCCTTAGCAATACCCATGCCTAAAAAAAACCGCCTGAAAATCAGGCGGTTGCAAAACAGGCGTCAATCATCCGCCTGTTCGTCTCCTTCGCGACGGCTCATGCCGTACTTGCGCATCTTCTCCACCAGGGTGGTGCGACGGATACGCAGGCGCTCCGCTGCCCGAGCCACGATGCCGTTGGCGTCATCCAAGGCCTGCTGGATAAGCCCTTGCTCCAGGCCACCGAGGTAGTCCTTGAGATCAAGACCTTCAGGCGGCAGCATGGCATTGGCCGTGAAATCAGGCGTGTGGCCGTTGATCGCCACCCGCTCTTCCAGATCGGTGCGCAGGCTGTCGACCATTTGCTCATCTTCGTCGTCGACGTAGCGGAATTTCTTCGGTAGCTCAGCCACGCCGATCACGCCATAGGGATGCATGATCGCCATGCGCTCCACCAGGTTGGCCAATTCGCGCACGTTACCCGGCCAGCCATGACGACACAGGGACATGATCGCCGCCGAGTTGAAGCGGATCGAACCGCGCTTTTCGTGCTCCATGCGCGAAATCAGCTCATTCATCAGCAACGGGATGTCTTCGACACGCTCGCGCAACGGCGCCATTTCGATCGGGAATACGTTGAGGCGGTAATAGAGGTCTTCACGGAAACTGCCTACCTCGATCATGCTCTCGAGGTTCTTGTGGGTCGCAGCAATGATGCGTACATCGATACTCTGGGTTTTGTTACTGCCCACACGCTCGAAAGTACGCTCCTGCAGAACTCGCAGCAGCTTGACCTGCATCGGCAGCGGCATGTCACCGATTTCATCGAGGAACAGCGTACCGCCGTTGGCCAATTCGAAACGCCCGGCCCGACTGGTGATGGCGCCTGTGAAAGCGCCCTTCTCATGACCGAACAATTCGCTTTCCAGCAACTCGGCCGGGATTGCGCCACAGTTGACCGGCACGAACGGAGCTTCACGACGCTTGGAATGGTAGTGCAGGTTGCGCGCCACCACTTCCTTGCCGGTGCCCGACTCGCCCAGGATCAACACACTGGCGTCGGTGTCGGCCACCTGTTGCATCATCTGGCGCACGTGCTGGATCGCCCGACTGGTGCCGACAAGACTGCGGAACAGATTGGGTTCGCGGTGCCTGCCACGCTCACGAGCCTGGTCGTACATCTCGCGATAGACCTGGGCGCGGTGCAGCGAATCGAGCAACTTGCTATAGCTAGGGGGCATTTCCAGGGTGGAAAGCACCCGGCGGCGCTGGTCTTCCGGTAAGTCAAGGGAAGAATTTTCGCCCATTAACAAAACCGGAAGGAACTCATCCCAGGTTGACAGTGTCTTTAGCAAGCCCAAAAGAGTTGCGGGAGCATTTACGGTCCCGATAAGGACGCAAATGACTTCACGACTGGACGACAGAGAGCCGACAGCCTGCTGCCAATCATGGCTGCCGCAGGGCAAATTTTCTTCACCGAGAAAATTCAGGATTACCGCCAGATCACGGCGGCGGACGCTGTCGTCATCGATCAGGAGAATTTTGGTTTCACGCCACATGCAATAGCAACTTCCTAGTCAACTCAGAGCCCGGGATTTGGGGGCAAGCTAGACGCTTGCAGACTTGTTGTGCCTGTAGACGTCTGAAATCTGAAAACAGTTACTAGTTAAGTCAAAAAACGGGTCACAGTCAAATTTATGGCGCACTTTGCATGGATTTATTATCCAAACAAGTTGTAGACCTTTGCCGCATTTTGTGCTTGATGAACCTGCGACATCTCGTCGACGATTGCCTGGCGCTCCCCTGTCGCAGCCTCCAGAAGCTGCTTGTAGACCCCCATCAGTTCCTCAAGATTGGCGCGCAATGCCGCTCCATCCACCTCGTACGCCTCCAGCACATCTTCCATGCAGGAACGACACGTCATGTCCAACTGACCAATGGCCTCCCAATTGCGCTCGGCCAAAGCATCGACCAGAGCGTCACGGGTTTGTTCTATTCGCTGCAGGACATGACTCATGGGAGTGCTCCTTAGAATTGCGGACCGGGATCGGCGATACCATCCCAGCCTTCCTTGACCGTACGAAGCAGATCGGCCACTTCGTCAAGGATCTTCGGGTCGGTCTTGGCGTTGGCTTCGGCCAAGCGTTGCATCATGTAGGCATAGAGACTATCCAGCTCAGCCACGGACTCGGCCTGGTTTTCCAGGTCCAGGCCTTCGCGCAGGCCGCCGATAATGCCGATGGCCTTGCCAATGAAAACACCTTTATTAGCGATGTCTTTACGCTCCATGGCACCTTTGGCCTGAGCAATACGATCCAGCCCCCCTTCCATGAGCATTTGCACCAGACGGTGAGGACTGGCCACGGAAGTCTGGGCATGGGCACCGACCTTCTGATATTGCCGAAGGGCCAACATCGGGTTCATGTTTTACCTCATCCAAACTCTGTATTCGTATAACCAGTCTATCGACCTGGCGTCAGAATTCTTTAGATCAAAAACCAAAAAGCCCGGCAAGCGTCATCCGCTGCCGGGCTTCTGGCGCTCATAGGTTACGAGGCGTTTTTCTGGGCATTGATCGCTTCGAACATCGAAGTGATATTACTTGCCGTCGCCTTGAGCTGACCGACCAGCTTGTCCATGTCGTTGTATTTTTTAGTCAACGTAGCCGTCAGGGTTTCGATCCGACGATCCAAAGCTTCCTGCTGGCTTGCCAGATTCGTCTTGATCTTGGCAAGGCTGGTCGAACGGGCATCGAGAATGCCGTTGTTGCCCGTCAAGGTGTATGGCGTGATTGCATCGTTCATGCGTTCCAGCAGGCCTTTGGCCGCAGTACCGGTCGCAGCCGGATCCCCCAGGAACAGTTTCTGGATCTCACCGCCCAGTTGCTGGGTATCCATCGCCTTCGAAAACTTGGTGCTATCGAAGTCCAACGCACCGGTTTTCTGGTTGGTGGTAATACCCAACTGCGAAAGCACGGTCAGCTTGTCACCGGCACCGGTGGTCACCAACGGCTCGCGAATCGAAGCCAGGATGCTACGCGCCAGCGGGTCACCTGTCAGCGCCGCGCCAACTGTAGGCTTGCCGTCAGCGTCCAAAGTCGGCTTGGTCAGAGTGTTGACACTGCTGACAACCTGATTGTACGCATCGACGAACGCTTGAATCGACTTCTTCAGGCCATCATTGTTCGGCCCGACTGTCACGGTAGTGGTTCCAGTGGTGGCCACCAGATTCAAGGTCAATCCCGAAATAGCCTTGTCGACGGTATTGCTTTTGCTGGTCAGCGTCAGGCCATCCACGGTGAAGCTGGCGTCTGTGGCGAAATCGCCAATGGCACCTGCCGAAGTCGCCGTAGGCGTTGCCCCCATTTGCTGGCCGGCATTGACTTCCAGGCCGGCAATGCCGCTAAGGGTGATGTCGGAACCGGCACCGGTCGTCGTAGACCCCATTACCAAGCGCGAGCCGAACGAGTCGGTGACGATGTTCGCACTGAAACCGTTGATGCCTTGCTGGGCGTTGATCGCGTCACGCACCGACTGCAGGGTTGCGTTCGCACCAATGGTGACGGGGCGAGATACACCGTTTTGAGTGATGGTGAGCGTACCGCTCGGAATGGCACTGGTTGGACCGCCTGCAAAAGCAGCAGTAGCCACCTTGGAGGACGTCGCCAGGTTGTTGATCTTGATGGAATAAGTGCCATTCACCGCCGTATTGCTGGCCACGGCCGTCAGCACTTTGGGATCAGCCGACGTTGCGTTGTACCCTAGAAACTGCGGGGTCTTGGTGTCCCCCAGATTTTTGATCGCCGTCTGAAAGTTCGCCAGGACACTTTTGAGAGTACCAACACCGGAAATCTGCGCAGTATTGATGGAGGTCTGACGGGTGATCTGGTTCTGCTTGGCAGATTTATCAGCATCAACCAGAGCCTTGACGATCGCGGTAGTATCGAGGCCGGAACCTAAACCCAAGCCAGGTAGAATTGGACTTGCCATGTGGGACTCCCTTCAGTGTGTCGCCGGCTTTTTGACCACTACAACGCCCAAAAGAACATAGCAACAAAATTCATGCCAGCTATCAGACTTTCGCACTGAATAGCAGGCTGTTTGCATCATTCAAACTGTTTGCCAGCTTCAAGACTTCCTCGTTAGGGATCTGACGGACCACCTCACCAGAATCACCGGCAATCACTTTGACCACTACTTTGCCAGAAGGCTCGTCAATCGAGAACTCCAGGTTGCGCTTGACCGATTGAACAAACTTTTCGATTTCCTGAACAGCCCGTTTAAGCTTTTCCTGTTCAACCTGCTCGCTTTTGCGCTCATCCTTGACGGCAACCGCAGGCGCGGCTTCCGCTCGAGGCTTCTCCACCGGCTTGCTGGCAACAGTTGTCGCCTGCTGAGCCGCAGGATAAGACAAGTTCAGCTTCACGCTCATATCCATGTCCAACACCTCTTAAACTGAAAAAGCGAGGGAGCACGCAAGCGCACCCCCCCGCTAAAATTCATCCAGCGATTACTGAAGCAGTTTCAGTACAGCGGATGGCAATTGGTTGGCCTGGGCCAGAACCGAGGTGGAAGCCTGTTGCAGAGTCTGCTGCTTGGTCAGCTGTGCAGTTTCAGCAGCGAAGTCGGTATCTTGTACGCGGCTCAGTGCAGCACTGGCGTTTTCGTTGATGTTCTGCAGGTTCGAGATGGTGCTCGAGAAACGGTTTTGAGCAGCACCGAGGTCGGCACGAGTACTGTTGATTCGTCCCAGAGCCGCGTCGATGGCCGAGATGGCCGACAGAACTGCCGAGTGGTTAGCGCCGTTGGAGGTACCCGAAATGGTAGTACCGGTCATGCCCAGGGCGCTGGAGTCGAAGCTCGAAGCCAGAGTCAGGGTGATCTGGTTGTCCGAAGTGGTGTTCGAACCTACCTGGAATTCCATCGAACCAGCAGTACCGTCCAGCAGAGCCTTACCGTTCAGGTTGGTCGACTGAGCGATACGGGTCAGTTCAGCAACGGACTGTTGGTATTCTTTGTCCAGAGCGGTACGGTCGGCAGTGCCGTTGGAGTCGTTTCGCGATTGCAGTGCAATTTCACGCATACGCTGCAGAATGTTGGTCGACTCTTGCAGGGCGCCTTCAGCGGTCTGAGCGATCGAAACACCGTCGTTGGCGTTTTTGATAGCCATGGTCTGACCACGGATCTGCGAAGTCATACGGGTAGCGATCTGCAGGCCGGCGGCGTCGTCTTTGGCGCTGTTGATTTTCAGGCCGGAAGACAGACGGGTCATCGAAGTCGACAGCGCGTCGGAAGCGCGGCCCAGGTTCTTCTGAACACCCAGCGATGTGGTATTGGTATTTACTGTTAAAGCCATGACGAATTCCTCGTTGGTTGGGTACTGCGGCTTCCGGCCCTGGCAACTCGCCGGGTGTGGCCTAGAGAACCTTCGTAATAGTTATCGTCGTAATCGGAGCTTGCTTTAGCAGTTTTTTCAAATTTTTTGCCATCAGGGTGCCACCCCTCATAAATCAAGGACTTGGACGAGATCGAGGACTGAAAAAATGACGCCAGAGATATGTCGACCAGGATTCCGGGGGAGCAAGACAAGGCAGCCTGTCGGTGAAGCCTAGATACGAGCCCCGCCCGTCAGCAGATCGACGAGTTCGCGGTCGAGATAATCTGCCAGTGATAGCCAGTTCTGCGCTATCTGGTCATTGATCATCAAGGTCAACAGCTCATGCCATGACGAGTGGATGTCACTCGTCATATTTTCAACCAACAGTTGAGCAGACTCGACCAGTACCACCATCGCCAGCCCCGCCTCGACGTCCCGCCCCAGGCGAAACAGCCGGGCACAGTCATGAGCCTCCCGGACCACGTCTTGAAGTTTGTTCACTGGGTAAACTCCGGATCGAAATCAGTGCCGGCGATCATCGCCCCGTCCCGGCTACTGTTAAAGAAACGCACCCGGGGATGCCCGGCGATAAAACGCTCCAGTTCACACAGATAACTGCGGAAGTTGAGCTGGGTCTTGACTCGCTGCCCATGACCATCGAGCACCCAGTGCCTTGCGGCGTCCAATTTGGGCCCCAGGTCCCCGTCATTCCACCCTGCATGAGTCCTGTCATGGGGGAACGCGAAGTCAGCACCGAACAGAGTGACCCTTGACGCTCCCATTTTGACGGCCAGGTCGACGGCCGGATGGATCACACTGCCCCCCACATACAACTCATGCCGGAGCATCTGCTGGCGCATCTGCCGATAGATCGGACTGGCGGAATACCCCACATACCGCGCGCCCTGCCAAGCTTCAATTACCAGCGGATCAGCCATGGGGAGATAAACCAGCGTAACGCCGCCTGAATGTTCGGCCGGGAGGTGCCGCATCGAAATGCGTTGATCGATGGTGACCACGATATCTGGTCGTATGCCATGGTTGATCAACGGTCGGTAGGCAGTATCGACACAAATCAACAAGGGCCGCTCGGCCTGGTCATGCAGGTTGCGTAGTTTCTCGAAGTGCTGCTCGAGGCTGGGCCCGGTTGCGATGACGAAAGCGTCCCGCCCCTTATAAGAACCGAACAGCTCGCCTACATCACGATCACGCTGCACCAGGTTGAAGGTCGATCGCAGGCGCTCGATAATCTCCGGGGCACCGGGATCGAACTCCCGATTGTTGAACACCAGATGGGTTTCACTGATTAATCGGTCGCGAATCTTGGCGTTGTAGTCGTCGGCCAACACCAGTTCTGCAGGCAAGGCGAAGAACGGTAGCTGGATTTCCGTCAGATCGCCGGCGTAAAGCAACTCGACGCGAGGATCGACGAGCCATGGCGACTGGTCCAGCACCTGCAACACCAGCGCGAACACAGAGCCGTTGAGAATATGCACGTACAGGCGCTCAAGCGCTGGTCTCTCCAGCATCCGGTTTTGCAGATCACCCAGCCCCGTGCCATAGACATGCACAACGGCAGCGTCCGACGGCAGGCTGGAGGCCTGTAGCTCGGCCTCGGCGAGGCGGTCATGACGACTGGTCAGCTGAATGCCATTGATGCTCAAGGTCGAGCCCATACCCTCCACCAGATCCGCCTGCAATCGGCTGGCATCCTCCAGCACCAGGCGTTCGGCCAGGGCCGGCCAGCGCTGTTCGATCAGTTGGAGATTGCGCGCGAAGAACTCACTCATTGCGTCTCGCCTTTCGTCGGGCAAAAAAAAATAGCGCTCAAGATTACACCTTGGACGCTATTTTTGTGCCCGGATCCAAGTGAATCAAGGACGATAGATGATCGCCGAGCCCCAGGACAGCCCGACCCCGAAACCGCTCAGGGCCACGCGTTTCCAGTTGGAATCGAGTACATGCTTTTCCAGCAGCAAAGGAATGCTCGACGATACCGTGTTCCCGGTCTCGACCATATCCTTGATAAATTTCTCTGGTTCACCTTCAAATCGCCGCGCCACGGCATCGACAATCGCCGCGCTGCCCTGATGGATGCAAAACGCGTCGATATCAGCGGGCTGCAGATCGGAATCGGCCAGCAACTCATGCAGGTGGGCAGGAACCTTGAGCAAGGCGAAGTTGAACACCTGACGGCCATTCATGAAGAACACGCCGTCGCTGACCTTCAGATGCGGCGCACCGGAACCGTCGGTGCCGAACTTGGATTTGCCCAGTTGCCACGGCGCATCTTCACCCATCCACGTGGCGGTGGCGGCATCGCCGAACAGCATCGTGGTGTTGCGGTCTTCCGGGTCAACGATCTTGGAGTACGGGTCAGCCGTGATCAACAGCCCGTTCTTCAAGCCAGCGGCTTCCATGAAGCCCTTGATGGCATAGATTCCGTAGACATAACCCGAACACCCCAGGGAGATATCGAATGCTGCCACGGTGGTAGGCAAGCCCAGCTTGTCCTGAACGATGGCCGCCGTATGGGGCAATCCTTCCTCATCACCGTTCTGGGTGACCACGATCAGTACATCGATGGCTTCGCGCTTCAGACTGGGATTGTTGGCAAACAGCGCGTTGGCAGCTTCGACACACAAATCCGAGGTTTCCTGGTCGTCACCCTTGCGAGGCAGGAATGCCGAGCCGATCTTGCCGAGAATGAATTCTTCATCCTTTTCAAACTTCGCACCCTGTGCGTAATTGTCCACGCCGGCTACAGGAACGTAGCTCGCAATGCTCTTTATGCCAATCATTACGGCTTCCCAATCAAAAACAGCCCAATACCACCGCTCGCAGGAATCGAGGGGCGCCGACAAAGGGAAGTACAAAGGGCTATCACTGGACCCGATAACGGCCAGGCGCCATCTTCCCGGTCAATACAATACAGTGAAGATGCGCGTTATGACTCGCAGGTCACGCAATTTTGCCGAATAAGGCCGATCAACAGGCTATTCAACCAGCGACCAGGTCAACGGCATACCCCACTTAATTACAAGGCGAGCGCGACGCGCCGACGATTGACTCTGCATTATTCAGCCGATGATTGGCGAAGCGTCAGCGCGGATCAGTATCTTCATTGCAGCTCTCCGCCAGCCTTCAATGCGGCGAAGAGGTATTCGGCACGCGTCCAGTCCTCAGGCGTGTCGATGTCCTGCACCAGATAACGGGGCAGGATCACCGGCAAGCTTTTGGATGAAAACAGCACGTCACAGCTCAACCATGCTTCCCGGCGCCCCCAGTAGAACTGGCCGGCATCGTGGAAGGTCTGAGGCAAGTCCTGGGAACGAGTGTTGCGAAACTCAGGATAGAGCGGCGTCAGTGCCCCCTGCCTATCCAGGGTCAAGGCACGCTGCACAGGGAAGCCGAAATCCGTGACAGAAAACGCGAACGATCTCTCGGGATGCGCCCGTAATAGCTCCAATCCCTGCCGCAGGTATCGGGCCTGCAGCAGCGGTGCGGTGGCATAGATGCAACATGCCAGATCAAATGCCCGCTCCTGCAACTCCCTCAGGGCATGGGCGATCACCGCGGCCGTTCCCGTGAAATCATCGGCCAATGCCGCCGGGCGCATGAACGGAACCTGCGCACCGTGGGCCTGAGCCAGCCGGGCGATTTCTTCGTCGTCGGTGCTGACAATCACTTCATCGAACAATTGTGACGACAACGCGGTTCGAATCGAGTGGACAATCATCGGCACGCCGTCGAACGGCTTCAGGTTCTTGCGAGCGATCCGCTTGCTGCCGCCACGGGCGGGAATGATCGCGACAGTACTCACTGGCCGTTACCCCTCAAACAATCGGCGAAGTTGCTCAACCACATAACCCAATTGTTCGTCGCTCCGGGAAGAAAACATGGGCAAGCTTATGGCCTCGGTGTAATAACGTTCGGCCTGGGGAAAATCGCCTTCGGCAACCCCCAGGTCGCGCCGTGCCTATGCGAGCAATTGTGCCCAGTCCACTGCATGGGCTTCGCCCAGCGTAAAAGGCGTCCCAGTGACGGCCAGGCTCTGGTTGTAGGCCGGGTCTTGAGCAAAACGTGCCTGCCATTTTTTCCGAAGCGCAGCCACCGCCTGAGGATTTTCCGGCAAGGTGCCGGGGTGTGCGATCTGGACCTGCGGCGTCCACACGGTCAACAACCCGTGGTCTGCGACCCGCAGGCACAAATCGACATCGGCATACGCCTGTGCAAAATACTCCTGATCGAGCCCGCCCAGCTCGTCGAACACAGCCTTGCGCACCATCAGGCACGCACCAGAGACCGCCGAGCAGTCCTGCTCGACCTGTAATCGATACATATAGCCTTGAGCGTCCTTTTCCTCGCCAACGAATGCTGAAACCACACCGCCCTCGAAGCCTAAAATCAGCCCGGCGCCGGTCACACCACCTTCGCGATCCACCAGCTTGGCACCGACTACGCCGACTTCCGGACGTTGGGCCTGGTTCAGCAACGCTTCGATCCAATTGGCATTGATCACCTCAGCGTCGGCTGCCAACAACACCAGGTATTCACCCTGCGCCTGCGCGGCAGCCTGATTAAGCAACGCCGAAGAACTCAAGCGCTGCTCGTTTTTAATCAAATGGATCCGCCCACGAGCGTTTTGTTGAAGGCTGTCGAGCCAGTCCAGAAGTTCCGCTGACTGACTGCAATTATCAGTAATGATGATTTCGTTGTTTTGGTAGCGCGTGCGTTGCAATACGCTCACCAGGCAGCGCTGCAAATCCGCCTGATTGTCTTCGCTGGCGATAATGATCGACACTTTCGGTCGGTCGGTATGACGGTAGTCGACACGCAAGCCACCAAACGCCTCGGCGCTCACCTGCGCCTGGTAGCCGCGGTTTTTCAGATGACGCAGCAAGGCCTGACGCGCCTGCTCGTTCGGCGCCATGGACGCTGCTGGTGCGAGCAACAACGGTTCGGCCAGATGCGCCAGTCCTGCCATCCCACCCGCCTCGATCAGGCGCAGCAGCAAGTCGAACTCCAGCGCATCGGCGAACTCCCGATCATAGCCACCGACATCGTTCAGTGCTTCGCGACTGATCAGCCAATGCCGTGACATCAGCGCCGGCAGGCTTTGCAATAAATCGAGGTTGAAGGCCGGACGGAAAATATCGGTCAGAGTGCCGTTACTGCGACGATGAATTTCATCCATTGCCACCGCACGGCAGCCGTCGGCTTTCTGCAATTCCAGGCTGGCACGCAACAAACCGGCAGCGGTGAACTCATCGCCCGCCTCGGCCAGCAGCAGCCAATCGGCGCTTGAACGCCGGGCTATCTGATTGAGCCGGTCGACATAATTATCGGCAGTGACCTTGACGAAATGCACCGTGTGTTTTTCGGTGGTGACGGCCGGCAGTTCTCCAGTGGTGAAGACCACGACCTTGAAGGCCCGGAAAGCGCTCTCCATTAGACTGTCGAAGGTGCGCTGCAACTTGTCCATGTCAGCTTCAAGATCGAGCAGCAGAATGCCGAACTGCGGGCCTCCACCCGTGGCCGCCAGATGCTGGTTGATCTTGCGCACGGCCGTGTCGTTCGGTTGACGCGCCTGCAACCAGTTCAACAGCCGACCCGACGGCATGCTGTCGAGCAATCGGCGACTGTCGAAGGTCGGGACACTGTCCAGCCGCGCAATCCAGTCGCTCAGCACTTTTGCTTCGGCGGACTCTCCCTTATCCAATATCTGCTGCTCCAGTTTCTGCACGACGTGGCGGTTGAACGCGCCCAACTGCACGGCTTCCAGCAAACGGTTCTGGATGGTTTCCGGGCTATCGTTTGAATAAGTACGTTGCAGCCGGTGCTGCTGGAGCAGTGCACCTTCCATTTCTTCCAGTTGCAAACGGCCGGCAGGCATCGCGTGCAGCAGGAATTCATATTCGGTGAGTCGATCAAAAAAAGCCTGGTTGTAGAACGGCATCTCGACATACTGCTCAGTACCGAATACCCGCTTCGGCCCCACAGTCGGATCCTTCCAGTAGGACTCGAAAATCGGCTCGATGGTCAACGCGTTGCGCTGGGCAAGGCTGTCCGCAAGTGCCTGGAAACTTTTCATGGCGAACTGCGCGGTCTGGGCTTCGTCCAGATCGCTGATGCCGGTTGGCAACGTCGCGAGGAAAGCGGCGAAACGCTCGCGGTCGGCGACGGAGCGGGCATCCTTGAAACTCAGTGTGCTCATGATTTCGGTGTTGTGGTCGGAGCGGCCATAATTGACCTCTCGCACCACATACGGCCTTGGCAGAATGCGCGCCTTGGCCCGTGCCAGCATGTAGTACACGTGGCCGATTTCCTGCCACTGGAAAATTGTCCCGTCCGGCATCGCTGCATACCAGTCGCGCAACAGCGCCGTGCGATGCACCGCATAGAACGGCGGGATGTACTGGCTCATGCAATCAAGCACACGATCCTGGGCACGGTCGGCGCAGTAGTCCTCCTGCACCTTTTTGTCTCGCCTGTAGTACTGCACATAGTTGGAGTGCGTCAGGTACATCAGGCAGTAGCCGTGGCACAGGCCGTAGTCAGGGTTGGCCTCAAGGAAATCAACCGATTCGATCAACGCCTCGTGCACCAGGAAATCGTCATCGGAGGCGAAGACCATGTATGGCGTGGTGACCTGTTCGACGCCGTACTTGAGCTTGTTCTGGATTCCCCAGTAGCCAAACTCGGGCAAATGCCGATAGTCGATGGTCCGGGCTATTGCGCCGGCGCCTTCAAGCGCGGCGGACGAGGAGTCGAGAACCAGGATCCGGCAAGGCAACGTGCTATAGAACTGCAATGCCCTACGCAGGAACGCCGGGCGATTGTGTGTAATCAGCACCAGAGTGAACAGCTCACTCAGGGGCAATGTATGTTCAGAACCATGGATGCCTTGCATTTCTTTCCTCGCCAAAATCGACTGCCGATGAACGCTTGAATGAGGGACCGTTTAGCGCACTCGGCGCAGGTAACCGTCCGGTGCGACTGTGATCAGCAACTTGCTGTGGATCGCTTGATCGATCTCAAAATCGCGGTTCTCTTCAAGGTAGGCCCAGACTGCGGTTTTCGGGTTGTCTCCCTTGCCCCACGGGCGATCGGGGAACGCGTCCTCCGGCATATCTTCGACCACGGTATCCATCACCACACAGTAACTGCCCACCGAGACCAGCGGCGCATAGAGACGCAGCTCTTGCAGCACGTGTTCATGGGTGTGGTTGGAGTCCAGCACCACCAGTACTTTCTTGCCCTGGATACGTTCACGGACCTGATCGACGACTGCAGTGTCGATGCTGGAACCCTGGATCATGCTGATCCGTTTGCTCATCGGATGAGCTTCGATGGCCTCGCGGTTGTGCTGACGAATATCGATATCGACACCCAGCACTTCACCATGGCCTATCAGCTCAAGCATCGAGGCGTAGAACACCAGCGAACCGCCATGGGCGATCCCGGTTTCAACAATCACGTCCGGACGCAGGTTCCAGATGATTTCCTGCATGGCGACCATGTCCTGCGGGAACTGAATGATCGGCCGGCCCATCCAGCTGAAGTTGTAGGTGTATTTGTGCTTGGCCGTGGTGCCGACCCAGCCCAGCGACTGCTCCTGCAGCGCTTTGTCCTGTTGCAAGCCTTCGATGTTGCCTTTTACTTCTTCGCGAAACTGCTCATGGGGATTCATTGAACTCTCCAGAAAATAGGGAAGCAACTACTTCAGTACCCGACCGTCGGGATAAGGCACTGAGTTAGTCTTGATGATCCTGGCGGGATTGCCCGCCACGACCGAGAAATCAGGAACGTCCTTGGTGACCACGGCACCGGCACCAATGGTGACCCAACGGCCAATACGCAGGCGCGGCAGGATCGTCGCATTCGTGCCGATAAAGGTGCCGTCGCCGACTTCCACACAGCCGGCGATACACACGCCTGGTGCCAGGAACACCGAATGACCGATTCGCCCTTCGTGGCCCACGACGCTGCCGGCACTGATGCTGGTGTTGTCGCCCAGTGTGACTTCGGCCTGCATCAGTACACCTTCTTGCAGATAGCACCCCGCTCCGACACGGATCATGCTCAAATCGACACTGGGATGAATGAACTGCCCCAGGCGCGCACCGGCCTCGACCAGTTGGCAGGTGGTCTCGTAGCGCAACCGGGTGGAGCCGGTGATCAGGTTGACGAAATGAACATCCGGACCGTTGAGCTCGCCCACTCGATCAGATCCGCCGACCACCGGTACGCCGTGGAACAACGTGCCCTGTTTGCGCGGATCGTTATCCAGAAATGCAAAATCGATATTCGGCACGCTGCGTTTGACGGCGAGCAGCATTCGCACCGCTTCCGGGTTCGCGGCCCCCAGCAGATACATCTTCACAGCGCGTGCCTGCTTACCAGTTGGCCGAGCACGACATCCACCACGCGTTGCTGATCGGCATCGGTCATGTCGTGATAACTGGGCAGGTTGAAGGCTCGCTCGGGCAAGGCGAACGCATTTGGCGTATCCACGACATGAGCACTGAACATGGGCAACGACGACAGCGGCCAGAAAAATACCCGGGCGTCGATGTTCGCGGCCTCGAAAGCGCCAATCAACTGCTCGCGACGCACGCCGGTATCCGCATCGAATACAACAGTGGGCATCCAGTAGCCGTTGCGTCCATGTGCCGGTTCAGGGTTCAGGGAAACGCCCTGCACGCCTTCAAGTGCCTGCGCATAATTGGCGAAGATTGCCCGCTTGCGCGTGATCAACTCCTCGATCCTTTCCACTTGGGCACAGCCGACTGCCGCCTGCAGATTACTCATCTTGTATTTGAAGCCGAGCATTTGTGGCCAGAACTGCTTGGTGCTACCGGCTACCCGGCCATGATTGGACAAGGTAAGGACGCGCTCGTACAACGCTTTGTCCGAGGTGACGAACATCCCGCCCTCGCCAGTGGTCATTGTCTTGGTGCCATGAAACGAAAAAGCCCCGAACGCGCCCAGCGAGCCCGCCGCTTTACCGCGCCATTGCGAACCGATGGCCTCCGCCGCGTCCTCGATCACCGGAATGCCGAACTCCCGACCGATTGCCAGCAAAGCGTCCATGTCACACAGGTTGCCGTACAGATGAACCGCCAGGATCGCCTTGGTTCGCGCTGTGATGGCGCGTCTGACTTCCTGAGGGTCAAGGCACCAGCTATCACTCAGCACGTCAACGAATACCGGGGTGGCCCCCAGGTAGGTGATCGGCGCTGCGGAGGCAATCCAATTGGTGTTGGCCAATATCACTTCGTCGCCAGGACCGATGTCCAGCGCCGCCATGCCCATGTGCAGGGCTCCGGTGCAGCTGGAAGTCGCAATTGCGTAGTTCGCCCCCAGATGCTCGGCAAAACTGCTTTCGAAGCGGGTCAGATACTCGTAGCAACGAGCTCCCCAACCGTTCTGCACAGCATCCAGGGCATAGCGCGCTTCAAGCTCGCCAACACTGGGTTTGGTGTAATGAATTCTGCTCATCGAATGCTCAACTCCGGCACGGCAACGACAAATTTAGCTCCCCATTGGGTTGCATGGGCCAACTGGCGGGTAACTTCTTCCAGCAGATTCCACGGCAGCACCAGAATGTAGTCAGGCTTTTCCAGCGCTATGCGCTCGGGCGCCACAACAGGGATGCGGCTACCTGGCAGGTACTTGCCTTGCTTATGAGGGTTGGCATCGGCCACCCAGGCCAAAAGATCCGGCTTGATCCCGGCGTAGTTGAGCAAGGTGTTGCCTTTGGCGGCGGCGCCGTAGCCCACCACACGCTTGCCGTCGGCCTTGGCTTGCAATAGAAACCGCAGCAACTGATGTTTGATCCGCTCGGCCGCGGGCGCCAGGGTCGCGTAGTACTCGACCGTTTTCACACCCGCCGCCAGTTCGAGCTGTAACTGCTTTCGCACTTCTGGCTGCACAGCGCGTCGTTCGCCATCCTGACGCTGGACGAATACCCGTAGCGAGCCTCCGTGGGTGGTCAACTGGCTGACATCGAAGACTTCCAGGCCGTTGCGCTCGCACAACGCCTGAACGGCGGTGAGTGACAGGTAGGAATAGTGTTCGTGATACAGCGTGTCGAACTGCTGCCCAGCCATCAGCGTCAGCAATTGCGGGAACTCGAAGGTTGCCACTCCCGTGGGTTTGAGCAGGGTCGCAAAGCCGGCGAGAAAATCATTGATGTCCGGTACATGGGCCAGCACGTTGTTGGCAGCCATCAAGTCGGCGGCCCAGCCTTCGCTTTTCAGCTGCGTCGCCGTCTCGCGACCAAAGAACACCTCGCGAATCTCCAGGCCCTTTTCACGCGCCGCCTGCGCAGTGCTGCGGGTCGGCTCGACGCCCAGGCACGCTATGCCGCGCTGAGCGACGAACTGCAACAGGTACCCGTCGTTGGCAGCAATTTCCACAACGCGGCTGTCGGCATTTAAAGCAAAACGCTCGACCATCGCATCCACATAGGACTCGGCATGGGCCAGCCAGGTTGTGGAGAATGAACTGAAATAGGCGTATTCGGCATCGAACAGGCTGTCCGCGCTGGTGTAATCCTCGGTCTGTACCAGCCAGCATTGCTGGCATACCGCGGCTTTCAACGGAACCCACTGCTCGGCCTCGGCCAGGCGATCGGCATGCACATAGGCGTTGGAAGGTGGAGCGGTACCGAGATCGATCAACGGCAGGCTCAGTGGTGCAGCGCAACCACGGCAATTCATAGACGCACTCCGGCAAAATTTTGATCGAGCGGACGATGACTGGCGTCCCTGGCCGACAGATTATTGACAGGCAGCGGCCAAGTAATGGCCAGCCTGGGGTCGACGACCGACAGGCCGCCCTCATGCTCTGGCGCGTAGTCGGCGCTGTGCAGGTAAAGCAATTCGGCGTCGTCGGTGAGGGTCTGGAAGCCATGGGCAAATCCGGCCGGAATCAGCAGACTGCGGCCATCCCCGGCTTTCAGATGTTCGGCATGCCAATGTAAAAAGTTCTCCGAATCTGGTCGAAGATCCACGGCCACGTCCCATACCTCCCCTCGCAAGCAGGTGATCAGCTTGGCTTCGGGTGCCTGGCTTCCCTGGTAATGCAGACCGCGCACGCTTCCACGCTCGCGGGTGCAGGAATGGTTGATCTGGCGAATGTGAAAAGATTGGCCGAACGCCATCAGGCTACCTTCACAAAATAATCGGGCGAAATGCCCTCGCTGATCTTCAAAACGTTTGTGCTGGACGCTGAATAGTCCGGCCAGGGGCAGTTCCTTCAGGGAAAATTCGCTCACAGCGTCCCCCGATACAGGCTCAATTGGCCGAGTGTAACCGCGCGCATGTCGTCGCCTTGCTGCCAGGCCAAATGCCAATCGAGTGTCTGGGCCAGGCATTGCTGCAATGTCCAACGGGGCTGCCAGCCCAGGAGCTGGCGGGCGCGACTGCTGTCCAGGCGCAGGAGGCCGGCCTCATGCAGATCGCTCGGCTCGATGCGCAAACCAGGCGCTTCAGGCCAGCGATCGGCGAGCAGCTGGACCACTTCGCCCACGCTGCGCATGTCCGCTTCGCCGGGTCCAAAGTTCCACGCCCCGGCAAATTTCGGCCCCTCTGTATAGAGGCCTGCCGCCACCAACAGATAACCGGCCAGCGGCTCCAGCGCATGCTGCCAAGGGCGCACGGCTTGCGGATAGCGCAGGGTCACCGGCTCATCCGCCGACCAGGCCTTGAGGACATCCGGAATCAGGCGCTCGGGTGCGAAATCCCCTCCGCCCAGCACGTTACCGGCACGGGCCGTGGCCAACGCCAAACCGTGATCGGCGTATCTTTCGGCCGGGAAGAACGACGCCGCGAAAGACTGCGCCAGCAACTCGCAACAAGCCTTGCTGCTACTGTAGGGGTCATGACCACCGAGAGGCTCGTCCTCACGATATGGCCACACCCACTCTTTATTGGCGTAAACCTTATCAGTGGTCACTAGCACGCAGGCTCGCACGCCGCCGACCTGGCGTATGGCTTCGAGCAGGTTGAGCGTACCCATGACATTGCTGGAGTAGGTCCCTAGCGGATCCCGGTAACCTTCACGCACCAACGGCTGGGCAGCCAGGTGCAGGACGATTTGCGGTTTCACTTCAGCGATCAACTCCAACAGCGCGCCAAGATCGCGTAAGTCGCCACGTCGGTCATTGATCCCCTCGTGCACACGCGCCAGCTCGAAAAGGCTGGGACGGGTCGATGGCTCCAGAGCGAACCCGCTGACCTCAGCACCGAGACTCTGCAGCCACAGCGCCAGCCAACTGCCCTTGAACCCGGTGTGACCGGTCAACAGGACACGCTTGCCGCGCCAGAATTCCGGGCTCAGTCCCATTGCTTCCACGGTGCCTCCCCGGTTTGCCACAGCGCTTCCAGATGGTTCTTGTCACGCAGGGTGTCCATGGGTTGCCAGAAACCGTCGTGCTGATAGGCCATTAGCTCCCCACGACTGGCGAGATCATCAAGAGGGCCGGATTCCCAAGAGGTTTCATCCCCTTTGATCATAGGCAGGACATCGGGGGACAAGACAAAGAAGCCACCATTGATCCAGCCACCATCGCCGCGCGGCTTTTCGGTGAAGCCGAGCACCCGGTCCCCATCGCGATCCAACGCGCCATAGCGTCCTGGTGGTTGAACTGCGGTCACCGTCGCGGATTTACCGTGACCAAGATGAAACTCCACCAACGCGCTGATGTTCAGGTCCGATACACCGTCGCCATAGGTAAAGCAGAAGGCTTTTTCGTCTTTCAGATAACGCGATGCGCGCCGCAAACGACCGCCGGTCATAGTCTCCTCGCCGGTGTCGATCAATGTGACGCGCCAGGGTTCGCTGTAGTTCTGGTGGACATCCATGCGGTTTTCACGCATGTCAAAGGTCACATCGGAGGTATGCAGGAAGTAGTTGGCGAAGAAATCCTTGATCGCGTAGCCCTTGTAGCCCAGACAAATCACGAAATCATGAATTCCATGGGCGGAATACTGCTTCATGATGTGCCAGAGAATTGGCTTACCGCCGATCTCGATCATTGGCTTGGGTTTGAGGTGCGACTCCTCGCTGATGCGCGTGCCCAGGCCACCCGCCAAAATAACTGCCTTCATCAACTCCCCTCTCGTTCATCTCAGGGCCGCGCGCGGCTGTCTTGAGCTTCGCGGGCCTTGTGGCTAAACCGGTTGCCAGTTCAAGTACTGTCGGGATGACCCGCGAGTGCTCTTTTTATGGCGATTCAGGGAGGGACTTGCAGGAAACGCGCCAGCTCAAGGGAGGATAAACGGTATGAGAAAGGGACGCCCCCTGCTGGATTAGCCAGGGCTGTCCCTTTGATGAATAACAACAGAGCTTGCGATTGGCTGTCCCAACAAAACAGGTAAAACCAAGGTCACCTGCGATAGGCATCCGTCTCAGCTCAGCCCGGCAACCAACCCTCCGCCCAGTAGTTAAGGTTGTTACCCCGCAATAGATAATCGCGCAGCACTTCTTCTCGCAGCGCGTCGCCCATACGGTAACTGGCATCCGGGTCAGACAGATGCATGCGGATTGCCTCCAGCCATTCTTCGGTACTGTTGCTGACGACCTTCGTACAGGGCAGATAGCCGCGATAGGCCTCGGTGTCGGTGCAGATGACCGGATACCCGCAAGCGCCATATTCCAACAGGCGCAGGTTGCTCTTGCAGTCGTTGAAAATATGAAATTCCAACGGGGCGAGAGCCAGGTCGAGATTGAGACTGGCCAGTTTGGCTGGATAGGCTTGCAGCCCGACGCCGGAATGGAACTCGTGAACGAACGGACGCAGCGCCTCTGGACACATGCCGAAGAATACCCAATCGACCTCATCGGCCAACAAACGTACGACGTCTGCAATGATTGCCAGGTCGCCATCATGACTTGTTCCGCCGCCCCAACCGACGCGGGGTTTACGTGAGGTACGCCGTTGGCTGGTCAATCCGAGCCACAGATGCGGTGCAAGCATGTTCGGAACGACCCGGATGTCGTGATGCATGTCTCGCAGGGCATCAGCCAGGGGCTGGGTCGACACCACGACACGGTCACACAGGCCAACGCCACGACGCACCAGTTTATCGACCCCAATTTCGGCTTTACGGATATGCGCATTCTTTTTCGGCACATCGATCACGTAATCATCGAGTTCAAAGATCCGAAACGCCCGTGAGGCATTTTTGACCCGTTCAACCTCGTCGACCGCGCCTTGGCTGTATCGGCCCTGCAACACGATCACATCGGGCGAGCAACGCTCAAGTTCAATGTCCGACGGCGTGTGATAACTCAAGTGCCCGACCACGCGACCGGCAGCCTCCAGTTCCAGAAATGGCTGGCTGACGCGGTAATGGCCCACGGCGGTCGCATTGATGGGAATCGCCAGGACCTTGGGCAGAATCTGCCGTGAGAACGGATCCCAGCCGTCCTTGAAACCTGGTTCCATGCTGAAATTACTGGTCCCCAGGCTCAGGTTAGGGTTATAGGCCGGATCCCGGGCCACCAACGGCATCCAGCGCCGATAGAAACTTTTCTGCTCGGCCTGCAACACGCTGGGCGTTGGATGGGGAGCCGACGCAGGCACCGCACGCACCAACTCGGCGTAAGGCGTCCATACCACCAGGTGGCCGCTCTCCCTGACTCGCAGGCACAGGTCGGTACCATTAAGCACCTGCGACAGGTCTTGCTCATCCAGCCCGTTCAGGTCATCGAATATTGTCTTGCGTATCAGCAGACACTCAATACTCACGGCACTGAAGTTTTGCACCGTTTGCTGACGCTTCATATAGCCCGGCGTACTGAGCGGCTCACCACGATTCGGGACGCCAATGGCTCCGCGCAAGCCCAGCACCAGGGCCGTACCTTCGATGCGGCCTTGCGAACTTACCTGGCGCCCGCCGACCACTCCGACCTCAGGACGCTGGGCATGGTTGAGTAATTCATCCAGCCAATCGGGATTGACGATCCGGTTGTAGGAACTGAGGAACAACAGGTAATCGCCCCGCGCCTGAGCCGCGGCGAAATTGTGCACAGCCGCCAGATTGTCACCGTGATCACAGCGCAGAATCCGCAGCTTGTCACCGCCGACCTGCTCCATGGCCGACAACCAGTCACGAGCATCAATCGCAGTACTGGCGTTATCGACAACAAGAACTTCGTATCGGGTATTGGCCGTCTTCTCCAACAGGCTTTCAACACAGCGCTCCAAAGTGTCGAGATCGTTGCGGGTGGCAATGATGATCGACACCATGGCCGGTTGATCATGCAGATAGTCCACGCGGTTGATCAGCGGCACACTGCCGGAACGGATCCGATGGGGCGCGCCAATCCGCTGTAAATGAGCGGCCAGCACACCTGGATTGTGCTCGACGACTTGCGGTTGCATCAGCCATTGGGAGAGGCGCAACGTTGATTGCACCAGAACCTCAGTGACATGCCCTACCGCATGAGGGCCGTTGGTTTCCACCAGGCGCCAGATCAGGTCGTGGACAGCCAGGTCGCCGAAGCCGTCGGCAATGCCCCCAAGCGCCACAGCCTGCTGCCGCTCAAAAGCCAGGACTCGCCCGATATAGGGGTAACTGCGCATCAGGTCCAAGTTGAAATCCGGCTTGAACACCGGTTCGACCGAAAGATCGTCGCGCAGGCCACCCTCGTCACTGTAAAGGCACCGCACGTCTGGCATTTCTACCATGCGTTCGGCCAACAACAGCAACGCACACTCGCTCAGGCGATCACCGGCACGCAGCAGATAGACCCAGTCAGCATCGTGCAGCTCAGCCAGCAAGCGATTGAACTGAGCGACCGGGTTTTCCTCCAGAAGCACATAGCGCACATCTTCATCGGTTTGCGAAGAATCGCAGAGCACCACGATCTGTTCTGCAGCGTAGAGCTGTTGGCGAATGCTCTTGAGCGTTACGTTCAGCGCGTGGGTGTCGCCATTGGCGTCCAACACAATCGGTACGATGCGTGGACGCCAGCTCCAACTCTGCAAGCGCGTCCCCAACAAGCGCTCCTGCGCTGGATTCAAATGACGACAGGACAGCCACTCCTGATAAAGGTCGGTAAAACTGTCACTTTCGCTGCCGACCCGAGACTCAATGAGTGTTTGAATAAAACCCAGCTGCCGACCAAGACCGGTTTCTTCCCAGGCATAGGGCTGCCCTTGAATGGCATCGGCCAATGCGATATAGCGCACCCAGCCGGGAGCAGGTGCCGGCTCGCCACTACGCAGGGCAAGCATCTGCTTAAGCCAGTCGAGTTCCGTCATCACGGCATTGCTGACCGATAACTGGTTACTCAAGCGTGCCGGATGCAAACGCTCCAGACTCAGCACCTGGCTGATCACCACCAGATTACCGCGTCGCAGCAGACAGGCGAACAAGGCGAAGTCCAGGCGAGCGATAAAACCATCCCCCACCTGGGTCAGCGCGGGCAGGTATTCCAACGCATGGCGGGTACGCAACAACGCCCCGCTCAAACCGCTGAGGAAATTGATCAGGGTACTTTCAAGAATCCCCAACAGATCCTCACCCTTGAACAAGGTAACTCCGGTGGAAAAACAGCAGTTTTCCAGACGCTCTGACAGCAGCAGGTAATCCTCATCGCAGAACTGCCGTTGCGCGGTCACCAGACTGACATCTTCGTGGTCAACGAAACCGATGATCTGCTGCGCAATACATTCAGGCAACAACTGATCATCGTCACACAGGAACTTGAGAAACTCGCCTGTAGCCTCTTGCGCACATGCCAGCAGGTTACCTTGGAAGCCCAACCGGCTTGGGTTACACACGTAACGCAGTCGGGTCGTGGCCGGCACTTCGCAAGCAGCGACGAGTTGGCGGATTTCCTCGCCACCGCTGTCATCACAAACTATGACTTCCAGAGGGGAGTAGGTCTGATTCAGCGCACTTTGCAGCGCCGCCTGGAAGAATTGCGGATTGAAAGCGGGGATGGCAATGGTAACGAGAGGGGCTGATTTCACTGTGGCTGAACTCGCGAGCGGCGGGAGCTCACTTCAACGAAGTGAAACCCCCTTAACCGCTGAATGAAAACGGTTTTTCGCTCGGCATTCGCAACCATCGCAGGATGATCACAAAGGCGCTGACTCAGACTTTGTTGAACAGGCCCAACTGAGCGATTTTGCTGAAGGCCAGTTGCGAAGCCTGCAGCATGGTTTGCTGTAGCGTCAGGCGGGTCATGACTTCCGCTGGATCGGAATCGCGGATGGCACCCTGAGTCTGGGTATTGGCCAACGCCAGGCTCTGGTTGATGTCGGTCTGGGTCACCAGCGATGCCCCGCGCCCGCCCACCGAACTGAGGCTCGACGACAGCTTATCAATACCAGCAGACAAGTTACCGACACCGGCAAGGACCGCCGCGTTCATTTTCTGAATGGCGATCGGGTCATTATTGGTTGGCGTCGATAACGCTGTTTTCAGCTGACTTACGGTGTCCAGGACGTTTTGGGTCTGGTGCGTATTGACCCCTATGGAAAACTGATCGCCTGTACCAGGCGTGCCGGACACGGTAAACGAAACACCTGAGGCCGTTGCAGTCGTTCCGGCCATGGTGCCAGTAGATACCGGCGTGCTATTGGCGGTCAGGGGGGACGCATACAGCTCGAAATCGGTGGCACTGGTGAACTTGAGGACCGCTCCGCCGCTTGGGAAGCTGGCATGGTAGTCCACGCTGTTAGTCACCGTGGCACCCGTGACCAGGGCTGCGGTCGGATTACCCGGACTGCGCGACGTGATGAAGCTGTCCGGCTTGGCCGCCAGGGTAAACGTGTGGCCGGCGATAACAGCGTCAGGGTTGGTATCACCGGCCTTGAGGTTAATGTTGAGCTTCAAATCAACGCCCCGGAAGCTCACCGTCTGCGAATCTGCGGTGCCGGATTTGAACGCGCCGTTCTGGCTGGCTTCAGCCGTCACGTCATTGCCCAACGCATCGGTGATCTGCAACTGAGTGCTGCTCAAAAACGATACGGTGTAAGGTTCACCGCTGCGAAATTTGGCGTTGTAGGTCACATCGGACTCGACCTGACCGTTGGACAACACCACGCGATTGTCATCCACGGCCGGCGCTACCAGCGTGGTTCCGGTGCGATTGGTGTTGATTGCCTGTTGGAATACTTCCCAACCGGTACTGTTGGTGGCCATCGACTGGGTATCGCCAATCGGCAGATCGAGCGTCACCTGATCTCCGTTATAGCTGTACGTGCCGTCGCTATTGCGCGAGAACGGCGCTACGTCGCCCTTTGAACCGGAGAAAATGTATTTGCCGTTTTCGTCCTTGCTGTTCATAAGGCTGAGCAACTGCTCTTCGATCTGCCCCAGCTCGGATGCGTTCGCCTGCCGATCGCTGTCGGTGTAGCCCGCGTTACCGGCACCTAAAGCCAGTTCCTTGGCCCGTTGCAGCACATTATTGATACTCGTCATCACCGCTTCGGTTTGGCCCAGCGTGCCCTTGATGGTGGTCATGTTGGCCGAATACTGATTCAGCATCGAAGCCTGCGTACCCAACTGCAACAAGCGCGAAGCCCCTACCGGATCATCGGCGGCGGTATTGACCCGCACCAGGCTGCTGGCTTCTTCGCTGGTCTTGACGACTTTGGCGAAGTTCTTCTGGTAGTTCGCAGCCGTGCTTTCGTAAAACTGGGAGGTAGAGATGCGCATGGGCTACGGCTCCTTAAAGACTGTTGATCAGTGTGCTGAAGATTTGCTGCGCCGCCTTGATGATCTGCGAAGACGCGGTGTAGTACTGCTGGAACTTGACCAGGTTGCCGGTTTCTTCGTCCAGGTCCACACCCGACAGCGAATCGCGGGCGTTCTTGGCGTTGTTCAGGATCGCTCCGGTGGCGGCGCTGTCGAGCTTGCCTTGGGCGGCCTTGGCCCCCACGCCTTCCACGAGCTTGCCGTAGGCATCGTTCAGGGAAATACCCTTGCTGCTCGAACCGGTGTCCACGGTCTTGGCCGTCTGCAACGCAGCCAGGGCAGTACCGTTACGGTTGTCCAGGCTGCCGGGCTGGCTGAGGCTGATGTTGATGCCAGCCCCATCCGATGGCGCTCCAGCAATGGACATCTCGAACGTGACGGTGCGCTGTGCCGGCGGAACGGACGAATCCATGATCGGGTTGCCGCTGGCGTCCTTGAGCGGAACACTCAAGCTCAGTGTATTGCTCTGGCCAGGGGTGATCGTGCCGCTGCTGATCAGGCCGCCCTTGGCATCCAGCAAGCGGTAACCCTGGCTGGTACCTGAAGCCGCGTCGAAGACCACCTTGACCGGCATGGAATTCTTGATGCCGTCCTGGATGATGGACGTGGTGGCTTGATCATAGATGTCAAACTTCGTCGTCAGGGTCGGCTGGCCGCTGGCAGGAATGGTCAGCGTGCCGCTACCGCCCGGCGCGATGGCAGCGCCCAACGGCGCGGCAATCGCCAACCGCTTGGAGTCGGTCATTTCGGTCTTGATGCTGCCCGCCGCGTTGCGGGTCGGGGTGATCTTGAACGAATCACCGGCCACCGGAGCGCCGCCAGCGAAGGACATGGAGAAACCATCGATCACCGGTGGCGGTGTGGTGGTGGTGCTGAACGCGCCCATCGACGTGCCTTCGGGCAAGCGTTGCACGATGTACCCGGTGGCGCTGGTGAACGTCACTTTGTAGTCGTTGGTGGTCAGCTTGCCGGTGTCCTCGATGGACACGTTGAAGTTACCGGCGCCGGCACTGTTGTTCAGTGAAGCGACGCTGCGCTGGCTCATCTGCGCGGTGCTGTTGATGTTGCTGAACAGGTTGGAGCCGAAGGCTCCGTTCATGTCGATGCCGGACGCCTGGATGCGGTTCATCTGGTCGGCGACCACCAGCGCCACACGGCCCAACTCGTTCATGGCCGGGTCGAGCACGGTGCTGCGGTAGCGCATCAGGCCACCGATTTCGCCACCGGTGAGCACCGAGGTAATGTCCATGGAACTGGAACCGCTGTTGAGCTGGATGCCCATGCGACCCGGGTCGTTCTTGTCCGGCACGGCCTCAAGGGTATTGGTGATGTTGCCCATTACCAGCGGTTGGCCGGAGCCCAGGTAGATGTCCAGGCTGCTGCCGTTTTCCACGACCTGGGTGCCGGTGAAAGTCGACAACTGGCGAATGGCCTCGCCACGGGAATCCAGCAGGTCGTTGGGCGCACCGCCGGTGTTGGAGACTTCGGCGATTTTCTTGTTCAACTGGGCAATGGTGGTCGCCAGTTTATTGACCTGATCGACCATGCTGCTCAGGTTGCCGTTGATGTTATTGCTCTGCTCCGTCATCTGGCTGGCAACCGAATTGAACCGGTTACTCAAGGCCTGGGCGTCGCTGAGCAGCAACTGACGCGAGGCATCGTCGCCCGGCTTGGCATTGACGTTCTGCACCGAGGCGAAAAACTTGGTCAGCGCGCCGTTCAGGCCGGTGCCACTGTCCGACAACAACGAATCCAGGGGCGTGATCTGCCCCTGATAGGCTGCCGCATCGCTGTTGAGCGATGTGGTGGTCTTCAGTTGAGCTTCGAGATAGGAGTTATACACCCGGCGCACATCGGCCAGCGTCGTGCCCGAACCGATGAACACGTTGCCGTACTGGTTCGACGCCTTCGTGGTCTGCACGGTCTGCTGACGCGAATAACCGGCGGTATCGACGTTGGCGATGTTGTTACCGGTGGTCACCAACGCGGTCTGGCTTGCAGACAGACCCGACATCCCTATGTTGAGCAAACTCATGGTTCAGACCTTATAAAGTCGTGGTGGCGCTTACAGATGCGTAGTTTTGGTAACTCGTCATCTGCCGGGCAATATTCGAAATCTTGCGGGCGTAGTTCGGGTCGGTGGCATAACCGGCCTTTTGCAGCTCGCGTACAAACTGTTCCGGGTTATCGGCCGACTTCAGCACATCTTGATAGCGGCTGTTGCTTTGCAGCAGATTGACCAGGTCATGGAAACTGTCGCGGTACGAGGCGTAGGAACGGAACTCGGCCGTCTCCTTGACCATCTCGCCATTACGGAACTCGCTGGTGATTGCCCGCGCCGAACCGCCTTTCCAGTTCTGGCTGGCCTTGATGCCGAACAGGTTGTGACTGCTACTGCCATCAGGCTGGCGCATGACCGATTTGCCCCACCCGGTTTCCAGGGCGGCCTGGGCCACCAGGTAACGCGGGTCGACACCGATGCGATCTGCCGCTTCCTTGGCCATGGGCAACATGGCGTTGACGAACTCGTCGGCATCGCGGAAGGCCTTGCGGGCCGGCGCAAGTGGCGGCTGGGCCACGGCACGGCCGTAGATCTGCATATCCCCTTTCGACTCGGAGGCCTTGAGCGCAGCCAGCCAGTCGCCATTGGCCAATTCGCCGGACGCGGGCTTGACGGCTGCGACGGCACGATCCGGCAGAATATTTTGCGCAGCGGCGTCGCCCGTGGCGTTGACCGCGGCCGAAGGCACCAGGCCGGCCAGCAAGCGGTCAGCCAGTTTCGGCGGCAGGGCCAGGCGACGCTGGTTGAGCAGTTCCATGTCGTTGCGGTGGATGCCTTCTGCGCCATGCGGCGCATTCGCGGCCCGCGACGCCCACAACGGACGCTGGCCGCTGGTGCGCGAAAGAGGCCCGTCGGACAACGTTCCCGCCGCCACGGGCGTGGGTACCGGCGCCTTGGCCACCTTGTCCAGCGCTTCTTGCTGCTTGGCAGCCGACAAAGTAGCCGCCTCGCCCGACGCCAACGGTTTGTTCTTGGACATCTGACGCAACAGCACATCGGCCAGGCCGATGCCGCCACCTTCGCGGGACATGGAGACGGCCAACTGCTGGTCGTACATTTCCTGGTACTGCTTGGCCTCGGGCGTGTTCATGGGGTTGTCCTTGCCCAGGGCCTCGGTGGCCGAACGCATGGACTTGAGCATTTCGCCGAGGAACAGTGACTCGAATTCCTGCGCCACCTTGCGCAGGTTGCCATCGCTGTTCTTGTCGCCGACCTTGAGCTGGTTCAGGCGATTCAGGTCCGAGTAGGACGCCGAATCCCCGCTGATCAAGGCACCTTTGCGCATATCCATGGCTCGTTCCTTAAATCACGATCAGGTCGGCGTGCAACGCCCCGGCCTGCTTCAAGGCTTCGAGGATTGCCATCAGGTCACCCGGTGCCGCGCCGACCTGGTTCACCGCCCGGACGATTTCATCCAGGGTAGTGCCCGGGCCGAACTTGAACATCGGCTTGGCTTCCTGTTCGGCATTGACCCGCGAACGGGGAACTACCGCGGTCTGGCCGTTGGACAACGGGCCCGGCTGGCTGACGATCGGGTCTTCGGTGATGGTCACCGTCAGGCTGCCGTGGGTCACGGCGGCCGGCGAAACCTTGACGTTCTGGCCGATCACGATCGTGCCGGTGCGCGAGTTGATGATGACTTTCGCCACAGCCTGGCCAGGATCGATTTCCAGGTTTTCCAGGATCGACAGGTAGTCGACCCGCTGGCTCGGGTCCAGGGGCGCGGTGACGCGGATCGAACCGCCGTCGATGGCCTGGGCCACGCCTGGGCCGAGCATGTCGTTGATTTTGTCGACGATGCGCTTGGCGGTGGTGAAGTCGGAGCGGTTGAGGTTCAGCGTCAGGCTGTTGCCCTGGTTGAAACCGCTCGGCACCGCACGCTCCACCGACGCACCACCGGGGATTCGACCGGCCGACGGAACGTTGACGGTGATCTTCGAACCGTCACGCCCTTCGGCATCGAAACCACCCACCACCAGGTTGCCCTGGGCGATGGCGTAGACGTTGCCGTCGATACCCTTGAGCGGTGTCAGCAGCAGTGTGCCGCCACGCAGGCTCTTGGAGTTACCGATGGACGAAACGGTGATGTCCACCTGCTGACCGGGCTTGGCGAACGCTGGCAGATCGGCACTGACCGACACCGCAGCGACGTTCTTGAGCTGCACGTTGCCCGAACCGGCCGGTACCTTGATACCGAACTGCGACAACATGTTGTTGAAGGTCTGCAGCGTGAACGGCGTCTGGGTGGTCTGGTCACCGGTGCCGTTCAGGCCCACGACCAGGCCGTAGCCGATCAACTGGTTGGAACGCACACCGGAAATGCTGGCGATGTCCTTCAAACGCTCGGCTTGAGCGGCGAAGGCTGCCGACATCAGCAATGCACCCATCAACAGCTTCTTAAGATTCAACGGGGCCACCTAGAAAGGGAACTTCGGGCTGAGGAAGAAACGGTCGAACCAGCCCGGCTGGCTCGCATCGGCAAACGCACCGGTACCCGAGTAGGTGATGCGCGCATCCGCCACACGAGTCGACGACACAGTATTGTCGGTAGCGATATCGTCAGCACGAACCATGCCGGCGATGCGCACCAGTTCGTCACCGGTATTCAAGGTCAGCCACTTCTCGCCACGTACGACAATGATGCCGTTGGGCAGCACATCGGCGACAGTGACGGTAATCGAGCCGGTCAGGCTGTTGCTCTGCCCGGACTTGCTGTCGCCCTTGGTGGCCCGGTCGGCGCCATAGCCGGCGTTGAGGCTCAGGTCACCGCCACCGATAGGGTTGTTGGTGGTCATGCTCGAACCGAACAACGAGGTCAGGCCGACACTGGTTTCGCTGGTCTTGTCGATCTGCGAGTTGGCGTTCTTGCTGGCCTGGGTCCGCTCGTTCAGGGTGATGGTGATGAGGTCACCGACCCGGAAGGCCTTGCGGTCGCTGTACAGGTTCTGCTCGAAACCGGCCTGATAGATCGAGCCGTTGTTGGCGGCGGCCGGCAACGGCGTGCGCGGCAACACCGGAGCGTAGTATGGGTCATTGGGCTTGGGCGTAGGCGCGACGCAGCCCGCGAGCGCGGTGATCCCACTCAGTGCCAGTACAGATACAAAGCGATTCATGACCCTACCTCTAGGTGTTGCAAGGCGGCTTGCGACCGCCTCATGGACGTAATTACAGATTCTGCGTAACGAACGAGAGCATCTGGTCGGCGGTGGAGATCACCTTGGAGTTCATCTCGTAGGCGCGCTGGGTGGTGATCATGTTGACCATCTCCTCAACGGTGCTCACGTTGGAGGTTTCCAGGGTGTTCTGCAGGGTGGTGCCGAAACCGTTCAGGCCCGGCGTACCGACTTGTGGCGCACCGCTGGCGGCGGTTTCCAGGAACAGGTTGTTGCCCACCGCTTGCAGGCCGGCCGGGTTGATGAAGTCGGCGGTCTGCAGGTTGCCGATCACCTGAGCGGCCGGGTTGCCCGCCACGGTGATGGACACGGTGCCGTCACGGCCCACGGTGAAGGTCTGGGCATCGTTCGGGATGATGATGGCCGGCTCCAGGGCGAAACCGCTGGCGTTGACGATCTGGCCATTGGAATCGAGGTGGAACGTACCGTCACGGGTGTAGGACGTGGTGCCGTCCGGTTGCAGGATCTGGAAGAAACCGCGACCGTCGATGGCCATATCCAGTGGCTGCTCAGTGGTTTGCAGGCTGCCGGCGTTGAAGTTCTTCTGCGTGCCGACGATGCGCACACCGGTACCCACTTGCAGGCCCGACGGCAGTTCGCTGTCCTGGGTCGACTGGGCACCTGGCTGGCGCTTGACTTGGTACAGCAGGTCCTGGAACTCGGCGCGATCACGTTTGAAACCCGTGGTCGAGACGTTTGCCAGGTTGTTGGAAATAGTGGAAAGGTTGGTGTCCTGGGCGGACAAACCTGTTTTGGCAACCCACAGAGCCGGAAGCATTCGATTCTCCTCGTACGCCTGATTTTCGGCGCGACGCTTTAATTAATGGTTAGATCTGCAAGACCCGAGCCATGGCCTCGTCGCCTTCTTTGGCGGTGTTCATCATTTTCACGTGAAGCTCAAATTGCTTGGCCAGGGCCAGCACCGAAGTCATCTCATCCACGGCGTTGACGTTGCTCGCTTCCTGGAAGCCCGACACCAACTGCACGTTGGCGTCGATCGGCGCCGGCTGGCCATCCTTGGTACGAATCGAGCCGTCGAGCCCTTTGGTCATATTCTTGAGGTCGGGATTGACCAGCTTGATGCGGTCGACCTCAGCCATCACGCGCGGACCTTCGCCCATGGCGCGGATGCTGATGGTACCGTCCTGGCCAATCTCGATTTTCTGCTCCGGCGGCACGGCAATCGGACCGCCGTTGCCCATCACCGGCATACCGTTGCCGGCCCGCAGAACGCCCAAGGCGTCAACGTTCAGGCTGCCGGTACGCACATAGCTTTCACCGCCGTCCGGGTTCTGCACGGCCATCCAGCCTGGCCCGCTGACCGCCACGTCGAGGTCGCGACCGGTTTCAACCAGCGCGCCTGGGGTGAAGTCAGTGGCAGGACGTTCGGACATGGCGAATGCCCGCGCCGGAAAGCTGTCGCCGAACACCGGCATCGAACGCGCCTGCTCCAGGTCTTTCTGAAAACCGTTGGTGGAGATGTTCGCCAGGTTGTTGGCATGAGCCCGCTGCGCCAATGCGTTCTGGCTGGCACCGGTCATTGCCACATAAAGGTACTTGTCCACTTTCGTTCCTCTGCATGCCGGACGTTTGCCGCCCACTGCTGTACTGCTGAGCCTTAAGCAATTTGCAGACCAAGTTATTTCCTGACGCTCAAGAGCCCGGAAAACAAAGGGTTTGAGGGAATTGAAGGGAGTTTTTTCAGCAAGGGGAAAGACGTAAAACCGGCGGTGTCATGCCGCTTACGGCAAGCAACGGCCTTTGATAGCCTCGCCACAAAAGGAACTGTTTGTCAGTCACTCACGAGCCGGCTCCTTGCCCACCTCATACTCACGCAACTTGTTGGCAATGGTCGTATGGGAAACCCCCAACCGCTTACCCAACTGCCGGCTGCTGGGGTGTTCGGAATACAGGCGTTCCAGCACGGCCTTCTCGAAACGCCCGACGATCTCATCCAACCCGCCTTCAAGGGAAAAATCCCCCAGGGGCTGACGCACGCCATAGTCCGGCAAGCGGATGTGCTCGGCCTTCACCGTACCGCCATCGCACAGGGAGACGGCCTGGAACAATACGTTTTCCAATTGCCGGACATTGCCCGGCCAGTGGTAATGGCTCAGTCGCTCCATTGCCGCCGGAGCCAGCTTCGGTAACGAGCAGCCGATTTGCCGGCTGGCCTGATCGAGAAAGTGCTCCACCAGCGGCGCCAGGCCATCGAGACATTCACGCAGCGGCGGGATGTGCAGCGACAGCACATTCAAGCGGTGATACAGATCCTGGCGGAATTCTCCCCGAGCACAGAGCTCGGACAGGTCCACCTGGGTCGCGCAGATCACCCGCACATCCAGGTACACCTCTTCATCGCTGCCCACCCGTCGGAAGCAACCGTCCTGCAGGAAGCGCAGCAGCTTCACTTGCAGACGCGGGCTCATCTCGCCCACGCCGTCGAGAAACAGGGTCCCTCCGGCAGTGAGCTCCAGCAGGCCAAGCTTGCCTTCGGCGCGTGCGCCTTCGAAGGCGCCGGGGCCGTAGCCGAACAGCTCGGTCTCGGCCATCGACTCCGGTAACCCCGCGCAGTTGAGCGCCATTAATGGCGATTGCCCGCGAGGGCTCGCCAAATGGCATGCACGGGCCAGCAATTCCTTGCCGGTGCCGGTTTCGCCTTCTATCAGCAGCGGCGCATCCAGCGGTGCCATGCGCCGGGCTTCGCGGACTACGGCCGCCATGACTTTGGAGCTCTGGAAGATACTGTCGAAGCCCCGCAGTTCCTGCTTGCGTACGTTATAGATACGCTCACCGACCCGGTCGGCGCGGTGCAAGGTCAACACCGCGCCGGCCATGGCCTCGCTGTCGTCGTGCTCCGATTGCAGCGGAGCAATGTCGGCCAGGAACACATCACCCTTGACCTTGACCCGCAGTCCGTTGATGCGCGACTGATTGGCTCGCACCAGTTCCGGCAAATCGAAATCCTCGGCGTACCGGGACAATGGAATGCCCGGCACCTCATCCACCCGCACCCCGAGCAACTGCGCCGCCGCCCGGTTGGCCGCGACGATGGATCCGCCCATGTCGATGGACAGCACCGGAAACTCCAGGGCGCCGAGCAGGGCATTGAGCTCCATATGCCGCCGCTCGCTGGGCATCAGCCCTACGCGCTTGACGCCGAATACCCCGGCGATGCCCTCGAATTTCGGTCGCAGCGCCTGGAATTGAATGTTGATCAGGTTCGGGCAATGCAGGTAGATCGCATTGCCGTGCTCGCCACCGACTTCGCCCCGGGCGACGTTGATTCCGTATTCCACCAGCAGGTTGAGGATATCCCGAAGGATGCCGATGCGGTTCTGGCAATGGACTTTGATGCGCATAAAAGGCCCGATGAGTAGGAACAGCCTGCACGCCACCCGCTTTTTTCTGTCTGGCAGCGCAAATAGTCGTCAAGATTATGTGACAGTTGTAGGCCGATTCCCACCGCGAAATCTCGATACGCGTTAACTCCGTTCAGATACGTAAAGAAAACGTTACGAATTTCCATCAATCGCCCGTCTCGCCTTCCATGGAGCTGCTGTGCATCTGCGTGTATCGGGTTTATCTCTAATGCATCGCTGGACATAACAACAAACAGCTTTCCCCGGTTCGAAACACCGGTGAAAAAACAGCAGGAGAGCAGCATGAAGCAGACGCAATACGTGGCCCGCGAGCCCGATGCGCAAGGTTTTATTCACTACCCCGCCGAAGAACACGCGGTGTGGAACACGCTGATCACCCGCCAGCTGAAAGTCATCGAAGGCCGTGCGTGCCAGGAATACCTGGACGGCATCGACAAACTTGGCCTGCCCCACGACCGCATTCCGCAGCTGGGAGAAATAAACAAAGTGCTGGGCGAGACCACGGGCTGGCAAGTCGCCCGGGTGCCAGCGCTGATCCCCTTCCAGACCTTCTTCGAATTGCTTGCCAGCAAGCAGTTTCCGGTGGCGACTTTCATTCGTACCCGTGAAGAACTGGACTACTTGCAGGAACCGGACATCTTCCACGAGATATTCGGCCACTGTCCGCTGCTGACCAACCCCTGGTTCGCCGAGTTCACCCACACCTACGGCAAGCTCGGCCTGCAGGCCTCCAAGGAAGAGCGCGTCTACCTGGCTCGCCTGTACTGGATGACCATCGAGTTCGGCCTGGTGGAAACGCCTCAAGGTCGACGCATCTACGGCGGCGGCATCCTGTCATCGCCCAAGGAAACCGTGTATTGCCTGTCCGATGAGCCGGAGCACCAGCCCTTCGACCCGCTGGAAGCCATGCGCACGCCGTATCGCATCGACATCCTGCAGCCAGTGTATTTCGTGCTGCCCGAACTCAAGCGCCTGTTCGACCTGGCCCACGAAGACATCATGGGCATGGTCAAGCGCGGCCGGGAACTGGGCCTGCACGCACCGAAATTTCCGCCGAAAGCCGCCTGAATGGCGTTTTTCGACCTCAAGTGAGTCTGTTGCACCGCACGGCTTTGCTTTAGCGTGGGTGCATCGACGCTTTCATCTATTGATCCAGGAACACACCATGAACACTCTGAACCAAGCCCACTGCGAAGCCTGCCGCGCCGACGCCCCACAAGTCAGCGACGAAGAACTGCCGGTCCTGATCAAGCAGATCCCGGACTGGAACATCGAAGTGCGCGACGGCGTGATGCAGCTGGAAAAAGTCTTCCTGTTCAAGAATTTCAAGCATGCCCTGGCGTTCACCAACGCCGTCGGCGAGATTTCCGAGGCCGAAGGCCATCACCCTGGCCTGCTCACCGAATGGGGCAAGGTCACCGTGACCTGGTGGAGCCACTCCATCAAGGGCCTGCACCGCAACGACTTCATCATGGCCGCCCGCACCGATGACGTGGCCAAAACCGCCGAGGGCCGCAAGTAATGCATTTCGACGCCATCGGCCGGGTGCCCGGCGACCCGATCCTGGGCTTGATGGAGGCCTACGGGGCGGACAGCAACCCGAGCAAATTCGACCTGGGCGTTGGCGTCTACAAGGATGCACAGGGCCTGACGCCCATCCTGGAGTCGGTGAAACTGGCCGAACAGCGGCTGGTGGATCGCCAGACCACCAAGACCTACATCGGTGGTCATGGCGATGCTGTATTCGGCCACTTGATCAACGCGCTGGTGCTGGGCGCCGGCTCCTCGCTGATCGCGCAACAGCGTGCTGGCGCCACACAGACCCCGGGAGGCACCGGGGCCTTGCGCCTGAGCGCCGATTTCATCGCCCAGTGCCTGCCGGGCCGTGGCGTCTGGTTGAGCAATCCGACGTGGCCGATCCACGAAACCATTTTTGCAGCCGCCGGCGTCAAGGCCAGTCATTACCCTTACGTGGGCAACGACAACCGTCTGGATTTCGAGGCGATGCTGGCGACCCTGAAGCAAGCGCCGACCGGTGATGTGGTGCTGTTGCATGCCTGCTGCCACAACCCCACCGGCTTCGACCTGTCCCATGACCAATGGCGCCAGGTATTGGAGGTGGTGCGCAGCCGTGAACTGCTGCCGCTGATCGACTTCGCCTATCAGGGCTTTGGCGATGGCCTGGAGCAGGATGCCTGGGCTGTCCGGTTGTTTGCCGATACCTTGCCCGAAGTATTGATCACCAGCTCCTGCTCCAAGAACTTCGGCCTGTACCGCGACCGTACCGGCGCGCTGATCGTCTGCGCCCGCGATGCCGACAAGCTGGTGGACGTGCGCAGCCAACTGGCGAATATTGCCCGCAACCTGTGGTCGACCCCACCGGATCATGGCGCGTCGGTGGTGGCGACCATCCTCGGTGATGCAGCACTTAAAAGCCGGTGGAGCGATGAGGTAGAGCACATGCGGCTGCGTATCGCGCAGTTACGCAATGGCCTGCTGGAGGCGCTGGAGCCCCATGGTTTACGGGAACGCTTCGCCCATATCGGCGTGCAACGCGGGATGTTTTCCTACACCGGTTTGAATCCGGAACAGGTCAGGCAACTGCGCGAGTGCCACAGCGTGTACATGGTCGGTACGGGCCGGGCCAACGTGGCCGGCATCGACGCCACTCGCCTGGACTTGCTGGCCGGGGCCATTGCAGACGTCTGCAAATAACCAACACCGAAAGCTCAAACGGCGGACAACCTGTGGGAGAAACGCTTGCTCCCACAGGTTAGTCTGACGGACCTACGCCCCCGTCCACTCACCAACGAATTCAGCCGTATCCTCCTTCGGCGCGATCCGGGCTTCTTTCTGCGGCGTGCCCAGGTAGAGGAAGCCGATCACCTCTTCGCCAACCTCCAGGCCAAGCCCCTCGGCCACATGTGGCGAATAGGCCAGTTCCCCCGTGCGCCAGACTCCACCGATGCCTTGGGCGTAGGCCGCCAGCAGGATGGCGTGCGCCGCGCAACCCGCCGCCAGCAGCTGTTCGGACTTGGGCACCTTGAAATGGTCCTGCAGACGAGCGATCACCACCACGACGAGCGGTGCGCGCAACGGGCCATTGAGGGCCTTTTCCACCACGGCCTCGGGTACCAGCGGGTCATTGAAGCGCGCCGCTTCGGCCAGCAGTTCGCCCATGCGATAACGCGCTTGCCCTTCGACCGTCAGGAAACGCCATGGCCGCAACTGGCCGTGATCCGGAGCGCGCATTGCGGCAGCGAACATCACTTCCCGTTGTTCGGCCGTGGGCGCCGGCTCCATCAGGCGTGGAACGGAAACACGGTTGAGCAGTACGTCGAGAGCCTGCATCAGGCACCTCCCTGGAAAAAATGTCCGACTATTCTAGTGGCTGCACGGCCCGTCCGTCAGCGCAAATTCCGATGTCAGGCTCCTGCTCGCCGCAAGCGCCCAAAGGGGCTGGTTTACACGAAGTCTGTCGCAGGTAGAATGGCGCCCTTCCCTTTCAGCCCGAGCGGACTCCATGGCGTTGCCGACCCTACGGATCATTGGTTTTATCATCGGCATCTTCCTGATCACGCTGGCGATCTTCATGGTCGTGCCCATGGCCACCCTGCTGGTCTTCGAGCGCACAGGCGACCTGCCATCATTTCTCTGGTCGAGCATGATCACCTTCGTCGCCGGCCTGGCCCTGGTGCTGCCCGGACGCCCTGAACACATTCATCTGCGCCCCCGGGACATGTACCTGCTGACCGTCAGCAGCTGGGTGGTGGTGTGCATCTTCGCGGCGCTGCCATTTCTGCTGACCCAGCACATCAGCTATACGGATTCGTTCTTCGAAAGCATGTCGGGGATCACCGCCACCGGCGCTACGGTCCTCAGTGGCCTGGACACCATGTCTCCCGGCATCCTCATGTGGCGCTCGCTGCTGCACTGGCTCGGCGGTATCGGTTTCATCGGCATGGCGGTAGCGATCCTGCCGCTGCTGCGCATCGGTGGCATGCGGCTGTTCCAGACCGAGTCGTCGGACCGTTCGGAAAAAGTCATGCCCCGCTCCCATATGGTGGCGCGACTGATCGTGGCGTCCTACGTCGGCATTACCATATTCGGAACCCTGGCGCTCTGGTGGGCTGGAATGAGCCCGTTCGATGCCATCAACCATTCGATGTCGGCGATCTCCACCGGCGGGTTTTCCACCTCGGACCTGTCCCTGGCCAAATGGACCCAACCGGCGGTGCATTGGGTCGCTATCGTCATCATGATCCTCGGCAGCCTGCCGTTCGCCCTGTATGTCGCGATGCTGCGAGGCCATCGTCGGGCGCTGATCAAGGACCAGCAGGTTCAGGGTCTGATCGGTGTGTTGTTGGTCACCTGGCTGGTCCTCGGCACCTGGTATTGGGCCACCACCGACCTGCATTGGCTGGACGCACTGCGCCACGTGGCGCTGAATGTGACGTCCATCGTGACCACCACGGGATTCGCCCTGGGAGACTACAGCCTCTGGGGCAATTTCTCGCTCATGCTGTTTTTTTACCTGGGCTTCGTGGGCGGCTGCTCGGGTTCGACGGCTGGCGGGATCAAGATTTTCCGCTTCCAGGTCGCGTATATCCTGCTCAGGGCCAACCTCATGCAATTGATCCACCCGCGCGCGGTGATCAAGCAAAAATACAACGGTCACCGCCTCGATGAAGAAATCGTGCGGTCGATCCTTACGTTCTCGTTCTTCTTCGCCATCACCATCTGCGTGATCGCCCTCCTGCTGTCCTTGCTGGGCGTGGAGTGGATGACCGCGCTGACCGGGGCAGCCAGTACGGTGTCCGGCGTCGGCCCGGGGTTGGGGGAAACCATCGGGCCGGCCGGCAACTTCGCGCCGCTGCCGGATGCGGCCAAGTGGATCCTGTCGGCGGGCATGCTCCTGGGTCGCCTGGAAATCATCACGGTGTTCGTGCTGTGCATCCCGGCGTTCTGGCGTCACTGACCGGCTTGAGTCCCCTTGCCGCCCGGTATTCTCCGGGCGTGGCATCGAACCAGCGGCGGAAGGCGCGGAAAAAATTGCTCGGATCGGCAAACCCCAGCAGATAGGCGATTTGCAGTAATGTCATGTCCGGCTGTGTCAGGTACTGCTCGGCCAGTTCTCGGCGGGTGTCGTCGAGCAAATGCTGGAAGCTGGTGCCCTCCTCCTGCAGCCGTCGCTGCAAGGTCCTCTGGGACAAGTGCAATGCCTGCGCCACCACATCGCGCTTGGGTTCGCCCTGGGGCAACAGCCGGCAGAGGGCTTGCCGCGCCTTGTGGGTCACTCGGCTTCCCGAAAAACGGGCCAAGTACTCGCCGGCAAAGCGGTCGTGAAGCAATGCCATGGCCTCGTTGGCCGTCGGCAGCGGCGCTTCCATGTCTGAGCGCTCGAAGACCAGCGCATCGTACGGCGCATTGAATATCAGCGGCGCGGCAAAAGCCTGCTGGTAAGGTGTCGGATCAAGGGGTTCAGGGGCCTGGAACAACACTTTCACCGGATGCAGGGTGCGTCCGGTCAGCCAGTTGCACAGGCTCAGCGCACAGGCCAGGGAGGCCTCGGTACTTTGCCGGGTGGGCGGAATATGGTCGCCGTGCACCGTCAGGATCAGTCCGTAATGGCCATCCAACTGGCGAATACTGACCTCGGCGCTTTCGGCGATGATTCTCTGATAGCGCACCAGCCGCTGGAAACCCTCGATCAACGTGCGGCTGGACATCAGGGCATAACCCACCACATGGAACGACGCCGGGCGGACTACCTTGCCCATGTTCAGGCCGATGGCCGGGTTACCCGATAGCTCCACCGCCCGTTGCCAGAGTCGCGTCATCGAGTCCTGGGGGAACCGGGCGTCCGGATCGTCCAACGCATCAAAGTCCAGCCCCAGTTGCCCGAACAGCGCGCGACAATCCAGGCCGTCCATTTCCAGCGCCTTGACAATCCCCATCGCCCAGCTGGAAGAAGTGGTTCGTTCGCCCATACGTTTCCCCCGCATGACGGGCCGTGTGCCACGGCCGGTTTTGCGAAGGATACTAAAGTGGCGCTCTTTGTCACTGGCCAATGCAACCGTTCGCCCTAGACTTGGATACAGCACAACAACCAAAGAGCCCGCAGTCTTGGAAAAGCGCAAACGATTCGACAGCTTTGCCGAGTTTTACCCGTATTACCTCGGCGAACACAGCAACAGCACCTGTCGGCGCCTGCACTTCGTCGGCACCTCCCTGGTCATCCTGATTTTCGTCCTGGCGCTCGTCGCAACCGTCTGGTGGTGGTTGATCGCCTTGCCGGTGGCCGGCTACGGCTTCGCCTGGGTCGGGCATTTCTTCTTCGAAAAGAACCGGCCGGCCACCTTCCAGCATCCGTTCTACAGCCTGTTGGGGGATTTTGTGATGTACCGCGACATGCTGCGGGGCAAGGTGGCATTCTAACCGGCGGACCAGGGTGTTCTTATCGCGGGGCAAGCCTTGTCCCGCGACACGACTCAAGCAGGTTCGGAAATCTTCAACCCGGCCTTGATCTGCGCCTCGCGCGCCTGGGCATCCGCCAACCGGTACAACTCGATCGAGCCATCCCAGTGTTCGATCAATGCCGTGCACGATTCGACCCAGTCACCGCAGTTGAGGTACTCCACCTCTCCCACCTTGCGAATCTCGGCATGGTGAATATGGCCGCACACCACGCCGTGCAACTCACGTTTCACGCATTCGTGGGCGATGGCCTCCTCAAAGTCGCTGATAAAGCTGACAGCGGTCTTCACCTTGTGCTTGAGGTAAGCCGACAGTGACCAGTAGCCGTAGCCATAACGGGCGCGCCAATGGTTAAGCCAACGGTTCAGTGTGAGGGTCAGTTCGTACGCCGAATCGCCGAGGAATGCCAACCAGCGATGGTAACGGGTGATGACATCGAACTGGTCGCCGTGGATCACCAGCAGGTGCCGGCCATCGGCGGTGACATGCACCGCCTCGTCCACCAGCTGGATATTGCCCAGGATCAGCTTCGAATAGCGCCGCAGAAATTCATCATGGTTGCCGGTGACGTAGATCACTTCGGTGCCGCGCTTGCTCATGGTCAGCAAGCGTCGGATGACGTTGGTATGCGCTTGGGGCCAGTACATGCCGCCGCGCAGTTTCCAACCGTCGATGATGTCACCGACCAGGTAGATCCTGTCGGCGTGATAGCCCTTGAGGAACTGCGACAGGTGCTCGGCCTGGCAGTCCCGGGTGCCCAGGTGTACGTCGGAAATCCACAGGGTGCGGACACGCTGCTTGCGGCTGGGTCTGGCGAGCTCGGCGCTGGTCATGGGCACCCCCTCTATCGTTTTCACCACTGTGCACGCTGGCGATTAATGCCCCATGACAAACACAAGTCCATTGCATGACAGCGCGCTACGTCACGTCCTCAGTGTATCCTGACGGCCTGCCACGGGAGACCGCGATGAGACCGATCCTCACGCTACGCCAATACAGCCAGGACCTGATCGTCCACAGCCATGACCATGCGCAATTGGTATTCGGGTTGTCCGGTGCGCTGGATTTCGAGATCGAAGGTTGCGGCAGCCAGGTGGTCCGGCAGAGTTTCGTGGTAGTGCCGGCCGGAGCACACCACGCTTGTGACAGCCCCCACGGCAGCCGCTGCCTGGTGATGGACGTGCCGGGCGACGACTGGATCGATCAGTGCCTGGGGGACCACGCCGACGCCAGCCGGCGGTTGCTCGACAGCAGTGCCCGCTTGCCCCTGGATGCGGGGCAAAGCCAATTGGTCTGTTGGCTGGCAAGTAGCCGGATGGACGATCCGTTGATTGCCCGACAGGGAGCCGTGCTGCTCCTGGCCAGTCTCAATGGGGCTCGTCCCGCCACGACCGGAGGCCGTCGCCTGCCCTACGCCGCGCTCGACGCTCACATCGACCAATACGCGGCCTATCCGCTTCAAGTGGCGGACCTGGCCCAGGTCGCCGGGCTGTCCAGCGCCCGCCTGCATGCGCGCTTCATCGCCGAATGCGGCCAGACGCCGATGGAGTACATCCGCAGCCGTCGCCTGCACAAGGCCGTAGGGTTGCTGCGCGACACGGACCTGCCGATTGGCGAGGTCGCTCACCGGGTCGGCTATGGCTCCCAGAGCGCCTTTGCCGCCGCGGTGTTGCGCGAATTCGGCGTGTCGCCGAGCAAGCTTCGGCGCTAGCCTGGCGCTAAAAATCGCCAGGATCGCGACAGACACACCGCTCTTGACCACGTTTAAATACTGACCGGAGAAAGCTTCGGTGGAAGCGGGCTTGCTCGCGAACGCGGTGTGTCAGTGAATACTTTCGTGACAGGTCGGTCGCATTCGCGAGCAAGCCCGCTCCCACAGGGGCGGCGGTGTTCCGGGCTTTTGTGAATGCCTCCCTCAGGGATCCGCCTGTTACCGTTTTGTCTGGAAGGATTGTGATGACGCCCCGTACCGCCCTCGGCGCCCTGCACATTGGCGCTCTCATGTTTGGCCTGACTGGCGTGTTCGGCAAGCTCGCCGTCGCGTCGCCGACAGTCATCGTGTTCGGTCGTGCGGTATTTGCCGTACTGGCCCTGGCGTTCTTCGCCCGCTTTGCCAGCCGCGCCCGTTGGCAGAAACTCCGTGCGGCGGACGGCCGGCGATTGCTGCTGGGTGGCCTGCTGTTGGCGGGACATTGGGTCAGCTTTTTCATTGCGGTAAAAGTCGCGGGGGTGGCGGTCGCCACGTTGGGGTTCGCCAGTTTCCCGGCCTTCACGGTATTGCTCGAAGGACTGATCTTTCGCGAGCGGATTCGCGCTAATGAAATCCTGCTGGTGGTGTTGGTAAGCATCGGGCTGGTGCTGGTCACGCCAGCATTCGACCTGGCCAGCAGCGCCACCTCCGGGCTCCTGTGGGCGGTGGCATCGGGGTTGCTGTTTTCCCTGTTGTCGCTGACCAACCGCGCCGGCTCCGGCCATGTCCCTCCCGTACAGGCCGCGCTCTGCCAGAACCTGGTGGTCGGGTTATGCCTGTTGCCCCTGGCCGCTCCGCAACTGAGTGATGTGCGCCCGCTCGACTGGCTGTGGATCGGCCTGCTCGGGGTGTTCTGCACCGGTCTGGCACACAGTCTGTTCGTTGCCAGCCTGGGGGTGATCAAGGCCCGCACCGCGGCCGTGGTCTTCGCCATGGAACCGGTCTATGGCATCGCCATGGCCTGGCTGTTGTTCAGCGAGACCCCGACCTTGCGCATGCTGCTGGGCGGCCTCCTGATCATCGTCGCGATCGTGGTGTCGAGTCAGTTGAGTTCGAAGAAACCACAGGCAAGCGTCGAAGCGACGTCTCACTGAACCCGGTCGTTATGGCCCAGGTCCCGTTCCGGATCGATACGGTCGCGCACCCGCTGCTTCAGCACCTTGGCCTCAGGGAATCCGCCATCAGCCTTGCGCTCCCAGAGTTGCACGCCGTCGCAAGCGATGCGGAACACTCCGCCAGTGCCGGGCACCAGGGAAACTTTGCCCAAATCGTCGCCGAACGTGCTGAGCAGCTCCTGGGCCAGCCAGGCCGCACGCAGTAACCATTGGCATTGAGTGCAATAGGTGATGACGATTTCCGGTTTTTGCTCAGTCATTGGAGGTCGGCTCGTGGGTTCGAAGGCATCGCTATAATACTCGCCTTTGCCCCACGCCCCGAGATTGACGATGCGCCGCTTGCTGCCCTGCCTGCTCTTGCTATTGATGCCCCTGTTCGGCCATGCCAGTGAATCCGCCGTCGACACCCCGCGCCCGAAGATTGGCCTGGTGCTGTCCGGCGGCGCGGCGCGAGGCCTGGCCCATATCGGTGTGCTCAAGGCCCTGGAAGAGCAAGGCATCAGGATCGACGCCATTGCAGGCACCAGCATGGGCGCCGTGATCGGCGGGCTGTACGCTTCCGGCTACAAGATCGACGAACTGGAAAAACTCGCCCTGGACATCGACTGGCAACAGGCCCTGTCCGATGCCCCACCCCGCAAGGACGTGCCATTCCGACGCAAGCAGGACGACCGGGACTTCCTGGTGAAACAAAAACTGAGCTTTCGCGATGACGGCAGCCTCGGCCTGCCATTAGGCGTTATCCAGGGACAAAACCTGGCCCTGCTGCTTGAGAGCCTGCTGGCGCATGCCAGCGACACCCGAGACTTCGACAAACTGCCGATCCCGTTCCGTGCCGTCGCAACGGACATTGCCAGCGGTGAAAAGGTCGTGTTCCGCAAAGGCCACCTGCCCAAGGTCATCCGCGCCAGCATGTCGATCCCGGCGGTGTTCGCTCCGGTGGAGTTGGACGGCCGCCTGCTGGTGGATGGCGGCATGAGCGACAACATCCCCCTGGATGTGGCGCGGGAAATGGGCGTGGACATGGCCATTGTGGTCGACATCGGCACCCCGCTGCGCAACCGTAAGCAACTGGTCACGGTATTGGACGTCCTGAACCAGTCGACCACCCTGATGACCCGGCGCAATTCGGAAGAACAACTGGCCACGCTGAAAAAAGACGACGTGCTGATCCAACCGGCCCTGGCGAGTTTCGGCTCGACCGACTTCGGCCAGGCTCGTGAAATGATCGATGCGGGTTACCGCGCCACTCGGATTCTCCAGGCCCGCCTGGCACACCTGCGCCCCCTCGAGGCAGCCGATCCGCAACTCGTGGCGGCCCGCACCCCCAGCGAACGGACACCGGTCATCACGGCGATCCGCGTGGAGAACGACTCGAAGGTCGGCGACGATGTGATTCGCTATTACATTCGCCAGCAGATCGGCGAGCCGCTGGACCTGGGGCGCCTGCAAACCGACATGGGCACGCTGTACGGCCTGGATTACTTCGAGCAGGTGCAATACCGCGTGGTCCATAAGGGGTCGGACAATACCCTGGTAATCAATGCCCGGGGCAAGCGCACCGGCACCGACTATCTACGGCTGGGACTGAGCCTGTCAGACGACATGCGCGGTGACAGCGCCTTCAACCTCGGTGCCAGCTATCGGGTCAACGGCATCAACCGCCTGGGCGCCGAATGGCTGACCCGGGCGCAGATCGGCGACAGGCAGGAATTGTACAGCGAGTTCTATCAGCCCCTGGATGTAGGCTCGCGCTACTTCATTGCCCCTTATGGGCAGTTCGAATCCCGCAATGTCGACGCGATCCTGGACAATGACCCGATCGCGCAGTATCGCGTTGAACGTTACGGACTGGGCCTGAACCTGGGCCGCCAGATCGGCAACAGCGGCGAGATCCGTTTCGGGGTCGGCCAGGCTTGGGGCAAGGCGGACGTACGCATCGGTGATCACGACCAGCCCAGCGAAGACTTCAACGAAGGCTTCTATGAGCTCAAGTACTCGTTCGATTCCCTGGACAACGTGTATTTTCCCCACGAAGGCGAAGACGTCGGTCTGTCCTGGCGCCAGTACGATCCAGGACTGGGCTCGGACCAGCGTTACCGCCAGTGGGAGCTGAAGCTGGACAAAGCCCTGAGCAATGGCCCGAACACGTTTATTCTCGGCGGGCGCTACGGCCGCACCCTCGACACGGCCGAGGTCGTGACTTCCAGCTTCGTACTTGGCGGGGCACGGCAGCTATCAGGTTTTCGCGAAGACGGGATTTCCGGGCAGAACATGAGCCTGATGCGCGCCGTTTACTATCGCCGGCTGACCCCACGAGCCTACCTGCCCCTGGATTTCCCACTGTACTTCGGCGGCTCGCTGGAACGGGGCCGGGCCTGGAACAACGACAACGCGTTCGACAGCGGCTACATCAATGCCGCTAGCATTTTCCTGGGTTTCGACACGCCACTGGGGCCACTGAACTTCAGCTACGGCTTCAACGACGACGATGAACAAGCGGTGTACCTGAATTTGGGGCAAACGTTTTGACGGGTCTGGCTGGGCTTGCCCGCGAAGAGCTGCACCCAGCCAGCCTTGATCCCAGCGTATCAGCGAATCCCGGCCAGCAGCACCCTAGCGGTCTGCTTGAGCGGTTCGTCGCCGTCCTCAAGCAGTTCCTCCAGCAGCGTGACGGCGGTCTTCAAATCGCCCTCATCAATGCAGTTCTGCGCCTGTTCCAGCTTTTCCGAATGTTCCGCGGCCTGAGGCTCCAGGGACATTGACTCTGACTCAGAGGGCAGCGGCTCCAGCTCGAGCGACTGTTCTTCATCGGCAAATCCATCAAGAAAGGCGTCATCCAGCGACTCGGTTTCCAGCGGGGCGCTCCACTGCAGATCCGACTCGTCGAAACCGGAAAGCGACAGCCCCTCCGAAGCCTCGGCAGCGGGTGACGCAGCGGCGTTTTTTCCAGCGACGGAGCCCTGCCCATCGGCCAGGTCCCAGCTGGTTTCCATGGACAGCGCGTCCAGGTCCAGCTCGAATTCGTCGCCGGATTCAGGTGCGGGTTCAGGAAGCGGAGACGGTGGCGGCGCTGACACCACCTCGGGTGCGCTGGTCACGGCAACCTTCGGATACCGCCCGCGAATTTCCTCCAGCAGGCTGGCATCGACGCCCTGGGTGGCCAAATGATGCTCCTGAGCCTGAAAACCGATGGCGTCGCCCTGCTTGCCCAGCACTTCCAGCAACTTCAGGCCCAGGTCCGTGCGCTCCGGTTCCGCCAACAGCGCGGCCCGCAACAATCCCGCTGCTTCGCTGAAGCGACCATAGGTGAGGTAGATCCCGACGCCTTCCAGTACATCCCCTAAAGGCGTGTCGCCGTTATTGAATGAGGTCGCGGCCTCGGACTGCCCCGTGTCGACCGGCGATGCAAAGCTTTCAGTATCGTCGTCGAGCAGCAGTTCGGGACGCTCGCTCATGGACTCCGAGCCAGCCTGCGCCTGTTGCCTACGGCGCATGACCAGCAACAGCGCGAGCAGCCCCAACAGGCCTGCCAGCGCCGCCCACAACAAACCGCTGAAGCCCTCGGACTCTGCTTCTGGCGCTGTCATGGGAGGCTCGACAGCCGTTGTGTCATTCATCGCCTCGCCTGCCGGTGGCGCCGGTGGCGGTGTTGCCGCGGTTTCGGCAGCAGGGCTGACCTCGGCCAATTTCGCCTGCAACTCGCTGATCTGCTTGCGTTGACCGGCCAGTTCTTCATCCTGGGCCTGAATCCTGGCTTGAAGTTCGTCGATGGTTTTCTGTTGCTGCTGGTTTTGCAGCACGCTGGCGGCCAGTTGTTCGTCAGAAGCGGCAGCGGCGGGCCCAGTCGCTGCTTCGGCGGGGGACGGCAGTACCGCCGAGTCGGGCAGTAACAAGCGTTGACCGATAGAAAGCCGGTCACTGCCCGGGTTCAGGGCCTGGATGCCCTGCATCAACTCATTGACCGAACCGCCGCTGCCGGCAGCGTGCAGGCGTTTGGCAATGAGCCAGGGGTTGTCACCCTGCACGACGGTGTAGTGCTTGCCTTGTGTGGCGGGGGGCGGCTTGATGGCAGGTGTTGCCTGGGCCGGCAGCGAAGACCGGGACACATCGGCAAGTGGGTCGGCGGCAGGCACGACGCCCGGCGTGCCCGGCGGGTCGATCAGTACGGTGTATTCGCGCAGCAGGCGTCCATTAGGCTGATTGAGCTGCACCAGAAAATTGAGAAACGGCTCCTCCACCGGCTTGCTGGAGGTCACCCGGATGAAACTGCGCTCACCACGCAGCACCGGCGTAAAGCGTAGATTGTTGAGAAAAAACACCCGTTCCACGCCGGCTCGGCTGAAATCGTCCGGGCTCGCCAGGCTGGCCGAAAGATCGCCCTCTTCCAGCCCGGCCACGTCGACCAGGGCAATATCAGCGCGCAACGGCTGGTTCAGGGCTGAATGGAGCGTGATCTCCCCCAGCCCCAGCGCAGACGCCAAAGCCGAATACCCCAAGGCACCCAAGACGACCGACACGTTGACGCAACTGCGCAACGTGGACTGCAAACTTTCAAGCATGGGTATCCCTTTCGATTCGAACGCTTCCAATACGAACGCTTAGTACTGGTTATAGTTCGCTAACCGCCGAATCTCAAAGGCATGCCAGCCGTGATATGCCTCAGGATTTTTCCAGATTGGCGAGGATTGTGCCGTGAACGCGCATGCACACGCGCATGTCCGCTTCGTCGACGCCTTCGAACAGTTCCTTGCGCAACTGGGTGGCAATGGTTTCGATCTGCTCGATCAACGGCCGGGCCGGTGCGCAAAGGACGATTTTCTTGGCCCGACGGTCTTCGGCCACGGCCTGGCGCTGCACCAGCCCCTGAGTTTCCAGGCTGTCGAGCAGGCGTGCGAGGGTCGGGCCCTCGACGGCGACGCTCTGGGCCAATTCCCGCTGGGTCGGCGCGTGTTCGAAACGGGCCAGGTGCAACAGCACCAGCCAACGCGCCTGGGACAGGCCCAGCCCGGCCAGGCGCCGGTCCAGCTCGGCACGCCAACCTCGGGACATCTGCGCCAGTTGCATGCCAAAACGGTGTTGATCGGTTAACGACATAAAAAACTCATCAGATCTGAAATAGAGGAATACTAATTATTAGTCAGCTAAGCATGCGTATCGGATTCAGGCAAGGCCCGCTCCGTACTGAATCGTTAAAGGGACGCAACATATTGATCAGACTTCGAATTCCGACTGCAAGGCGGCCCTGACGCAATACAGGACGCCTTCCGGCACACGCCCGACAAACAGCGCGGCAACCTCCGACACGGAAGGTAATTCGCCCTCGCCATCGAGGAACGCGTCCTGGACCTCGCCCAGCAATTCCTCCGGCAGGTCCAATGCCTGTTCCAGGGATAATTGCTGCATGCCAATGGCCTCGGCGAGCATCGCGTAGACGTTCTTTTCCGAGCATTGCAATTGCCCGGCAATCTGCAATGGCGTCATGCCGGCCCGGGCAAGGGTAATGAGTTCGTGGCGCACATCGGCCACCGATTTCGGCGTCTCGGCCTCCCCGCCCAAGACCTGGAGGAACGCCTCGCCATAACGCTCCAGCTTGCGTGCGCCCACACCGCTGACCCGGGCCATTTCGGCGAGGGAGGTGGGTTGGCTGCGCAGCATTTCCAGCAACGTCGAGTCGGGGAAAATGACATAGGGGGGGACGCCGTGCTCCTCGGCCAGTTTGCGACGCAAGGCGCGCAAAGCTTCCCACTGATCGCGCTCCTCGCCACGCACCAGTTGGCTGGCCTGGCTCTTGCTGCTCTTGACCGCCGTTGCCGGCTTGAGATCACGACGCAACTCCAGGGTGACCTCGCCTTTGAGCAACGGTCGGCAACTCGCACTCAGGCGCAGGCCGCCGTAGCCTTCCAGGTCGATATCCACCAGGCCACGCGCCACCAGTTGCCTGAACAACGAACGCCATTCGCTCTCGGAACGGGCCTTGCCCACGCCGAACACCGACAGATGCTGATGGCCGAAGCTGCGGACCTTTTCGTTGTCCTTGCCCAGCAAGACATCCACCAGATGACCGACGCCATAGCGCTGGCCGGTGCGATAAATGGTCGACAGCGCCTGACGGGCCGGTTCGGTGGCATCCCAGGTTTCCACGCCATCGACACAATTGTCGCAATGCCCGCACGGCTGGGGCATGTCCTCGTCGAAATAGGCAAGCAAGGTCTGGCGTCGGCAACGGGTTTCTTCGCACAGCGAGAGCATGGCATCGAGCTTGTGCTGTTCAAGGCGCTTGTGGCGCTCGTCGCCTTCGGAGTTCTGCAACATCTGCTTGAGCATCACCACGTCCTGCAGGCCGTAGGCCATCCAGGCATCCGCGGGCAAGCCATCACGGCCCGCTCGGCCGGTTTCCTGGTAATAGGCCTCCAGGGACTTGGGCAGGTCCAGGTGCGCGACGAAACGCACGTTGGGCTTGTCGATGCCCATGCCGAACGCCACGGTGGCAACCATGATCAGGCCTTCTTCGTTGAGAAAGCGCTTCTGGTGATAGGCCCGCAGGTCGTTGGGCAGACCCGCGTGATACGGCAGCGCCGGAAATCCCTGGTCGCAGAGGAACGCCGACACCTCATCGACCTTTTTTCGCGACAGGCAGTAGACGATACCGGCATCGCTGCGACGCTCGGCCAAGAACGCCAGCAACTGCTTGCGCGGCTGCTCCTTGGGCACGATGCGGTAGAAAATATTGGATCGGTCGAAGCTGGACAGGAAGCGCTCGGCGTCCTGCAAGTGCAGGCGCTCGACGATTTCCTCGCGGGTACGCTTGTCGGCGGTGGCGGTCAGGGCGATGCGCGGTACGTCCGGGAACAGTTCCGCCAGTTGCCCCAGTTGCAGGTACTCACGACGGAAATCGTGACCCCACTGGGAGACGCAGTGGGCTTCGTCGATGGCGAACAGGGCAATTTCAAGGCCCTGCAGGAATGCCAGCATGCGCGGCTGCACCAAGCGCTCGGGGGCCAGGTACAACATCTTCACTTCGCCGCGCTTGATCCGCGCCGCCAGGTCCCGCTGCTGATCGGCACTCAAGGTAGAGTTCAGCGAAGCGGCGGCAACCCCCAGTTCCTCAAGGGTGGCGACCTGATCGTCCATCAGGGCGATCAGCGGCGAAACCACCACCGCCAGGCCGTTGCGCAACAGCGCCGGCACCTGGTAGCACAAGGACTTGCCACCGCCGGTGGGCATGAGCACCAGGGCATCGCCACCGTTGGCCACGCGCTCAATAATGGCACCCTGACGGCCACGGAAACTGTCGTAGCCGAAGATGTCCTTGAGGACGCGTTGAGCCTGTTCGAGCATAGAAACTCCAAAAATCACCGAAACATCCCTGCAAGGCTGGTTCAGAATCGAAAAGGCTGCACCGGCAAATCGTAAGGGCGCGTTTCGAACCGGTGGGACACCGCAGGGCATCACAAAACGCGGCAGTATACCCGAGGCCTTCGTCCCAGAGGGCGATGCTGACAAGAGGTGATCGCGCCTTCTCACGCTCCCACATTGATCGGGGGCGCCGCTGTATTCGCGGCCACCTCGCGCCTTAAAGAGGCAAATCTGCCACGCGGCTGGCCTGGGCGCTCAAGAAGGCCTAGAATTCCCGCATTGTTTATTCCCCCAAGGTAGCCCGCAATGTCCTTCGCTGAGCAATTGACCCGCCTGCAAGTCTTCCTCGATGCCGATGAGCTGCACGACGAAGCGCTGGATTACGTGGCCGCTCATGGCTATCTGACCGCCCTCTCGATCTGTTCCGAGCAGGTGCCCGACCGGGAGTGGATCGACGCCCTGTTCGCCGAAGAGCCGCATTACACCGACGAAGCCCAGCGCACCGAGATCGAAGCGACGCTGGTGGGTCTCAAGGCCCATATCGCTCGTCAGCTGGCCTCGGACGAAGAATTCGAACTGCCGTGCGAACTCGACCTGGGCGACGACCCGGACGATTCTGAATTACGTGGCTGGTGCATCGGCTTCATGGAGGGTGTCTTCCTGCGCGAAGCCGCCTGGTTCGAAACCGCCGAAGAAGAAGTCAGCGAAATGCTCCTGCCGATCATGGTCGGTTCCGGCCTGTTCGATGAACAACCGGAGTTTTCCGACATCGCCGCCGACCCGAACCTGATGGACGACATGATCGTGCAGATCCCGGAAGCCCTCACCGCCCTCTACCTGCTGTGCAACGCACCGGACGAGAAACCGGCGATTCTCAAGCCTCGCCATCACTAAGATACGGCCTATGGACAACCCCATAGGCAACCGCCCCCTGATGTTGCGCTACGTCCTGCTGTCCATCGGCTGGCTGAGCGTGGCGTTAGGGGTGATCGGGATCTTCCTGCCGGTACTGCCCACCACCCCCTTCCTGCTGCTCGCCGCGGCCTGCTTCGCCCGCAGCTCGCCACGCTTCTACCGCTGGCTGGTGGAACATCCCCGGCTCGGCCCGTGGATCAGCGACTACCTCAGCGGCCATGGCATCCCACTCAAGGGCAAGGTCTACGCCATCGGTTTGATGTGGGCGAGCATCCTGTTGTCCTGCTACCTGGTGCCGCTGCCGTGGGCACGGGGGTTCATGTTGACCAGTGCGGTGTTGGTGACGGTTTATATCCTCAGGCAAAAGACGCTGCGCCGTCCCTGATTGCAGTCCAACCCTGCCTGTTGCTTCTAGCGCACCGAATCCCCTGTGGGAGCAAAGCTTGCTCGCGATGCGGGCGATCGGGTTTCTGAAAGCGGAACTGTCCCCAGCGATCCAATGTTTATTCTGCCGTAGGACACTGCTGGACTTGGCTACATCGCCTTGCGCCATTGCCTACAACTACGCCAGAATCCGCCGGCTTGTGCGCCTTGGGGGTGGGTTCTATCGTTTGCGGGTCGCTGACTGATCAGCGATCGGGTTTAGCGACCCGGATCACTCTAGGCACAATAAGCACTCCATGCTTCGTTGCAGTTCTGACTGCAATTACGTTATGGCGGCTGTATGTGGGAGACCTTCGGGTCTGCCGGGTGCCTACGACCGGTTCGCTAACCCGCATGCAGCCGCCACCCAGTTCTGTTTAGCGACAGGTTTGGGTGGTGCCATCCCCGTAGGAGATTCACCATGTTCAAACCAACCCCCAATCCGCCGGACACCGATCCAACCCCAACAGCCTTCGACAAAGCCGCCAAACGCGCCCTCGATTTTTATCTAGAGTCAAAGCCCGACACCGATCCGCCCCCCAATCAACTCTTTACCGTCGTAAACGGCATCGACACCGAACACCTGCTCGCCAACCTCAGCGAAACACTGGCCTCGGCCGACGCCATGATCAGCGACCTGGCCTTTGAACTGGACGGTTCGCGGCGGCACGTGGCGCTGGGCATCCAGCAGTTGATCGAGCTGAGCGGATTACTGGCGAACCGGGCGCTGGACACCGTCAACCCGCGCTAGTCGACACACCGACCGCTCGTCTTAAACCAGTCCTAACCTGTAAGTTCTGACAGTAGCCAGTCTCTTCAGCCTGGAGTGTGATGACCATGTCTCTAGAGGTCACGGTCATCACTTGCCAGGAGAACCCGATGGCTAACCACTCTTCTACCCTGGACGATCTGTTCGCGCTTTATCCCGTCATCATTCCGGGTTGGATTACGCCAGTGAAACCGGTCGACCTCGCCGATGGCGGTATCCCTAAAAGCCTTTACGACGATCAGCCTCAAGGGCTCCAATGCTTGATTGACCCGTTGCCGGAGATGCAGCGTTTAGCCTGGCCGCTGGCGGCTTGGGATCGAGTCGATCTGTATGTCAATGACAACCCCACTCCCGTCGCTGGCGATACCGTCCAGCCAGGGGAGGAAGGAAATCGCATGTCGTTGCATATCCCCCATGGACGCTTGATCCATGGCGTCAACAGGCTGTACTACCTGGTGACCCGTCCCAGTGACAATTCCTCACAGCCCTCCAGGGACTTATTCGTGTTGTATCACCTGCGCGCTCCGGGCGAACCCGCGCCGGAAGGCCTGGATCTGGTGATTCCCCCCGATGTGATCCGCGATGGGGTCAGTGCCGAACGGGCAGCGCAGGGCGTGGAGTTTGGTTTTACCTACTCCAACCCGCGAAGCTACGACCGCATCGATTTTCTGTTGGGAGATGTAACCGTCCCGTTCGAGGTGATCGACGCTTCGACCCCCGTGACAAAAACCCTTTTCACCGACACCTTTCAACAGGTGGGTGACAACGCCAATACCTTGATCCAATACCGGGTTACTGATCAATTGGGCAATTTCAACCAGTCATCCGCCAAGCGCCTGGATATCCACCTGAACCAACTTGCCCCACCGCAAATCACCTCGGTGAAAGATGCCCAAGGCGCTGACATTCCCGATGGCACAAGCACCGAGGCTACCGCCGTCACGCTCAGGGGCACCGGGGTGAGCGGTCAGCGAGTGGAGATTTTCGACGTCATCGACTCCAAAGGTATCGCCTACGTCGACGGCGGTATCTGGACCCACGCCGTCATCGGCTTGGCCATGGGTCACCACAGCTTCACCGCCAAAGGGAAATATGGAACCGAACCGGTGTCGCAACCCTGGACGTTTACTGTCGGAACCTCCGAGATCATTGATACAACCCCACATGTCTTTACCCAGATCATCTACACCACCAGCAACTTCGCGTCGAAAAATCGTTACTACGACTTGGAACGAAAGCCAACCGGAGGAATGCCCCCGTATACCTACCGGTCCAGCAAGCCAAGTGTCGCCACGGTCGATGCTGAAGAAGGAGGCGTTCTGGTCAAGGGCGCCGGCACTACCACAATCACCGTTCGTGACTCCGCAGGGAAAACCTCGAGCTACGACGTCACAGCCGGCAGGGTTCACGACGTTATCCTAAATAACGGGAACGCCTACATGGATGCATGGCAAGCCAATACCTGGGCTACGCCTTACGTTCAGGCCGGGGGCTTCAGGCCCGAATTTGGTTGGGGCAGCTCTCTGATTACGCGCTTCGAGATCGGAAGCGAGTGGCTATATCCGACCGTATTGATATGGGCTCCTCCCCCTATTCCCCCAAACGGCAGCTGGGGATTTACCTCGTTCCCGTCAGACATTGTGAGTTCTACTGACAACGCCACGCATTTTGCGGGAAGGGCTCTGATCTGTATGCGGGTCATCGGGTAAATGCACAAACCTGAATTTCGGCTCAGGCGCGGCGGGAACCCGTCCCCAGATCCCGGACCCCTTACCCCTGTACCTGCTGGTGACGGTGTATTTCCTCAGGCAGAAGCAACTGCGCAGGCCTTGCCTGCCGTTTGCGCAGTGAATCACCGTCTCCGGCATATTTTCGCGTTCAACCAACAGTCCCTACCATCCGTCCTAAACCTGTTCTCTACTGTCAATTCTGACAGTAGGCAATTGCCTCGGTGTGGCGTGTGATAAGCCCTACCCAAGAACCTCACGCCCGTCACCCGCTAGGAGAACCCGATGGCTAGCCACTCTTCTACCCTGGACGATCTGTTCGCGCTTTATCCCGTCATCATTCCGGGTTGGATTACGCCAGTGAAACCGGTCGACCTCGCCGATGGCGGTATCCCCAAAAGCCTTTACGACGATCAGCCACAAGGGCTCCAATGCCTGATTGACCCGTTAAATGAGATGCAGCGTCAATCCTGGACGCTGGCGGCTTGGGATCGAGTCGATCTGTATGTCAATGACAACCCCACTCCCGTCGCTGGCGATACCGTCCAGCCGGGGGAGGAAGGAAACCGCATGTCGTTGCATATCCCCCATGGACGCTTGATCCATGGCGTCAACAGGCTGTACTACCTCGTGACCCGCCCCAGTGACAATTCCTCACAGCCCTCCAGGGACTTATTCGTGTTGTATCACCTGCGCGCTCCGGGCGAACCCGCGCCGGAAGGCCTGGATCTGGTGATTCCCCCCGATGTGATCCGCGATGGGGTCAGCGCCGAGCGAGCGGCGCAGGGCGTGGAGTTTGGTTTTGCCTACTCCAACCCGCGAAACTACGACCGCATCGATTTTCTGTTGGGGGATGTAACCATTCCGTTCGAGGTGGCCGACGCTTCGACACCTGTGGTGAAGACCTTGTTTACCGATACCTTCCAACAGGTGGGTGACAACGCCAATACATTGATCCAATACCGGGTGACCGACCAATTGGGCAATACCAATCAGTCGCCCATCAAGCGTTTGGATATTCATCTTGGTCGGCCGTCAGATCTGCTTCCCCCTTCGGTGAAAGAGGCCGCTGGCGCGACCCTGAACCCGGTCAATGCCAAGGACACGCTGACCGTTCAGGTGCCGGCCAACGCCGCGCTGCTGCCCGACGACACATTGAAAGTCACCTGGACCGGCGCGTCGGGCACGCCAGCCGGAGGTTCACACACCTCGGGCGAATGGCCGGTCAGGGATGGCTTGGAGGTTCCGATTCCGAACAGTGTAGTGGCGTTCAGCATGGGTAAAGCGGTGACGGTCAGTTACACGGTGATCCAGAACGGCGTGGAGTCGCCGCCCTCGGAGGTATTGACGTTAAATGTGCAGGCGATGCCCGTGGCCAGCCTGACGATACCGTTGATTCCGGAGGCGGCGCAGGGGGGGCTTGGTAGTGAGTTGGATCTGAGTAAATTTATCGGGGATGCACGCGTTACCGTAGCGCCTTGGCCGTTGATTGCGGTGGGGCAGCGGGTTTGGCTGAGTTGTGAAGGCACCAGGACCGACGGTACAAAGCATACGATCATCTTGCAAACCGCGTCCGAAGTGACCGCTGATGAAGTCCAAGCGGGACTGCTCAAACCGGTTTCACGGGGCCAGCTACAACTTTTGCGGGACCGCTCTGACCTGACCATTGTGCTGCGGGTAACCTTCAACGCTTCCGCTGATGTCCTGGAGGCCACCGCCTTTCCGTTACGCACTTATTCGGTCAAGTCCGCAGTGCTGGATACACCGCTTATTACCTCGGTCAAGGATTTAAGCGGCACCCCAATCTCCGATAGCGGTTATACACTCGCGACGAGCGTAAGGCTGACCGGCGAAGCAACGCCCAATACGAAAGTCGAAATTTTTGACAGCAGTGGATATATAAGAACCGTAGAAGTTGATGCCAATGGCTTATGGCATGACACCCTCAGTGGACTCCAGATAGGGGGGCATAGCATCACCGCTCGGGCGACCTACCGTGATAATCCAGTGTCGCCTCCTTGGCGATTTACAGTAGTGGAACCTATGGCGATCGATACCAGCGACGCCATTCTCAGCACGAGAATGTATAGAACTGCCAAGTTTCCAGCGCGCCCGCCGGTAGGTGCATACGTGGAGCGGACACCGACAGGGGGGGTGCCTCCCTATATATACACCTCCAGCGATCCCAATATTGCTGAGCTTCTTACGTCAACACAACCACGGGTTGTGTCGAAATTCTCAGGGTCGGCCACCATCACCGTTCATGATCAATTCGGTGGGCACGTCAGCTACCCAGTCACCACCTCCGGCGTTTGGCTGCTCATGGGCATGGGTGATGTCTATAAATGGCACACGTACTGGTATTGCTGGAGCGCTGCGGTGAGCTTTGGAGGTGTCATCCCAGACCTTCAGACTTGGGGAGCCATTCGAACAATCCATGACGGTGACCCGGGTTTGAGCAACCTGCGTTCATGGACTTCAAACCCAGCTCCCGGTGATAGAAGAGAATATTCCATCAATCCTTTGACAGGGGCTACTGAGTCATTGCATCAGGATGACGACTATGCGACAGGATGGATGATCAAGGCGATATGACAGTCCCCGCCCCCCAGCGGCAATTCGGCGCCGTTGGCCTCGGCCGATGCATTTCCAGCGAGGGAAAGGCGGGGTCTGTCGTTTCAGTTCACCTCACACCGTATCCACCTTCAACGAATGATCATTCAGCATCCCATTGATGATCGTCGCCGTGTCCGCCCCGCCCGATATGATTCCGCCCGCCCCCGGTGTGACACCGTAGTGGCTGGCGAGGTCGACACCGGCCAGGTCGATGGTCTGGTTCGGGTTGGCGCCGGCGGTGGTGCTGACGTCGATGCTGGTGATGACCGAGGCACCGCTGCCCGTGACGGTGAAATGCAGGTAATCGTCCAGCGATGCGCTGCTGCCGCTCTCGCCCAATAGCAGTTGGGACAGGTCGAGCTTGTCCAAGCCCGGGGTGAAGTCGGTCACGACATCGTGGCCGCTGTTGCCCGCCTGCCACTGGAAGGTGTCAGCGCCGCTGCCGCCGGTGAGGGTGTTGTTACCCAGGCCGCCGATGAGGATGTCGTCGCCACCGCCACCATTGAGTACGTCATGGCCAAGCCCACCGTCGATGCGGTTGTTGCCGCCGTTACCGGTCAAGGTGTCGTTGAAGTTCGAACCCACCAGGTTCTCGATGCTGCCCAGGGTGTCGGTGCCGGAGCCCCAGGTGTTTTGTGCAGCCAGCAGGCTCAGGTTCACCGTGACGCCCGCCGTGGCATGGGCGTAGCTGGCAGTGTCGTTGCCCGTGCCGCCGTCGAGCAGGTCGTTGCCCGCGCCGCTGTAGAGCCAGTCATTGCCCGCGCCGCCATGCAGCGTGTTGTTGCCCGAGCCGGCGCTGAGGATGTCATTGCCGTCTCCCGCGTTCAGGACGTTGTCGCCGTTGCCGGCCAGCAGCACGTCGTCCCCGCTGGTGCCCGTCAGGGTGTGGCCCGCCTGGTAGCTGATGTCCACCGCCGCGCTGTCGCTGCCGCCATGGTTGTCGCTGGCGGTGTAGGTGCCGTGGTAATCCGGCGCGCTGTCTTGGGCGCCGGCGTAGTTGACGGTCAAGGTCAGTTGGTAGTTTTCCGAGGCATTGACGTTGCCATTGCCTGGGTTGGGGATGTTGGTCACGTGGATCTGGTAGTTGCCGTCCGCCGCTGCGGTGAACGAGGCACCGTCGTTGATGGCGATGAAAGGCCCGCCATTGAGGGAGTATTCCAGGGCGATGCGCCCTGCCGCCAGGTTGTGGTCCAGGGTAAGGGTTTCGCCCTGCTTGAGGCTGATGTTGAGCCGGTCTTCATCGTTGGCATTGTTGTTGGATACCGCCCCCAGCGCACCGCTGACCACCAGCACCGCCGTCATGGCGGCAGCATTGGCGACGAAGGTGCTACGGTCGAGATTGATCGACTGTACGTTGTGGCCGGTGAAGCTGACCGTGCCGGTAGTGCCGGTGAAGTCCGCGCCCCTGGCGATCCAGCCAGTATTGAAGCCGGTGGGCGAAGCAGTCAGCGGATCGCCGTTGGCATCGCTGTCATTGCCCAGCAGCAATTCACCCGGCACCACGATATTGCCCGACAGCACGTTGGTGATGATGTGGTCGTCCATCGCTACGGGCGCGCTGTTGGGCACGACCTTGATCACTAGCGTGGAGTTCGCCAGATCACCGTCGTTGTCACTGACGGTGTAGCCGATGTTCTCGGTGATGAGCGTGCTGGTGGTGGTTTGCGAGGTGTAGTTGTACTCGCCGGTGTCGAGGTTGACCACCAGAGTGCCGTCGTGATCGGTGGCGATGCTCAGGGTGTTGTCGACCGTGTTGAAGGTGCCATGGTTGGCTCCGCCGCTGGCAGTCAATGCGCCCTGTCCACCGTTGGCGGCCGGGTTATAAGAATAGGTCGTGCCATCCACCACCAGGCTTTTGACAAAGCCGCCGTCGGCGCCGAACGAACCGCCCTCGCCCAGCAGACTGCCGGTGACCGGCACGCCTTGCACAGTGCCGGAAAGCACCGAATTGAGCTGGTTCAGGTCGGTGACCACCACCGCGTTGGTGTCCGTGTGGGTACTGCCGTCGTAGGCCAGCGGATCGAGGTTGGCATTGCTCACGCCACTGCCCAAGCCGATGGCGTAATTCTTGATGCCGTTGGCGTCGAGAAACGCTTTCCATGCAGCCTCATCCGCCGTGCCGGTTTCCTGGCCCGAGGTGGGTTTGCCGTCGGAAAAGAAGTAGCCGACGTTCTGCGCCCCGGTCAGTTGCCCGGAGGTGACGAAGGCCGTCTTCGCCGCAGCCACTGCCGCGTCGTAGTTGGTGCCGCCTCCGGCCGACAGGTTGGTGAGCAATGTCTTGGCGGTCGCCACATCCACCCACACGGACGTCTGGTCGGTGGCGCTGCTGCTGAAGGTTACCAACTGGACCTTCACGTCCCCCATGTCATCGTATTTATCCAGCAAGGCGCTGATGGCCTGTTTCGCCAAATCGAGCCGCGACAGCCCCGGCACACCGGAAGGATCGGCCATGCTGCCGGACACATCGAGCACGATCAGCAGGTTCGAGTCGATCTCCACCGCCGTCACCGAACGCTCGGACGCAACGGTCGTGGGCACATCGTCGACAATATTGACCACCAGGCTGCCGGTCGCCTTGTTGCCGAGGGCGTCCGTGGCTTCATAGGTGAAGCTTTCGCTCAGGACATTCGGGCCGTCGTTGACGTGGGGCGTCGTGGTGGCGGGAGAGGTCAGCGTGTAGGTGTAGGAACCGTCCGGGTTGAGCAACAATTGGCCGTAGGCGCCGGTGGCGTTGCCCACCAGAGTGAACGTCACGGCGCCCGTGGCACCGGTGACCGAGCCCACCAGGGACCCCGTGGCCGTTTCACCCGTAGCACTCGGGTCGCTGCCGTTGACCGTGCCCGGCGCCAGGTCCTGGCCGTCCTGCTGCAGGTCGAGGGCTTTTTCGTAGACGGTGATGTCCTGATCGGTTTCAGCGACCAGGCAACTGTTGTGCACATCAATGGTGATCGTCGTGGTGCTCTCATCGCCATCGGCGTCGCGCACGGTATAGGTAAACACGTCCGTGGCGCCGGGTGCGCCAACGCTGTCCGGGTTGCTGTGGTAGACGGCGTTGCCGTTGGCGTCCAGGGTCAGGTAGCCGTAGGTGCCGTTGATCTGGGTGTTGAGCCCGCCAATGGCGGGGGTCGAGGTATCGTTGCCGACGCGTATACCGATGATCGTTCCGCCATCGGCGCCGAGTACGTCGTTGTACAGCACGTTGCCGCTGACGGTGCCGCCCTCCAACACCGAAGCGGTATCGCAGTGAGCCTGCGGCACGTCGTCGACGATGTTGATGACGATGGTACTGGTCACCGTGTTGCCCAGGGAATCCGTGGCCTGATACGTGAAGCTCTCAGTCATCACGTTCGGGCCATCGTTGGCGTGGGGCGTCGTGGTGGCGGGAGAGGTCAGCGTGTAGGTGTAGGAACCGTCCGGGTTGAGCAACAATTGGCCGTAGGCGCCGGTGGCGTTGCCCACCAGAGTGAACGTCACGGCGCCCGTGGCACCGGTGACCGAGCCCACCAGGGACCCCGTGGCCGTTTCACCCGTAGCACTCGGGTCGCTGCCGTTGACCGTGCCCGGCGCCAGGTCCTGGCCGTCCTGGTTCAGGTCGAGGGCTTTTTCGTCGACGCTGATGTCCTGGTCCGGCGTGGCGATGAGGCAGACGTCATGCACATTGATGGTTATGGTGGTGGTGCTTTCATCGCCATCAGCATCGCGCACGGTGTAGGTGAACACGTCGGTGGCGCCGGGTGCGCTGACGCTGTCCGGGTTGCTGTGATAGACCGCATTGCCATTGGCGTCCAGGGTCAGGTAGCCGTAGGTGCCGTTGATCTGGATGTTGAGCCCGCCGATGGCCGGCGTCGAGGTGTCGTCGCCGGCGCGTACACCGATCACCGCGCCGCTCGGGGCCGGCCCGTCGGCACCGCCCACGTCGTTGTCCAGCACGTTGCCGCTGACCGTCCCGCCCTCCTGCACCGAGGCAGAATCGGCATGAGCGGTGGGCACGTCATCGACGATGTTTACATCCAGGTTGCCGGTAGCGGTGGTGCCGTTGTCATCGGTGAGCACGACCGTGAACTGTTCGCTCAGGCTGTTGGCGCCGTTGGCGTTTGGATGGGACTCGTTGTCCAGCAAGGTGTAGCTGTAACTCACAACGCCAGTAATGGCGTTGAAACCGGTGATGGTCAGGGTGTTGCCCAACGCGGTGGTGATGGATTGCGGGAAGCCTGCCACCACGCCGCCGGTGACGACGTTGATACCGCCGACGCTGAGGGTTTGCACCCCATCCAGTGCGGTGACAGTGAACGTACCGCTCTGGGTCAGGGCCGGCGCATCGGGACTGGTGCCATCGGAGAGGTTGTTCTCCTGCACCACCAGCTCGCCGCCCTCTGTGTCGAGGCCGTCGAGGATCACCGGGTCGTCGTTGTTGTGGACTTGCAGCACCAAGTTGGCGGTGCTGGTGTCGCCGTCGGCATCGGTCAGGGTATAGGTGAAGGTTTCGGTGCCGCTGCCACCGCCGTGCAGGCCTTTGAAATCCGCATCGGCTGTATTGAGAGTGTAGGTGTAGGAACCGTCGGCGTTGAGGACCAGAGTGCCGTAGGTCCCGGTAAACGTGCCCGCCGTGACAGGGCCGGACGCCACGTGATCGGCGCCTTCGGTGTCGTTGGCCAACACGTTGCCGGTCAGGGTCAGGCTGCTTTCCGATGCGGTGCCGTTGCTGTCGTCCACGGCCTTGGGCACGTCATCGATGATGTTCACATCCAGGTTGCCAGTGGCAGTGGTGCCGTTGTCATCGGTGGCCACCACCGTGAACTGCTCGCTCAGGCTGTTGGTGCCGCTGGCATTCGGGTGGGCCTCGTTATCCAGCAGGGTGTAGCTGTAGCTGACCACGCCGGTGACGGCGTTGAAGCCGGTGATGGTCAGGGTATTGCCCAGCGCCGTGGTGATCGATTGAGGGAAACCGGCCGCCACGCCACCGCTGACCACGGTGATGCCACCGACGCTCAGGTTCTGCACACCGTCCAGCGCTGTCACGGTGAACGTGCCGCTCTGGGTCAGGGCCAGTGCATCCGGGCTGGTGCCATCGGCCAGGTGTTGTTCCCGGACGGTCAGCTCGCCGCCTTCAGTGTCCAGCCCCTGGATGATCACCGGATCGTCGTTGTTATGGACCTGCAGCACCAGATTGGCGGTGCTGGTGTCGCCATCGGCATCGGTCAGGGTGTAGGTGAAGGTTTCCGTGCCGCTGCCGCCGCCATGCAACGCGATGAACTGCGGATCGCTGGTGTTGAGGGTGTAGGTGTACGACCCGTCGGCATTGAGCACCAGCGTACCGTAGGTGCCGGTGAACGTGCCGGGGGTGATGGGGCCGGACGCCACGGTGTCGGCGCCTTGGCTGTCATTGGTCAGGACGCTGCCGCTCAGGGTCAGTTGGGTCTCCGAGGCGGTACCGGCGTTGCTGTCATCCACGGCCTGGGGCAGGTCATCGACGATGTTCACGTCCAGGCTGTCGGTGGCGGTGGTGCCGTTGTCGTCGGTAACCACCACGGCAAACTGCTCGCTCAGGCTGTTGGCACCGCTGGCATTCGGGTGGGCCTCGTTATCCAGCAGGGTGTAGCTGTAGCTGACCACGCCGGTGACAGCGTTGAAGCCGGTGATAGTCAGGGTATTGCCCAGCGCCGTGGTAATCGATTGAGGGAAACCGGCCGCCACGCCACCGCTGACCACGGTGATGCCACCGACGCTCAGGTTCTGCACACCGTCCAGCGCTGTCACGGTGAACGTGCCGCTCTGGGTCAGGGCCGGTGCATCCGGGCTGGTGCCATCGGCCAGGTGTTGTTCCCGGACGGTCAGCTCGCCGCCTTCAGTGTCCAGCCCCTGGATGATCACCGGATCGTCGTTGTTATGGACCTGCAGCACCAGGTTGGCGGTGCTGGTGTCGCCATCGGCATCGGTCAGGGTGTAGGTGAAGGTTTCCGTGCCGCTGCCGCCGCCGTGCAACGCGATGAACTGCGGATCGCTGGTGTTCAACGTATAGGTGTAAGTGCCATTGGGGTTAAGCACCAGGGTGCCGTAAGTGCCGGTGAACGTGCCGCCAATGATCGGCCCGCTGTCGGGGCCGGTGGGTATACGATCGGCCCCCTGATGGTCGTTGGGCAAGACGTTGCCGGTGAGGATGACCAACGATTCCGACGCTGTACTGGCGTGGCTGTCGTCGATCGCCTGGGGCACATCGTCGGTGATATTGACGTCCAGGGTGCCGTTCGCGCTGTCACCGTCGTTGTCCACGGCCACGACCGGGAACTGTTCAGTGAGGGTATTGGCGCCGGCACCGGCCGGATGGGTTTCGTTGTCCGTGAGGGTGTAGCTGTAGCTGACGACACCGGTGGCGGGGTTGTAGCCTGTGATGGTCAGGGTGTTGCCCAGTACCGTGGTGATCGATTGAGGAAAACCTGCCGGTACGCCGCCAGCGATGACGCTGATGCCCCCGATGCTCAGGCTGCTCAGCCCGTCGGGGGCGTTGATGGTGAAGGTACCGCTTTGCACCAGCGCCGCCGGGTTGCTGGCCGAACCGTCGGACAGACTGGCCTCGTCTGCCGTCAGCTCGCCGCCCTCCACGGTCAGCCCGTCGAGGGTCACCGGGTTATCAGGCGTCTCGGGGGTCACTGGCGGTACGGTTCCATCGTCACCGTCATCCGCATCCCCCGCCAGGCGCAGCAGAGGAAATTCGGGAATCCCGTTGAATCCCGCCGTAGGGAATCCGATGCTCGGGTCAACCGCCCCGCCCACCTCTTCCAGCAGCACAAAACTGTGTCCCCCCCCAAGGCCGCCCGGGGCATTGCCAGCACCGGGGCCGGCCGCCGTGGCTTCGCCGGTCTGGGTCGGGTCGGCACCGGCGGCGATGGCTTGTTGCAGCTTCTGCACATCGGTCAGTTGCGCATCACTCGGTGCCGCTGCCTCAGGCGTCTCGACGCGAGGCGCCTGCCGGGCCAGCAACTGCGAGGTCAGGGTCAGGTCGCTTTCACGTCCGAGGGTCAACTCCTGGCCATTGGCAAGCTGCACGGCCACGGCACCCTCGGCACCGGTCACCAGATGCTCACCGGCATACAGTCGATCTCCCTCCACCAGCGGGCGTCGCAGGCCCCCGGCCGCTTGCGCGAAAACCTGCCCGATTACCTTGCTGACGGTACCGATGAGCGCTGCCATGTGCATTCCTCCGTTGCCAACCGCGGTCGGCATGTCTGGGTGAAGAAGCGATGCCTGAAGAGCCCCCCGAAAATCTGGAAAATCTGCCAGGTTTCACAGGATCCGAAGGGCTAGCTCTTTGCCACAATGACAAAAAACCGTCGCAAAACATCACCCTTCATTTCGCTCTTTCGACCACTTCCCCACGTCGTTCAAAAATTTCCATGGAACTTTTGTTGACGCCTAAAAGCCGTCAGAACCCGCATTTTCAAAGGCTTTCGCTTTGAACAATGTGCCGCTTTTTTCCAAGCACATAAGTTTTTTTCGGAATAACTGCTATGAGAAATTCTTCTTAGGTTTCTCGCAGGATGTTCTTAGCTGTGTTGTTACAAGGTTGAAACGGTTTTGATCTTAAATACGTCAAGATTTTGGCGACACAGAAGCACAACAGACCTCAGGAGATGCACCCCATGCGCGTTTTATCCCCCCTCTGCAGCGCGGTTTTGCTGGCCATGGCCTGCTCTTCTCACGCCCAGGCCATGTCATTGACCGAAGCGATCCAGAGCACCATCGCGACCCATCCGGAACTGGCCCAACGAGTGGACAGCCGTCTGTCGGCCAATGAAGACGTCAAGGTCGCCAGGGGGGGCTTTTTCCCGTCGGTGGATTTGAATGCCGGCTACGGCCGGGGCTACAGCGATAACCCCAGTACTCGGGGACAAGGCGACCACCACACCAATGTCCTGACTTACACCCAGTCGGAGTTGCGCCTGCGGCAGATGCTCTTTGACGGTTTCAACACCACCAACGAAGTGGAACGCACCAAAGGCGTGGTCAACTCCCGCGCCTATTACGCCCAGGGCACTGCCCAGGACTTGGCCCTGCGCACCATCGAGGTCTATCTGGAAGTGCTCAAGCGCCGCGAACTGGTGACCCTGGCCAAGAACAACCTGCAAGCCCACCTGCGAGTCAACGACCAGATCGGCCTGCGCACCGAGCGCGGGGTGGGCAGCACCGCCGACTCCGACCAGTCCAATGCCCGCCGCGCCCTGGCGGAAAACAACTACGACACCGCCCAGGTAGACCTGGCCGACGCCGAGGCGAACTTCTACAGCGTGGTCGGACGCATGCCCGACGAGCTGGAAACGCCCCCCTCGACCCGAGGCGAGATCCCCGCAGACCTGCGCCAGGCCCAGCAAAGCATGGTAGAGAACAACCCGTACCTGAAATCGGCCCAGGCCGACATACAGTCCGCCCAGAGCCAGTATGAATCGGCCAAGTCGCCGTTCTACCCACGGTTCGACGCCGAAGCGGCGGTGGGTGCCAATAACAACATCGGTGGCGAAGAAGGCCATGACAACAACTGGCGGGTCGGTGTGGTGATGAACTACAACCTGTTCCGCGGCGGTAGCGACAAGGCGCGACTGGCCTCCAATTCCCACCAGATCAACCAGGCCATGGACATTCGCAACAACGCCCTGCGCCAGCTCAACGAAGACACGCGCCTGGCCTGGAACGCCATGAACAATGCCCGCAAACAGACCCCCACCGCCCGGGAATATGCCGACACCACCGCCCGTGTCCGGGCGGCGTACCAGGATCAGTTCGGCCTCGGCCAGCGGACCCTGCTCGACCTGCTCGACAGCGAAAACGAGCTGTACAACGCCAACCGTCGCTACACGGAAGTCCGCTACACCGAGGAATACTCGATGTACCGCGTGCTGGCGAACATGGGCGTGTTGCTGAGCAAGCAGCGGGTAGTACTGCCCGCTGACGCAGTTGCCCAGACCGAGGTCAAGAACGAAGCGCGGTTGCCTGAACTGAAGTAGTCCACGGGGAGCGATCCGATGACCAGCATGGCACCCGCAACGCCCAGCGCCGATCCGCGCGTGACTGTCGATGACCCATTGCTGGACGGTCTGTTGATCCTCTGCAAACTCCATGGCGCGACGGCCAGCCGCGCCAGCCTCAGCGCCGGGCTTCCAATGGCGCACCAACGGCTGAGCCCGGACCTGCTACCTCGCGCGGCGGCCCGGGTCGGTTTGCAGGCGCGGGTGCTGCGTCGCAAGCTGGCCGAAATTTCACCGCTCAACCTGCCGGTGATGCTGATTCTCGCCGGTGGCCGCTGTGCGGTGCTGCGGCGCTGGGGTGAGGATGGCCAAGCGTTGATTTTGCCCAGCGAAGCCGATGGCGGCGAACAATGGGTCAACGCAGAGGAACTGGCCCTCGACTACAGCGGCCAGGCCCTGTTCGCCCGACCACGCCATGAACTCGAAGACCTGCGAGCACCCTTGGTGCCACGGGTCGAGGCCTGGTTTCGGGATACCTTGAAACTGTCGCGCTGGCTGTACAGCGACGCGATCCTGGCGAGCCTGCTGATCAACCTGCTCGGGCTGATGGTCCCGCTGTTCGTCATGCAGACCTACGACCGCGTGGTGCCGAACCAGGCCACGTCCACCCTGTGGGTGCTGGCCGTGGGGCTGTTGATCGGCACGGGATTCGAGCTGGTGCTACGAGTGGTGCGCGCCCACCTGCTGGACACGGCCGGCAGGAAAACCGATGTGATTCTCTCCGCGACCCTGTTCGAGCGCATCACCGGGATGGCCATGAAAGCACGGCCAGTGACCATAGGCGGTTTCGCCCAGAGCATCCACGACTTCCAGGGGCTGCGGGAATTTCTCACGGCTGTCACCTTGACCAGCCTGATCGACCTACCCTTCGCCGTGCTGATGCTGCTGGTGATCGGCCTGCTGGGGGGCTGGCTGGTGGTGATTCCGGTGGTGGCTTTTCCGATCACCATTGTCTTCGCCATGATCATCCAGGCACGCCTGCGCGACACCGTGCAAAAAAGCCTGGCCCTGGGCGCCCAACGCCAGGCCCTGCTGATCGAAACCCTCGGCGGTCTGGAAACCCTCAAGGCCTGCAGCGCCGAAAGCGAGCGTCAGCATCAGTGGGAAAGCACCCACGGCGCCCTCACCCGCCTGGACAGCCATGCGCGCAACCTCTCGGCCCTGGCGACCAACGGTACGCTGTTCCTGCAACAACTGGCCGGCATGGCGACCATCGTTGCCGGCGTCTACAGCATCATCGCCGGCAACCTCAGCGTCGGTGCGCTGGTGGCAAGCTACATGCTGGGCAGCCGGGTTCTCGCGCCGCTGGGACAAATCGCCGGGCTGATCACGCGTTACCAGCAGGCCCAACTCACCATGCGCAGCACCGACGCCTTGATGGCCTTGCCCCAGGAGCGCGACGCCAAACAGCGGCCATTGGACCATCCTCAATTACAAGGTGCCCTGGACATCCAGGGCGTGACGTTCCACTACAACGGCCAGAACACCCCGGCCCTGGCGAACGTGAGCTTCAGCCTCAAGCCCGGCGAGCGGGTCGGGATCATCGGCCGCAGCGGCTCGGGCAAAAGCACCCTGGCACGGCTGGTGATGGGGTTCTATGCACCGGAGGAAGGTCAGTTACTGCTCGATGGCCTGGACCTGCGACAACTGGACGTCGCCGACCTTCGGCAACAGATCGGTTACGTTGCCCATGACCTGCCGCTGCTGGCCGGCAGCCTGCGGGACAACCTGACCCTCGGCGCTCGCTACATCAGCGACGCACGCATGCTGGAAGTGGCGGAACTGACCGGCGTCACCGAACTGGCCCGCCAACATCCCCAAGGCTTCGACCGCCCGGTGGGCGAACGTGGCCAGTTGCTGTCCGGTGGGCAGCGCCAGGCGGTACTGCTGGCCCGGGCGCTGCTGCTCGATCCACCGATTCTGCTGCTGGACGAACCCACCAGTGCCATGGACAACAGCAGCGAAGATGCCTTGCGGCAAAAACTCCAGAACCACGTCCAGGGCAAGACCGTGCTGCTGGTCACCCACCGCACCTCGATGTTGAGCCTGGTGGAGCGGCTGGTGGTGCTGGACAACGGTCGGGTCGTGGCGGATGGGCCCAAGGACGTGGTGATCGATGCGTTGCGCAAGGGGCGAGTGGGTTCCGGGGCGGTTTAACAGCTTCCATGCCTGCTCGCTCCCATCGGTCATGTGCCGAGCTTCAACTTCATTTAACCGACGAGTACCGCCATGTCTGCTCAAACATCCGATTCCGCCGCCCGAAGCTACTTCGGCAGCTTCAGCAAAAGCGCCGAAAGCGAGTTCATGTCGGAAACCACCGGGGCTGCGTTGCAGGATTCGCCCCGTCGGTCCCGCGTCACGGTGTGGCTGGCCGCCGGGCTGATTATCACCGGGCTGGTGTGGGCGAAGCTGGCGGTCTTGCAGGAAGTCACCACCGGTGAAGGCAAGGCGATTCCGTCGAGCAAGGTGCAGGTCATCCAGAACCTGGAGGGCGGCATCGTCACCGAGATTTTCGTGCGCGAAGGCCAGATGGTGAACAAGGGCGATACGCTGCTGCGCCTGGACGACACGCGCTATCTTTCCAACAAGGGTGAAAGCGAAGCCGACCGGTACGCCCTGATGGCCCAGGTCGAGCGCCTGTCGGCCGAGGCCGAGGGCCGGCCGTTCCAGGTATCCGCCGAAGTGACCGCCAAGGCACCGCAGGTGGCCGAAGACGAGCGCTCGCTGTATGAACAACGGCAGCGGCGCCTGGCCAGCGAACAACGCACCCTGACCGAACAACTGCGGCAGAAAACCCAGGAGCTGGCGGAGTTTCGCTCCAAGCAAGGCCAATTCAGTTCCGCCCTGGCCCTGCTGCAGGAAGAAATGAACATGTCCGCACCGCTGGTGAAAACCGGGGCGGTGTCGCCGGTGGAAATCCTGCGGCTCAAACGCAGCGCGGTAGAAGTCCGCGGCTCGCTCAACGCCACCACCCTGGCAATTCCCCGGGCCGAATCGGCGATCAACGAGATCAAGAGCAAGATCGACGAATCGGAACAGAGCTTCCGCTCGGACGCAGCCAAGGAGCTCAACGAGAAACGCACCGATCTGTCGAAAATCACCGCTTCGAGCATCGCCATCGACGACCGCGTGACCCGCACCACCGTCGTCTCGCCGGTGCACGGCGTGATCAAACAACTGAAGGTAAACACCATCGGCGGCGTGGTCCAGCCGGGCAGCGACATGGTGGAAATCGTGCCCCTGGAAGACAACCTGCTGATCGAAGCCAAGGTCCGCCCACAGGACGTGGCCTTCCTCCATCCGGGCCAGAAAGCCATGGTCAAGTTCAGCGCCTACGACTACACCATCTATGGCGGTCTGAGCGCCAGGCTCGAACTGATCGGTGCCGACACCATCACCGACGACAAGGGCAACAGCTTCTACCTGATCCAGGTGCGCACCGATAAGAACCACCTGGGCGGCGATGCCAAGCCGTTGCTGATCATCCCGGGGATGGTGGCGACGGTGGATATCATCACCGGGGAGAAAAGTGTGTTGGATTACTTGCTCAAGCCGGTGTTGAAGGCCAGGACCGAGGCGATGCGGGAGCGCTGATATCCTCAGGAGAATGTGTTGTTTGATACGCCGCCTTCGCGAGCAAGCCCGCTCCCACAGTGGATCTGCGACGGACACTCATTCGCCCACTGGAGATCTACTGTGGGAGATTCTATGTTGCAGGGCAACCCTGCAACATCGGCTTCGGCTGGTATTCGCTCTGATTTTTCATCAGAGCGAATGCAACTCGGCAGAGCTTACGGGCAAGCACCACCAATGCCTGAGTTTTTGAAAAGCCTCTTGCCAGGTATGACTCGTAGAAGGGTTTCCATCTAGGCGAGCGAGAGGCCGTCATCGCAGCGATGTGAGCTAAGCGCCTTATCTCTGGATCGCCTTTCTTGGTTAGATACCGGGGGCCATTCTTTTTGCCAGAGTCATCCACCCTCAGGTCCATTCCCAAAAACGCAATAAATGCATTGCTGTTCGCAAAATTGCCCCGCATGTAACTGGTGGCCAGTCCGGTTGCGACCAGCTCGCCTACGCCTTCGATGGCTTTACAACGGACGATGTTTTCTGCAATTCCTGAGTCTTTGCTGACCTTTCGTAGCAGTTTCTGAATAGCCTTGATCGCTTGCTCAAAGGCTGTTTGCTGAGTGGCCAGCGCTTCCTTCAGCAGAGGCTCGTCGATCCAGCTCAACATCAGAGCGGTATGATTTCTGACCAGCGTCGCACGTCTATGAAGCAAGCTCTTTAGCGTTGTGTAGGCCTTTGGAGGGGGACACCAGAGCCGCAGCTCGTGCTGTTCATTGGTCAAATACCGCGCTAACAAACGAGCATCACAAGGATCGTTCTTGGCTCGCTGCCCAATGCCGCGACGATAGTTACTTACCCGATAAGCATCCACGACATAAACCTGATGCCCCATCGCATGAGCCAAGTCGACGGTGTCCAGGTGATAAATGTTGGTAGCTTCAATGGCAATGGCGCTTTGGGCGGGCAACGTTTTAAGCCAGCGTTTTAGGGTTGTTCGATCATTCTTAACGGTATCTATCGTTTGCAGATCAGAGCGATATACAGCGATTTCGGCCTTAGCGACATCAATGCCAACAACCGTTTGCGAGGTAAGGATTGTCATAACAAATCCTCGGGGCTAGGGTTTAGGTGCTTGTCGGGGTCTACCTTTGCGCTGGCTTGCATCTATCGTCGATCTTGTCGATGAATTCCATATTGGCGCTTTGGGTAGAAGGGGCGGGACGAGAAGTCTCCCACGGTCCGTACTGGCTAGAGTCGGAATCGAGCTTTTAGTCCCGCCCACCCCTTCAAGTCTAAACATACAAGCGAGCCTGCTCGCGAAGGGGCCGCCCAGATCAACCCTTCCCTAAGCCCCTGCTCACCTTGTCCTACAGTTTTGCCGTGCGATGCCGTTAATACAGCTAACCACGCCAATAACACCTACAAGAGTGAACAGCATGCGCCTGAGCCTGAAGGCTAAAGTCCTGTCCCTGGCAATACTCCCGGTATTGCTGTCCGCTGCGATCATCAGCCTGACCACGGCATTCATCCTGAAGGAACAGGCCGCCAACGAGGTCCGGCAGACCCGTGAGCGCCTGCTCGCCGAGGCCAAGGCCACGCTGCAGAATTACGTGGCGGTGGGCCTGACCGCCATCAGGCCGCTGTACGATGCCGCCGCGCCCGGCGATAACGCTGCGCGAGCCCAGGCGATCAAACTGCTGTCGAACGTCAGCTACGGCAAGGACGGTTATTTCTTCGGCTACGACTCCGAAACCGTGCGCCTGTTCAAGGCCAACAGCCCCGATGGCGTGGGCAAGAGCTTCAAGGACAACCGCGACCCGAACGGTGTCTACGTCAACCGTGATCTGGTGAAGGTCGCCAAGGACGGGACCCATTACCTCGAATACAGCTCGCCACTGCCCAACAGCAAGGACCTGGTGCCCAAGCTCGGCTACACCGAATACCTGCCCAAATGGGACATGGCAGTGGGCAGCTCGGTCAACCTGGACGGCATCGAAGCCCAGGTTGCCCTGGTGGAAGCCAAGGTCCATGAGCGTGTGCAAGGGGTGATATTGAGCATTGTCGGCATCGCCGCCGTCGTGTTGCTGGTGATTGCGGTGGTGGGGCTGCTGCTGGCCAACACCATCCTGCGACCGCTGCACCTGATGAAAGACAACCTCGATGACATCGCAGCGGGTGAGGGCGACCTGACCCGGCGACTGGCCATAACCAGCCAGGACGAGCTCGGTCAACTGGCCGGTTCGTTCAACCGCTTTGTCGACAAGATTCACAGCCTGGTACGGCAGATCACTGACATGACGTCGCAATTGACCGGGTTGGTGACTCAGGTATCCGAACAGGCCCAGCGCTCCGAGCAGGCCATGGAACGGCAGCGCCACGAAACCGACCAGGTCGCCACGGCGATCAACCAGATGTCCTCGGCCGCACAGGAAGTGGCTCGCAGCGCCCAGGGCGCGGCTGTCGCGGCCCAGCAGACCGATGAAGAGGGTCAGTCCGCCAAGCGCGTCGTGGCCGGCAGCATCCAGCAGATTCATGCGCTGGTAGAGGATATCCGCAGCAGCGGCGTGTCCCTGGACAGTCTGCAACAGGACGTGGCCTCGATTGTCAGCGTACTGGGCGTGATTCGTTCGATTGCCGAGCAGACCAACCTGCTGGCCCTCAACGCCGCCATCGAAGCCGCACGGGCCGGGGAGGCCGGGCGCGGCTTTGCGGTGGTGGCCGATGAAGTCCGGGCCCTGGCCAGTCGGACCCAGCAGAGCACCCAGGAAATCCAGGGCATGATCGACCGCCTGCAATCGGGTACCCATGCCGCCGTGGAAGCGATGCGCCGCTCCAGTGAGGCCGGCGATGGGACGTCGGTGCGGGCCAACGAGGCGGGGGCGTCCCTGGACACCATGGCGCAACTTATTGGCACTATCAACTCCATGAACGCCCAGATCGCCAGCGCCGCCGAGGAGCAAACCGCCGTGGCCGAGGAAATCAACCGCAGCGTGCACCAGATCGCCGTGGCAGTGGACACCGTCGCCGACGAAACCCAACTCGGCGCCCAGACCTCCCGCAGCCTGAACGAGCTGGGCCAGCGCCTGGGCAAACTCGTGGGTCAGTTCCGGATCTGATCCCCAGGAGTTGCCGAAGGCTGCGGTCTTTCGCTCTCGATCCAGATGCAACGCCTGGGCAACCGGGCCCTATCGGGAGAGGAGGACCGCAGCCTTCGGCAGTTTCTGCGATCAAAAGGTCAATGCATGCTATTGTGGGAGCGAGCAAGCCCGCTCCCACAATAGACGGCGGCGCCCCTAAGCCTGGCGCACATCCCGCATCAACAACCCGAACCGCAAATCCACCGCATCCGGAATCGGCACGTACACCACATGCCCGTCTCCCGGGGCGACGTCGATGCGTTGGCCTTTGACGTCCTGCAATTGATGCAGGTCGAAGTGGAAGTTGCCCTTGGGTGTCATCAGTTCCAGGTGGTCGCCGACTTCGAAGCGGTTCTTGACCTTCACCTCGGCCAGGCGTTCGCGGCGCTCGCCGGTCAGTTCGCCGACGAACTGCTGGCGCTCCGACACTGAGCTGCCGTTCTGGTAGTTCTGATACTCATCATGTACATGCCGCCGCAGGAAGCCCTCGGTATAGCCGCGTTGGGCCAGCGACTCCAGGTCGGTCATCAGGCTGCGGTCGAATGCCCGACCGGCCACGGCGTCGTCGATGGCCCGGCGATACACCTGGGTGGTGCGGGCGCAATAAAAGTGCGACTTGGTCCGGCCTTCGATTTTCAGCGAGTGCACGCCCATGCGAGTCAGCCGCTCCACATGCTGCACCGCCCGCAGATCCTTGGCGTTCATGATGTAGGTGCCGTGTTCGTCCTCGAAGGCCGGCATGGATTCGTCCGGGCGGTTGGCTTCCTGGAGCAGAAACACCTGGTCCGTGGGTGCCCCGAGGCCCAGGGTGGGTTCGGGTTGATAGGTGTGCACGATATCGCCCGTCGCATTTTCCACCGCCGGTTGCGCCGAGTACTTCCAGCGACAGGCATTGGTGCAACTGCCCTGGTTGGCGTCGCGCCTGTTCAAATAACCCGACAGCAGGCAACGACCGGAATAGGCCATGCACAGCGCACCGTGGACGAACACTTCCAGTTCCATGGCCGGCACGTGTTCGCGAATTTCGGCGATTTCCTCCAGGGATAATTCCCGCGACAGGATGATCCGGCTCAGGCCTTGTTGCTGCCAGAACTCGACGCTCGCCCAGTTCACCGTATTGGCCTGCACCGACAGGTGGATAGGCATCTCGGGGAAATGCCGGCGAACCAGCATGATCAGCCCGGGATCGGACATGATCAGCGCATCCGGCGCCATGGCGATCACCGGTTCGAGGTCCTTGAGGAACGTGCGCAGCTTGGCGTTGTGCGGCGCAATGTTGACGACCACGTAGAATCGCTTGCCCATGGCCTGGGCCTCTTGGATGCCCAGAGCCAGATTGGCGTGGTCGAATTCATTGTTGCGCACCCGCAGGCTGTAACGCGGCTGGCCGGCGTACACCGCGTCGGCACCGTAGGCGAAGGCATAGCGCATGTTTTTCAGGGTGCCGGCGGGGGCGAGCAGTTCGGGGGCTACGAGGGGCATGGTGGCGTCGGATCGCAAAAAGCGGCGAGGGTAGGCCACGCACGGCCGGACGGTATTGACGCAGGTCAATATCCGAAGGAGCAAACGCGACGGCACTCCGGCGAGTCCGGGCTGACTAAAGGTTATCCGGCCTTGTAGACATGGAAAGCTGATGAACCGAAAGATGCTGCAAAACAAATCCCAGATGCTGTTGCTTGCCCTGGTCACCATTGCCTTCATCTGGATCCTGCTGCCGTTCTACGGCGCAGTGTTCTGGGCGGTGATCCTGGGCATCGTCTTTGCGCCGATGCAGCGTCGCCTGCAACTCAAGTTCGGCTGGCCGCGCAACGTCACGTCGCTGTTCACTCTGAGCACCTGCGTGGTCATTGCGATCCTGCCGGTGATCGTCATCAGCACGCTGTTGGTGCAGGAAGGGGCGGCGCTGTACAAGAGTCTGGAGAGCGGAGAGCTGGATGTCGCCGATTACCTGGCCCGGTTCAAGGATGCCTTGCCACCGTACTTCCAGCATCTGCTTGACCGCTTCGGCCTGGGTAACCTGAGTGGGTTGCGGGACAAGATCGTCAAGAGTGCGATGCAGGGCAGCGAGTTCTTCGCCACCCAGGCCTTCAGCTTTGGCCAGGGTACGTTCCAGTTCCTGGTGAGCTTCTTTGTCATGCTCTATCTGTTGTTTTTCTTCCTGCGCGATGGCGCGGAGCTGGTGCGCAAGGTGCGTACCGCCATCCCCTTGGCCGAACACCAGAAACGTCGCCTGCAATTGAAGTTCAATCGGGTGGTGCGAGCGACGGTCAAGGGCAACCTGCTGGTGGCCATCACCCAAGGGGCCCTGGGCGGATTGATTTTCTGGATCCTGGGAATTCCGACGGTACTGCCGTGGGCGGTGCTGATGGCGTTCCTGTCACTGCTGCCGGCCGTGGGGGCGGGCATCGTCTGGGCACCGGTGGCGGTCTATTTTCTGCTGTCGGGGGCGATCTGGCAGGGCGTCGTCTTGACGCTGTTCGGTGTATTCGTGATCGGGCTGGTGGACAACTTCCTGCGTCCGATTCTGGTGGGCAAGGACACCAAGATGCCTGACTACCTCGTGTTGGTCTCGACGCTGGGCGGCCTGGCGGTGTTCGGGTTGAACGGGTTCGTGATCGGGCCGCTGATTGCCGCGCTCTTCATCTCGTGCTGGGCGCTGTTTGTCGAGAGTGGGCCCAAGGTGAAGTTGCCTTAGGCGGTCAGGACATAAGGGCCGATACGTTGCGACAACGCCTGGGCGGCGGGCAGTGAAGTCAGCGGGCCGCTGATCGTCACGCCGTCCTGGACCAGATACCAACAGGCCAGCAGGCCACGTTCCCTGAGCGGGGCGGGGACGGCGCTGCCAACGACAGACATGATGTGAATCTTGGACATGAGAACCTCCATCAATCGATGGGGTTACCTTACGACTCAGCCGGCAGGACGAAAAATCAACAGCCTCGATAGTAGGAATCGACGCCGCTCAATCGACGACCTGATCGAGCATGTGCAGCACTTCCCGTTCGTTGAGCAGGCCTTTGCGCACCAGATTTTCAGTCAACAGCGAAAGGAATTTGGCGCTGCGATGGCCTTCCAGTTGCTTGAGCTCGGTCAGCGCGTTGTACACCTTGCTCGAGGTGCACAGGCCGACGATGCGGTGGGGATTCTGCGTAGGCATACCTTCGTCCTTGTTGTTATAAGCTGCTGTTCATGGACAAGCGCCAGCTTGCGGCGGCGTCATGACACCCGCGTGACAGCTTGGGTTGCAGGAAAAGAAAGCAGGATTCAGACCATAATGCCTTTTTGGCGCCGGATTATTGTTCCGGTAGCGACATCGGGCAGGCTTAAATGGCCATGAGCCTGAGAATCGCCCACAAAAAAGCCCCTGAATCTTTCGATTCAAGGGCTTTTGTATTGCTATCTGGCTCCACGACCTGGACTCGAACCAGGGACCCAGTGATTAACAGTCACTTGCTCTACCAACTGAGCTATCGCGGAATGACGCGTATGTTACTGATTGGAAAAGAGAAGTCAAGCTTTGAGTGATGATTGGGGGATTGGAAGGCAGTGGGCGATCCTTTGCTCACTTGTTACCGCTTCACCCAGCCCCTGAGACGGGAAACGCACGAACCATGTGGGAGCGAGCAGGCTCGCTCCCACAGGTTTTTTTCATTGAGTCCCGTTATTCAGCGGGCTTCAGATGACCTGCACGATCGCCTTGGTCACCACGTCGATGTTGTTCTGGTTCAGCGCCGCCACACAGATGCGACCGGTATCCAAGGCGTAGATGCCGAACTCGTTGCGCAGGCGCGCTACTTGTTCGACGGTCAGGCCGGAGTAGGAGAACATCCCGCGCTGGCGTGCAACGAAGCTGAAGTCGCGGTGCGGTGCGGCCTTGGCGAGCAGGTCCACCATCTGGTTGCGCATGCCGCGGATCCGCAGGCGCATTTCGGCCAGCTCCGCTTCCCATTGGGCTCGCAGCTCAGGGCTGTTGAGCACGGCGGCCACGATGCTGGCGCCGTGGGTCGGCGGGTTGGAGTAGTTGGTGCGGATCACACGCTTGACCTGGGACAGCACGCGAGCACTTTCTTCTTTCGATTCGCTGACGATCGACAGGGCGCCAACGCGCTCGCCGTACAGGGAGAACGACTTGGAGAACGAGCTGGATGCGAAGAAGGTCAGGCCCGATTCGGCGAACAGGCGCACGGCCGCCGCGTCTTCGTCGATACCGTCGCCAAAACCCTGGTAGGCCATGTCCAGGAACGGAACGTGGTTCTTGGCCTTGACCACCGCCAGTACGTTTTTCCAGTCTTCCGGGCTCAGGTCCACGCCGGTCGGGTTGTGGCAGCAGGCGTGCAGCACGACGATGGAGCGGTCGGGCAGGGCGTTGAGGTCTTCCAGCAGGCCCGTGCGGTTCACGTCATGGGTGGCCGCGTCGTAGTAGCGGTAGTTCTGCACCGGGAAACCGGCGGTTTCGAACAGGGCGCGGTGATTTTCCCAGCTTGGGTCGCTGATGGCCACGACGGCGTCGGGCAGCAGTTGCTTGAGGAAGTCGGCGCCGATCTTCAGCGCGCCGGTGCCACCCACGGCCTGGGTGGTGATGACGCGGCCGGCGGCGATCAGCGGAGAGTCCTTGCCGAACAGCAGGGTCTGGACCGCCTGGTCGTAGGCGGCGATGCCATCGATTGGCAGGTAGCCACGGGAAACGTGCTGGGCCACGCGAATCGTTTCGGCTTCGACCACGGCGCGCAGGAGTGGAATGCGCCCCTCCTCGTTGCAGTAAACACCCACGCCCAGGTTGACCTTATTGGTACGGGTGTCGGCGTTGAATGCTTCGTTGAGGCCCAGGATGGGGTCGCGGGGTGCCAATTCGACAGCGGAAAACAGGCTCATTATTGCGCGGCTCTGAATGGAGTATGAGGGGACGTGTCGCGCTCCAGCCGAATGCACTAGAGCGGTGCACAAACGGGGAGCTAGTATAGAGGCCATCACCGGGCACGGCGACAGGCGATTCGGCATTTACGGTAAGTATTTTCGATTTTTTTCGACCGTTAGTCCTGTCGCAGCGTCAAAGACTCCAAGGCGTGTAGGACGTTCGTCTTGAAAGCGAAGGCATTCACCTCCACATTGTCTGCATTCCAGCTTTTTCCTCGGACGACATCAGTCGTTTCGGTCTTCCTCGTTCCTGTCGCCTGGCCGACAGGAGTGAACCCAGAGGTTATGTCATGTCTGAATTCCAGCTCGTCACCCGATTCAAGCCCGCCGGCGACCAGCCGGAAGCCATCCGCCTGATGGTCGAAGGTATCGAGGCGGGGCTTTCCCACCAGACGCTGCTGGGTGTGACCGGCTCGGGCAAGACCTTCAGCATCGCCAACGTGATCGCCCAGGTGCAGCGTCCGACCCTGGTACTGGCGCCGAACAAGACCCTGGCGGCGCAGTTGTACGGTGAGTTCAAGGCGTTTTTCCCCAACAACGCGGTGGAGTATTTCGTTTCTTACTACGACTACTACCAGCCTGAAGCCTATGTGCCGTCCTCGGACACCTTCATCGAGAAGGATGCCTCGATCAATGACCACATCGAACAGATGCGGCTCTCGGCCACCAAGGCGTTGCTCGAGCGCAAGGACGCGATCATCGTCACCACCGTGTCATGCATCTACGGCCTCGGCAGCCCGGAGACGTACCTGAAGATGGTGTTGCACGTCGACCGAGGCGACAAGCTCGACCAGCGCGCCTTGCTGCGCCGCCTGGCGGACCTGCAATACACCCGCAACGACATGGATTTCGCCCGGGCGACGTTCCGGGTCCGGGGTGATGTAATCGATATCTACCCGGCGGAGTCGGACCTGGAGGCGATTCGCATCGAGCTGTTCGACGATGAGGTGGAGAGCATCTCGGCGTTCGATCCGCTGACCGGGGAGGTGATCCGCAAGCTGCCGCGCTTCACCTTCTATCCCAAGAGTCACTACGTGACGCCACGGGAAACCCTGCTGGACGCCATCGAGGGCATCAAGGCCGAGCTGCAGGAGCGCCTGGAATACCTGCGCTCGAACAACAAGCTGGTGGAAGCCCAGCGCCTGGAACAGCGAACCCGTTTCGACCTGGAGATGATCCTGGAACTGGGCTACTGCAACGGCATCGAAAACTACTCGCGCTACCTGTCGGGCCGCCCGGCGGGCGCGCCACCGCCCACCTTGTACGATTACCTGCCGGCCGATGCCTTGCTGGTGATCGACGAGTCCCACGTCAGCGTGCCTCAGGTCGGCGCGATGTACAAAGGCGACCGCTCGCGCAAGGAAACCCTGGTGGAATACGGGTTCCGCCTGCCCTCGGCACTGGATAACCGGCCGATGCGCTTCGACGAATGGGAGGCCGTCAGTCCGCAGACGATCTTTGTCTCGGCCACCCCCGGCAACTACGAAGCCGAGCATGCCGGCCGTGTAGTCGAGCAGGTGGTGCGGCCGACCGGGCTGGTCGACCCGCAGGTGGAGGTGCGTCCGGCACTGACCCAAGTGGACGACTTGCTCTCGGAAATCAACAAGCGCGTGGCGGTGGAGGAGCGGGTATTGGTCACGACGCTGACCAAGCGCATGGCCGAAGACCTCACCGACTACCTGGCCGACCATGGTGTGCGGGTGCGTTACCTGCACTCGGACATCGACACGGTGGAGCGGGTCGAGATTATCCGGGACCTGCGCCTGGGCACCTTCGACGTGCTGGTGGGCATCAACTTGCTGCGCGAAGGCCTGGACATGCCGGAGGTGTCGCTGGTGGCGATTCTCGACGCCGACAAGGAGGGTTTCCTGCGCTCCGAACGTTCGCTGATCCAGACCATCGGCCGTGCGGCGCGTAACCTCAACGGTCGGGCGATCCTGTATGCCGACAACATCACCGGCTCCATGGAACGGGCTATCGGTGAGACGGAGCGCCGTCGTGAGAAACAGATTGCGTTCAACCTGGCGAACGGCATCACGCCCAAAGGGGTGTTCAAGGACGTTGCCGATATCATGGAAGGCGCCACCGTGCCGGGCTCTCGCAGCAAAAAGCGTAAGGGCATGGCCAAGGCCGCCGAAGAAAGCGCCCGCTACGAGGCCGAACTGCGCTCGCCCAGCGAAATCACCAAGCGGATCCGGCAATTGGAAGAAAAAATGTACCAGTTGGCCCGGGACCTGGAGTTCGAGGCGGCGGCGCAGTTGCGCGACGAGATTGGGAAGTTGCGGGAGCGGTTGCTCACTGTCTGAGTCTTTTGTTGCCTGTCAGGGCCCTATCGCGAGCAGGCTCGCTCCCACATTGGACTTGTGGCGTTCACAAATCCCCTGTGGGAGCGAGCCTGCTCGCGATTGAGGGCGACTCGGTCCAAAGGTCGGCTATACAAATCCCCCTCTGACTGGAGCCCGCCCACCATCGCCTGTTACCATTCGCCCCCTGTTTCACCTTCGCTTTTATCTTCTTTTTGAGACATGCCATGACCACCGTCCGCACCCGCATCGCGCCTTCGCCCACTGGCGATCCCCATGTCGGCACCGCCTACATCGCCTTGTTCAACTATTGCTTTGCCAAGCAGCACGGCGGTGAGTTCATCCTGCGGATCGAAGACACCGATCAGTTGCGCTCGACCCGTGAGTCCGAGCAGCAGATTTTCGACGCCTTGCGCTGGTTGGGCATCGACTGGAGCGAAGGTCCGGATGTCGGCGGCCCGCACGGCCCGTACCGCCAGAGCGAGCGTGGTGACATCTACAAGCAGTATTGCCAGCAGTTGGTGGACATGGGGCATGCGTTCCCGTGTTTCTGCACCGCCGAAGAGCTGGACCAGATGCGCGCCGAGCAGATCGCCCGTGGCGAAACCCCGCGCTACGACGGCCGTGCGCTGCTGCTGTCCAAGGAAGAAGTCGCCCGTCGCCTGGCGGCCGGCGAGCCCCATGTCATTCGCATGAAAGTGCCGAGTGAAGGCGTCTGCGTGGTGCCGGACATGTTGCGCGGCGATGTCGAGATCCCGTGGGATCGCATGGACATGCAGGTGCTGATGAAGACCGATGGCCTGCCGACGTACTTCCTCGCCAACGTGGTCGACGATCACCTGATGGGCATCACCCACGTGTTGCGGGGCGAGGAATGGCTGCCATCGGCGCCGAAACTGATCCTGCTCTACGAGTACTTCGGTTGGGAACAGCCGCAGTTGTGCTACATGCCGCTGCTGCGTAACCCGGACAAGAGCAAGCTGTCCAAGCGCAAGAACCCGACCTCGGTGACCTTCTACGAGCGCATGGGCTTCATGCCCGAGGCGATGCTCAACTACCTCGGCCGCATGGGCTGGTCGATGCCCGACGAGCGTGAGAAGTTCTCGTTGCAGGAAATGGTCGAGCATTTCGACCTGTCGCGCGTCTCCCTGGGAGGCCCGATCTTCGACATCGAGAAGCTGTCATGGCTCAACGGCCAGTGGCTGCGGGACCTGCCGGTGGAAGAGTTCGCCGCTCGCGTGCAGAAGTGGGCATTCAACCCCGAGTACATGATGAAAATCGCGCCCCATGTGCAGGGCAGGGTAGAAACCTTCAGCCAGATCGCCCCGCTGGCCGGTTTCTTTTTCGCTGGTGGCGTGACGCCGGATGTGAAGTTGTTCGAATCCAAGAAGCTCTCGGGCGATCAGGTGCGTCAGTTGATGCAACTGATCCTGTGGAAGCTCGAAAGTCTGCGCCAGTGGGACAAGGACAGCATCACCGCGACCATCCAGGCCGTGGTCGAGTCTCTGGAGTTGAAATTGCGCGATGCCATGCCGCTGATGTTCGCCGCCATTACCGGCCAGGCCAGCTCGGTATCGGTGCTCGACGCGATGGAAATCCTCGGGCCGGATCTGACCCGTTTCCGTCTGCGCCAGGCCATCGATCTGCTCGGTGGTGTGTCGAAGAAGGAAAACAAGGAGTGGGAAAAACTGCTGGGCGCGATTGCTTAAGCGGTCGATGAGGCAGGGCACACCCCGGTTTTCCGGGGTTTGTCGGTAAGTGATTGTTATCCCGGCAAAAAATTTTCAAATTTGTTGAAAATAAATTTGACAGCCCTCCGATACGCCCTTAAGATTCGCCCCGTCCTCAGCGATGAGGGGCTATAGCTCAGCTGGGAGAGCGCTTGCATGGCATGCAAGAGGTCGACGGTTCGATCCCGTCTAGCTCCACCAATTTACACTTCAAGGTCTGGCCACACCGACCTTGAAGGGATCAACACTCAGCGTTGATCAGTTGTTAGAAGGGTTTGCGTCCCCTTCGTCTAGTGGCCTAGGACACCGCCCTTTCACGGCGGTAACAGGGGTTCGAGTCCCCTAGGGGACGCCAGTTTTACAGAAGCGATATTGCAATATGTCGCTCCGCCGCAAGGCGAAAAATTCGGGGCTATAGCTCAGCTGGGAGAGCGCTTGCATGGCATGCAAGAGGTCGACGGTTCGATCCCGTCTAGCTCCACCAATCGACAGGTTCAAGGTCTGGCCACACCGGCCTTGAATCGATCAGTTCTCAGTGCTGATCAAGCAAGAAGGTTTGTGTCCCCTTCGTCTAGTGGCCTAGGACACCGCCCTTTCACGGCGGTAACAGGGGTTCGAGTCCCCTAGGGGACGCCACGATTACCCGCTCTGCGGGATTTTTAAGGGTCATTCAATCATTGAATGGCCCTTTTGTTTTTCTGGCGTTCAGCCAATTTTCAATCTCAATAAAATGATGCTTCTGACGGGCGGTCCGTGAATTCGCTTGCAGAAATTTATTATGCGAATAATATTTCAGTCGTAATATTTGGAGGCAGCGATGAGCGATAAAAAGGCACAGACCCGTGAACGCATTATCAAGGCCGCCAGCGACGCGCTGATTCAGCGTGGCCCGGCCGAGCCGAGCGTGGGCGAGGTGATGGGCGCGGCCGGGCTGACGGTCGGCGGCTTTTATGCCCATTTTGAAAGCAAGGACGCCTTGATGCTGGAGGCGTTCAAGCAATTGCTCAGTCGGCGTCGCGGTTTGATCGCCGACATGGATGCCGAACTGACCGGTGAAGAGCGGCGTGCTCTGGTGGCCGCGTTCTATCTGTCGCGAAAGCACCGGGACTCCACTGAGAATGCCTGCCCGATCCCCGCATCGATCGGTGAGCTCGGGCGGCTGCCGGACCCTTTCCGTGAAGTGCTCAATGAGCACGTCGAGCTGATGACCGCACAGTTGGCGGCCAGCCCGGAGGACGCCGACAAAGCCCTGGCCGATATCGCCTTGATGGTCGGCGGCCTGGCCCTGGCGCGGGCGTTGGGGCCGGGAGATTTATCGGATCGTTTATTGCGTGCGGCCAAATCGGCGGTGCGCTGAGCACAGACGCAGTTCTGGAGATGAGCGATGGACAGGTTGAGCTGGATTCGCGGCGTCAATGGCACGCTTGGCCGGGTAGCCCCGCGCCTGGTGGCGAAGAAAATGCGGACGCTGTTCATGCGACCACGAAATCTGCCGCCACGGGACTGGGAACTGCCCTTGCTGGCGAGTTCCGAGCGCGTCACCTTGCGCTTCGGTCTTTCTGCCTTGTGCTGGGGCAAGGGACCGACTGTTTTGCTGATGCACGGTTGGGAAGGGCGGCCCACGCAATTCGCTGCGCTGATCACCGCGCTGGTGGACGCCGGGTATACGGTGGTGGCGCTGGACGGGCCGGCCCATGGCCGCTCTCCCGGTCGCGAGGCGAATGTTCTGCTGTTCGCCCGGGCCATGCTGGAAGCCGCGGCTGAGCTGCCGCCATTGCAGGCAGTGATCGGGCATTCCATGGGCGGCGCCAGCGCCATGCTCGCGGTCCAGTTGGGCTTGCGCACCGAGACGCTGGTCAGCATTGCCGCGCCGGCGCGCATCCTTGGGGTGTTGCGTGGTTTCGCCCGGATGATGGGATTGCCGCCCAAGGCGCGCTCGGCGTTCATTCGTCAGGTGGAAAATGATGTGGGTATGCCGGCTTCGAAGATGGATGTCGCGCACTATCAATTGGACGTGCCGGGTCTGATCGTCCATGCCGAGGATGATACGTCGGTTCCGGTTACGGAGTCGCAACTGATCCATGATGCCTGGTTCGACAGCCGCCTGCTGCGGCTACCGGCGGGCGGGCACCAGCGGGTGCTGGCCGATCCGCGCGTCATCGAAGGCGTGTTATCACTGCTGGCCGGGCGTAACCTGCAAGCGCGGCAATCGGCCTGAGTGTGCGAGCAAGGCTGGCCCGGGTCCCGCAGGGATCGGGTACACTGCCTCGATCACATTCGACCGGGAGAGGGGCATGGGCTGGGATCGGGCAACACCGTTCATCATTGATCTTCAGGTAAACCCCGAAGATATCGACGGGCTGGGCCACGCCAACAACGCGGTCTATGTCACTTGGCTTGAGCGCTGTGCCTGGCGTCATTCCCAGCGGCTGGGACTGGATCTGGCGGAATACCGGCGACTGGACCGGGCCATGGCGGTAGTGCGTCATGAAGTCGACTATCTGGCTGCTGCCTACGAAGGGGACGAGTTGCAACTGGCAACCTGGATCGTCGATTGGGACCAGCGATTGAAGATGACCCGGCATTTCCAACTGATTCGTCCCAGCGACAACACCACCTTGCTGCGTGCCCAGACCACCTTCGTCTGCATCGAACTTTCCACCGGCAGGCCCAAGCGCATGCCGCCGGAATTCGTTGAGGGTTATGGTGCGGCCATACCCACGGCAGCGTTGTCATGAGTCGAACCCCTGTGGGAGCGAGGCTTGCCCGCGATAGCATCGCCTCGGTATCAGAATAAACCGAGGTGTCTGCATCGCGGGCAAGCCTCGCTCCCACAGGATTGGGGCAAAATCCGGTAAACTGCCGCACGTTTTTTCGTTGAGTGCGTTTTCCCATGCAAATTGCCCTGGCGCCCATGGAGGGGTTGGTCGACAACATCCTGCGGGACGTCCTGACTCGCGTTGGCGGTATCGACTGGTGCGTGACCGAGTTTATCCGCGTCAATGACCGCCTGCTCACGCCGGCCTACTTCCATAAGCTTGCCCCGGAGCTGCTGACCCATGCGCGGACCGCTGCCGGCGTGCCGTTGCGGGTGCAACTGCTGGGTTCGGACCCGGTGTGCCTGGCGGAGAACGCCGTGCTGGCTTGCGAGCTGGGCGCGGAAGTGATCGACCTGAACTTCGGCTGTCCGGCCAAGACCGTGAACAAGTCCAGAGGCGGGGCGGTGCTGCTCAAGGAGCCGGAGTTGTTGAACGAGATCGTCGAGCATGTGCGTCGCGCGGTGCCCGGCCATATTCCGGTCACCGCCAAGATGCGCCTGGGGTTCGATAGCCCGGACGGCGCGCTGGTCTGCGCCACGGCCCTGGCCGAAGGTGGCGCCGCGCACATCGTGGTGCATGCGCGGACCAAGACCGACGGTTACAAGCCGCCGGCGCACTGGGAATGGATCCCGCGGGTCCAGGAAGTGGTCAAGGTGCCGGTGTTCGCCAATGGCGACATCTGGAGCGTGGAGGATTGGCGCCGTTGCCGTGAAATCAGTGGCGTCGAGGACATCATGCTCGGTCGCGGTCTTGTTTCCCGTCCCGATCTGGCCCGGCAGATCGCCGCGGCCCGGGCTGGCGAGGAAGTGATCGAGATGTCCTGGGCCGAGCTGCAACCGATGCTCCAGGACTTCTGGATGCAAGTGGTCGAGCAATTGACTCCGCGCCAGGCCCCCGGTCGGCTGAAGCAGTGGCTGGCGATGCTGACGCGCAATTATCCCGAAGCGGTTGTGCTGTTCAGCGCGTTACGACGGGAAACCGACCTGGATGCGGTGGGCCATTTGCTGGGAGTGCAGCGCACCGAAGCGGCCTGAAAAAAATTTCGAAAAAAGCTCTTGAAAAGTATTTGGCGGACCCTAGATAGGGGGTACGCGATGCCGAATTCGGGTCGCGGAGACAAAAAACCTTGCTGAACTTTTCAGGAGATTTGAATCATGAGTACTGCATTCTCGCTGGCCCCTCTGTTCCGTTCCTCGGTGGGCTTCGACCGTTTCAACGACCTGTTCGAAACCGCCTTGCGTAATGAACCGGGCAGCAGCTATCCACCCTACAACGTGGAAAAACATGGCGATGACGAATACCGCATCGTGGTCGCCGCCGCCGGGTTCCGGGAAGAAGACCTGGACCTGCAGGTGGAAAAAGGTGTGCTGACCATCAGCGGCGGCAAGCGCGAGGCCAGCAACGACAGCGTGACTTACCTGCACCAGGGCATCGCCCAGCGTGCGTTCAAACTGTCCTTCCGGTTGGCCGATCATATCGAAATCAAGTCCGCCGGCCTGAGCAACGGTCTGTTGAGCATCGACCTGTTGCGGGTGATTCCGGAAGAGGCGAAAGCCAAGCGCATCCCGATCAACGGTGCGCAGCAACAACCCGCGCTGCAGAACTGATGCATCGCCACTGAAAAAGGGCGCCGGAAGGCGCCCTTTTTCATGCTCGTCGCTTACGGCAACAACCGCTCGAACGCTTCCAACGGCAACGGCCGGCTGTGCAGGTAGCCTTGGTACAAATGGCAATCGAGCCCCTGCAGGAACTGTAACTGTTCCAGGGTTTCCACACCTTCGGCAATCATCTCCAGATTCAGGCTGCGGGCCATGGCGACGATGGCGCGGATGATTTCGGCGTCGTTGGGGTCGCTGGTGGCATCGCGCACGAATGACTGGTCGATTTTCAGCGTGTCCACCGGCAGGCGCTTGAGGTAGGTCAGCGATGAATAGCCTGTGCCAAAGTCATCCATGGCAAAGCTCACCCCCAGTTTCTTGAGGCGGCGCATCTTGCCGATGGTGTCGTCCAGGTTCTGGATCACGATGCCTTCGGTGATTTCAAGCTTGAGCATGGAGCAGGGCAGGCCGTGAATGGCAAGACTGGTTTCAATACGTTCGACAAAATCGCTCTGGCGGAATTGTCGCGGGCTGATATTCACGCACAGGCTGAAGCGCCGGGGATCGACCTTGCCCTTGGCGATCAGTTGCCTGAAGCCGTCGCAGGCCTCGTCGAGGATCCAGGTGCCGACTTCCAGGATCAGTCCGCTGTCTTCCAGGACCTTGATGAACTCGTTGGGCGACTGGGCGCCCAGTTCCGGGTGATGCCAGCGCACCAGGGTTTCGGCCCCGATGATGCGGTTGTCCCGGGCATCGACCTGAGGCTGGAAATGTACGCTGAACTCGCCACGGGCCAGGGCCTGGCGCAGGTCTGTCTCCATGCGCAGCCGTTCGCTGGCGGCCTTTTGCATTGTGGCCTGGAACATCTGCGAAGTGTTGCGTCCCGAATCCTTGGCGCGGTAGAGCGCGATGTCGGCGCGCTTGAGCAGGTCGGCGGGCGTGGTGCCATGGTCGGGGATCAACGCCATGCCGATGCTTGGTGTGACTTGTAGCCGCTGGCCATCAAGGGACATCGGTTCGGAGAGCAACTCGCGCAAGGTGTCGGCCAGCTTCTGTACCTGTTCGCTGACTTCAGCGCGAGTGCCTTCCAGGCCGCTGAGCAGCACCACGAACTCGTCGCCACCCAGTCGTGCGACGGTGTCTTCCTGGCGCACGCTGGCTTCAAGGCGGGCAGTGATGATCTTCAATACCGTGTCGCCCACCGGGTGGCCAAGGGAGTCGTTGATGTGCTTGAAATGATCCAGGTCCAGGAACAGCAGCGCGCCCCGCAGGTCATGGCGTTTGAGCAGGGCGATCTGCTGGCTCAGCCGGTCCATCAACAGGGCGCGGTTGGGCAGGTTGGTCAGCGGGTCGTGATAGGCCAGGTGGCGGATCTGTGCTTCGGCGTTGCGCAACAGGCTCACGTCCCGGGCCGTCAGCAACAGGCAGGCCGTTTCATTGAGCGTGATGGGCTCCACCGAGACTTCCACGGTGAGCATCTCGCCGCGCTTGTTGCGCCCGAGCATTTCCAGATGATGGACGCGACCCTTGAGTTGCAGTTCGGCCAACAACGCCGTGCGTTGCTTGGTTTCCGCCCAGATACCCACCTCATACACCGTATGGCCGATCACTTCGTCGGCACGGTAGCCGGTCAGGCGACAGAAACCATCGTTGACCTCAAGGTAGCGGCCGCTGTCGCGTTCGGTGATGGTGATGGCGTCGGGGCTGGAGTGGAACGCCTTGGCGAATTTCTCTTCACTGGCCTTCAGGGCTGCTTCGGAGCGTTGCTGCTGGGTGATGTCCCGCAGGGTGGTGACGATGCAGGGCTGGTTGCCGACATTGATCTGTCGGCTGGAGATCACGCAGGTCAACGGATAGCCGGATTTATGGTGCACGACAATGGCGACGTTGCTCAGCGACTGCTCGCGGATCACTCGTTCGATGCGTTGCAGGCTGCTGCCCGAGGCGTCCCATAGACCGATTTCGTCGGCGGTGCGGCCAATGACTTCGCTGGCGACCCAGCCGAAGGTCTGGGTGAAGCTGGAGTTAATCTCCAGGAACCGACCGCTGTCATGGTGGGTGACACAGATCGGGTCGGGGCTCACCTGGAACAGTGTGGCGAATTTCTCTTCCGACGCCGCCAGGCTCTGTTCACGCTCCACCTGGTCGGTAATGTCCAGCAGGGTTCCGGCCATGCGCAGGGGGCTGCCGTCTTCGTTGCGATAGAGGCGTGCGCGGCTTTCCAGGTAGCGGGAGCTGCCATCCGGTAGCTGTACGCGGTAGGTCAGCTGGTAGTTGCCGGCCGGGCCCTCGCGCAGGCTGCGGTAGGCGTTGCGCATGTTGTTGCGTTCATTGTCCGGTACGCCCTCGAAAAACGCATCGAAGGATTCATGGAAGGGCTTGGGCTCCAGGCCGTGCAGCTGGGCGGCCCGGGCCGAGCCGTAGAGCATGCCGCTGGGGATGTGCCAGTCCCAGGTACCCAGCTGTGCCGAGTCGAGCGCCAAGTCCAGGCGTTCCTGGCTGTCCTTGAGCGCCTGTTCGGCCAGTTTGCGTTCGGTGGTGTCGAGGAAGGTGCTCAACAGGTAGGGCTGGCCTTCGAGCTCGACTTTCTGCGCGCTGAGTATGCCGTTGTGAATCTGGCCGTTGCTGGCCCGGAACTCCACTTCCATGCTGACCAGCTCGCCCTTGGCCTTGGTCGCTTCCACCAGCCTGGCTCGTTGGCTGGGGTCGACCCACAAACCCAGTTCCAGAGTGGTCCGTCCGATCACGTCATGCACCGGCCAGCCGAACAGGCTTTCGAAATACTGGTTGGCTTCGCTGATCAGTCCATCTTCCTGGCGGGTCAGCAAGACCATGTTCGGGCAGAGATGGAAGAGCGTGGCGAAACGTTTTTCGGAGCTGCGCAGGGCCTGTTCGCGCTCGCGCTGGTGGGTGATTTCGCGGATCACGCCGATCATGCGCGGACGACCGTGCTTGTCGGGCAATACGCTGCCATTGATCTCCAGCCAATGCAGGCTGCCATCGGGCCAGACGATGCGGTGGTGCATGGCCTGTTCCAATGGCGCGCCAGCCACGGCCGCGTGGAACGCCCGGATCGCCTTGGCCCGGTCTTCGGGCAGCAACAGGTCGAGGTACTCAACGTCCGTTGGCAGCGGCTGGCGCGGATCGAAGCCGAACAGCGCCTGGGTACCCCGGGACCAACTGATCTTCCCGGTCTCGATATCCCACGACCACGCCCCCAGGTGCGCGCCGTTCAGGGCGGCCAGCAGCTGCGGTGCGCTGTCCCAGCTTTGCTCGGACCGCTTGGGGTCAAGCGCCTGGATGCGTGGCAAGGGCGGGGTATGGTCGGCAGGGTTGGGCATTATCTAGCGAGCCTTGGGCAGTTGGGCGTTAAGCACAGGCATTCGGCACCAGAGGAGTAGCACAACCTATGCCTGGGTCCCTGGCAGATCGATTTGTGCGTCCAGTAGGGCCATGAAAGCCCGAGCAGCGTTCGACAGCGTCCGTTCGGTGTGCAGGATATAGCCTAGCTGGCGACTGAGCTGTATGCCCGGTAAAGGAATGCGCGCTACCTGATCGTCAAGCATAGTGCGTGGCAGGACGCTCCACGCGAGGCCGATGGAAACCATCATTTTTATGGTTTCCAGATAATTCGTGCTCATGGCGATGTTTGGCGTCAGGCCCTGGGCCTCGAACAGGCGCTGGACGATGTGATGGGTAAAGGTATTGCCACCTGGAAATACCGCCGGGTGCAGCGCAATGTCCGCCAGGCTCACGGTGGGGTTCTCCAGTAACGCATGCTCTGGCGCCACCACGAAGTCCAGAGGGTCGTCCCACACCGGCATGGCGCGCATCAGGGCATGCGGCTCCGGGGCGAGGGTGATGATCGCCAGTTCCGCCCGGCCATGAAGGATTTCTTCGTAGGCGACTTCCGAATCCAGAAACTGGATATCCAGCGCCACCTGCGGGTAACGACGGGTGAATTCGCGCAGCAGAGGCGGCAGGCGATGCAGGCCGATGTGGTGGCTGGTGGCGAGCGTCAGCCGTCCGGTGACTTCGCCGGTCAGGTTGGTCAGGGCACGACGGGTGTCGTCCAACACGTTGAGGATCTGATAGGCCCGTGGCAGCAGCGCCCGGCCGGCCTCGGTCAAGCCTATCTCGCGGCCCAGCCGGTCGAACAGACGCACGTTGAGCTGCTGTTCCAGGCCGGCGATCCGCTTGCTGACCGCCGGTTGGGTCAGGTGCAGGCGTTCACCGGCACCCGAGAAACTGCCCGTCTCGGCAATGGCGATGAAGGCGTTGAGGTTCGCAAGGTCCATGGCCGTCTCGATGGGATTCCTGTGAGTTATGCAAAGCATGAAAAATATGAATTTGAGTTATTTAATGTAGCCTCTTACCATCAGCCTCACAAGCCAAAGGGTTATTGATTCAATAAAAGCCCAGGCATAGAACCAAATAGAAACAAGCTGATGAGGAAACCGTCCAATGGCCGGCAAAACGCTCTACGACAAGCTCTGGGACTCGCATTTGGTCAAACAGCGCGACGATGGCTCGGCGCTGATCTATATCGATCGTCACATCATCCACGAAGTGACCTCGCCGCAGGCCTTTGAAGGCCTGCGCCTGGCCGGGCGCAAGCCATGGCGCATCGACGCCAACATCGCGACCCCGGACCACAACGTCCCGACCACGCCGGAGCGCAAGGGCGGCATCGAAGCCATCGTCGATCAGGTCTCGCGTCTCCAGGTTCAGACCCTCGATGACAACTGTGACGAATACGGCATTGTCGAATTCAAGATGAACGACGTGCGCCAGGGCATCGTCCACGTTATCGGCCCGGAGCAGGGCGCGACCTTGCCCGGCATGACCGTGGTGTGTGGCGACTCCCACACCTCCACCCACGGCGCATTCGGTGCGCTGGCCCATGGCATCGGCACTTCCGAAGTCGAGCACGTGCTCGCCACCCAGTGCCTGGTGGCCAAGAAAATGAAGAACATGCTGGTACGCGTCGAGGGCAAGCTGCCATTCGGCGTGACTGCCAAGGACATCGTCCTGGCCGTGATCGGCAAAATCGGTACCGCCGGCGGTAACGGCCATGCCATCGAGTTCGCCGGCAGCGCGATTCGTGACCTGTCCGTCGAAGGCCGCATGACCATCTGCAACATGTCCATCGAGGCCGGCGCCCGCGTCGGGCTGGTGGCGGCCGATGAAAAGACCATCGAATACGTCAAGGGTCGCCCGTTCGCCCCGAAAGGCGCCGAATGGGACAAGGCGGTCGAAGCCTGGAAAGACCTGGTGTCCGATCCCGACGCAACATTCGATACCGTGGTCGAGCTCGACGCCGCGCAGATCAAACCGCAAGTCAGCTGGGGCACGTCTCCGGAGATGGTGTTGGCGGTGGATCAGAACGTCCCGGATCCGGCCAAGGAAATGGACCTGGTCAAGCGCGACTCTATTGTCCGCGCCCTGAAATACATGGGCTTGAGCGCCAACCAGGCGATCACCGACATTCAACTGGACCGCGTATTCATCGGCTCCTGCACCAACTCGCGGATCGAAGACCTGCGCGCTGCGGCGGTGATTGCCAAGGGGCGCAAGGTGGCCTCGACCATCAAGCAGGCCATCGTGGTGCCGGGCTCAGGGCTGGTGAAAGCCCAGGCGGAAGCGGAAGGGCTGGACAAGATCTTCCTCGAAGCCGGTTTCGAATGGCGTGAGCCAGGCTGCTCGATGTGCCTGGCGATGAACCCGGATCGCCTGGAGTCGGGCGAGCATTGTGCGTCCACCTCCAACCGTAACTTCGAGGGGCGTCAAGGCGCCGGTGGCCGTACGCACCTGGTCAGCCCGGCCATGGCCGCGGCTGCCGCTGTCAACGGCCGTTTCGTCGACGTTCGTGAATTGATCTGAAGGAGCGCAGCATGAAAGCTTTTACCCAGCACACTGGTCTTGTCGCGCCTCTGGATCGTGCCAACGTCGACACCGACCAGATCATTCCCAAGCAATTCTTGAAATCCATCAAGCGCACCGGTTTCGGTCCGAACCTGTTCGACGAGTGGCGCTACCTGGACGTGGGCCAGCCGTACCAGGACAACTCCAAGCGCCCGCTGAACAAGGACTTCGTTCTCAACGCCGAGCGCTACCAGGGCGCCAGCGTGTTGCTCGCCCGCGAGAACTTCGGTTGCGGCTCGAGCCGCGAACACGCGCCGTGGGCGCTGGAAGAGTACGGCTTCCGCAGCATCATCGCGCCGAGCTATGCCGATATCTTCTTCAACAACAGCTTCAAGAACGGCTTGCTGCCGATCATTCTGAGCGATGCGCAAGTGGACGAGTTGTTCCAGCAGGTCGAGGCCAATCCGGGCTATCAACTGCAGATCGATCTTCAGGCCCAGACCGTGACCCGTCCCGACGGCAAGGTGTTGAGTTTCGAGATCGATGCGTTCCGCAAGCACTGCCTGCTCAATGGGTTGGACGATATCGGCCTGACCCTGCAGGACAGCGACGCGATTGCGGCGTTTGAGGCCAAGCATCGGGCGAGCCAGCCTTGGTTGTTTCGTGATGCTTGATTTTGCGTAAGGCGTAATGATGCCATCGCGAGCAGGCTCGCTCCCACATTGGGTTTGCGGCGTTCACAAGAACCCTGTGGGAGCGAGCCTGCTCGCGATGAGGCCAGCCCAGACAACACAACCCTTAAGGACATCCCATGACCAGCACCGCCCACAGTCAGGTTGTACAAAAGCAATTCGGTGAGCAGGCCTCGGCCTACCTGAGCAGCGCCGTGCACGCTCAGGGCGCCGAGTTCGCGTTGCTACAGGCGGAGCTTACCGGTCATGCCGGCGCCCGTGTGCTGGACCTGGGTTGCGGCGCCGGTCATGTGAGTTTCCATGTGGCGCCATTGGCCGCTGAAGTGGTGGCCTACGACCTGTCCCAGCAAATGCTGGACGTTGTGGCCGCGGCGGCAGCGGATCGGGGCCTGGGCAATATCGGCACGGTGCGCGGCGCCGCCGAACACCTGCCGTTCGCCGAGGGCGAGTTCGATTTCGTGTTCAGCCGTTATTCGGCGCATCATTGGAGCGATCTGGGCCTGGCCCTGCGGGAAGTGCGTCGGGTGCTCAAGCCGGGTGGGGTGGCGGCATTCATCGATATCCTTTCGCCGGGTGCGCCATTGCTGGACACCTACCTGCAAAGTGTCGAAGTGCTGCGCGACACCAGTCATGTGCGCGACTATTCGGCTGGCGAATGGCTGCGCCAGGTCAGCGAGGCGGGGTTGCATACCCGTAGCACATCGCGCCAGCGCCTGCGTCTGGAGTACCGCTCCTGGGTCGAGCGCATGCGCACGCCCGAAGTGATGCGCGCCGCGATCCTCGAGCTGCAACGCTCGATGGGCGATGAAGTGCGTGAATATTTTGAGATTGAGGCCGATGGTTCGTTCAGTACAGATGTACTGGTGCTGTGGGCCGAGCGATAGACTTTTCCCGGCCAGTCCCAGGTTGCAAAGCCTGGGGCGCGTCGACAGAGCAAATGAGGAATACATGAGCAAGCAGATTCTGATTCTCCCAGGCGACGGCATTGGTCCGGAAATCATGGCCGAAGCGGTCAAGGTCCTGGAGCTGGCGAACGACAAGTACGGCCTGGGCTTCGAGCTCAGCCACGACGTGATCGGTGGCGCGGCCATCGACAAGCACGGCGTGCCCCTGGCCGATGAGACCCTGGATCGCGCCCGTGCCGCCGACGCCGTGCTGCTGGGCGCCGTGGGCGGTCCGAAATGGGACAAGATCGAGCGCGACATTCGCCCCGAGCGCGGCCTGCTGAAAATCCGTGCGCAACTGGGCCTGTTCGGCAATCTACGTCCGGCGATCCTTTATCCGCAACTGGCTGATGCGTCGAGCCTGAAGCCGGAAATCGTCTCGGGCCTGGACATCCTCATCGTCCGTGAACTGACCGGCGGTATCTACTTCGGCGCCCCGCGTGGCACCCGTGAGCTGGATAATGGTGAGCGTCAGGCCTACGACACCCTGCCGTACAGCGAGAGTGAAATCCGCCGTATCGCCCGGGTCGGTTTCGACATGGCCCGCGTGCGAGGCAAGAAACTGTGCTCGGTGGACAAGGCCAACGTGCTGGCGTCCAGCCAATTGTGGCGCGAAGTGGTCGAGCAGGTGGCCAAGGATTACCCGGACATCGAACTGAGCCACATGTACGTCGACAACGCGGCCATGCAACTGGTGCGTGCGCCGAAGCAGTTCGATGTGATTGTCACCGACAACATGTTCGGCGACATTCTGTCCGACGAAGCGTCGATGCTCACGGGTTCCATCGGCATGCTGCCGTCGGCCTCCCTGGACGCCAACAATAAAGGCATGTACGAGCCGTGCCACGGTTCGGCGCCGGACATCGCGGGGCAGGGCATTGCCAACCCGCTGGCGACCATTCTGTCGGTGTCGATGATGTTGCGCTACAGCTTCAATCTCAACGCCGCCGCCGATGCCATCGAGAAGGCGGTCAGCGTGGTGTTGGACCAAGGGTTGCGCACCGGTGACATCTGGTCGGCCGGTTGTACCAAAGTCGGTACCCAGCAAATGGGCGACGCAGTAGTCGCCGCGCTGCGGAATCTGTAATCTCTCGGGCCCACTGCCTGGACGGTGGCCCACTTTTGTAAAGGTGTAGTTGCGATGAAACGTGTAGGTCTGATCGGTTGGCGCGGCATGGTCGGTTCCGTGCTCATGCAGCGAATGCTGGAAGAGCAGGATTTCGATCTCATCGAGCCGGTGTTTTTCACCACTTCCAATGTTGGTGGCCAGGGCCCTTCCGTGGGCAAGGACACCGGTGCGCTCAAGGATGCCTACAGCATTGAAGAGCTCAAGACCCTTGACGTGATCCTGACGTGCCAGGGTGGCGACTACACCAGCGAAGTCTTCCCCAAGCTGCGCGAAGCCGGCTGGCAGGGTTACTGGATCGACGCTGCTTCGAGCCTGCGCATGAAGGACGACGCGGTGATCATCCTCGACCCGGTGAACCGCAAGGTCATCGACCAGCAGCTGGACGCGGGCACCAAGAACTACATCGGCGGCAACTGCACCGTCAGCCTGATGCTGATGGGCCTGGGCGGCCTGTTCGAAGCCGGCCTGGTGGAATGGATGAGCGCCATGACCTACCAGGCGGCCTCCGGTGCCGGCGCGCAGAACATGCGTGAACTGATCAAGCAGATGGGTGCGACCCACGCAGCCGTCGCCGATGACCTGGCCAACCCGGCCAGCGCCATCCTGGACATCGACCGCAAGGTGGCCGAGGCAATGCGCAGCGATGCGTACCCGACCGAAAACTTCGGCGTGCCGCTGGCCGGCAGCCTGATTCCGTGGATCGACAAGGAACTGCCAAACGGCCAGAGCCGTGAAGAGTGGAAGGCTCAGGCTGAAACCAACAAGATCCTGGGACGCTTCAAGAGCCCGATCCCGGTGGATGGCATCTGCGTGCGCATTGGCGCCATGCGCTGCCACAGTCAGGCGCTGACCATCAAGTTGAACAAGGACGTGCCGATCGCCGACATCGAAGGGCTGATCAGCCAGCACAACCCATGGGTGAAACTGGTGCCGAACAACCGTGAAACCAGTATGCAGGAGCTGAGCCCGACCAAGGTCACCGGCACCCTGAACGTGCCGGTGGGCCGTTTGCGCAAACTGAACATGGGTTCGCAATTCGTCGGTGCTTTCACCGTCGGCGACCAACTGCTGTGGGGCGCGGCCGAACCGCTACGCCGCATGCTGCGGATCCTGCTCGAGCGTTGATCGGTTTGTTGCAGTGAAAGAGCCCGTGCCTTGCGAGAGGTGCGGGTTTTTTTATGGATATTGTGTTGGCTCTAATGGCCTCATCGCGGGCAAGCCTTGCTCCCACAGGGGATCTACAATGGCCCCAAGACCAGTGAGAGCAAGGCTTGCCCGCGATGAGGTCGCCACAGTCACCGGAAATCCCAGCCCCATTTGCCTGCATACCTGCCACCCGGTAAAGTGCCGCTCCCCCCGTTTTGCCTGAGGTAGTCCCATGAGCCAGTCCTTCGATATTGCCGTGATCGGCGCCACCGGTACTGTCGGCGAAACCGTTGTCCAGATTCTCGAAGAACGCGACTTTCCCGTCGCCAACCTGCACCTGCTGGCCAGCAGTGAGTCGGCGGGCAGTTCGGTGGCGTTTCGAGGTAAAAACGTGCGGGTGCGGGAAGTCGATGAGTTCGATTTCAGCAAAGTCCAACTGGCGTTTTTCGCCGCCGGACCGGCAGTGACCCTGAGCTTCGCTCCCCGTGCCACCGCCGCCGGTTGCGCCTTGATCGATTTGTCGGGCGCTTTGCCACCGGAGCAGGCGCCGCACATCGTGCCTGAAGCCAACGCTCACATGCTGGCGGGGCTGGGCAAGCCCTTTCAGGTGAGCAGCCCCAGCGCATCGGCCACGACGCTGGCGGTCGCGTTGGCGCCGTTGCGGGACTGCCTGGATCTGCAGCGTATCAGCCTGACCGCCAATCTCGCCGTTTCCGCCCAGGGGCGTGTCGCGGTCAGCGAGTTGGCGCGCCAGACGGCCGAGCTGCTCAATGCCCGCCCGCTGGAGCCGAAGTTCTTCGACCGGCAGATGGCGTTCAATCTGCTGGCCCAGGTGGGGACGCCGGACGAGCAGGGCCATACACCGCTGGAAAAACGTCTTGTGCGTGAGTTGCGGCAGGTGCTGGATCAAGCTTTATTAAAGATTTCCGTTACTTGCATTCAAGCCCCGGTGTTTTTCGGCGATAGCTTTAGCGTGACCGTGCAGTCTGCAACGCCCGTCGATCTGGCGAAAGTCAGTGCCGTCCTGGAAGCCTCACCCGGCATCGAGCTGGTGGAGGCGGGTGATTATCCGACGCCCGTGGGCGACGCAGTGGGGCAGGACGTGGTTTATGTGGGACGCGTACGCGCCGGTATCGATGATCCGATGGAGCTCAATTTGTGGCTGACCACGGATAACGTGCGCAAGGGCGCGGCCCTCAACGCGGTGCAGGTGGCGGAGTTGTTGATAAAAGACCTGCTGTAAAAGATACTTGGCAACAATTTGTCGAATGATTCTAGCTGGGCGCTATGCTTGGCGAGAGTAATGAAGGCGAACCATGCTCCCGGAGTATTTCCGGGCATGTGTGAAACGATCGCGCGCACCGTTGTTTACTGGGGGCAGTGCGCAATGCCTCGCGGCGGCGACAACACTATCTTCTCGCTGGCCGAGGAATGTTCAAACAAAGGAAGAGGCTATGGTTCAAGTTCGCAAACTGGTGTTAGCAATAGCGGCCGCCTCGGCGCTGTCCTCCGGTATGGCGCAAGCGCTCGGGCTTGGGGAATTGACCCTCAAGTCGCCGCCGAACCAGCCTCTGGTCGCCGAGATCGAGTTGCTCGATGTGCAACAGCTGACCGCTGCCGAAGTCGTACCGAGCCTGGCCTCGCCCGAAGAATTCGCCAAGGCCGGCATCGACCGCCAGGCCTTTCTCAATGACCTGACGTTTACCCCAGTGATCAACACCAGCGGCAAGAGCGTCCTGCGCGTGACCTCCAGCCGGCCGCTGTCCGAGCCGATGGTCAAGTTCCTGGTGCAGGTTCTGTGGCCCAACGGTCGCCTGCTGCGCGACTACAGCGTGCTGCTCGACCCTTCCAAGTTTTCGCCCCAGGCGGCCGAGGCTGCTCGACCGAAACCGCCCCAGGTCATCTCGACGCCGGTGACCGGTGCTACCAAGCCGTCCCAATACACCACCACGCCGCGCGACACCCTGTGGGAAATCGCCGCCAAGGCGCGCAACGGTGGCTCGGTCCAGCAAACCATGCTGGCGATCCAGGCGCTGAACCCGAACGCATTCATCGATGGCAACATCAACCTGCTCAAAACTGGCCAAGTGCTGCGCCTGCCGGATCCGGTGCAGAGCACCGCGTTGCCGCAGGCCCAGGCCATTGCCGAAGTGGCGGCGCAGAACGCGGCCTGGCGAGGGCGTCAGGGACGCCAGGGCGTGGCACGTAGCGGCCAGCAGCAACTGGACGCGACCAAGCGTGGCCGTGGCGAAAGCGCACCGGCGCAGGCCGTCGGTCGCGATAACCTGAGCCTGGTATCGGCCGAATCTGCGAAGAAAGGTGGCAAGGGCCCCGCCGGCGATGCCCAGGCGCTGAGCAACAAGCTTGCGATCACCCAGGAGAGCCTCGACTCGGCTCGCCGCGATAACGAAGAACTGAAAAGCCGCATGGCGGACCTGCAGAGCCAATTGGACAAATTGCAGCGCCTGATCGAGCTCAAGAACGATCAACTGGCCAAGATGCAGGCCGAAGGCGCCGCTGTACCACCGGCTCCCGGATCGACCCCGGCGATGTCGGCGCAACTGACGCCGCCGCCACCCTCGGCACAAGCTCCGACAACTGCGCCCGCACCGGCCGCCCAGACTACGCCGCAAGCCACGTCCGAGGCCGCCCCTGAAGCGACGCCGCCGGCTGCTCCTGCCGAGCAGAAGTACAACGACCTGCTGACCAATCCGATCCTGCTGGGATTGATCGGTGGTGGGGTGGTGATCCTGCTGTTGCTGCTGTTGTTACTCGCTCGTCGTCGCAAGGCGCAACAGGAAGCCGAGAAACACCTGCGCATGGCCCGAGCCCTCGAGGAGGAGGCCGACTTCTCCCCGGAGCTCGATCTGCCCCCGAGCAGCTTCGAGGGCATTGAAGTCCCACCGCCAAGCGTAAAACTCGAACCCAAGCCAGCGCCGGCGCCAGCGCCCAAGCCGGCTCCGGTCGTGGCTCCTGTCGTAGCTCCCGTTGTAGTTACGCCGCCTATCGCTGCGCCACTGGTAGCGCCGGCCGCCGATCGGTCCGACGACGTGCTGCCCCAGGCTCAGGCCCATATCGATCGTGGTCGCCTGAACCAGGCGGCTGACCTGCTCGAGCAAGGCATCAAGGCCGAACCACAACGCAGTGATCTGCGCCTTAAACTGATGGAGGTCTACGGTCAGCAAGGCGATCGTGATGCGTTCGTCGCCCAGGAGCGCCAGCTGGTGGCCAATGGCGATAATTACGCCCAGGTCGAACAACTCAAAAGCCGCTTCCCGGCCATGGCAGTCGCCGCCGGTGCTGGCCTGGCCGCCGCAGCAGTGGCCGCCGAACTGGACGCGCAGTACGTCAAGGAACTGCTGGAAGACACGCCGCCGACCAATGAAGAGCTCGACAATGCTTTCGATCTGAGCCTGGACGACCTGGAGACCGCACCGACCACGCCGGTGCCCGAACCGGTTCCCGAGCTGGACGCATTCCCGGCCGACGATGACCTGAGTTTCGAGTCGGTGCTCAAGCAGCAGACCGAAGCCGCCGAAAGCCTGGACGACTTGTCGGAGTTCGACCTGGACCTGGGAGCCGATGCGCCAACGCCGGCCCTGGCCGACGAAGATTTCCTGCTGGATCTGGACGACGACCTCAAGGGGCTGGACGTGTCGCCAGCCGAGACGCCGGCTCTGGACGATACCCCGGCCGATGACCTTGAGCTGCCGGCGGATTTCGACCTGTCCCTGGCCGATGAAATGGATGTTCCCGAGGCGCCGAAGGATCCTTTCGAGTCCGAACTGGACGATGTCAACGCAGAACTGGAGCGTCTTTCCGAGGGTCTGGGCCAGCCGTCTTTCACCGCTGAGGATGCTCTCGCCAGTGCGGAAGACGAGCCGGACTTCGATTTCCTCAGCGGCACCGACGAAGTGGCGACCAAGCTCGACCTGGCCCAGGCTTACATCGACATGGGTGACAACGACGGCGCCCGGGATATCCTGGGTGAAGTCCTCAATGAAGGCGATGCGACCCAGAAGAGCGAAGCTCAGGAGATGTTGTCGCGCCTGGCCTGAGGTCATAGGGGTATTCAGAGCGGCAGCCGGTGAGGCTGCCGTTTTTGTATGAGAGGAGGTGGTGTCTGCACTGGCATCCCACCCCATCAGCCTTATAATGCCCGCCTTTGCGTACCTCAGCAGGCTGTAATTCTTTGGCAAACATAGACAATCCGGCCGCCGAAATGGCGGCCGACGGCTTTTTCCGGATCGCCCTGGGCGTTGAATACAAAGGCTCGCGCTATCGCGGCTGGCAGCGCCAGGCCTCCGGTGTGGCGACGGTGCAGCAGACCCTTGAAGAGGCGCTGTCCAAGGTCGCCGATTCACCCGTGTCGCTGCATTGCGCCGGTCGCACCGATGCCGGCGTGCACGCTTGCGGGCAAGTGGTGCATTTCGATACCCAGGCCGAGCGGTCGATGAAGGCCTGGGTCATGGGCGCCAACATCAACCTGCCACACGATGTCAGTGTCAGTTGGGCCAAGGTGATGCCCGCGCATTTCCATGCGCGTTTCAAGGCCATTGCCCGTCGCTATCGCTATGTGATCTACAACGACCAGATCCGTCCGGCGCACCTGAACGAAGAAATTACCTGGAACCATCGTCCGCTGGACGTCGAGCGCATGGCCGAGGCCGCGCAGTGCCTGGTCGGCGTCCACGATTTCAGCGCCTTCCGCGCCGGCCAGTGTCAGGCCAAATCGCCGATCAAGGAGCTGCATCACCTGCATGTGACCCGTCACGGCAAGATGATCGTACTCGACATCCGCGCCAGCGCATTCCTGCATCACATGGTGCGCAACATTGCCGGGGTATTGATGACCATCGGCGCCGGCGAGCGGCCGGTGGAATGGGCCAAGGAAGTGCTCGACAGTCGCATCCGCCGCTCCGGTGGTGTGACGGCGCATCCGTTTGGCCTGTATCTGGTGCAAGTTGAATATCACAAGGAATTCGAGCTGCCGGAGCGTTACATCGGGCCACATTTCCTCACGGGCTTCTCGGAACTCGACGGCTGACGCCCTCCGCTGCATTTGCTACCATCCGGGACTTTCACGGATCTGCCTGAGGTTTTTCACGATATGCCAGCCGTTCGCAGCAAGATTTGCGGGATCACCCGCGTCGAGGACGCGTTGGCGGCAGTCGAGGCCGGGGCCGATGCCATCGGACTGGTGTTTTACGCCAAGAGTCCCCGGGCGGTGACGGTGCAGCAGGCAAGGGCGATCATCCGTGCATTGCCGCCGTTCGTGACCCCCGTGGGCCTGTTCGTCAATGCCAGCCGTTGCGAGCTGGGCGAAATACTCGACGCGGTGCCGCTGGCGCTGTTGCAGTTCCACGGTGACGAGACGCCGGCCGATTGCGAAGGCTGGCATCGCCCGTACATCAAGGCGCTGCGGGTCAAGGCCGGTGATGATATCGCCGCCGGTTGCGAAGCTTTTGCCAGTGCCAGTGGCATTCTGCTGGACACGTATGTCGAAGGCATTCCCGGAGGGACCGGCGAGGCATTCGACTGGTCGCTGGTGCCCCAGGGTCTGAGCAAACCCATCATCCTGGCCGGAGGGTTGACGGCTGACAACGTGGCCGAAGCCATTCGCCAGGTCCGTCCGTACGCAGTGGATGTGAGCGGCGGGGTAGAGCAGGGCAAGGGCATCAAGGATCCAGAAAAGATTCGTGCGTTCATGGCTGCTGTGCGCAGCAGTCAGTCGCCAATGTGACGGCTGGCAGACTGCCGCCGTCCATACCTGCACTGTACAAAGCAGGCAGGCGCCGCCTCAGGGCGGGCCGATAGCGTAGTGGCAACCGCGGTGAAGCAGTTGTCGGAATGGCAGGGAAGGTCGAGCTGCTCGCAGGTCATGTTTCGCGCTGACCGTGGTGGCTCCCCGAACCCCGTCACACAATGAATTTAGCTCAAGGGCATACGCGGGGCCGCGAACCAGAGCGTTCGGGCCGCCGGTACTGGAGAAAGAAAGCATGAGCAACTGGTTGGTAGACAAACTGATCCCTTCGATCATGCGTTCCGAGGTGAAGAAAAGCTCGGTGCCCGAAGGTCTGTGGCACAAATGTCCATCCTGCGAAGCGGTGCTGTATCGCCCCGAGCTGGAAAAGACCCTGGATGTTTGCCCCAAGTGCAACCACCACATGCGCATCGGCGCACGTGCCCGTATCGACATCTTCCTGGACGCCGAAGGCCGTGTTGAGCTGGGTGCCGACCTGGAGCCCGTGGATCGCCTGAAATTCCGCGACGGCAAAAAATACAAGGACCGCCTGACCGCGGCCCAGAAGCAGACCGGTGAAAAGGACGCCCTGGTGTCCATGAGCGGTACGCTGCTGGGCATGCCGGTAGTGGTTTCGGCCTTTGAATTCTCGTTCATGGGCGGGTCCATGGGCGCCATCGTCGGCGAGCGCTTTGTTCGTGCCGCCAACCATGCCCTGGAAAACCGTTGCCCGATGGTCTGCTTCTCCGCTTCCGGCGGTGCGCGGATGCAGGAAGCGCTGATCTCCCTGATGCAGATGGCCAAGACCTCCGCGGTGCTGGCGCGTCTGCGAGAGGAAGGCATTCCATTCATCTCGGTACTGACCGATCCGGTCTATGGCGGCGTATCGGCTAGCCTGGCGATGCTTGGCGACGTGATCGTCGGCGAGCCGAAGGCCCTGATCGGCTTCGCCGGTCCGCGCGTGATCGAGCAGACCGTTCGCGAAAAACTGCCGGAAGGCTTCCAGCGCAGCGAATTCCTGCTGGAGCACGGCGCCATCGACATGATCATCCATCGCCAGGAGCTGCGTCCGCGCCTGGGTAACCTGCTGGCGCAACTGATGGGCCTGCCGACGCCTAAGTATGTCGCCACGCCCATCGAGCCGATGGTAGTTCCACCGGCGCCTGCGGGCCTATGATCCAACGTACCCTGAGCGATTGGCTGGCCTATCTCGAGCAGCTGCACCCGTCGGCTATCGACATGGGGCTGGAGCGCTCGCAGGTCGTCATGTCCCGCATGGGGCTGGGCAAGCCGGCCCCCAGGGTCATCACTGTCACCGGCACCAATGGCAAGGGATCGACCTGCGCCTTCATGGCCTCGCTGTTGCGGGCCCAGGGGCTGAGTGTCGGTGTGTACAGCTCGCCGCACCTGCTGCGTTATAACGAGCGGGTGCAGATCAACGGCGTCGAGGCTGGCGACGCCGAGCTGTGCGAGGCCTTCGTCGCGGTGGAAGCCGGGCGAGGCGAGATATCCCTGACCTATTTCGAGATGGGCACTCTTGCGGCGTTCTGGTTGTTCGCGCGTGCCGGTCTCGATGCCGTTGTGCTGGAAGTGGGCCTGGGAGGTCGCCTGGACGCCGTCAACCTGGTGGATCCAGACGTCGCGCTGGTGACCAGTATCGGCGTGGACCATGCCGATTACCTGGGCGACACCCGCGAATCCGTGGCTTTCGAAAAGGCCGGCATCTTCCGCCAGGGCGCGCCTGCGCTCTGCGGCGACCTCGATCCACCACAGCCATTGCTGGACAAGGCTCGGGAACTGGCCTGTCCGTTTTTCCTGCGTGGGCGCGATTTCGATCTGGCCATGACCGAGCAGCATTGGCAATGGCGTGGCAGCGATGCCCAGGGTAATCCGGTGGAGTTGCATGACCTGCCGCTGCTGGACCTGCCAATGGAGAATGCCGCGCTGGCACTCCAGGCCTACCGGTTGCTGGGGCTGCCCTGGGATGCCGGCCAGATCGTCAAGGCCTTGCAGGCGACCCGTGTCGTCGGCCGGCTCGATCGCCGCACGTTCGATTGGCAGGGCAAGCGCCTGAGCCTGCTGCTGGATGTCGGCCACAACCCCCATGCGGCGCACTACCTGGCCGAGCGCCTGGCTCGTCGGCCTGTGGCGGGGCGGCGACTGGCGGTATTCGGGTTGCTGTCCGATAAGGATCTGGATGGCGTGGTCGAGGCGTTGAGTGCTAGTGTCCAGCATTGGGCAGTCGCGCCGCTGGACTCGCCGCGCTCGCGTCCGGCGACACAATTGCAGGCGGCCTTGCAGGCGCGTGGCGCTTCGGTAGATGCTTATGCAAGTGTGGTCACCGCGCTGGAAGGGCAGTGCGCCCTAGCGACCGCCGACGACGAAATCCTGGTGTTCGGATCATTTTTTTGTGTCGCCGAGGCCCTTCAATGGCTGAGCCGGCGCTCCACGGAGGAAGCTGCAGATGGCATTGCTGGATAAGGCATACAAGCAGCGCATGGTAGGGGCCCTGGTATTGGTGGCCCTGGCGGTGATTTTCCTGCCGATGCTGTTTTCCCGTCAGGACGAGCAGCGTCAGGTCACGGTCGATGCACCGGCCGCGCCCCAGGCGCCGGCGATGCCACCGGTGCAGGTCGAGCCGGTGACGGTGCCTGAGCCCCAGGCGCTGCCCCAGGAGCCAGTTCCAAGCGATGAAGAACTGGCCGCGCAACCCGCGCCTGCCATGCCGATCACGCCCGCTCCAGCGGCTCCTGCGGCGCCGACCGCTGCACCGGCTGCACCGACTACATCGAGCAAGCCGCCTGTTGCAGCGGCTCCTGTGCCAGCCGCGCCTGCTGCTCCGGCAGCCAAGCCGGCGCCGAGCCAGCCGATCACCGCTGCGCCGATCAAGCCGGACACCACCCAGAGTCGTGTGGACGCCAATGGCCTGTCGGTCAGTTGGTCCGTGCAGTTGGCCAGCCTGACCAGTCGCGAAAGCGCCGAGAACCTGCAGAAATCCCTGCGCAGCCAGGGGTACAACGCCTACATTCGTTCCGCCGATGGCAAGAACCGGGTGTTTGTCGGGCCGTTGATCGAGCGTGCCGAGGCCGATCGCCTGCGGGACTTGCTCGGTCGCCAGCAGAACCTCAAGGGCTTTGTGGTGCGCTTCCAGCCGGAGCGCGGTTGATTGCGGTTCGCCTGATTTGAATCACACTGACAATCGCAGCTTACCGACAGCTCTGCGCTCTGCTAAAATGCGCCGCCTTATCCGTCTGTAGGCTGCACCGTGCCATTTACCTGGGTTGACTGGGCGATCGTTGCGATCGTCGCTATCTCCGCATTGATCAGTCTGAGCCGCGGCTTCGTCAAGGAAGCCCTCTCGCTGCTGACCTGGATCATCGCGGGAGTCGTAGCCTGGATGTTTGGTGGCTCGCTGTCCCAGTACCTCGCCGGATACATCGAAACGCCGTCGGCTCGCGTCATCGCGGGCTGTGCCATTCTGTTTATCGCCACCTTGCTGGTCGGCGCAATGATCAACTATCTGATCGGCGAACTGATCCGCGTCACCGGGCTTTCCGGGACGGACCGGTTCCTGGGCATGGCTTTCGGCGCCGCGCGTGGCGCGTTGCTGGTGGTCGTGGCCGTCGGGCTGCTGAGCCTGGGGCCGGTACAACAGGATAAGTGGTGGCAGGAGTCCCGGCTCGTGCCACAATTTTTATTGGTCGCAGACTGGTCCAAGAACCTGATCCTGGGTTGGAGCAGTCAGTGGCTTGCCAGCGGTATCAGCGTACCCGCTGAAATACCGTTCAAGGAACAGCTCTTGCCGATGGCCAAAACGCCTCAGTAAGGGTTGTTCAGTTCAGATCCATTAAGTAGGGGTTGCGTCGCATGTGTGGCATCGTCGGTATCGTCGGTAAGTCGAACGTCAATCAGGCGCTGTATGACGCGCTAACCGTGCTCCAGCACCGCGGCCAGGACGCTGCCGGTATCGTGACCAGCCATGATGGCCGGTTGTTCCTGCGCAAGGATAACGGCCTGGTGCGTGACGTGTTCCAACAGCGCCACATGCAGCGCCTGGTCGGCCACATGGGCATCGGCCATGTGCGTTATCCGACCGCGGGCAGCTCGACCTCGGCTGAAGCTCAGCCGTTCTACGTCAACTCGCCGTACGGCATCACCCTGGCACACAACGGCAACCTGACCAACGTCGAACAGCTCGCCAAGGAAATCTACGAATCGGACCTGCGTCACGTCAACACCAGCTCCGACTCGGAAGTGATGCTCAACGTGTTCGCCCACGAGCTGGCCCAGCGCGGCAAGCTTCAGCCTACCGAAGAGGACGTGTTCGCCGCCGTGTCGGAAGTGCATAACCGTTGCGTTGGCGGCTACTCGGTGGTGGCGATGATCACTGGCTACGGTATCGTCGGTTTCCGTGATCCCCATGGCATCCGCCCGATCGTGTTCGGCCAGCGTCACACCGACGAAGGCGTCGAGTACATGATCGCCTCCGAAAGCGTATCCCTGGACGTGCTGGGCTTCACGCTGATTCGCGACCTGGCCCCGGGCGAAGCGGTCTACATCACTGAAGACGGCAAGCTGTTTACCCGCCAATGCGCGACCAACCCGTCGCTGACGCCCTGCATCTTCGAACACGTGTATCTGGCGCGCCCTGACTCGATCATGGACGGCGTCTCGGTCTACAAGGCGCGCCTGCGCATGGGCGAGAAGCTGGCCGAGAAGATCCTGCGCGAGCGTCCGGACCACGACATCGATGTCGTTATCCCGATCCCGGACACCAGCCGCACCGCGGCCCTGGAGTTGGCGAACCACCTGGGCGTCAAGTTCCGTGAAGGCTTCGTGAAGAACCGCTACATCGGTCGTACCTTCATCATGCCGGGTCAGGCTGCGCGGAAAAAATCCGTGCGCCAGAAGCTCAACGCCATCGAGCTGGAATTCCGTGGCAAGAACGTGATGCTGGTAGACGACTCCATCGTGCGCGGCACCACCTGCAAGCAGATCATCCAGATGGCGCGCGAAGCCGGCGCCAAGAACGTGTACTTCTGCTCGGCGGCCCCGGCCGTGCGCTACCCGAACGTCTACGGTATCGACATGCCGAGTGCCCATGAGCTGATCGCTCATAACCGTACCACCCAGGAAGTGGCCGACTTGATCGGCGCCGACTGGCTGATCTACCAGGACCTGCCGGACCTGATCGAGGCGGTCGGTGGCGGCAAGATCAAGATCGACCAGTTCGACTGCGCGGTGTTCGACGGCAAGTACGTCACCGGCGACATCGACGAGGCTTACCTGAACAAGATCGAAAGCGCTCGTAACGATGCGTCCAAGGCCAAGACCCAGGCGGTCAGTGCGATCATCGATCTGTACAACAACTGAGTGACAAACCGGCCCTGAGGGGCCGGTTTGCGTTAAACCGATTGAAGGAGTGGCAGCATGAGTCAGGATTGGGATGCCGGTCGGCTGGACAGCGACCTTGAAGGCGTAGCGTTCGACACCCTGGCGGTACGCGCCGGCCAGCATCGTACGCCAGAAGCCGAACATGGCGATCCGATGTTCTTCACTTCCAGCTATGTGTTCCGTACCGCTGCCGATGCGGCGGCCCGGTTTGCCGGTGAAGTGCCGGGCAACGTCTACTCGCGCTATACCAACCCCACCGTGCGAGCGTTCGAAGAGCGTATCGCCGCGCTCGAAGGCGCCGAGCAAGCGGTTGCCACCGCCACCGGCATGGCCGCGATCATGGCGGTGGTGATGAGCTTGTGCAGCGCCGGTGACCACGTACTGGTGTCGCGCAGCGTCTTCGGCTCGACCATCAGCCTGTTCGAGAAATACTTCAAGCGCTTCGGCGTGGAAGTCGATTACGTGCCCTTGGCTGACCTGTCCGCTTGGGATGCGGCAATCAAGACCAATACCAAGCTGTTGTTCGTGGAATCGCCTTCCAATCCGCTGGCCGAGCTGGTGGACATCGCCGCCCTGGCGGAAATCGCCCATGCCAAGGGCGCCATGCTGGTGGTGGACAACTGCTTCTGCACTCCGGCGCTGCAACAGCCGTTGAAGCTGGGGGCGGACGTGGTGGTGCACTCGGCGACCAAGTTCATTGACGGCCAGGGGCGTTGCATGGGCGGTGTGGTGGCCGGCCGTGGCGAGCAGATGAAAGAAGTAGTGGGCTTCCTGCGCACTGCCGGTCCGACCCTCAGCCCGTTCAACGCCTGGGTCTTCCTCAAGGGCCTGGAGACGCTGGGGCTGCGCATGAAGGCTCACTGCGCCAACGCCCAGGCCCTGGCCGAGTGGCTGGAGCAGCAGGACGGCATCGAGAAGGTGCATTACGCCGGTCTCAAGAGCCATCCACAGTACGAACTGGCCGTGCGTCAGCAGCGTGGTTTCGGTGCGGTGGTGAGCTTCGAGGTCAAGGGTGGCAAGGAGGGCGCCTGGCGTTTCATCGACGCGACCCGTCTGATCTCCATTACGGCGAACCTGGGCGACAGCAAAACCACCATTACTCATCCGAGTACCACCTCCCATGGTCGTTTGTCGCCCCAGGAACGTGAGTCGGCAGGCATCCGTGACAGCCTGATCCGCGTTGCGGTCGGCCTGGAGGATGTAACGGACCTGCAGGCCGATCTGGCTCGTGGGTTGGCGGCCTTGTGATTGACGGCATTCATGGCCGGGTTGCGCTCGTAACGGGTGCCGCCCGGGGCATTGGTCTCGGCATCGCGGCCTGGCTGATCTGTGAGGGCTGGCAGGTGGTCCTGACCGACCGGGATCGCGAGCGCGGTTCCCGGGTCGCCAAGGCCCTCGGAGATAACGCATGGTTCGTTGGCATGGACGTGGCGGACGAAGCACAGGTCGCAACGGGCATCGCCGAAGTGCTCGGCCAGTTCGGTCGCCTCGACGCGCTGGTATGCAATGCCGCCATTGCCGATCCCCACAACATCACCCTGGAAAGCCTCGACCTGGCTTACTGGAATCGAGTCCTGGCGGTCAACCTGAGCGGACCGATGCTGCTGGCCAAGCACTGTGCGCCATACCTGCGTGCCCACAACGGCGCCATCGTCAACCTGGCGTCGACCCGTGCCGCGCAGTCCGAGCCTGACACCGAGGCCTATGCAGCCAGCAAGGGCGGGCTTCTGGCCCTGACCCATGCCTTGGCGATCAGCCTGGGGCCAGAGATCCGCGTCAACGCCGTGAGCCCCGGCTGGATCGACGCGCGGGACCCTTCGCAGCGCCGTGCAGAGCCGCTGACCGATGCCGATCATGCGCAGCATCCGGCGGGCAGGGTGGGTACGGTAGAAGACGTAGCGGCCATGGTGGCGTGGTTGTTGTCGCGCAATGCCGGTTTCGTCACGGGCCAGGAGTTCGTGGTGGACGGTGGCATGACCAAGAAAATGATTTACGAATAAGAACAGCGGCGAGCTGCGAGCGATTTCGCGGTGTTGGCGTTTCTGCTTGCAGCTTGTCGCTCGAAGCTGTTTTTGAAAAAAACTCAATCCTGCTATTGACTTAGCTTCGGCACCTGCGTAAATTTCGCGGCCTCAGCGAAGCAAAGGGTGATTAGCTCAGCCGGGAGAGCGTCTGCCTTACAAGCAGAATGTCGGCGGTTCGATCCCGTCATCACCCACCATGTTCCATGAGAGTCTTGCGAGAGCAAGATGGAAGCTGTCAGAAGCCTCCACCGACGCGCAGCGGTAGTTCAGTCGGTTAGAATACCGGCCTGTCACGCCGGGGGTCGCGGGTTCGAGTCCCGTCCGCTGCGCCATATTTTCCGAAGCAGGTTCGCCTGATTCGAGATCGAAACCCAAGGGTTCCGATCAGATGAGTTAACTGGACGCAAGTCCATAGCGATACGCAGCGGTAGTTCAGTCGGTTAGAATACCGGCCTGTCACGCCGGGGGTCGCGGGTTCGAGTCCCGTCCGCTGCGCCATATCTGCTTCGAGGCCCACTGAACGCCTTTAAGCTAAGAAGAGAACCGCAAGGTTTCTTCCAATCGATAGCAAAGACCCTGGTCGAAAGACCGGGGTTTTTTGTTTCTGCCTGTCCAAACCTGACCCGTTCTGTTTTTGAAAGCGTGAGTTGTGGTTTGTGCGCATTCCATCACAGGGAAGTATGAGCGCTCACCTGCGCAGGGGAGTGAGACGTTGATGCTGGACTTCTGATGAGTTTGGAGGTTGTGCCTGGTTCAAACGGGCCCATCCGGCTCGTGCTTCAGCAGGTCCGACAGGCGGTTCAGCCCCTGGGTCAACGCCTCGAAAGACGGGCCACCCAGACACAGGCGAATACCGGTCATCTGTTCATCGCGATCCACCATCAGCGATTGTGGTGTCGTCACCCTGATGCCCGCCTGGGCTGCCGCTTTCGTCAAGCGCTCAGCGGCGTCACGAGGCATTGGTAGCCAGATGTGATAAGCGTCCGGGTGCGAGACGCATTCGGTGTCGCCGAGCCATTCGGCGGCGAGGCTGGTCCTGCGCCGAGCTTCATGACGCAAGTCCTGCTGGATGGAGGCGATGACGCCGTTGGACAGCCAGTCTTCCACCACGGCGCAGGACAACGGCGACGGGCCCAGGGGAATGTCCTGCAGATGTTCCTGCGCAGCGTCATGCATTTCAGCGGGCAGCGTGAGCATGCCGATTCTCAACCCGGGGCCGAGGGACTTGGACAGGCCATTGACGTGCAACACCCTTTCGGGCGCCAGCGTCGCAAGGGCAGGCACTGGCGCAGATCCCAGCGCGTAGACACCATCCTCGATGATCCAGGCACCCGCTTGTCGACAGACCTCGACGATAGCCTGCCGTCGCGCCGCACTCATCGTCGCCGTGGTGGGGTTGTGAAGGGTGGGAGTGAGATAGACCACTTTGCCGGCGGTCGTTGCGAGACGGTCGAGGGCGTGCGCAAGCGCCTCCGGCAGCATGCCTTGCCCATCGATCTCGATCCCCTGCATCCGATAGCCTTTGCGCCGGGCCAGCGCAATCGCGCCGGGATACGTGAGGCGTTCCGTCAGGATCACCCCGTGGGGGCCGCAAGCGAGGTCGAAAGCCAGGGAAATGGCCTGGCGGGCATTGCCCGTCAGCACCAAGTGGGACGGTTCAACCACGATGCCGAGGGTTTCGAGCCAACGGGCCAGCAGGCGCCGATGTTCCAGGTGTCCGGCGGGGGGTGAGTAGAGATTGAGATGATCGGCGTCGATCTTGCGAGCGATACCGGTCAAGGTTCGCGCCAGGAGACGGCTCGTCAACAGGGCGGGGGGCACATTGGATGAAAGATCGATCAGTTGCTGCCCGTGTGCCTGCAGGATGGCCACGAACGTTGCCCGACCCTTGACGCTGCGCACCAGACCCCGCCGTTCCAGGGCGGCATAGGCTTTCGTCACCGTACCCAACCCGACCCCCAGCTGCCATGCGAGCTGTCGATGAGCGGGGAGGCGGTCGCCGCTTTTCAATCGTCCTTCAACGATGTCGTCAGCCAGGGCGCACACCAGGCGTTCTGATGCGTTCGCTTCGATGTCCGCAAGGCGGGGTATCCAGGGCGATTGAAGGCGCATGGTGAGTATCCGGTGAATGAATAGTGTCGCGTGACACTATTTAAATAGTCATGAAGTGTCACGCGCATTATGGTGTTTCCAAATCATTCGTTAAACCGCGACAGCAGCAGGGAGCGCCAGATGTTCAGCCATGTCACCGTGGGGGCGCAGGACTTTGAGCGGGCCGGCCATTTCCTGAATAAGCCTATTCACGGGGTTCGACCTCCATTCCCGGGAGCGTCCTTATGATCGACCATCCGATCATGCTCGCCTTTGGCAGCTACATCCTTGCCGCCGCCAGCCCAGGCCCCAGCAATATGGCGATCATGGGGGTGGCGATGCGTGACGGGCGCTCCCACGCTCTGGTCCTGGCGTCCGGCGTCATGACAGGTTCGCTGTTCTGGGCATTCCTGGCGGCAAGGGGCATCTCCGCCTTGTTGACGGCTTGTGCTCAGGCACTCTTCGTCATCAAGGTGGCGGGTGGGGTCTATTTGCTTTACCTGGCGATGCGTGCGGGCAAGGCTGCCATGGCATCGACACACGAGAGCGCCGGTGCGGTTGCCGGACGGGAGGCTCGGCGTTATCTGCCTTTGTACCGCCAGGGCGTGCTCATGCACATCGGCAACCCCAAGGCCGTCATGTCCTGGATAGCGATCATGTCGCTCGGGCTCCGTGAAGACGCGCCAGTCGGTACTTTGCCTGTGATCATCGGCGGTTGCGCCTTGCTCGGCATCATCATCTTCGGCGGCTACGCCATCGTGTTTTCGACGGCCAGGATGATTGCCGGCTACACCCGGCTGCGGCGCTGGGTTCAAGGGCTGTTCTCTGCGCTGTTTGCGGTCGCGGGATTGAAGCTCCTCGTGTCGTCTCACTGATGTTCCGGTGTTGTGAAGTCGCGAGGAAAAACGAAGGCGGATGCCTCGATCGGTCGCCAGCCCATGAATGGCAACCACCAGCGCACTATCGTCGAAGACCTGGTCACAGGCAGCCCTCACTTGTCACGCGGGGCTGCCGAGCGTGGGGTTACACCCCAAGCTTGTCCCGCAACCCGTAATACCAAGCCCCCAGCGCCGCAAACGGCGTGCGCAACAACTGGCCGCCAGGGAACGGGTAGTGGGGCAGGTCGGCAAACGCATCGAAGCGCTCGGCCTGGCCGCGCAACGCTTCCGCCAGGACCTTGCCCGCCAGATGCGTATACGTCACGCCATGACCGCTGCAACCCTGGGAATAATAGATGTTGTCCCCCAGGCGCCCGACCTGAGGAAGACGCGACAGCGTCAGCAAGAAATTGCCCGTCCAGGCGTAATCGATCTTTACATGCTTGAGCTGAGGGAAGGCCTTGAGCATCTTCGGTCGAATGATCGCTTCGATGTTAGCCGGATCCCTGGCGCCATAGACCACGCCGCCCCCGAAGATCAGGCGCTTGTCACTCGTCAGCCGGTAATAGTCCAACAGGTAGTTGCAGTCTTCGACGCAATAGTCCTGGGGCAGCAGGCTATGGGCCAACTCGTCCCCCAGCGGCTCGGTGGTGATGACCTGCGTGCCGCACGGCATGGACTTGGCCGCCAGCTCCGGTACCAGATTCCCCAGATACGCGTTACCGGCGACGATAATGAACCTGGCCCTGACCTTGCCCTGTGGCGTATGCACCACCGGGCTGGCGCCACGCTCGATTCGAACGGCCGGTGATTGTTCGTAGATGACACCGCCAAGGGACTCCACGGCCGCCGCTTCACCCAGCGCGAGGTTGAGCGGATGAATATGGCCGCCGCTCATGTCCAGCATACCGCCGACATACTCATCGCAAGCCACCACCTCGCGAATGCGACGCTGATCCATCAGTTCCAGCTGGGTATGACCGAAGCGCTCCCATAAGCGTTTCTGGGACTCCAGATGACCCATCTGTTTGGCGGTAAGGGCCGCGAACACACCGCCGTCCTTCAAATCGCACTGGATCTGATACTTCGCCACCCGCTCGCGAATGATCCGACCGCCCTCGAACGCCATATTGCCCAGCAACTGCGCCTGCGCAGGCCCGACACTGCGTTCGATCACATCAATATCGCGGCTGTAGCTGTTAACGATTTGCCCGCCGTTGCGACCCGAAGCGCCAAACCCCACCTTCGCCGCCTCGACAATCGTGACCTTGAAACCGTTCTCCAGCAAAAACAGGGCAGAGGACAGGCCGGTGTAACCCGCGCCGATGACACACACGTCGGTTTCGACGTCATCCTGCAGGACCGGGCGCGACGGCGTCGGGTTGGCCGACGCGGCGTAATAGGACGCTGGATAAGGAGTGTTCGCCATTCTGCAACCTCTGTTTTATATTTTTTACGAGTGCGCCGATCCTACCCGAGATAAAAATCGGCCGCCAGCCACCGCAAAAACTTCGTCGCGGCGGCGAAATTAAATATTTTGCATATTCATAGGGTTAGGTGAAAAAAAGGTGTTGACACCCCTTTGGAATTCCGTAGAATGCCGCCTCACAGCAGGCACGTAGCTCAGTTGGTTAGAGCACCACCTTGACATGGTGGGGGTCGTTGGTTCGAGTCCAATCGCGCCTACCAAACAAAATCCGCTCTGCTGGGCGGTGTGAGGGGGAATCCGAAAGGGTTCCCCTTTTTCTTTGCCTAAGAAAACGTTCACAAACCAAAGGCTTCGTTCACACCAGACATCCGCGACGGCGCGCAGCCATCGTCACCACCGCACTCAACGCCTGCATCGGCCACGTCGTCGACCTCAACTTCGGCCCCCAGGTCATCGCACCGCGCTATGCCCTCTGGCAACAAGAAGAAATCGACAAGTCCCTGGCCCAGCGCGACAAGGCGCTGACCGCGTCCGGCGTAAAGTTCACCAATGCCTACTGGCAACGCACCTACAACCTGCAGGACGATGACCTACAACAAGCGCAGACCCAAAGCGAAAAGCCCGCATTCGCCGGAGCCACGCAACACCCGGCGCCGGATCAAACTGCCCTCGACCAAGCCATCCATAACCTGCCGACCGAACACTTGAACCAGCTGACTGAAAACCTCGCCAACCTGATGTTCATGGCCGACACCTGGGGTCGCCTAAGCACCAGCTCAGACCGGGAAGACTGACATGCCCAGCCCTGCAAAACAGCTCGACCCCGCAGACCTCAAGGCCATCTTCGGCTTCGAACCCGCCCACGCCATCGCCTACCTGAAAGCCAAGGGCTACACCATCACCTGGCATTGACAAGACATCCTCGACCAAGCCCACGACCATGCGTTCACCGTGGCAAAAGCCATGCGCCTGGACCTACTCAGCGACATCCGCGCCGCCCTGGAGACCGCCCTTCAACAGGGCCAAACCCTCCAGCAATTCACCGCCAACTTGAAACCCATCCTACAAGCCCAGGACTGGTGGGGCCGGCAAGTCATCGTCGACAGCCGAGGCAATGCCGAACCCGTCCAGCTCGGCAGCCCACGCCGGCTCAAAATCCTCTACCAAACCAACCTGCAAAGCGCCTACATGGCCGGCCGCAAAGCCGGCATGGAACAAACCACCGAGACCCACCCGTACTGGATGTACATCGCCATCCTCGACGACAAAACCCGGAGCAGTCACCGCGCCATGCACGGCCAGGTCTTGCGTCACGACGACCCCATCTGGCAAACCATCTTCCCGCCCAATGGCTTCAACTGCCGCTGCCGCGTCATCGCCCTGAGCGAAGCCGCCGTCAAACGCCGAGGGCTCACCGTCATATCAAGCCTAGGGAAAACCTTCACCGAAACCATCGAGACCGGCACCGACAAACGCACCTGCGAGATCAGAACCGTCACCATCACCGGCATCCGCCTCACCAACGCCCAAGGCCACACTCTCACATTCCGCACCGACCCAGGCTTCAACCACGCTCCTGGGCCAGTCTGAACACACCTCCCCGTGGCGAGGGAGCTTGCTCCCGCTGGGCTGCGCAGCAGCCCCAAACCCAGCCCAACCAATACCTCCTGACCCACTGCAAACCAAAATGGAAGGCATCCCATGTTCATCATCGAACTAGACCACCAACGCCTACAACAAACCCTAAGCAAAGTGGAACAGGCCATCGGCGACCTCACGCCACTGATGCACAGCCTGGCCGCCGAACTCACCAGCCAAACCGAAGAAAACTTCGAACAGGAAGGCCGCCCGCAATGGCCCGAGCTTTCTGACGTCACCATTGAACGCAGAGCTGAAACAGGGCATTGGCCCGGAAAGATGCTGCAAGCCAGTGCTGCCGGCCTGGCGGCCTCAATTACCACGCAAGCCACCGAGAGCTCGGTGCTGGTAGGCAGCAACAAACCATATGCGGCAATGATGCAGTTCGGTGGGGACCAGGCGGACTTTCCGCAGCTGTGGGGTGATATCCCGGGTCGGCCGTACTTGCCCATGGATGCTGAAGGCAACCTGCAGCCCGAAGCGGAAAAGGCCTTCTTGGATTTAGCATTAGCTCACCTAGTATATAAAGGCTCGCTGACGTAGCCTTAAGCACTTCCCGGCAAACCTCATAATGATAAAAAGGACTTAATATTAAATGAAGGATACTTTTTCTAAGCGGAGTGTAATGAGCAAAACCAGAGACAATCATTTTGTACCGCAATGGTATCAAAAAGGCTTTATGGATGATCGAGACGACCAGCTCTGCTATCTCTCGCGCAGAGAAATAGACCTTAAGAATGGCGGCACCAAAATAGTGCACTCTAAAAGGTGGCATACGCCAGCTCAACAATTTTATAAAAAGGATCTGTATTCAACGTTCTTCGGCACAGAAATAAATGACGATATAGAGCATAAGCTTTTTGGCCCAATTGATGATAATGGCTCCAAAGCCATTCGCGCTTTTTTGAATGACGATCAATCGCAATGGCATCATAATTTTCAAAATTTTTTTATTTATCTTGACGCACAAAAATTGAGAACCCCTAAAGGATTGGACTGGATCAAAAGTAAGTATCCAGAACTAAGTCAGATGCAGCTTATGATGGAGATGCAGTCGTTACGCTCAATGCATTGCACTTTATGGAGTGAAGGAGTCCGAGAGCTAGTTTCAGCAGAGGAATCGGATATAAAATTCATCGTTTCCGACCATCCCGTCACGATCTACAACTACGCATGCCCTCCAGCATCAAAGTTGTGCGGATACCCAGATGATCCAGATATTTCATTAAAGGGTTCGCAGACAATATTTCCGCTGAGCAAGAACCGTTGCTTGATTCTAACTAATCTTGAATATGCCAGAAATCCGGATGATGTTAATCCTCTAGAGCAGCGAACCAACCCGACTCGCGTTCGCCCAAGTATGGTGAGCACCATCGAGTTTATTAGCTCTCGCAAGCTATCGGCAGCTGAAGTCAACCAAATTAATCATATCATTAAAAGTAGAGCTATCTCATCGGTAGCAGCCGGAAAAGAAGAATGGCTTCATCCTGAAAATAATATCAAATGTGACTGGAGTGAAATCAAGCAAGTATTGCTGCCGCCGAAGAATGAACTTCATAGATTCGGCGGTGAAATTTACGCACGTTTTGATGATGGTTCCGTGCACTATCAGGATGCATTTGGTAGAACAGCGCCAAAAAACAAATTGCTAGATAAGCACATTAATGAAGCTCAGATTGGACGTAACGATTTTTGCGGTTGTGGTAGCGGTCGCAAATACAAAAACTGTTGTCGAAACCTTCCTATAGATCTTCGAACGACTTGGAGTGTGGCAAGTGTCCGAGAGCGTAACTTGGCATTTTGCAACTGTATTCGGGGAGTTTTAGGCCTAGACAGCGGCAAAACGTGGGTGGACGTCAGACGTGAGCTATCCAACAACCAAATATCACAAATTTATGAATTTTATTCGATCTTATGGCCGCGTGAAACAGATATCTATTCATTATTACCTAAGTCCGATGGGAAATTTCGCGCGCTTTACAGCGGGATTTTAGATGTTCGAACGATTGGCGCACATGCGTTGCCAATGGCAACTTTTTTTGATGAGTTTTTAGTTGAAAACCCAATAACCAATCCTAATAACGTTAAGCCGGAGTTCAGCCCAATTAAATCACCCGAAAAATATAAATATCAAGCTTTGAAGGACTTTCTTTTTATGCTTGAGATGGAACCATTTATCGGGTTTGGCCTAATCAACCTTATCCCAAACCCCGCTGAGTTTGACCTTGACTTGTTGGGCGCAATGATGGAAATGGCTAGGACCCGTTCGGATCCGCGCACTCCCGATATAACCTGTGAACAAGATAAAAAGATATCTCTCAGATTGGCGACTGAAGATCTGCTAAATTCGATGGCGATGATGCCGAGGGACGTAAAAATACAAATGCTAGTTAGTCAATTCGGATTGACTGAGAAACGTGCAGAAAATGCTATTATTGAACTGGAGGAAAGTGCGGAAAACTCACCACTGACGCTGTTGCAACAATTAGACGCCGATAAAGCAAGTCAGTTCTTTCAGTTTAGGATGGGGCCAAACTATGAAATGTCGCTATTTGTAGCGCAAGTCACTGGTTCAGTATTGGTCACGGACAGTGGTTCGAGATGGCGAGAGCTGGTTGTTGCTCAGCACCGAGATCAAGGACTTATAAACTACCCTTGGAGCAATGCACTTGATCAGATAGTTTCGATTCCCGTCGATTACCAATTATTGGAAAAACTCGAGAAATCTCAATCTCACTTCGCCACATTCAGAAAACTGATAAAATCAGCAGATCGTATGATTTTGGACAATGACTGCTCCCCGACTAAACTGAGTCGGCTAGCTGATCAAGCTAAGATGTGTATGAACCAGATTGAAAAAGCCGCAGAGCCAGTGGTAACACATACCTTGAAGGTATTAAGCCCAGCTGGAGGGTTCTATGACGCCCACGTCCAACGTTTACTTGCTCGTTCCGGCTGCTCGAGATACGACAATCAGGTTAGATCCGTTTTTGGCGTTTCCTTTCAAATTTAAATTTTTTCTCCCACTGTAATTTTCCAAAAGAACAAATCCACTCCCTTTACTTTTGTAAAGGGGGATAGATGTTTGCTGTCCATACGCATCGTATTCTTATACGCTATAACTTCAAGGACACTCGTAATGGCATCTAGGGGCGTATAAGCTGCGCAATTCATTTCATTATATTTAATCAATCGTCTCGCATAAACTTCTCATAAGAATGAGCATGATAGGAACACAGTCCGCCATTGTCCTGATCTTCTTGCCCCAAACTTTCGTCACACATTTCACATTCTGTGTATTCAAGTTCCGCAGCGCACCACAGACAGGACTGCTCATGAATTAGGAACGTATTTTTGCTACATTGATTGCAGCGTTCTAGGAGTGGTTCATCCCCGTCACGTGGATCATAGCTATGGGCTTTCTCTACCGCGTCGATCATGAGTTGGGCTATCAATACTACGCACCCGCAGGCGATACATGTAGCCTGAAAGCTATCATCGTTGGATTCAACCGTATCGCCTGCGTCCAAGTTTTCTTGCGCAGGTGCTAATAAGGCGGAAGCGCATTCCGGGCACTTGCATTCTTTCAGCCATGGTTCCATCCCTTTTGGCACACAAGCATCTGCCCAAGCCTCTTCGCATTGGTGGGTGGTGTCTACAAAAAACCTGTGATGCAACAGCATCAGTTGCCAGGCATCGCCAAGAATTGCTGCTGGCGGCTCTCCCAGTTCTGTCTGAATGAAATCCCGGAGCACTGGGAATAGTTCAGCTACGAAATCGGCCACCTCACCTAAAGTGTGAGCTGGATGCAGGTGCTCCAGATGGTTGCGACAGGCCTGTAGCTTCTCGATCACATCCCAGTCAACATCGATTTCAAAAGCTTCGAAACGCTTTTGAATCGTTCCAACGTCGATTGTGGTGGCCTTGAATTTGCCGACTGGCACCCAGTTGATACCTCCATAGCCATCTGAATGAGGCAAGACCTCCGGCGGATTGAAAATCAGAGCCGCCGCATCAGCAGGATCATCGACACACGTAGCAATTTTGTACTTGAATAGTAGCAGTACTCCAGCGAAGAGATTTCGAATAGCCGAGAGCGCCCGCGCTGGATCTCCCTCAGGGTGCCTACAGCGCTCGAAGTCCTCAACGCCTAACCTGATGGAGGTAAGCGCATTCTCGCGAAGCTTGGCGGCATCAAGCATCGGCATGGGGCGTGGGAGGGCCATGTGGTGATTGTCCTGAAGGCGTCAGATAGTTCGGGAGAGCTTAGCCGATAGCTCGGTGAATCGCTCGCCGCACCTGATAACCACCGTAGCGGGGACTAGCTCTATTCAGAATCATTACATTGCCCCAAGTTTCATGAGTACCTAATTTCAGGTCCACTTTGAACCACTTTCCACTCATGGCGGGCAGCAATTGGCAGATACCAAGATGGCGCTTCCAGGATTCAAGGCATGGGGCACTCTCCAAATGGTATTACCATTCTGCCCCGCTTGGCGCCTATATAGTTAACCTTAAAAGGATTTCACATGCGAATTGAAGAAGAATACAAAAAATCAGGCTATTTCTGGCTGCCTGGAAAGGAAGAGAGCAAAATTCCCGGGATATTATCAATCGACAATGGTGGAAAAATTAAATTAGAAATTATAGGCCATTTTAATGATGGTCCCAGCTTACTAAGCAATGATGGCTTAAGTCGTATAATTGGCCATGTCGAAAAAGACGGGTTGGTAACTCTGGATAATTGCTTTTATATAACAAAAAATATTTCATTGGGCGGCATATCCAAATCAACAGTACACGTAAATACCGTTTTCGGCGGAGCTGCATGGGGTAAGGAGGAGACCGTAACCTTCAACACCTTTTCGTTTTCAGTTGACTGCTTAGACGAATGGGTTGGAATTAGTGGCATTGATGTAAGTACTGACTGGGATGCTAGGGCTGCAACAATTAATTACTACCCACCCGAAGAAAAAGTCTTCTCGCTTGATAACGGCATGAAGCTTGAAATTTGCTTTGCATATACTCTTCCAGTATTTCCAAATATCACAGAGGCCAAAATTACTCAGCGAACCTATTTTAGACTCAGCTCAGAGGAGTTACTAAACTTAGATGACTTCACGACTACTGCCTTTAAAATAACAAATTTAATGTGCTTTGCTATAGGCGAGATTGTTAGCTTGAAAAATGTATCGGCAACCTCGCGTGAGTTGCAGCGCGGCGTGGACAATAAGCAATATTCTGTTCCGATCTCAATTTACTATCAAAGCATTCCGTTCTCTGAAAAAATGCCAAAGAAAGATCGGCGCTCGATGCTTTTTAATTTTGCCGTTATTACGACCAGCGCACAGCAGGTCCTCAATAATTGGTTAAATGCTTATGAGTATCTGTACCCAGCACTTAATTTATATTTTTCAACGAAAACTGGCGCCCAGAAATATCTTGAAGGTAAATTTCTGGCTTTGGCACAAGGGCTAGAGACTTACCATAGAAGAACCAGCAGCGAAACATTAATGGAGCCAAAGTCCTTTGAGGCGGTGGTAGAAAAAATCCTTTGCGCGTGTCCGGAAGAACATGTCGGCTGGCTACAAGGTAGATTGATGCACGGCAACGAAATCAATCTTGGCAAGCGATTAAAAAGAATTATTGAACCATTCAAAAAACACCTTGGAACAAGCGCAGAACGAAATAAGATGCTAAAGAAAATTGTAGACACTAGGAACTACCTGACGCATTACAATGAGGATTTGAAAGATACTGCTGCCAAAGAAGGAGATCTTTGGGGTCTTTGTGCGAAAATGGAGTCCATATTTAACTTGCACTTTCTTAAGGTCATTGGGTTTACTGAAGAGGAAATAGATTGGGTAGTAAAAAATAGCTTTCCACTAAAACAAAAATTACAGGGAGCTAATATGTGATACTTCACTATTGCTCGCGGCGTTAGCCTCCCTTATTGGCAGGAAGCGGCTCTCCAAGGGAACAGCTTCCCGCCCATCACACCAGCCCCATAAGGGACAGACAGTAACTGCAACAGGTTGGCTTGATCCCACACAGACTCCATGGTTCCCTTTACCTCTACACGTCTGATCTGGATCCCATGAGCAATCACGAAGAGTTCCCACAGCAGTGGGGCGACCACCTCCACGCTGAAGCTCCAATTACCGCACAAGAATACGTACCGCCTAAAACATCTAGCGCACTGCGGCTTGAGGACATGTACCCCGAGCCATTCGAGCAGCTGTGCTGGTGGCTTCTTCAGAAAGAACACACGCTCACTGGCTGTCAGCGCCTGGGTAACAAAGGAAAGATTTCCCAGCACGGCATCGATTTATTCGCATTCGATCGTCTGAGCAAGGACCGTTTATTGGTATTCGAATGCAAGTGCTGGAAAGATTTCACTGGCAGCAATCTGACCGCCGCAGTCGACCGTTTCCTAGCGGGCGAGTGGGCAAAATCCGCGGGACGCTTCACGCTGATCCTGGCTCAAAGCACCGTTCGGTCTCTTGACCAAGCCTGGGTCGAAGCCAGCCTCAAACTGTCGGCGCGTGGTATCGAGGCGGATTTATAGACAGCGGAACACCTAACGGAAAAGCTCAAAAACGCCCCAGACGTGCTCACTCGTTTTTTCTCCGGGCCACATGTCGATCAGTTCTGCAATCAGTGGATGCAGCGTGAGGGCTTTCAGGAAATGTTCCTGAAAGCCCTCAAAGATCCGAGAGCAGAAGTGTCAGCGTTGGCAAATGAATTTCTGAACAGCGGAGCGATTGACAAGGAAGACCTCACCGTTCGCCATGCGAACGGCCGACATTGGGCCTTGAAAAAGCTATGGGTCGATGTATCGGCGATGCTCCCCACACCCGAGGACTATCCAGGCTCGGCCATCATTTCGATCTCCATGCCCGACACTGAAGGTGTAATGGTGGTCCTGGACCAATTGTGGCTGCTGAACAACTTATTAGGTAACGAGGGGGAACCGCTGCTGGCGCAATGCCGTCCTTTTTTCAAGGCGTAACCACGCAGACACCGAATAACCACATAGTTGACTTGAAAACTGCCGGTTCCTCCTGCCTGAGCCAGCAGCCCAAGAACTCATCAATGTCGCGGACGAGTTTTCAGCACAGTACCTACAGAGTTTGAAGCAAGTCGAGACGCAATGGGAGGCGCAACACTTTCCCGTCGTGAAATGGGCGGGTACGCGAGTCGCATTATGCAAAGTCGATGCTTGGGTGTGGGAGCAAATGCTTGAGTTCGCCAACGTGCACGACACCAATAACGGCAACTCTGCATGGCACATGTTCCACAATGCGTCGAATAGACTCATGCCGGTTTCAAGCGCTGGGTACCATGGCGTTATTTTCGGCGCCGCCATCGAGGACCTTTGCTACATGGATCAGGTTGCAATTCTATGGGAACCGCCGACCTATCATGCTTACAATGAATCCCGGTGGACGTGTATGGAGACCTATCAGTGGCTGACCAACGAGTTGCTCCCTGCAATCGGGCGTTGGCAGGCGGGTCAAATCGGCCGATATTGGCGGAACTGGCTACGTCCATTAGCAACACGAGCAAAGATCGCCCGTGTCACCAAGTTTTGGAGCAGCTCAGAACCTTACAGCGATGTGCGCAGAATGCCGTTGGTCGAGGCTGACAGATTCCGAGAACTGGGAGTCCTGGAAACATTGGAGATGCTTCAGTATTTTTACAACAGTGATCGAAGCAACCGTGCTCGGTTTACGACCAATCAGCGTGCAGGTTTGTATCGCGCCCTGATGCTGTTACTCAAAGGCGGCAAGGGCTTTACCGGGTATATGCGCTCAAGCTTAGGTATCAGCTCAGCAGAGACCCATGAGGACCCATGCGAAGCCATCAGCGACATGTTGAAACAGGCTCACTTTGTTCCGCTCAGTGACAACACCGATTACGTGATGAGAGCCATGCTGGAAGCAACCGGTCGCAACGGAGATTGGATCAGTCCAAAGGATCGCGAACAAATCTTCCAGGCGCTGCTTCCCTACATGCAAGTCTATGACCGCCAGTTGCTCATCGAACGTCATAGTCGCTACCTGTGAACATCGCGCAGGTATCAGCCTGCGCTTTTCCCTAAGCCCCAAGCACAGTCGGTTCCAAACAACCGTCCTCACGGCATAAGGATGGTCATATCCCGAACAGCCCCCGAGGGAACCCGGTTTCATCAGGAAAGCCCAGCGCCGCCAAGGGGCAGCCAGGTAACGTGGGTTTAGCGTCGATAACGTCTGCCACCTGATGGATCCATTTCGAGTTGACGCCGATATTTTTGACCAGATACCAGATTACCGCGATCAGACCATAAAGACGGCTCGTCGCATTCGAGTCGAGGCCGAGCCTCTGAAAGTAGGGATCGTTTGCCACGGTGGGTATAGGGTTAGCTGAAATCTGGTTCCAGATGCGACTATGGTGCGCACACCGGTTGCGCAGGGTGCTGATCTCCTGGAGCCATTCTTTAAGAATTCTTGCATGAGTGAGACCGAACCGTTTGCAGATTCTGTTCCGATGGCTGTCTTTGAGTATCTCGTAGTACTTCGATGCTATTCCAAAGTCCCATGCTTCGACGATCACCCAAAAGGGCATTGCTTTACGCTGCTGTCGATGCCACTCGATGCTGTCCTCGCGGCTACGAGCAATTTGCTCTTCTTGACGCTTTGACCAGTCGTTCCAAATGTTGCGTGACTTACCCTGTTTGGTCGTGAAGGTCCTGGTTTGCGAAGGATTGATGTAGCGGATGTCCTGATAGGCCAGCGGGTCGTGATAACCCACCTCGTGAGCGATTGCCGAGCGTAAGTGCACCTCAACGCGCTCAATGGCATCAAGCATCAGTTGGCGCAATTTTTTGTCGAACAGATAGAGTTCAATAACGGAATCGAAATGAGTGCCAGGGGTAAACGCGTTTTGACGTCGTGGTTTTTTACCTGCGGCGCATAGCACCACGTCGCCCTTGGCGTTACGAAGAAATTCACGGCACGGATACCAGAATCCGCTCAAGCGGTAGTAGCCAATCTGACTGAGTTTACGTTCGGCGCGGGGTACGTCGAGGATCTGCATACCACGGCTGGTGAGCAGAGCGCATAGATCGCTGTAGGATCGAAACGGCTTTGGCGGAGCTAATGGCTGCAACATCCTTTGTCCAGAAAAAAGAAGGCCCAAACATAGTGCTGGACTGAGCCAGCACCAGAGGTTCGGGCGCTATTGGGTTAATTATCTGCGCTCATTACCGCGCAGTCAACGCGGCGTGTGCTCCTGTAGACCGTCATGGTTTCACCCCATACAGGTCCAGCCCGGGTTTGGGCGTAACGGTCATTACCACGTCATCAATGACCGCCTTGCCCATCACCGTAAAATAATGCGCAGCCCAGGCGTGTCGGTCGGTATCGCGTATGAACGCTGCGTCTTCGGCAAACGCCTTCGCCAGAAATAGCAAGTCTGACGCCATTGCCAGTGCCTCGTAGACGGGTACGCCAGCGCTGACATGAAACAGCGGATGACCTGAGCAAGAGACGAAGGGCGTCAGGCCGATGGTCTTTTCTTCCGTGTATTCAGTCATTGATCACCTCCAATGATGGAGGTGTAGTGAGATTCAGATTCTGAATCGAGGGGATCGGAGGACGGGAATCTGTATGGGGTGACTGTTCGCATTGTCTAGCTCCTTGACCGTTAGGAACTGCCACTTCTCGTTACCAAGCGAATGGGTGGCAGCTGCGCGCAGGTTGGTAAACCGGGAGTCAAGGAAACCGGCACGCCCGAGAGCGTCCCACGCACAGCCGCCATAACAATATTGCAGGCGTAACGAACTAGCCATTGAGAATGGCGCTGTTGCGTAACTCATCGGGTTACCAATCCCGGTCGCTGAATTTGCAGCGACCTGAAGAAAATATCCCGGTGAAGAGCTGGCCATCAAGGGAGCTACGATTAAAAAAACACCGTAAAAGGCACCTCCTACGCAACTATCGGAGTTTGCCTACAACTCCGGAAAAGGTCATCCATTTTATCCGGCGGGTCGAGTCCTCCAGCCATACACACCCCGTAACCCCGAGCCCTAGTCCCGAGGCTACGCCACCTCCGATCGGGCGCTGGATTTCTATCTGAAACCGAAAGGAACCGACGCCAAAACCGACCGACCACCGGGCCAGCTCTTCACCGTCATCAACGGCATCGATACCGAAAGTCTGCTCGCCAACCTCAGCGAAAGCTTCGCCTCGACCAACGCGATGATCAACGTCCTGGCATTCAATCTTGAGGGGGCACAGCGACATATTGTCTTTGGTGTTCAACAAGTCATCGAGTTGAGCGAACTGTTGGTCAACCGGGCGCTGGACAACGTCGATCCACGCTAGCACCCAGCCTGTAACGTACGCCTACCGGGCCGCCGACCCACCGGCCCGCACGGCAGCCTGTGCAGTGTCCTTTTACCCACTGCACACGTAACCCACGACGGGCTATCTTCACGGCATGCGGCTCATCGAACTCAACGACGGCACCCGCGGAATAAGCTCATCCATGTTGCCGGACGAGCGTTGAACCGCTACGCGCTACAAGCTCATCTGACCTGCGTACAGTAGCTGTAGTGGTCAAAATAATCAGAGCCCGCTTCGGCGGGTTTTTTAATGTTTGGAGAAAACTCATGTCCGGTAAGTCACTTGGCACCCTGGCGCTGACTTTGGCTGCAAAGATCGGGGCTTTCACTGGGGCACTTTATAAGAAGAGTCGAGACGCAAAAAAGCGAAGCGAAAAGAATTGGAAAGCCTTTTAATAGTCTGGCAAAAAGTGTCGGTACAGCAATTGGCAGCATTCCAGCTGTTCTACGGCGCTGGTTGTACACTCGGCGAGCGTGGCCAAAGAGATCGCAAACCAGTCCGCCCTGGCGGGGTTGAAGGCCGCCCCGCAACGCCGATTTTCGCGATTTGCAAACCTTCACACTCGTCTCTGTGCACGGCCCTCGCTCCCACAGCAAGACCGGTAGAAAACCCCTGCACATTTGGATCATTAACTTGTCAGTTATGGTCATTGAGCGATCGCCCCCGGCCTTTTAGGCTGTTGGGCATGACTGACGGAGGCCGCAGAGCTTTCGCATTTTTTCCGTGATTTGCCCGTTGTGGAGTGACCAATGACCGCCTCTCATTACCCGCACCTGCTGGCCCCGTTGGATCTGGGTTTCACCACGCTGCGCAACCGTACCCTGATGGGGTCGATGCACACGGGCCTTGAGGAGAAGCCTGGTGGCTTCGAACGCATGGCGGCGTATTTTGCCGAGCGTGCCCGGGGCGGCGTGGGGCTGATGGTCACCGGCGGGATTGCGCCGAACGACGAGGGTGGGGTCTATTCCGGCGCAGCCAAGCTGACCACGGAAGAAGAGGCGCTCAAGCACAATATTGTGACCCGGGCCGTGCACGAGGCCGGAGGCAAGATCTGCATGCAGATCCTCCATGCCGGACGTTATGCCTACAGCCCCAAGCAGGTGGCGCCAAGCGCGATCCAGGCGCCGATCAACCCGTTCAAGCCCAAGGAGCTGGACGAAGCGGGCATCGAGAAACAGATCAGTGACTTCGTCAGCTGTTCGGTATTGGCGCGCCAGGCGGAATACGACGGTGTCGAGATCATGGGCTCGGAGGGTTATTTCATTAACCAGTTCCTCGCGGCCCACACCAACCATCGCACCGACCGTTGGGGCGGCAGCTATGAAAACCGCATGCGCCTGCCCGTGGAGATCGTTCGGCGGGTACGCGAGGCGGTTGGCCCGGATTTCATCATTATCTTTCGCTTGTCGATGCTGGATCTGGTGGAAGGCGGCAGTACCTGGGAAGAGATCGTTCAGTTGGCCAAGGCCATCGAGCAGGCCGGGGCGACGATCATCAACACCGGCATCGGCTGGCATGAAGCACGGATCCCGACCATCGCCACCAAGGTTCCGCGTGCAGCGTTCAGCAAGGTCACGGCCAAGCTGCGCGGCTCGGTGAGCATTCCGCTGATCACCACCAACCGCATCAACACGCCGGAAGTCGCCGAGCGGATCCTGGCCGAAGGTGACGCCGACATGGTGTCCATGGCTCGGCCGTTCCTGGCGGACCCGGAGTTCGTCAACAAGGCAGCCGCCGGCCGGGCGGATGAGATCAATACCTGTATCGGCTGCAACCAGGCCTGCCTCGACCATACCTTCGGCGGCAAGCTGACCAGTTGCCTGGTGAACCCACGGGCGTGTCATGAAACCGAGCTCAACTACCTGCCGGTGACAAAGGTGAAGAAAATCGCCGTGGTCGGTGCCGGCCCGGCCGGGCTGTCTGCCGCGACCGTGGCGGCCGAGCGCGGTCATCAGGTGACGCTGTTCGATTCGGCCAGTGAGATTGGTGGGCAGTTCAATATCGCCAAGCGGGTGCCGGGCAAGGAAGAGTTCTACGAGACGTTGCGCTACTTCAACCGCAAACTGCAGACCACCAACGTCGAAGTGTGCCTCAACACCCGTGTGGATGTGGCGCAACTGGTGGCAGGGGGTTACGACGAGATCATTCTCGCCACCGGTATCGCGCCACGGGTTCCGGCGATTCCTGGTGTGGAGCATGCCAAAGTCCTGAGCTATCTGGACGTGATCCTGGAGCGCAAGCCGGTAGGCCGCCGTGTTGCGGTGATCGGGGCGGGCGGTATCGGCTTTGACGTGTCGGAGTTCCTGGTTCACCAGGGCGTCGCCACCAGCCAGGATCGCGAAGCCTTCTGGAAGGAATGGGGTATCGACACCCGACTGGAGGCGCGTGGCGGCGTGGCCGGGATCAAGGCCGAGCCCCATGCGCCGGCGCGTCAGGTATTCCTGTTGCAGCGCAAGACTTCCAAGGTCGGTGATGGTCTGGGCAAGACCACTGGCTGGATTCACCGCACGGGGCTGAAGAACAAACAGGTGCAGATGCTCAACAGCGTTCAGTACCTGAAGATCGACGACGAAGGCCTGCATGTCCGCATCGGCGAAACCGGCGAGCCGCAGGTGTTGGCGGTGGACAACATTGTGATCTGCGCCGGCCAGGATCCGCTGCGCGAACTCCAGGAAGGTCTGGAAGCGGCGGGTCAGACCGTCCACCTCATCGGCGGCGCCGACGTGGCGGCGGAGCTGGATGCCAAGCGGGCGATCAACCAGGGTTCGCGGTTGGCGGCGCAGTTGTAAGGTCTGACTTCTCACCGATTCTTGTAGGAGCGGGCGATCCCGCTCCTACAAATGCAGTGGGGTGAGCCTGGTTACTGCGGTCATCCGCGACCAAACTGATAAGATGCGGCCTCTTCCTGCAAGGCTTGCCGCAATGCTCCTTCCCGCCCTCGACTGGCACCCGCAACCCAAACTCGAACGGCTTTCTCTGGACTGGCTTAGCCGTGCCGGTGTCGAGGTGGCGGTGTTGCGCCTGGATCGGATCGATCCGCTGATCAGCGGCAACAAATGGTTCAAGTTGCGCCATCATCTGCGTATCGCGCATGAGGCTGGAGCCAGCGGCCTCATGAGCCTGGGCGGTGCCTACTCCAATCATCTGCATGCCCTGGCTGCGGCCGGTCAGCGTTTCGGGTTCCCAACGGTCGGGCTGTTGCGAGGACATCCTCGGGAGACGCCGACCGTGTTCGATCTGCAAGCGTTCGGCATGACCCTGCACTGGTTGGGTTACGGTGGATACCGAGAGCGACACGCTGCGGATTTCTGGCGACCCTGGCAGGTGCGTTATCCGCATTTGCATCCAGTGCCCGAGGGTGGTTCGGGGTTGCCCGGCGCGCAAGGCTGCATGGCCTGGGTGGCCATCGCCCGTGCGCAGCTGGCGGCCTTGGAGTGGGCGGATTATCACGGCTGGTGGTTGGCCTGCGGCACGGGAACGTCGTTGGCGGGGGTGGTGCTGGCGGAAGCGGGGGAGCGACCGGTCCATGGCGTGCTCGCGGTGCCCGAGGATCACGGTGTGGCGTCGCAGGTCGCAAGCATCCTGCGAGAAGCCGGCCTTGCTAATCCGCGTTATGAACTGCTCGACGGCAGCCGTGACGGGTTCGCCCGGGTCGACGCCGAGCTCAGCGCTTTCATCAGGGCGACCGATACCCTCGAGTTGGAGCCGCTGTACACCGGCAAGGCGCTGATGATGCTCAAGGCACGGGTGGAAACCGGGCAGTTCGCACCCGGCACCCGCCTGATCTTCGTCCATACCGGCGGCATGCAAGGCCGCCGTGGATTCGAGTGACGGGCTGTCAGCCGCGTTTGGGCATCATGCGCAGCAGTGTGTTATCGCGCACCACGTAGTGGTGATACAGCCCGGCCAGGGCATGCAGGCCGATCAGCCAATAGCCGATGGTGCCACCCAGTACGTGCCAGCTCTCGAGCCGCTTGGCGAAATCCTTGTCCTGGTCGACGAGCAATGGCAGGTCGAACCCATAGAACATCACTTGATGCCCTTCGGCGCTGGTGATTAGCCAACCCAGCAGTGGCATGGCGATCATGAACAGGTACAGCGCCCAGTGCATCAGGCGCGCCAGAACGGTCTGCCAGGCAGGCGATGCCGGAAATATCGCCGGTGCCTTGCCTATGCTGCGGGCGAACAGGCGCAGCCAGACCAGCAGGAACACCGTCAGACCAAGCATGAAATGCGCTTCCTTGATCAGCGTTCGACCGCCACTGCCCTTGGGAAAGATCCCGCGTAATTCGATGCAGGCATAGACCACCGCCAGCAGCACCAGCATCAGCCAGTGCAGGGCGACCGTGACGGTACTGTATCGGCTCTCGGAGCTTTTCCAGGGCATTGCAATATCTCCAACTGTCAGGGTAGAGCACCGTCTTGAGCGGCGTTGTGTTTACTGTAAGCCCGTTTCGCTGGGTTCGCTTGTGCCAGATCAGGTTTTGCCGGCTCGGCGCAGGTGGGATTCTGCGCGAGCCAGCCCCCCTTCGTCGTGTCAGGCTGTGGTGTCGGGAGGGTTCAAGAGCCAGTCGAACAGTAGCCTTGCGTCCCGGTTGCCTGATGCGGGTTTACGTGGCGCGGCGACTTGTCCGCTGCCGGTGTCGATGGCGCCAGGACATAGCACTGGCCGGTCGGGGTCGCCATCGAGGAAGCTCACCAGCACTTCACTGCCGGCTATCAGGGGGCTGTTGCCATTGGACATCCGTCGCGACACGGGCAGCGCGACGCCTTCCTGGTCCGGGGTCCACAGGCTGACCTGGATCCGCCCACGCTCGTCGGGCGTGGCTGGCTGGTTCGGTGGGCCGAGTACGTAGGCAATGTGATAACCGGGAACGCAGGGCTTGGGGTGGTCGAGGGCTGGCCTGAACACCGTAGACCAGGGAATGGCCGAGAAACGGCTTCGGTAGTCCCGGACCGGCGGCGAGAGGGATGGATTCGCTTCGAGAATGGACGCTTGCTGCCCGCTATGCTCGACCTCGGTGACAAGCCATTGGTCGTTGAAGGTGGAAATCGGGTGCCCTGCGATTTGCATGACCTGACCGCTGCGCAGCACGGGCAGGGTAGTTTGACCGCAGACTTGCCGTTGTCGACAGCGCAACCGTTCCAGGTTCCGACGCCCGACCTGGTGGGCATGAGCCAGGGCTGGATTGCCCCGCACTGGCTCGCGATCGGCATCGTTGAAGGCATGATTCGCGGCGTTGGCGGTGGCGCGGGTCGTTGCACGGTCGCTGAAGCGGGGAGGCAGGAAGGGCGTCGAGTGCTGGTAATGCTGGTAGAGCCGCTCGATCGGCGGTTGGCAATTGGCGTCGGCACGCAGGAAAAGTTCGCCCGGTCGCGTGGGAAAGCTTTTCGGATCTTCTGCGAATACCACGACATGACCGTAGGGCGTATGTTCGAAGTGGTAATGGATGCCTTCTTCCTCGCACAGCCGTTGCAGCAACTCCAGGTCGCTTTCCTCGTACTGGATGCAGAACGGACGACACGGGTACTGCCCATGGGGCAATTCGAAACGGTAACTGTGGGTGGGCAGAGCGTGGTCCTCCAGCAGGCATTGGAGGATCTGGACGACGCTGAGTCTCTGGAAAACCCGTCGTTTCGGGCCTTGTTCCAGCATCTGCAGAAAAGGAACCAGTGTCAGGCGATAGCCGATACGGTGCGGGGCATGGGCGCTGAGGCTGACGTCGTACACGATTCCGTGCACACCCGTTGTGCGGTCCATGTACAGGTAGGCCGGTTGCCCCAGTAATGCGTCGGGGCTGATGGGAGGGGCCAGGCCGATCAGTTCGAGGTCGAAGCGATACGGCTGGTTGAGCGCTTCCCGACCGCTGAACCGCAGCACTTGCAGGCGCAAGTCGCTTTGCGTGAGCGTCAGGCTGAAGGGGCTTTCCGTGTCATTGCGCATTGCAGTGCTTACTTGAGAAGTGAAAGCGATGAGGGTACGAAACCATTGGGCAAAACGGGTGAGGCGAGTCGCTATTTCAGAAAACCCCTACAATGCGTTGCGAAAATGTCGATTTTCCAGGGTGCATTTTTTGGTCGATCAGTCGGTTTAGGCCGTATAAACTTGCGCCACAGCGTCGGCCAGCAGATGTCTCGGCGCGTCAGACAAGAGAGTGAGTAATGGGCGCACAGTGGAAGGTTAAACACAAAGAAGCGGCTGCCAACGCCAAGGGTAAGATCTTCGGCAAACTGGTGAAAGAAATCAGTATTGCTGCACGAAACGGCGCCGATGTTGCCACCAACGCGCACCTGCGGCTGGTAGTCGAGCAGGCCAAGAAGGCTTCCATGCCCCGCGAGACCCTGGAGCGTGCCATCAAGAAAGGCTCCGGACAGCTCGGTGAAACCGTGCAATACCACCGCGTCACCTACGAAGGCTTCGCGCCTCACCAGGTGCCGCTGATCGTCGAGTGCGTGACCGACAACATCAACCGCACCGTGGCCGAGATCCGCGTTGCGTTCCGCAAGGGCCAGTTGGGCGCTTCGGGTTCGGTGTCGTGGGACTTCAACCATGTGGGCATGATCGAGGCCACGCCGGACAGCCCGGACGCCGATCCGGAAATGGCCGCCATCGAAGCTGGCGCCCAGGATTTCGAGCCGGGCGAAGAGGGCGCGACCCTGTTCATTACCGATCCTACCGACCTCGACGCTGTGCAGAAGGCGCTGCCGGAGCAGGGCTTCACGGTGCTGTCCGCCAAGCTGGGCTACCAACCGAAGAACCCGGTCAGCGGCCTGTCCGACGAGCAGATGGCTGAAGTCGAAGCGTTCCTGGAAGGTCTTGACAACCACGATGACGTGCAGGATATGTTCGTCGGGTTGGCCGGTTAAACAAAGCCTGTGGCGAGGGAGTTTGCTCCCTCGTCGCGGTCAGTGTTTGAGTTTCCCCAGGCACTGTTCGATCTCATCAAACCCGGGCCGGGCCAGCACAACTGGCTGACAGCAGCGTGCCTGCAGCTCTTGCAGTGTTCCAAGCTCCACGCCGTCGGGTTCGACTCTCTCCAGCAGTTCTCCCAGCAGAATTCCAAACGCCCGTACTTCGATGCGCTGCAATGCCCTGGTCTGCAGGCTGTCTGTGGTGGCATGGAATGACGCTGCGCCGAAATCCCCCAAGAGGCAATCGCCCTGCTCATTGAACAGAATGTTGTGTCCGTACAGATCACCATGGGTGATGCCTTGGCGATGCAGATGCGCCGCCACCGAGGCGATGCCGTGGGCGATACGCAACGCTACGGGCAGACCCAAGCGCAGTTCATCGGCATACACGTCACGGGTGCAGGATTCCAGGCTCGGCAGTCCGGCCAGATTGCGATAACGGGGTTCGACCAGTGCCATGACCAGCCCGGCCTGTTCCTCGGGATGCCCGACGATCTGGCCCAACACCTCGATCAGGTTCGGATGCCGGCCCGCCGTGATGCAGGCATGCATTTCGTGCAGCGGTGAGCCATCACTGGTCATCTCGCCCTTGTACAGCTTCACCGCAACGTTCCGGGCCGCCTGGCCAGGGGGCTGCCATTGCGCCTGATGAATCACCCCCGAGGCGCCTTCGCCCAGCCGTTGCCGCACAGTCAACTGCGACCAATCGATGGGCGTCGTGCTGTTCGGTGCGGCGGCTTCGGCCTGGGTCTCCAGCGGATTCCCGGCGTAAGCCAGCCAACTGAGGCTGGGCAGTTCAAGCAGCCATTGCGGCAGTTCGGTCAGTCGATTGGCGGCGACGCGCAGTAGCTCGAGTTGGCGGCACTGCGCCAGGCTCTCCGGCAATTGCTGCAGACGGTTGCCGGCCAGCATCAGTTTTTGCAGATAAGGGCGATGACCCAGTTCGTCCGGTAGCTGACTGATGCAATTGTCCGTCAGGATCAGCCAGCGCAGCAGCGGCGGCAGGGCCGCGCCCGTCACCCGTTCGATGCGATTGGCCTTGAAGCCGACCATGGTCAAGGCGGCGCAGCGGCCCAGGCATTCGGGCAGTTCGGTGAAGCGGTTGTTCGAGCAGAACAGGATGCGCAGCCGACTCAACCGATGCAGGTCGTCGGGTAGCGTATCGAGCTGATTGCCACTGAGGTCGAGGATTTCAAGGGAGTCCGCCAGGTCAAAAATTTCACCAGGGAACTGCGTCAGGCCGCAGGCCAGGCTGAGGCGGGTGATGCCCGACAGTTGGCCGGCGCGAAGTTGGTCAAGGGTGTCCATGGTACGGTCGCTGTGATCAAGGGGAATCTGATGCCAGCTAGTTTGTTATAAAAAACTGTGGCGAGGGAGTAAATCCTCTCGCCACACGCGCTATGCCGGTTAGCGCTCGATGCTGCGGTTCCACCGAGCATTCCATGCCGGGCGCTGTTCATTGACCTGGTCCCAGTCCACCGCAATCGCTGTTGTGAGGTATTGCTTCATCGCTTCGACCTGGCCACGGGTCTTGTCGGTGGTCGGGGTGTTGGGGTTGGACGGGATCTGGTCGCCTTCTTCCAGGGCGATGGCCTGGGCCTCTGGGGTCAACAGGAACGCGGCGAGTTTCTGTGCCAGTTCAGGCTCGGTGTTGCGTGCGATGGCACATTCGGCAACGTTGAGGACCACGGCGCCTTCCTTCGGTTGCGCGTACTCCACTGGCATGCCCTTGAGTTTCAGCGCGGTGACCTGGGTAGGTGTCAGCGGAAACAACGCCGCTTCGTCGGTCTGCAGCATTTCCGAGATCTTCGCCGAGCTGGGGATGTATTCCAGCACGTTGCGTCCGACGGTGTCCGGCCAGGCCTTGAAGCCCGGTTCGACGTTGGTCTCGTTGCCGCCCTGGATGCGGTTGAACATCAGAAAGCCGTGCAGGCCGAAGGTCGATGAGGCCACCGACTGGAACACCAGCTTGTCCTTGAAGCGCGGGTCGGCCATGTCCATCCACGAAGTGGGCGCGCTCCAGCCTTTTTCCTTGAACAGCCGCGTGTTGTAGGCCAGTCCGGTCACGCCGAGGCTGACCGCGACGGCTTCGTCCTTGATGCGACCCTTGGCCGGAATTTGCGCCAGGGTCGGGTTGTCCTGAAGCTTGTCGCACAGCCCCATGGCGATGGCGCGATACATGATGCCGTCATCCAGGAACATGACGTGCATCTGCGGGTTGTCCTTGCTGGCCTGGACTTTGGCCAGGATGTCGGCGGAGGTGCCGGGTACGATCACCACTTTTACGTTGTTGGCTTTCTCGAAGGCTGGCAAAACCTTGTCGGCGTAGAGCCGCTCCATGGTCCCACCGTTCATGCCCAGGTAAAGCGTCGGCTCGGCGTGTGCCTGGCCAATGCCGAGCAAGACGCTCAAGCAGGAAAAGCCCAGAAGTGCAGTGCGTTTGACGTTATTCATTGGCGCGACCTTCCTCTATCAAGCAACGGAGATGGAGTGAAACCGGGTGATGGAAAACGCATCCAGCGGCGTGTTCGAGGCGCCGCAACAGATGATTTCGGTGAGTGCCTGGCCCACCGCAGGGCCGATCTGGAAGCCTGCGCCGGCGAAGCCGAACGCGTGCAACAGACCGGGTTGGGTACCGCTGTGGCCGATTACCGGCTGGCGATCGGGCAGGTAACCTTCGGTGCCGCTCCAGGTACGAATCGCCTGGGCGCCCTCCAGAAACGGGTAGAGCTCGACCGCCTGGCGCAGAATCTCGAGCACGGCGTTCTGGCCGGGACGGGCGCGTGCTTCGTCCAGCGCGAAACCCTGACCACCCCCCAGCACGCAATTGCCGCGAGCGACCTGGCGGGCATAGATTCCGCCGCCTTCCACGCCGGTACTGGCATCCATCACCCATGGCAACGGTTCGGTGACCAGCATGGCCGGGTGTCCGGCGTACATCGGCACGGCTTCGCCGAATTGCGCGGCAAAATGGCTGGCCCAGGCGCCGGCGCAATTCAGCAGCCAGGGTGCGCGAAACGTCAGGCCGGTTTCGGTACGCACGACAAAGCGCTGGCCATCATGTTCAACGGTGTTCACGGGGCATTGTTCGTGGACCTGGGCACCGTGCCTGCGAGCGGCCTGGGCGAATGCCGGGGACACCAGTCGTGGGTTGGCGTGGCCGTCATCCGGGCACAGGGACGCTCCCACCGCGACGGCGCCCACCCAGGGGAAGCGGCTGTGCAGCTCGTCATGATCCAGTAGTTGCAAGTCGAGGCCGAAGCCCTGACTGCTGGCGGCATAATCCTGCAGCGCTCGCAGGTCATCGGTGCTACGGGCCAGTTTCAGATGACCGCTGCGCTGGTATTCGCCGTCGATGCCGATCAGTTGTGGCAACTGGCTCCAGATTTCATGGGCCCGCTGCGACAGTGGCAGTTGAGACAAGGGCCGTCCCTGGCGCCGCACGCCGCCGTAGTTCACGCCGCTGGAGTGAGAGCCGCAGAAATCCCGTTCTAATAGCGCCACCCGGCGCCCGGCCTTGCTCAGGAATAATGCCGCCGAAGCACCGACAATGCCGCCGCCGATGATCACCACGTCCACTTCGATCATGGTTCGACCTCCAGGCCGAAGGGCAGGGGCTTGACCGGCGCCTGGGCCCGCAAGCGACCGACCCCGCAGACCGGGCGTGCGCTTTCGCGGGCAATGATTTCCGCGGCCGCTGCGCCGCACATCCTGCCCTGACAACGCCCCATGCCGACCCGGCAATGGGCCTTGACCCGGTTGATTTCCCAATGGCCTTCGTTCACCACCCGGCGGATGTCGCCGGCGCTGACTTCTTCGCAGCGGCAGATCACCAGGTCGTCGGTGGCGTCGCCGGCCCAATGTTCCGGAAAGATGAAAGCCTGTTCCAGGCCCTGGCGAAAACGACCGATACGTTCCAGTGAGCGCTCCAACCGAGCGCAACGTTGGGGATCGACGCGGTATCCGAGGTCTGCGAGCAAGGCCAGGGCGGCCCGTTCGCCGGCTTTTTCCGCCGCATCGGCGCCCATGATCCCGGCCCCGTCGCCCGCCAGGTAGACGCCGGGCACACTGCTGCGACCGGCGGCATCCCGCTGGGGCAGCCAGGCCCGGTTGAGCGGCTGCCAAGTGAATTCGCAGCCCAGCAGGTCGGCCAGTTGGGTTTCGCTGCGCAAGCCATGGGCGAAGGCCACCGCATCGCAATCGAGAAAGTGCTCGCCTTTTGCGTTGCGCCATTTCAGCCCGTGCACCCGGCGCTCACCTTCGATCCGCGACAGGTTCGCGCCTTGATGCACGACGATGCCGCGAGCGGCCAGCCAGCCTCGGTAGTAGAGGCCCTTGGCGAGCGTGGCCGGTTGCACCAGCAGGCCAGGCAGCGCGCGGGCCTGGGCGCTTAACGGGGCACTGTCGAGCACCGCGACCACATTGGCACCGGCCTTGGCATATTGATACGCCACCAGATACAGCAGGGGGCCGCTGCCGGCGAACACCACTCGTTCGCCGATGGCGCAGCCCTGGGACTTCAGGGCAATCTGCGCCGCGCCCAGGCTGTATACCCCGGGCAAAGTCCAGCCCGGCACAGGCAGGATACGGTCGGTGGCGCCCGTCGCGACGATGACGGCGGCGTACTCGAGCCGGGCGGCACGCCCCTGATGCAAGGTATCCAGCAAGCCAGCCTCGGCATTCCACACCAGCGTGTCGGGACGGTAGTCGAGTTGTCCGCGCAGTGCGTCGGCGGTCTGGTGGATGGCAGTGGCCTTGTGCGCTTCGAAGCCATACAGGCGGGTCGGTGAGCGTTTGAAGTTGGCCGGTTGGCGCCGATAGATCTGCCCACCGGCGCGGGCGGCTTCATCCAGCAGCACGGGAAATACGCCGTGGGCGACCAGGGTCTCGGCAGCACGGATCCCGGCCGGGCCGGCGCCGATGATGGCGATCGGTTTCATACCTGCCGCCCCGGCTCGCGAGTGATCTGTTGCCCGGCTTCCAGGAAGGTGGAGCAGGCGCGTACGCGGCGGCCGTCGCCCAGGCGCACCCAGCAATCCTGGCACGCGCCCATCAGGCAGAAACCGGCCCTGGGTTCGGCGCTGAAATCGCTGCCGCGCAGGTGTTCCTCGCGGGTCAGCACTGCGGTCAGCAAGGTATCCCCCAGCAGGCCGGTAGCCGGTGTGCCGTCGAGGGTAAAATCGAGCACCGGGCGGTCGCCTTCGGCCAGTCGTTTCAGCAGAGCCATGGCGCCCTCATTGTTTGCCTACCAAGACCCGATCCAGGCCGTAGACCCGGTCGAGCAGAATCATGGTCAGCGCCGTCAGGGCAATGACCAGCGCCGACACCGCGGCCATCATCGGATCGATGGATTCGGTGGCGTAGACGTACATGCGCACCGGCAGGGTTTGTGTGGCCGGTGACGTGACAAAGATCGACAGCGTGACTTCATCGAAGCTGTTGATGAACGCCAGCAGCCAACCTCCGGCTACGCCCGGCAGGATCATCGGCAGGGTGATCTGCCGGAACAGCGTGAAGCGTCCCGCCCCCAGCGATTGCGCGGCCTGTTCGGCGCTGCGGTCCAGACCGATGGCCGAAGCCAGCACCAGTCGCAGCACGTAGGGCGTAATGACCAGCACATGGGCGAAGATCAGCCAGGTGAAGTTGCCGTTGACGCCCATCAGCGCGAACAGCCGCAACAGCGCCACGCCCAGCACCAGGTGGGGGATGATGATCGGCGACAGGAACAGGCCGTTGAAGAAATCCCGACCCGGGAATTCGAGACGGGTGATTGCCAGCGCCGCCGGCACCGCAATCAACGTCGCCAGCGAGGCCGCGCAGAACGCCAGGGCCAGGCTGTTGTAGAACGCATCGACGAAATCCGCGCGCTCGAACACGGCACGGAACCAGCGCAGGGAGAAATCCGTGGTCGGCAGGCTCAGGGTGTTTTCCGGTGTGAAGGCGACGAGACAGACCACCACCAGCGGCGCCAGCATGAAGACCACCACCAAGGCATGGAACAACAGGGCGAAAGGACCGTTCCTGGACATGACGAATTACCCCAGTGACTTCTTGTAGCGGCCTTCGATCATGCGGTTCCACGACAGCATGATCAGCAGATTGAGCAGCAACAATGCGATGGCAATCGCCGCGCCCATGGGCCAGTTGAGTTCCGACAGGTACTGGTCGTAGATCAGCGTGGCGACCATTTTCAGGCGACGTCCGCCCAGCAGGCCGGGGATGGCGAAGGAGCTGGCGGCCAGGCCGAACACGATCAGAGTGCCGGACAGCACGCCGGGCATGATTTGCGGCAGCACGACCTTGCGTATCACCGTGAACTGGCTGGCGCCCAGGGACAATGCGGCCTGTTCGGCGGCCGGGTCGAGTTTTTGCAATGAGGTCCAGACCGGAATGATCATGAACGGCAGCATCACATGGACCAGGGCGATAACCACCGCGAACGGCGTGTAGAGCAGCTTCATCGGCGCGCCGCCAAAGGCCTGCAGGGTTTGGTTGACCAGACCGTCTGCACCCAGTAACAGGCTCCAGCCGAAGGCCCGCACCACCACTGAAATCAGCAGCGGGGTCAGGATCAGGATCAGGAAAATCGAGCGCCACGGTGCCCCCATGCGACTGAGGATGTAGGCCTCGGGCACGCCGATCAGCACGCAGAGCAACGTGGTCAGGGCACTGATCCAGAAGGTGCGCAGAAAGATCTCGTAGAAATACGGATCGCCCAACAGGCTGATGTAGTGATCGAAGGTGTAGGCGCCGCTGTCGATGCCCGAGCCATAGTCGAAGACGTTGAACGACAGCACCAGCGTCAGGCCCAGGGGGATGACCAGCAAGCCCAGGTAAAGCGCCAGGGCCGGTGCGGACATCAGGTAGCCCGGGCGGCCCCGGCGTAGTCTATCCAGCCACTTCATGCCGGCACCTCGTCCACGCTCAGCACCCGCAACAAGGCCGGGTCCCAGTCCAGGCCTACAACCGTGCCTTCGGTCAGAGGGGCGGAGCCGTCGTTGCGGCGTACGACGCAGAGCTCGCCCAGATCGGTGGACACGCCGTACAGCCACTGGCTGCCGAGAAAGAAACGACTGACGAGGGTGCCTTGCAGGCGCCCGGTACCGGCGGGGCACAGGTCGATTTTTTCCGGCCGCAGGCTCAGGGTCAGGTCACCCGTACCTGGGCTGCAGGCCTGGACAACGCCCGCGCTGTCACGTTCGCCCGGCAGCAGGTTGGCTTTGCCGACGAAGCCGGAGATGAACTCCGTGCGAGGATGTTCGTAGAGGGTGTATGGCGCGTCGATCTGGGTGATGCGCCCGGCCTGCATCACCACGACCCGGTCGCTGATGGACAACGCTTCGGACTGGTCATGGGTGACCATCAACGTGGTAATGCCAACCTCCCGCTGGATGCGACGGATTTCGAATTGCATCTCTTCACGCAGGTTGGCGTCCAGGTTGGACAGCGGTTCGTCGAGCAACAACACCGGCGGCTCGATCACCAACGCCCGGGCCAGTGCCACACGTTGACGCTGGCCACCGGAGAGTTCCCGTGGGTAACGCTCGGCGTGCCGGTCCAGGCGCACCAGTTTCAACACCCGATCCACCCGAGGTTGCAGCTCGGCGTTGGGCACTTTGCGCATGCGCAGGCCGAAAGCCACGTTGTCCCGGACGGTCATGTGGGGAAACAGTGCATAGCTCTGGAACACCACGCCCAGGCCGCGACTGGCAGGTTTGGCGTGGGTGATGTCCCGGCCATCCAGCAGGATGCGACCGCTGCTGACTTCGACGAAGCCGGCGATCATTTGCAGGGTGGTGGTTTTGCCGCAGCCGGAAGGGCCCAGCAGCGAGACGAATTCGCCTTTTTCCACCGAAAGGTTGGTGGCAACCACGGCGTCGATGTCGCCGTAGCGTTTGCTCAAGTCTTGAAGTTGCACGAAAGCCATGACCGCGCTCCACCTGAGATTGTTATGCGTCGCCAGCCGGCGCGCTTTTTTGTATGGGCAGATACGAAGGGATATTGCGGGGTGCGTTGGCGCTCGACCTTGGGTCGGCTGCCGCTGTTGTTCGAATCGCCCCTGTATGGACGCAGAGTAGGACGAAGACTAGGATGGGCTCAATGGACTATTTCACTGAAGCGATGATTATTTTCAGTTTTATTCGGTGAGCAAATTTTTATACGAGAAAGGTGATGAAAAATTCCATTGATCGGAATAAAGAAAAAGGCGAAGTGGGCGTCGGCGCGGTATCCAGACTGTTTGCCGTGTTGCGCACCCTTGGGGACACCGCCGAGGGCGGCGAGCGGGTAACGCAACTGGCCCAGCGCATCGGCCTTTCCCAGCCGACCACCCATCGCATGTTGCGCAGCTTGATGGACGAGGGCATGGTCGAGCAGGATGCACGCAGCAAGCGTTATCGCCTGAGCCTGGACTTCTTCGCCCTGGCCGCCCGCGCCGGCAACACCGGTAACCTGCGCGAACTGGCGCGGCCGGCCATGTTGCGGCTGTCGGCCTCACTCGGGGACTCGTTGTTCCTGCTGGCCCGCAGTGGTTTTGATGCGATCTGCCTGGACCGTAGCGAAGGGCCTTTCCCGATCCGCACCTTCACCGGTGACATCGGTGGTCGGGTGGCGCTGGGGGTAGGTCAGGGCAGCCTGGCGATTCTGGCGTTCCTGCCGGAAGAAGAGCGCGACACCGTCATTACCTACAACCTGCCGCGGCTCAAGGATTTTCATCTGTACGACGAAGTCTTCCTGCGCTCGGAAGTCGAGAACGTGCGCACCCTGGGTTACGCCGGACGCAATACGGGCGTGTTGCAGGGGATGGCGGGGGTGGCCGTGCCGATCCTCGACCGCGAAGGCCGGGCCGTAGCGGCCTTGAGCGTGGCCACGATCAGCGATCGGCTGGGGCCGGATCGCCTGCCGACCGTGGTGGAAATGCTCAAGCGCGAGGCGAACCTGATCGGGCCACGAATCAACCCGTTCGATCCGGTGTTGCGCCGGCCATCGCAGGTGTTCGGGCAGGGGTGAGTACATCAAACATCCGCAGATCCCTTGTGGGAGCGGGCTTGCTCGCGAATGCGGTGGTGAAGTCAACATTGATGTTGAATGTCAGGTCGCTTTCGCGAGCAAGCCCGCTCCCACAGGCATCTGTGGTGGTCAGAAGTTAAGTGTCTGCCTGAGCTTCTGCGCCGCCGGCAGGTCGCTGGGAATGACCATCGCATAGTTGTAGCCTGGCCCGGACCAGTACTCGGCCTGCAATTCGCCGTCGCGACGACTGCCCCGGGGCAGCAGGAAATTCCTGGGGCCCGGAGGTCGTACATAAAAGCTGATCTTCTGACCGCTCGGGTCCTGATAGACCACCATGGCCGCCGCCCCTTGCTCGGTGCTGAGCAACCGTCCACTGACGGGTTTGAAACCCGCGCCCGACAAATCCGGCAGCCGATTGATCTGGTTGAAGTAGCGGTCGAGCCAATCCTGCATGCTGTGTCCATCGCCGCTCTGGTAGTCGGCCGGCAGGATGCCTTGCTGGGCAAATAAACGGTATGCCTGCATGGCGTCCGCCATGGGGGCCGCAGCGCTGAGAAGCGTCATTTCCCGGGCATGCCAGCCACCGAACCCGCTCACGCTGACGGCCAGCAACAGGACAGCCGCGCTGGCCAGATAACGGCGGGCACGGTGCTTCAGGCGCAGGCGAATCATGGCTGGATCGAGGTCCGGATTCGTCGGTTGCTGCAGGGCTCCGCTCAAGGCTGTGCGCAAGTGCTGCGCATCCTGCTGCCAGGCCCGGACCTTGGCGGCGACGTCGGGGTGATTGGCGAGGTACGTGTCCACCAGGTGCTGGTCGGCCTCGCTCAGTTGTCGATCAATGTAGGCGTGCAGGTCGTTTTCGCTGGGGGGCATGCTGATCATTTGAGTATCCGCAGGGCAGGGCGGGTGATTTCGCCTTCGCTGAGTTGGCGCAGGGCCTGGCGGGCACGGGACAGGCGAGACATCACGGTGCCGGTCGGTACGTCGAGAATGTCCGCGACTTGCTGGTAGCTCAAGCCTTCCACCGACACCCACAACAGCAGGGCGCGTTGCTCGGTGGTGAGCTGATCGAACGCCTGGAGCGACGATTGGGCGATCACGCTGCGCTCGGCCGAAGGCTGGGTGTCGTCGCGACCGGTGAAAAATTCCAGCATGCGCGCATAACGCCGGGAACGGCGATGAGCGTCGAGGAACTGCCGATAAAGAATGGAAAACAACCAGGCGCGCAAGTCACCCTCGGGACGTTTGTCCTGCCATTTCGACAGCGCTCGTTCCAGGCAAGTCTGCACCAGGTCATCGGCGTTGCTGGGGTTATGCGTCAGTGACACGGCAAAGCGCCGTAGCCTGGGGATGAGCACGCGCAACTGGTCATCGAGTTCGTTCATGGGAGGCTTCTGTGAGGCAGTCAGTGCACCGAGGCTGGAAAGACGACCCGCGAACAAGATTATTCCAGAGCAGGAAAAATAAATACGAGGCCTGGGAATAAACCTGCCGTGCCTACGTCTGACGGGTCCTTCCTCAAATGGCCTTGGGCCTTGGAGCTTCGTCATGGTTGACCCTTCCGCTTCACCGAGCCGGCCGCCGTTGAGTCCCGCAGCCCTGGCGCTGCGCCTGAGTGGCATCGCCGTCATTGTGGCCGCGTTGGGCGGGGCGTTTGCCTACGTCAACGGCTCCCTTGACCCACAGCGACTGACGCCCGATGCGCTGGTCAATGTGCTGGAAAAAAATAACGGTGTTCACCCCGGTTTTCGACGCAACCATTCAAAAGGTGTCTGCGTTGCCGGCTATTTCGAAAGCAGCGGCGAGGCACGAGCCTATTCCCGAGCCCAGGTGTTCATGGAGTCGCGCACGCCGGTAGTCGGACGTTTCGCCTTGCCCAGTGGGAATCCTTACGCACCGGACGGCAGCGTGCCGATCCGCAGTCTTGCGCTGCGTTTCACCCAGGCCAACGGCCAACAATGGCGTACCGGCATGAACAGCATGCCGGTGTTCCCGGTGGGTACGCCTGAGGCGTTTTACCAGTTCCAACAGGCTCAACTGCCCGACCCGGCCACGGGCAAACCCAATCCGGCGGCGGTGCCGGCGTTTTTTGCCGCGCATCCGGAAGCCATGCCGTTTCTGCAATGGATCAAGACGGCCAGGCCGTCGGCCAGTTATGCCACTGAAACCTATAACGGTATCAACGCGTTTTATCTGGTCAATCAGGCAGGGCAACGTCAGGCGGTGCGCTGGGGCGTGGTGCCCTTGAGCCAGGATACGGCGGACGCAACGCCACCCCAGGGGGCCGACTTTCTCGAACAGGACCTGGCCAAGCGCCTCGCTGCCGGACCGTTGCGCTGGCGGTTGAACATCACTTTGGCCAACCCGGGGGATCCAGTAAACGACGCCAGCAAGGTCTGGCCCGCCGATCGCAAGGTGCTCAATGCCGGCACGCTGGTACTGGAGCGCACCCAGGCGCAGGACAACGGTGAATGCCGCGACATTAACTACGACCCGCTGATCCTGCCCAGCGGTATCGAAGGTTCCGAAGACCCGTTGCTGGTCGCACGGTCCGCCGCCTATGCCAGGTCCTACTTGCGGCGTGCCAGTGAAGTGAATCCATTGCCCGCCAACCAGGAGTCCCGCCCATGAACGCCCCCCATCACTTCGCGCCGCTGGCTCGGTTGCTCCACTGGCTGATGGCCCTGATGATCATTGCCATGCTGTTCATAGGCGCGGGCATGGTGGCTTCGGTGTCCGAGCGTCATGAGTGGCTGCTGCAACTGCACAAGCCGTTGGGGGTGGCGATCCTGCTGTTGGTGATCGTGCGTCTGGTGGTGCGGTTCACGACTCGGCAGCCGTCGCTTCCCGCCGATCTGCCGGGCTGGCAGGCGTTGGCGGCCAAAGCGTCGCATGTCCTGCTGTACGCCTTGATGCTGGTGTTGCCGTTGTTGGGTTGGGGAATGATTTCAGCGGCCGGGGACCCGGTGATGCTCAGCGACACGCTGCAACTGCCTTCGATTCTACCGGCGGACGCACCGACCTTCGCGCTGCTGCGCAAGGCCCACGGTTACCTGGCGTATCTGTTGTTCCTGACCGTGCTGGTGCATCTGGCGGCGGCGCTGTTTCACGGTTGGGTAAGACGGGATGAGGTGTTGGACAGTATGTTGCGGGGTAGAGATCGGACTTGAGACGGATGAAGGTTTTGTGGCGAGGGGATTTATCCCCGCTGGGTTGCATAGCAACCCAACCCCCTCGCCACAAGGAGTGCTTGCTTCAGCGCAACTCGTCGACCATGTCCGCCATGGTACTCAATACATCCTTGCCCAGTTGCATCGAGCGCTTGCCGGACCAGCCTGTGTGCGGGTTCGGGTGGTCGTTGTGGTCTTTGAAAGGCATTTCCAGGGTCAAGGAAAGGCAGTCGTATTTCTGACCGACTGCATTACAGGCCAGCGTCATGTTGGCCTGGCCCGGTTCGTCCCGGGTGTAGCCATAGGTGGTCTGGAAGTCTTTGGTCTGGTGTTTGAGGTGGCTGCGGAAGCGTTCTTCGAGTTTCGCAATGCGTGGCGTGTAGCCTGGATTGCCTTCGCAGCCGGCCGTGAATACGTGAGGAATTTCCTCGTCGCCATGGACGTCCAGAAACAGATCGACGCCGTATTTCTCCATTTGCTGCTGTACGAAAAACACCTCAGGGCTTATCTCCTGGCTGGCATTCTGCCAGGCGCGGTTGAGATCCTGGCCCATGGCGTTGGTCCGCAGATGGCCATGGAACGCACCGTCCGGGTTCATGTTCGGTACCAGGTACAGGTCGGCCTTGGTCAATAGCCGGTTCAGTTGTGCATCGTCCTTGTCCTCGAGGCGTTCGATCACCCCTTCCATGAACCATTCGGCCATGTGCTCGCCAGGATGCTGCTGGGCGATGATCCAGATCTTGCGTTGGCCTTCGGCACCGCTGCCTTTGCGCAGCAATTGAATGTCGCGCCCTTCGGCGCTTTTACCGGTGGCCAGTTGTTCGATTCCGGCCTTGTGTTGTGCCTGCTCGATCAACCAGTCGTGTCGGCCACGGCTGTAGGGTTCGAAATAGGCGAACCAGGCATGAGACTGTTCGGCTTCAAGATGAAAACGCAGGGCATCGCCTTCGAACTGAGTAGGGATGCGGAACCAGTTGACGTGATCGTAGGATGCGACGGTCTGATAACCCGTCCACGCCTTGTTGTAGGACGATTGACTGGCATTGAGCAGTCTGAAGGAATATTCCTGACCAACGTGAAGACCGCTGGCTTTGAAGTGGAACCATTGGAAGTGGGCGCTGCGGGTGTCGGGTCTGATTTTCAGCAACGACTGCAACGGGTTGCTGATGTCCACGACTTCGATGTTGCCGCTGTCGAAATTGGCAGTGATATCAAAAGAGGATTTAGCCACGGTCACGATTCCCGAAAAGGATTTTTATGGCCGTTACTTTACACGCTGGAAAAGAAAAATCGGGACGATTTGCATCATGCGCGAAGGGGGCGTCCTCCCTGGACGCAAAAGCAGCTTAGAGAGTCTGCAATTGATTCTCAAGTGCTGCCTGTCAATAGTTTTCACCGCGATGGCGGGTGATGTTTGTCAACGGGTTTTCATTTGCTATCATCGCCGCCATCAAAATCAGCCACACCCAAAAGACTTCATTAGCCTGAAGCCATAAGCCGAAAATCGGCCAAAAAAAGACCCGGCAAAAAGCCGGGTCAAAAACCGTGATTAGCCTGATGAGGAGATATTCCAGAAGTCCGACCTAAGGTCTTCTGGTCTATCGACTGATCTCGCGACCAGCTGATGCAATAATAATCATTATCATTTGCAAGTCAAATGATTTTATTGCATTCATTGGAAAAAATTTTCCTGCCGGTCGCGTCCGCCGCGCCATTCCCAATGGTTACGCCTGACGGGTAGGGTAGCTATCCAGCGAGCGGTCAAGCATTGCCTTGACCAGATCAATCATATGCACCACTGAAAATGCCAGGTCACGGCTCGAACCTTCCAACCGATTGGCTGACTCGTGGGCGGTGGCAGCTGCGCAGCGCAGCAGGTCGCACGCGTGAACCAGGGCTTCTTCTCCGCTGATGTTGCGGTTCACGTCGAAAAAACGATGCTCTTGAGTCTCTGAAACACCCGGTTTCAAGTAGTAATCCAGGGCCCGCTGGGCGGCCGGGCAATCCTGTAGCGAAGGGAACGCGCTGTCGAAAGGGTTGATAGGCTCGTCTTTGTTGGCAGTGTCCATGGTATCGAGGTTCTCCGTGAGGGGCTTGGATCCTCGATTCAGAATAGTACTAATCGTAATTGTGACGGCGATTTAAATACTACAATATGTGTTTTGATGGTGGAGATCATCCACGTATCGTGCCGCTCATGGATAAATGGATAGAGTTGGTCAAGGCCAAGATGAAGGAGCTGCGCGTCACGCAAGTGGTGCTCGCAGAACGTTTGGGAATGTCTCAGGGCGGCGTCGGCCATTGGCTGACCAAGCGCCGGCAACCCAGTGTCGAAGACATGAACCGGGTCCTGCAGGAATTGGGCATGGAGTTCCTCGAAGTGGCGATGGTGATCCGCGAGCCGGACACATCGACCGAAGAGGGGATGGCCCTGGCGCAAAAGTACAACCCGTACTTCCGCTACCCGGTGAGCGACTGGCAGGATGTTGGCGCAGTCCGCGAAGGTGCTCCTGGCGATTACAGCCAGGCACGCTTTGAGCTGACGGACTACCACGCGCAAGGAGACGCGTTCTGGCTGGTCGTGGTGGGGGATGCGATGACTGCCCCGACCGGGTTGAGCATTCCCGAGGGGATGTCGATCCTGGTGGACCCGGCCATCGAGGCGGTGCCCGGCAAGCTGGTGATCGCTCAGTTACCGGGTTGCAGCGATGCGACCTTTCGCAAACTGATCGAAGAGAGCGGGCAGCTTTACCTGGTCCCGCTCAATCCGACATACCCGAAAAACCTGTACACCGAGCAGTGCCACATTATCGGTGTCGTCGTGCAAGCCACTATCCGGTTCTGATCGTATCGGCCCCTGGGACGGGCCGATATCTACTCCTCGAATGCCACCAGCGTGCTGCCTTCGCTGACCATATCGCCTTCCTGGCAATACAACGTTTTGATCACGCCGGCCTTGGGCGCACGGATGCTGTGTTCCATCTTCATGGCTTCCAGCACCACCAGTTGAGTACCTGCTTCCACTGTCTGGCCGGGGCTCACCAGCACCCTGACGATGCTGCCGTTCATGGGCGCGGTCAGGCCACCCTGGTGGCTGTGGCTGGCTTCGGCGGCGGCCAGCGGATCGTACAGGTCGATGCGGTGCAGATCCCCGTTCCACTGCAGATACAGGCTGTCGCCCAGGCGTATGACGCGATGGCCACAGCGCAGGCCGTTATGCTCGATGATCAGTTGCTCGCCACGCAGCTCCGCGGCCGCAGCCTGGAGGTCCAGCGTCACCGCCCGGTCCTGGCCGTCGCAGCTCAAATGCAAGGTGGTTTCCCCTGGCAAGCCCAGGCGCAGTCCGGTGGGACGGGACCAGGGCGAGCCGGCATCGTCGGATCGCTGGCGTGGCGTCAGGCTCAAGGCGAACCCTTGGGCTGCGGCGTACCAGAATGCGTCGTCCAGTTCACCAGATTCCGGCAGCAATTGCGTCTGGTAACGTGGGATAAATCCGGTGTCCAGTTCGGCCGCCGCGAAGGCCGAATGAGCCAGAATGCGCCGCAGGAAGCCGATATTGGTTTTCAGGCCACCGATGGCAAATTCGTCGAGCATGCTCAACAACCGCAACCGTGCCTGTTCACGGTCTTCACCCCAAGCGATCAGTTTGCCGAGCATCGGGTCGTAGAAAGGTGAAATTTCGTCGCCTTCCTCCACTCCGCTGTCGACGCGACGGCCGGGTCCTGCCTGGGATTCACGGTACAAGGCCAGCCGCCCCGTAGCGGGCAGAAAGTCATTGGCCGGATCTTCGGCGTACAGTCGCACTTCGACGGCGTGGCCTCGCAGGGGAACCTGCTCCTGGGTGATGGGCAACGGCTCACCCTGGGCGACGCGGATCTGCCAGGCGACCAGGTCCAGGCCGGTGATGGCTTCGGTGACCGGGTGCTCGACCTGCAACCGGGTGTTCATTTCCATGAAGAAGAACTCGCCCCGCGAATCCAGCAGGAATTCCACCGTGCCCGCGCCGACGTAGCCGATCGCCTGGGCCGCACGCACGGCGGCTTCGCCCATCGCCTTGCGCAATTGCGGGGTCAGGCCTGGGGCGGGCGCTTCTTCCACCACCTTCTGGTGACGGCGCTGGATCGAACAGTCCCGTTCGTTGAGGTACAGGCAGTTGCCATGCTGATCGGCAAATACCTGGATTTCCACATGACGCGGCTTGAGCAGGTACTTTTCCACCAGCATCCGTGAGTCGCCGAACGACGACTGCGCTTCACGTTGCGCCGAGGCCAGGGCTTCGGCCAACTGGCTGACGTCTTCGACGACTTTCATGCCTTTGCCGCCACCACCGGCCGTGGCCTTGAGCAGGACCGGGTAGCCGATGCGCCCGGCGGCGTCGCGAAAGGTATCCAGGTCCTGGGCTTCGCCATGGTAACCAGGCACCAGGGGGACGCCGGCGGTTTCCATCAGCGCCTTGGCCGCGGATTTACTGCCCATGGCGTCGATGGCCGACGCCGGCGGGCCGAGAAAGATCAGCCCGGCATTTTCAATCGCCCTGGCAAACCCGGCGTTCTCTGAAAGAAAGCCGTAGCCCGGATGAATGGCCTGGGCGCCGCTGGCGTGGGCCGCGGCAATCAGTTTGTCGATCTGCAGGTAGCTTTCGGCGGCCTTGCTGCCGCCCAGGTCGACGCGTATATCGGCTTCGCGGCTGTGGCGAGCGTCGCGGTCGATGGCGCTGTGCACCGCCACAGTGGTCAGCCCCATGGCCTTGGCGGTGCGCATCACGCGGCAGGCGATTTCACCGCGATTGGCCACCAGCAATGTGGTGAGGACGGGGGCGGTCATCAACGCGACTCCTTATGTTTCGACGCGGCAGGGGGCGTATCGGCTTGCCAGTTTGGCGCCCGTTTTTGCAGGAAGGCCCGCAGGCCTTCCTGGCCCTCGGGACTGACACGGATGCGAGCAATGGCATTTTCCGTATACCGCCGCAACGCCGGGGTAAGGGCACCGCTGCCGACTTCGCGCAGCAGTTCCTTGCTGGCGCGCATGGCCGCCGGGCTGTTGAGCAGCAGGTTGCCGATCCATTGTTCGACTTGGGCATCCAGCGTCTCGGGCGGGTAGCTTTCCGACAATAAACCGAGTTCTTTCGCACGCTGGCCGCTGAAGCGTTCTGCGGTAAGGGCGTAGCGTCGGGCCGCTCGCTCACCAATGGCCTGCACCACGAACGGACTGATGACCGCCGGTGCCAGGCCAATGCGCACTTCCGACAGGCAGAATTGCGCATCATCGGCGCCGATAGCCATGTCGCAGGCGCTGATCAACCCCAGGGCGCCGCCGAACGCCGCACCCTGAACGACCGCCAGCGTAGGAATTTTCAGCTTGGCCAGGTTGTACATCAACTCAGCCAATTCCCGGGCATCGTCGAGATTGGTGTGGTAGTCGAGTTCGGCCGACTGTTGCATCCAGGCCAGGTCGGCGCCGGCGCTGAAATGTTTGCCACGTCCCCGGATCAACAGGAAACGCAGGTTTGGATCATTGCCGATATGGTCGAGGGCAAGGATCAGCTCGCGGATCATTTCGGCGTTGAAAGCGTTGTTTTTCGACTCGCGACTCAGCCACAGGGTGGCGACGCCGCGTGGGTCGGTGAGCAGTTCGAGGGTGTTGAAGTTATCCATGGACATTTCCCGGTTACATCCGGAACACGCCGAAGCGGCTCGGTTCAATGGGGGCGTTGAGTGACGCGGACAGGGCCAGGCCCAGTACGTCGCGGGTCTGGGCCGGGTCGATGACGCCGTCGTCCCACAACCTGGCGCTGGAATAGTAGGGGTGACCCTGTTCTTCGTACTGGTCGAGGATCGGTTGCTTGATCTCGGCTTCCTGCTCGGCGCTGAACGGGTGACCGCTGCGTTCGGCCTGTTCGCGCTTGACCTGCACCAGCACCCCGGCGGCCTGTTCGGCCCCCATCACGCCGATGCGTGCGTTCGGCCACATCCACAGGAAACGTGGGTCATAGGCCCTCCCGCACATGCCGTAGTTACCCGCACCAAAACTGCCACCGATGATGACGGTGAATTTAGGCACCCGGGCGCACGCCACCGCGGTGACCAGTTTTGCGCCGTGCTTGGCGATGCCACCGGCTTCGTATTTTTGCCCGACCATGAACCCGGTGATGTTTTGCAGAAAAAGCAGTGGAATGCCCCGCTGGCAGGCCAGTTCGATAAAGTGCGCGCCTTTTTGCGCCGCCTCGGCAAACAGGATGCCGTTGTTGGCGAGGATCGCCACCGGGTAGCCGTGCAGGTGGGCAAAGCCGCACACCAGCGTGGTTCCGAACAAGGCCTTGAACTCGTCGAATACCGAACCGTCCACGAGGCGTGCGATCACCTCTCGCACATCGAAAGGCTGTTTGGCATCGGCCGGCACCACGCCGTACAGCTCTTCGCTCGAGTACAGCGGGGCGATCGGCGTGCGGGCCTGCACGTCACCGAGTTTGCGCCAGTTGAGATTGGCGATGCTGCGGCGGGCCAACGCCAGGGCATGCTCGTCGTTGTCGGCGTAATGGTCGGCCACGCCGGAAGTCCTGCAATGCACATCCGCACCGCCCAGATCCTCGGCGCTGACCACCTCACCGGTGGCGGCTTTGACCAACGGCGGGCCGGCGAGGAAGATAGTGGCCTGCTGGCGAACCATGATCGCTTCGTCGGCCATCGCCGGTACATATGCGCCACCGGCGGTGCACGAGCCCATGACCACCGCAAGCTGCGCGATACCCTGGGCGCTCATGTTGGCCTGGTTGAAGAAAATCCGTCCGAAGTGCTCGCGGTCCGGAAAGACTTCGTCCTGACGGGGCAGGTTGGCGCCACCGGAGTCCACCAGGTAAATGCAGGGTAGGCGATTCTGCTGGGCGATGGCCTGGGCCCGCAGGTGTTTCTTCACCGTCAGCGGGTAGTAGGAACCGCCTTTGACCGTCGCATCGTTGGCGACAATCATGCATTCGACACCTTCCACGCGACCGATCCCGGCGATAACGCCGGCGGCAGGGACGTCTTCGCCATAAACCTGATGGGCGGCCAACGGGCTGATCTCCAGAAAGGGCGAGCCCGGATCCAGCAGCCGGTTGATGCGTTCGCGAGGCAGCAGCTTGCCCCGTGAGGTATGGCGTTCCTGAGCCTTGGCGCCACCCCCTTGCCGGATTTGATCGAGCAAGGTGCGCAGGGCCTCGACCTGGCCGAGCATGGCATCGCGGTTGACGATGAACTCCGGCGAGCGGGGGTTGAGCTGAGTGTGCAGCGTGGCCATGGTCAGCTCCGTTAGCGAGTTTCGTTGAACAGTTCGCGGCCGATCAGCATCCGACGAATCTCACTGGTGCCCGCGCCGATTTCGTACAGTTTGGCGTCACGCAGCAGACGTCCGGCGGGGAACTCATTGATATAGCCGTTGCCCCCCAGGATCTGGATGGCGTCCAGAGCCATTTGTGTGGCGCGTTCGGCGGTGTAGAGAATCACCCCGGCGGCGTCCTTGCGGGTGGTCTCGCCGCGCTCGCAGGCCTGGGCCACCGCGTAAAGGTAGGCGCGGCTGGCATTGAGTTGGGTATACATGTCGGCCACCTTGCCCTGGATCAGCTGGAACTCGCCGATGCTCTGGCCGAACTGTTTGCGGTCATGGATGTAGGGGACGATGAGGTCCATGCAGGCCTGCATGATTCCGGTGGGGCCGCCGGACAGCACCACGCGTTCGTAGTCGAGGCCGCTCATCAGGACCTTTACGCCACCGTTGAGCACACCGAGGATGTTTTCTTGCGGTACTTCGACGTCATCGAAAAACAGCTCGCAGGTGTTGGAGCCGCGCATGCCGAGCTTGTCGAACTTGTTGCTGCGACTGAAGCCTTTCCAGTCGCGCTCGACGATGAATGCGGTGATGCCGTGGGGACCCTTTTCCAGGTCGGTCTTGGCGTAGATTACGTAAGTGTTGGCGTCGGGGCCGTTGGTGATCCAGGTCTTGCTGCCATTGAGCACGTAACGATCACCGCGCTTGTCGGCCCGCAACTTCATGGACACTACGTCGGAGCCCGCGTTGGGCTCGCTCATGGCCAGGGCGCCGACATGTTCGCCGCTGATCAGCTTTGGCAGGTATTTGGCTTTCTGTTCGTGATTGCCGTTGCGGTTGATCTGGTTGACGCAAAGATTGGAGTGAGCGCCATAGGAGAGAGCGACCGAGGCCGAACCGCGACTGATTTCTTCCATCGCCACCACATGGGCGAGGTAGCCCAGCCCGGCGCCGCCGTACTCTTCCGGTACGGTAATGCCCAGCAGGCCCATATCGCCGAATTTGCGCCACATGTCGGCAGGGAACAGGTTGTCACTGTCGATCTGAGCCGCGCGAGGGGCCAGTTCGGCCTGGACGAAGGCTTGCACCTGGTCACGCAACATGTCGATGGTTTCGCCGAGGGCAAAATTCAGGGATGGGTAGCTCATGGGACACCTTTGGCTTTTTTGTGGGTGCGGAGGAGCGATGGGATGGCTCTCACCTTTACGTTAACGTAAACCTGCGATGGGTGACTGTCAATCGCCCTTTACGTTAACGTCAACTTGAGCGAGAGTAAGGACGCTGCATCAGCTTTCCTGTGGCGAGGGAGCCTGTGTGCATACGGTTCACCGATACACCCACTAATAAAGACAAGAGGGAGCATCATGGATCAACCCGGTTCGCATTCGCAGCTCAGCTATACGCGAGGTTTGCAGGCCAAGGACCTGCTGGCGCAAACCATCGGCGAGGCTTTCGACCAGACCGTGCAGCGGTATCCCGATGGTGAGGCGCTGGTGGTTCGTCATCAATCGGCGCGTTACACCTGGCGAGAATTGGCCGAAGCTGTCGACCTGCACGCTCGGGCCTTTCTGGCGCTGGGTTTGCAAACCGGCGACCGCCTCGGTGTATGGGCACCCAATTGCGCCCAGTGGTGCATCAGCCAGTTCGCCAGTGCAAAGATTGGTGTCATCCTCGTCAACATCAACCCGGCCTATCGCACCTCCGAGCTGGAGTATGTGCTCAAGCAGTCCGGGTGCCAGTGGCTGGTGTGCGCTGGGGCGTTCAAAACTTCCGATTATCACGCCATGTTGCAATCTCTTGCGCCGGAGCTGGCGCAGCAGTCGATCGGCCATCTGGACAGCGAGCGCTTGCCGGACCTGCGAGGCGTGATCAGCCTCGATCTACAGCCGCCGTCAGGCTTTTTGCCCTGGTCGCAACTGGCGGCGCTGGGCATGGCGGTATCGCCCGCGCAACTGGCTGAACGCGAGGCCGGCCTGCACATCGATCAGCCGGTCAACATTCAATACACCTCTGGTACCACTGGCTTTCCCAAGGGCGCGACCCTCAGTCACCACAATATTCTCAACAACGGTTACATGGTGGGTGAAAGCCTGGGCCTCACGGCCAACGATCGGTTGGTGATCCCGGTACCGCTGTATCACTGTTTCGGCATGGTGATGGGCAACCTGGGCTGCATGACCCACGGCAGCACCATGATCTATCCCAACGACGCTTTCGATCCGTTGCTGACCCTGACCACCGTGGCCGAGGAAAAAGCCACTGCGCTTTATGGTGTGCCCACCATGTTCATTGCCATGCTGGACCACCCTGAGCGACGCGAACTGGACCTGTCCAGCCTGCGCACGGGAATCATGGCCGGCGCGACTTGCCCGATCGAAGTGATGCGGCGGGTCATCAGCGAGATGCACATGGCCGAATTGCAGATCGCCTACGGCATGACGGAAACCAGCCCGGTGTCATTGCAGACCGGTCCTTCAGACGAATTGGAATTGCGCGTCACCACTGTCGGCCGTACCCAGCCGCACCTGGAAAGCAAGATTATCGACGAGGCTGGCGAAGTCGTCCCTCGAGGGACTATCGGCGAGCTGTGTACCCGCGGCTACAGCGTGATGCTCGGTTACTGGAACAATCCCAAGGGCACTGCCGAGGCTATCGATCCAGATGGCTGGATGCACACCGGCGACCTGGCGACCATGGATGAACAGGGTTATGTCTGCATCGTCGGACGCAACAAGGACATGATCATCCGCGGTGGCGAGAATATTTATCCTCGTGAACTGGAAGAGTTCTTCTTTACCCATCCGGCGGTGGCCGACGTACAAGTGATCGGCATCCCGTGCTCGCGTTATGGCGAAGAGATCGTCGCCTGGATCAAGTTCCACCCCGGCCACAGTGCCACCGAACAGGAACTGCAGGCCTGGTGCAAGGAGCGCATTGCCCACTTCAAGACACCGCGTTACTTCAAGTTCGTCGAGGCGTTTCCGATGACCGTCACTGGGAAGATCCAGAAATTCCGCATGCGTGAAATCAGCATTGAAGAAATTTGCGACAGGGAATGCTGAGGCTGACCACAAGGAAAAACCCAAACACCAGACAGCACAAAGGGGAGCCGAAGCTCCCCTTTAATTTTGTCGTCGCGTGCTCTTTTTATTATTGAGGGGCGGCCTGTTGTTGTTTTTGGCAGCCGTGACCCTTTACCGCTGTTTTGGGCGATCCCCATCCGGGATCAAGAGCAAACGTATTTTTTTGAGCGCTGATCTGCTTTTTCGCTTCGCGATCCAACCGATTCGGGTACTACCTGACGGTAGTCTTATTCTTCTCTGCCCGGTTGCGGGTTGCTCCTGGAAGCACCCTGAAAAGCACATCTTCTCCAAAAAAATCTGTTAGCTGCGTCTCTGCCGTGTTGTTTTTGTTATGTCAGAGTCGTTTCGTCTTGTTTTTATTGGTTTGCTACTTTTTTATTCTTGTTATGCCAGAGAGAAAGCAGGTGCCGTGCCAACTTTTAAAAGTCCTTTAAAATCAATGGCTTGATTTTTCCGGGCGCCGTCGAGGGCACGGCAGATCTGACAAATTGTTTCCGTGTTACTCGTTTCGCCGTCGTTACAAACGAGGCAGGTAACACTCACGACGCGCTGCGTGCCTTGGCCACCCGTGAACCGGTCGGGCGACCCAGCACGTCACAGATCTGTCGGCCCGCGTGAATCAATGCATCCAGGTCAACCCCGGTTTCAATGCCCAAGCCGTTGAGCAAATACAGTACGTCTTCGGTGGCGACGTTACCGCTGGCGCCCTTGGCGTAGGGGCAGCCGCCGAGCCCGGCAATGGAGCTGTCGAACACGGCGATGCCTTCCAGCAGGCTGGCGTACACATTGGCCATGGCTTGACCGTAGGTGTCATGGAAATGCCCGGCGAGCTTGCTACGCGGCACTTGTTCGCCGACCACCTCGAACATCCGGCGGGTGGCGCCTGCGGTGCCTGTGCCGATGGTGTCGCCCAGGGATACTTCATAGCAGCCCATCGCATACAACTCGCGGGCCACCCAGGCGACCTGCTCAGGCTTGACCGCGCCTTCGTACGGGCAGCCCAGCACGCAGGACACATAACCCCGCACGCTGACGCCGCTCTGCTTCGCAGCCTCCATGATCGGTGCGAAGCGGTTCAGGCTTTCCTTGATGGAGCAGTTAATGTTGCGCTGGGAAAACGCTTCGGACGCCGCGGCGAATACCGCCACCTCCGTGACGCCGGCCGCCAGTGCATCCTCGAAACCCCGCAGGTTCGGTGCCAGAGCGCCGTAGGTGACGCCGGGCTTGCGCTGGATTTGTGCAAACACATCGGCGGAGCCGGCCATTTGCGGCACCCATTTGGGCGAGACAAAGCTGCCGACCTCGATGTAACCCAGGCCAGCGGCGCTCAAGGCATCCACCAGGCGAACTTTGTCGGCGACGCTGATGGGTTGGGCTTCATTCTGCAGGCCGTCGCGGGGGCCGACTTCGATCAGGCGTACAAAGGAGGGGAGGGACATGGAGATTGACCTGTAGTGGTGGGGCTCATCAGGTCCAGTGTGGGAGCGGGCTTGCTCGCGAAAACGGTGTGTCAATCGACAGATGAGTCGAAATAAATCCGCGTTCGCGAGCAAGCCCGCTCCCACAATGGATCCGTATCGTTACTGGACGGTTTTTTCACCCTTGAGCGTCTGCTCCAGCGCCTGGATGCAGCGTTCTTCGGCGGTGTCGAGTTCAAGCTTCATCTGTTCGATATCGAGCAATTGCTGTTCGAGTTGTTCCCGGCGCTCGGCGATCTTGGCCAGCATGCTGTGCAGCTGTTTCTGGTTGCCGCTGGAAGGGTCGTAGAGTTCGATCAGTTCGCGGCATTCGGCCAGGGAAAAACCAATACGCTTGCCCCGCAGGATCAGTTTCAGACTGACCTTGTCCCGCGGCGAATAGATGCGTTCCTGCCCACGTCGTTCGGGGCTCAGCAAGCCTTGTTCCTCATAGAAACGAATGGCCCGGGTGGTGATGTCCAATTCGCGGGCAAGGTCGGAAATGCTGTAGGTCTGGCTACTCATGGAAGCGCTCGAAACGGAAGGGGCTGGGGCTAAGCTAATGGCAGGTTGACGTTCACGTCAAGCAAAGCGCTCTGGAACTCAGGGACCCAAAACCTGTGGGAGCGAGCCTGCTCGCGATAACGCGGCACCTTCAACATCAAAGCAACCTGATCCACCGCTATCGCGAGCAGGCTCGCTCCCACATTGGATCGTTTCCCCGTTTTTAGTCGCCTAGACCGTCTCCAGTTTCCTCTCATGCGCTGTCACCTGCTGGCACAGCTCGATCATCTGCTCGCGCATCCAGCGGTTGGCCGGGTCCTGGTCGGTGCTTTCATGCCAGTAAAGATGGGTTTCCACTGGCGGCACATCGTTGACCGGCAGCAGGAAGGCATGCAAATCGTGACGACGCGTAAAGCGTTCAGGCACGGTCATGACCATGTCAGTCTGTTGTAACACCTGGGAGGCCATCAGGTAATGTTGGGAGCGCAGGGCAATCTTGCGCTGGATGCCCATCTTGCCGAGGGCGAGGTCGACATAGCCCAACCCGTTGCGCCGGCTGGAAATATGAACGTGGGTCTGGGCCAGGTAGTCATCGAGGCTGAGCTTTTCCTTGCCCGCCAGCGGGTGCCCCTTGCGCATGGCGCACACATAGCGATCTTCCATCAGCTTGACGTGACGCACTTGCGGGTCGGTATTGAGCGGCGCGTCCACGGCAAAATCGAGGCGGCCAGCGGCAAGTTCCTTGGTGGTTTCGCGACGCTTGGACAGAAAGCTCTCGATGGCCACGGTGGGCGCCAGTCGGCGCAGGCGCTGGAACAGCGGCGGCAGAATCACGCCTTCGGTGAGGTCGGTCATGCTGATGCGGTAGGTCTTGACCGCCTGGAGCGGGTTGAAGATCCGGCTTTCCTGCACTGATACCCGCAGCAGCGACAAGGCATTGCGCACCGGGCCGATGATGTTCTGGGCCATGGGCGTGGGGACCATGCCTTGGGCGGTGCGTACGAACAGCGGATCGTTGAACGTCTCGCGCAGGCGCGCCAGGGCATTGGATACCGCTGGCTGGGTGATGCCGACGATCTGCCCGGCGCGGGTCAGGTTGGCTTCGGTGTAGATCGCATCGAAGACAATAAAAAGGTTGAGGTCGACCTTGCTCAGATTCATGCGCTGCACTCTTGTTCTTGGACTGTTGTGAGGTGCCAGGTGGCGATGCGAATCAGTGAAACATATATCGGTGATGAATGTTAATACACGCCGAGAATAGGTTAGGTAAATTTTCGTAGCTGAACTAGGATCGATTTCATGACCTAAAACAACCTCTGCCAAGAAGGTGCTCTCATGGATTTCGCGTATTCCCCCAAGGTTCAGGAGCTGCGTGAACGCGTCACGGCGTTCATGGACGCCTACGTCTACCCGGCCGAAGCGGTATTCGAACGGCAAGTGGCTGAAGGCGACCGCTGGCAGCCCACGGCCATCATGGAGGAGCTCAAGGCCAAGGCAAAAGCCGAGGGGCTCTGGAACCTGTTCCTGCCTGAGTCTGAGCTGGGCGCCGGCCTGACTAACCTGGAATACGCGCCACTGGCGGAGATCATGGGGCGCTCCTTGCTGGGCCCGGAGCCGTTCAACTGCTCGGCACCGGACACCGGCAACATGGAGGTGCTGGTGCGTTACGCCAATGAAGAACAGAAGCAACGCTGGCTGGAGCCGTTGCTGCGTGGCGAGATCCGTTCGGCCTTCGCCATGACCGAACCGGACGTCGCCTCTTCGGACGCTACCAACATGGCCGCCCGTGCCGAGCGCGACGGCGACCAGTGGGTGATCAATGGCAAGAAGTGGTGGACCTCCGGTGCCTGCGACCCGCGTTGCAAGATCCTGATCTTCATGGGGCTGAGCAACCCTGATGCGCCGCGCCATGCCCAGCATTCGATGATTCTGGTTCCGGTGGACACCCCTGGGGTAAAAATCGTACGACCGCTGCCGGTGTTCGGCTACGACGATGCGCCTCACGGCCACGCTGAAGTGCTGTTCGACAACGTGCGGGTGCCGTACGAAAACGTGCTGCTGGGTGAAGGACGTGGTTTCGAAATTGCCCAGGGGCGCCTTGGCCCAGGCCGGATTCACCATTGCATGCGTTCTATCGGCATGGCCGAGCGAGCATTGGAATTGATGTGCAAACGTGCGGTGAGTCGCACCGCTTTCGGCAAACCGTTGGCGCGGCTGGGCGGTAACGTCGACAAGATCGCCGATTCGCGGATGGAAATCGACATGGCGCGGCTGCTGACCTTAAAAGCGGCCTACATGATGGACACCGTTGGCAACAAAGTGGCCAAGAGCGAAATCGCCCAGATCAAGGTCGTGGCGCCCAACGTGGCCTTGAAAGTCATCGACCGTGCGATCCAGATTCACGGCGGTGCCGGGGTTTCCAACGATTTCCCGTTGGCCTACATGTACGCGATGCAACGCACCCTGCGCCTGGCCGACGGCCCGGACGAAGTCCACCGCGCCGCCATCGGCAAGTTCGAGATCGGCAAGTACGTGCCCAAGGAAATGCTGCGCAGCGGGCGCTGAAATATCATTTCACCCCGGTGACGCCATCGCGAGCAGGCTCGCTCCCACAGGATACAGCGGCGGTCATCAATCTTTGCGTCTGCCATAGCAACCTGTGGGAGCGAGCCTGCTCGCGATACGTCCTTGAATCTCACCACAGGTTAAAGGTCACTCCTTGACGCTCATGTACTCCTCGGCCCAGCGGATGTATTCCTCGGGTTGGGTGTACGTGTGGGTCAGTTCGGTGGCGCTGAGGTCCGAAGCCTGAGTGAAGATCTGCCGTTGTTCGCGAAGGCTGTCGTAGGTGGCCTTGATGGCCGCGAAATAGGCACCGTGACCGTCGATGGTGACCCGCACACCCAGCTCGGCGAGGCGCTTGTCGTCACGAAGGAGCGGGTTGCCGTAGGTGACGAGCATCAACGGTACGTTCAGGTTCTCGCTGATTTTCTCCAGATGCTCGAAGTCCTGCACGCCCACCATGCAGATCCCGTCAGCCCCGGCCCGCTCATACTGTTGGGTGCGGCTGATGATTTCCTGGACCGGCAGGATTGCGGCATTGGTGCGGGCGATGATTGCCATTTCCGGATCGACCCGGGCTTCCAGCGCTGCACGAATCTTGCCGACGCCTTCAGCGACGCTGATCAGGTCGGTGGATTTGCGCCCGAATTGTGCCGGCAGCAGCGTGTCTTCAATTGTCAGCGCCGCGACGCCGGCGCGTTCGAGTTCGATGATCGTGCGCATCACGTTCAGGGCGTTGCCATAGCCATGGTCGGCGTCGGCGATTACCGGCAATTGGGCGACACGACCGATACGGGTGGCCTGTTCGGCAAATTCGCTCAGGGTGATCAGCGCAAAGTCCGGCGCGCCCAACACTTGCAACGATGCAACCGAGCCGCCCAGGATACCCACTTCAAACCCCAGGTCGGCGGCAATGCGCGCCGACATCGGATCGAACACCGACGCGGTGTGGTAGCAGGTCTGGGAAGCCAGCAGTTGGCGGAAGTTACGGCGTAAATCTTGATGGGAAAGCCTGGACATATAAGTTCCACCAATGGAATGGAAGGGCTTGAGCAAAAGTGTCAACGCCGAAAGTACCAAAGGCTATCACGTGGCTACCACCCAGATGATGACGAATGTGCATGGGCTATGTTGGCAGCGCATCAAAAGGCCGCGGACCTGAGGTCGGCGGCCTGGGTCATGCACCCTTCATTACCGGGCTATTCAGCCTTGGGCCGGAACGCTCCAGATTTTCTTGATCTCATGAATATTTCCGACGTTGAAACGTGTCGGGAAGCCAGGAATGGTGCAGTAGATTTCGCTGCTCAATTGGGTTGCGGTATGGACCACATTGGTTCCCGCTCGCAGCAAAGGGGCTTCGTCCCAGTTGTTCATCAGATTGTTCATGTTTCTTCCTTTTAGTTTATTGGGCAGCGTAAGGCTGCCCGGGATTGAGCAATGACAGCGTCTGTGTAAATAACGCTGTTTCTTGCGCGGCAATGCCGGGGTAAAGCGGCATGTAGTGCTCGTCGAAACACCAGGCTTCGTCGATCTTTTTTGACGTCTCGGGATGAATGAGCAAACTCAATGACGCGGACATTGACTCAGGGGCAACTTGTCTGTGGATCTCTCTCAGCGCCGGCATGTATAAAACTTCGCCAGGTGCGAGTTTGACTGTTCGCTCTTTGCCTAGTCGGGGTGTCCTGCCTGATTGCAGAGGCAGGTCGTCCAGTATTTCGCGTATGACAGTGGTGTACCCGTCGCCGCTATAGCCAACGGCATACATTTCAAAGTCATGGCTATGATTCAGGTCGTAAATGAATGTCTCGCTTTCGTCGTAAGTATCAACCGGCGACCAGAAGCCCATGCGAAGGGTGAATAGATCATTGCTGTACAAAACAAAAGCATAAACGTTGTAAAGACTGTTATGCGTAGCAAAACCGTCCTGCTGGATCGTGGCATGGAGATGGTCGCTCAATAAGGAACGATTGGTTGCCAGTTGCCGGAGGTCTTCGATGATGTGAGTGTTGTCACGCTGCAGATCATAAGTGCCCAGCCGTGCAACAAATGTTTCCAGCTTCATGCTGCCATCTCCAATGGATGCAACAGTTGGTCCAGTCGCGGGTTTTGGTGTCGTTTCAACAGTGGGAGGTAGCTCAATGCATGCCGTGGCGCAGCCTGATAAAGCAACTGGAAGGCCTTCCATGCCACGGCGGGGTGATAGTGGTAGATCAGCTCCTCGGCCACGGCGGTCCCCTTGGGATCCCGAATCGTTTCGAGCAGCTCCAGACTCACGAGGTACCGGGCGGCACTTTCATCGTGAGGGAGCCAGGCGACTTTTTTCAGCGAAGTTCGATCAAACACGCCGATGTCCGAACTTTTGTTCAGCAGGTTGATTCTGCCTGCCAGTCGGGCTGAAGTCTGGTGTACTTGGCCATAGTCGAAGACTGTTCGACTGCCCTCGATGACCAGTGGCTTGTTCGGCCTGACAGTAACGACATCGGTTTTTTCAAGTTCATTATCGTGACGTGCATATCGCTGGACTTCGAAGGGGTGGTCAAGTGCGAATAGAATACTTTTCCCCGGTACCGAAAACAGGTGTGGGGAGGGCCTGTTATGGGTAATGGTCGTGAGGGTGATATTACCGATCCCTGTGCAATGCAACGTCAGGGTTTTTGTGTGAGGGTTGACCATGCGCATAATGGTTGCGCGTCGGGATTGTGCTGTGGCAAGTGTCTCGTTGTCACACAGCGTGGTAATCAGTTCATTGATTTCCGTTGCCATGTTTAATGTTTTTATTCTTTTCATAATGTCTTCCAGTGGCAATGGATTGGAAATCAGATTCTTGATCATGAGCGTCTTTTCGTTGCAGTGAGTTGGTGTTGGGAAGTATGGATTTTGACTGTGGGAGTGGCAATTATGGAATTGTCGATAAGTATTGCCGATGAACTAAGTGCTTATCGAGCAATCATGCAGCTCGGCATTTTTTCGATGTATAGAACATGTCCCCTCATGTTGCTGAGGGGATCGAAAAGAGTCTGGTGAGGGGGTGATGGTAAGCAGGGAAAGCGTGGTCAGGCCACTGCTTTGGATAAGGTATTTATGTTCAGGCTACGCCGCTACGGCCTGCCGGGCCTGACTGAGCAGCGGCACCGCCCGTACTGTGTCACCGGGTTGCATTTGCAGTCGCTTGGCGGTGAGTCGATCGACGAGCAGGCTATGACCGTGCAGATGGGCCCGTGCGCTGGTAACCCGGCAGTGCGCCAGGCGACGGTTGTGGATCAGCCACACCGGCGCCTGTTCATCCGGCGTGCCGATGGCCAGGGCCAGCGATTGGCTGTCGCGTACGCTGCGGATTTTCGAGACCGATGCTTCGATCACCGGGCCGCCGTCGAAAATGTCGATATAGCCCTTATGGCTGAAGCCTTCGGCACCCAGGATCTTCAGGGCCGGCTCGGTGTTCGGGTGGGCGCGGCCGATCACAGCCTGGGCCTGTTCGGTGAGCAGGCAGGTGTACAGCGGTTGGCGCGGCATCAGTTCGGCAATGAAGGATTTGTTGCCCATCCCGGACAACTGATCGGCGTAGCTGAAGTCCTTTTGGAAAAAGTGCCGGCCCAGGCTGTCCCAGAACGGTGAGCAACCCTGCTCGTCGGCGTGGCCCCGCAGTTCGGCAATCAGTTTTTCGCCGAACAGTTGGGAGAACTCCGCGACGAACAACAGCCGCGCCAGGGACAGCAGGCGCCCGTTATGGCCGTGACGCTGGGCCGGATGCAGGAACAGCGAGCAGACTTCCGATTGCCCGGTCATCTCGTTATTGAGGAACAAGGTCGGGATCTGACGCTGTATTCCCAGCTCCGGCGCAGAGCTGACGGTGACCCCGACCCGGTAGTTGTACCACGGCTCCCGCAGCCCGACCGCACCGGTCAGGGCACTGATACCGACCACCTGTCGGTCATCGTCCTCGAGCACGAACAGATAGTCGGCGTCGGCGCGTTCGACTTGCCCGGCAAAAGTGCGCTGGGCCCAGCGCACACGGTGGGCCAGGCGCTCTTCGTTGGCCGGCAGGCTGGTGACGCCAGGGCCTGCACAACGCGCGAGCTCCAACAGCGCAGGCAGGTCGGTGATGGCGACCGGGCGGACAATCATGATGCAGCTCCTTGATTCTGTCGGCCTTGAGGTGTTGGCAGGGCCCGACTTCCCGCGACGTTCATAAGCTGACCATCCGGATCCGCTCGCCTTCGGTGATTTCCAGCGCCGTGAGCATGTCAGGTGTCAGGGCCACGGGGCCCTCGGCATTGACGTCCAGCTCGGCCACGATGGCCCGATAACCTCCAAGGTCGTCGTTACTGACCAGATAACGGCCCCGTGCGTCGATCTGCGAGCCTTTGCAAGCCTGGGCCACACGACTCTGGGCGATGGATCGGATGCACGGGACACGGGCGTGCAACGTTGGTCCGCCATCGAATAAATCCACGTAGCTGTTGGTTTCGAAGCCCTCGCGTTCCAGAATGTCGAAGGCTTCCTGTCCATCGGGATGCACCCGGCCGATGCACGCCTGGGCCTCGGGCGACAACATCGGCACATAGATCGGGTACTGGGGCATCAACTCGGCGAGAAAGGTGCGACTTTGCAGGCCGCATAGGCGTTCGGCTTCGGCGTAGGGCAGGGCGAAGAAATGCTGGCCGATGGCATCCCAGAACGGTGATTGGCCGTCATCGCTGCTGTAGCCGACGATTTCAGTGATAACCGATTCGGCAAAGCGTTGCGGGTGTGCGGCGATGAACATCAGCCGGGCTCGGGACAGCAGTTCCGATTCCGGGGTGCGTACCCGCTCGGCATCGATGTGAAAACCGCGCAGCAGTGTCTGGCCATTGAGGTCCTGGCACACCGATAATGCGGGTACACCATGCTGGATGTTCAGTTCCCGGGATGAGCTGGAAAACGGACGGTTACGCAGGCTATAGAACGGTTCGTTGCAACCGGTTCGGGCGAGAATCTCCGAACAGCCCACCAGGCGGCCGGAGGCCAGGTCTTGTAGGACGAACAGGTAGTTCTCCCCGCCCGGGCTTTGCACATCGGCCTCGAACGAGGCGCATGAGTCGAGGATTTTCTCCCGCAGGCGCTCGGTGTCGTCTGGAAGCGAAGTGACACCCACCAGGCTGTCGCGGGCCAGCTGCTGCAGTTGCGGCAAATCGCTCAATTGAACTGGACGTAAGGCCAGCATGGATTGCACTCCTGTTCCAGAGCCCGGTGGCCGCACCGGGCGTGACGATCACTGTCGATGTCCACGCGTTGTAACCGTTGTGTTGTATCAAGGCGGCGCCGGGCAGCCGGCAGCCACCGTTTGACCTCATTGACCCGCTGGGTCGGGCAGGGCCGTGCCGGCAGCGAATTTATTGAGCACGCATAGATAGACGATGCCCGCCGCGACCCAGATCAGGCCGAGCTTTTGCGCGTCCACGCCCATGTTGTACAGAATGGCTGCGACGATGCCGAAGCCGATCAAAGGGCAGACCAGGTGACGGATCACTTGCCCGGACCGCTGGCGGCGCCAGTAATGATTGATCACCGTGATATGCAACAGCATGAAGCCGCTCAGTGCGCCAAAGTTGACCAGGGAGGTCAGGGTGTCCACGGCATTGATGAACAGATAGCAGATCAGCAATGACAGTACGGCGACCAGATAAATGCTCACATACGGGGTGTTGTGTTTCGAATGGACCTTGGCCAGCACCTTGGGCAACTTGCCGTCCCGGGCCATGCCGAACAGCAGGCGCGACACCGCCGCTTGTGAGGTGATCGCCACGGCCACGCCCCAGGACAAGGCGGTGGCAACCGCGGTCAGGGTCGCCAGCCAACTGCCGGCCGCCAGTTCGGCGATTTCATAGAAAGCGGTATCGGCGGATTTGAAACCCATGCCGGCCGCCAGGTCGGTGGCGATCCAGGTTTGCGCCACGAAGATCGCGCCCATCACCAGCAGGGTCAGCATCGATGCCTTGCCGACGCTGCGCCCCGGATCACCCTTGATCTCTTCGGCCAGGGTGGAAATAGCATCGAACCCCAGGAATGACAGCACGGCGATCGACACGGCTTGCATCAGCAGGGCGAAGTTGAAGTGATCCGGGCTGTACAGCGGCGCCAGGGTCAGTTGGCCGTTGCCGGCACCGCCGTGCAGGGCGTTCCAGGCGTAGAACAGGAAAATGCCCAGCACCGCCAGTTGCGCCAGCAGGAAGATGATATTCATGCGCGCAGTGAAGGAGATGCCCCGCAGGTTGACGAAGGTTGCGCTCACCAGGAAGGCCAGGATGAAGCCGACCTTGGGAATCTCCGGGTATAGATGATTCAGCGCCATGGCGGCGTAGACATAGAGCAGCGGCGGGATCAGCAGGTAGTCCAGCAGCATCAGCCAACCGGCGATGAAGCCTACGTGTGGGTTGAGGCCCCGTTGTGCGTAGGAATAGACGGAACCGGCTACCGGAAATGCCCGGGCCATGCTGCCATAGCTCAGCGCAGTGAACAGCATCGCCACCATGCCGATGATGTACGCCAGTGGCACCATGCCAGGCGCCTCGGCATTCACGTAGCCGTACACGCCGAACGGTGCGATGGGAATCATGAAAATCATCCCGTAGATCACCAGGTCCGCCAGCGACAGGCTGCGCTTCAATTCCTGTTTGTAGCCAAATACCTCGATGCTCACAAGCCGTTCTCCTTTTCAGCCGATCATTGATTTCGTTGTGCCTTGTCGCGGGCTTTCTACAGCAACGGCGCCAGGTAGTCGCACCAGGTTCGTACCGCTTCGGGGGTGCGCAACAGATCGTTGCGCACTTCGATCAACACCGAATCCAGGCCGCGGCCATCGCCGTGCACCGGGACTGTCATGTCGCTCAAAGGGTTGATCCGGTAGGGCTGGTTGCCCGCCACACGCAGCGAGTGCCGGCTCAGCCCGTCGACGATACGCTGGGCGTAATCCACCGCTTCGGCGAACAGCACACCGGCCTCCAGGGCGCGAGGCTGGCCATAGAACACCGGCGTGAAACTGTGGATGCCCACCACCCGCACCGGCCGCTGGTCGGCCAGGCGCTGGTCGATCAGCGACCGCAGGCGGTCATGGAACGGGTGGAACAGGTACTGTTGCCGATAAGCGCGAGTGGCCTCGTCCAGGGACTGATTACCCGGTATCTGATAAATCTCGCTCTGGGCCGGGATGCTGTCCGGCACATGGAGCGGGCGGTTCAGGTCGATCAGCAACCGTGAGTAGTTGGCCGCCATCAAGGTTGCGCCGAGCGTTTCGGCCAGGCGCTCGGCCAGGTCCAGAGCGCCGATGTCCCAGGCAATGTGGTCATGGGATGCCGTTTCATCCAGGCCCAGGTCATTCAGGGCGGCGGGGATGAAACGGCTGGCATGTTCGCACACCAGTATCAGAGGATGCCCGGCGTTCTCCCGGATCAACCGGTAGGCGGGCTCGGTATAGAGACCCGACTCGGCACACTCAATAGATTCGCGCATAGTGCTCACAACGCTCGGCAGGTGATAGCGCCTGGGTCAAGGCCAGCTCCTCGGCCTTCAAGGCGAAGTAGGTGTCGACCAGCGGGCCGGGCAAGGCTTCCAGCAGTGCCCCGCTATGACGTAAGCAGTCCAGCGCCTGAGTGAGGGTGGTCGGCAGGGCGATAATGCCACGAGCCTCCCGTTGTGCCTTAGTCAAATCGTCGGGTATTTCGTCGGTGACAGCGTTGAGCGCGAGGCGCTGTTCGATGCCCAGGCGCCCGGCCATCAACAATGCAGCCATGGCCAGGTGCGGCGAGGCGGTGGCGTCCATCGCGCGGAACTCCAGGTTGTACTGGTTCGCCACCGGTTTCGCGCCCAGGCTCACGGTCGGGCAGATACGCAATGCCGCCTCGCGGTTGCGCTGTCCCAGGCAAGCGTAGGACGCACTCCAGTGATGGGGTTGCAGACGTTCATAGGACACCGGTGTCGGCGCGGTCAGCGCGCACAGGGCCGGCAGATAGTGCAGCACACCGGCCGCCCAATGCCGACCGACGCTGGAGAGACCGTTGGCGCTCGTGGCGTCGTGGAGCACCGGGTCGCCGCTCAAGTCTTGCAGGCTCAGGTGCAGGTGTACGCCGTTGCACACGGCATTCTCCGAGGTCTTGGGGGCGAAGCTCACCGCCAGGTCCATTTGCCGGGCAATTTCGCGAGTGATTTCCCGCACGTTCACTGCACGGTCGGCGGCAGCGACGCCCAGGGCGGGGCGGCAGGTGATTTCGTATTGGTGCTTGCCGTATTCGGGCAGGAACATCTCCGGTTCGACACCACCGGCCCGCAATGCACTGAGCAACCATCCGGCGAACCCCGCCTGCTGGCGCTGGGCTTGCAGGCTGAAGGCCAGACGATCGGGTTGAAGCTGGGGAGCCTGAAGGCTGAATTCATGCTCGAAGGCGGCAAAGATTTGCAAGCCCAGCTCGGCGCGGTAGCGCTCCACTTCGTCCTGCAACAGCGTGCGTGGGCACGTGCTCCATGGGCGCCCGTCGGTTTCCCGCACGTCGCAATGGATGAAATCCAGGACGGGGGCCTGAGCATCGGGGCCATTGGTGATGGTTACGCGGCTGGACAGGTCCGGGATCAGCCGCAGATCGCCATAAGCGCCCCAGGGATTGACCGAGGCAATGATGTCCTGGGGGGTCAGGGCACTGTTGGCCGGCACCCAGCCGCAACCGGCGGTGACGTAATGAGGCAGTTCATCGCTGGGAAACGAACGGCCGCGGGTCACCCCGATCAGATCGGTACTGACCAGCGTGGTTACGGGCAGCGGTGCCAGCGGCGTAGCGCCTTCGAGTCGGCTCACGGCAGCATCTCCTGCAAGCGTCCGAGTACGGTGTCGGTATCGGTGATCCAGCAATAGCCCTGGATTGCGTTCAGGCAGGCCAGGTGGCGTTGTTCGGTGTAGGTGGCGCAGGCGTCTTCCACCAGGGTGACCAGGTAGCCGCGGTCGGCGGCGTCGCGCACGGCCATGTCGACGCATTGGTCCGTGACGATGCCGGCGACGATCAGGTGCCGGGTCTCCAGGTTGCGCAATACATAGTCGATGTTGGTGGAGTTGAACACGCCAGAGGACGTCTTGGGCAAGACGATTTCATTCTCCAGCGGTGCCAGCTCGGCGATGATCTGCGCCTGTGGGCTGCCCTTGGGCAGGTGCATGTCCGACAATTTGTGGTCCAGCGAGCGGTCGCGGCCATCGGCGGTGAGGCTTTCGATGTGGGTGTGCAACACGTTCTGCCGGACTGCTCGTAACCCCGCCAGCAGGCGCTGCTGGTTGGGAATCACCAGGTCGCGGGCACGACGGATGAAATAGTCGGCCTCGGGGGCGTCCAGGTGGGCATCGAATTGCGGCTCCAGCCAGGCGCGTTGCATGTCCACCAGCAGCAAGGCGGTGTGGTCGCGGGTGAAGGGCAGGTCCCTGGGGGAGCGGTGGGGGAGTGAGAACATCCTTATTTTTCCTCCAGCAGATGCGTGTTGAACTCTGTGCGCAGGGCATCGATGCCTTCCAGGCGTTCGGCCAGCTCCGGGCATTGCAGGGTCAGGCAGGCGATCAGCGCCTCGACCTGGGCCAGGGCCGGGACCAGGCTGTCGAACGCCGAGACCGACGATTCCACCGGTGCACTGATGATCAGGTCGGCCAGTTCGCGCAAGGGCGATGTGTAGATATCACTGAACAGCACGACCCTGGCGTGGCGCTCCTTGGCCGCATTGGCTACGCGCAAGGCCTGGGCCTGGTAGCGACGATAATCGAAGATCAGTACCACGTCCTGGCGCTGCACGTCGAACAGCCGGTCGGGCAATTGGGCGTTGTCCTCGAGGGCAAAACAGCCAGCGCGAAGCAGGCGCAGGTGGTTGAGCAGATACTGGGCCAGGAAACTGCTGAAGCGTCCGCCGAAGCAATGCACCTGATGCCGGTTGTCGAGGAGCCACTGCATCAGAATGCGCACATCTTCGGGCTGGGTCAGGGCCTGGGTTTCAAGGAGCGTCTGATGGCTGGCGGCCAGGTACTGGCTCCAGGTATCGCCCTGTTGCAGTTTGGCGCGGGGGTGTAACAGTGTCCGGGGAGAGCGCAGCCGATGATCCATGTCGACCAGTAGCGCATCCTGGAACTCGGCATAACCACCGAAACCGAGTTTTTTCACCAGCCGCACGATGGTCGGGTCGCTCACGCCGGCATGCTCGGCCAGGCGCGACATCGGCCCCAGGCCGTTGCGTGGATAGTGATCGAGCAGAGCGCGCACGACCTTGCGTTCCGACGGTGTCAAATCCAGACCGGGGTCGGTAATCAGGTCTCTGAGGGGGGGCATCCGTGCTCCTTGCCTGGATGGGTGTTGGATTTCTTTCATAACTCCTGAAAAGAGTATTTATGTAGCGGGTACTACATGTCCAGCGCTTTTTACGTTCCGTTTAAAATGCTCGAAAATGGTGCGAAACCCCTGTAGGACGGGGACTTGGTAGATCGGCATTTGTGTGTCAGCCAATGCTCCTTTTCATGTAAGAGATAACGTCACTTTGTCCTAGATATTTGATTTCATATAAGGTGTTGTACAAGAAACTGCCCCAGCATGGCCGTCCCTTTAGTCCCTCCGGTTGCGTAGAGCCCTGTGTGCAAGCCACTCGTCTGACCCTGCTGTGCCATGCCCGTACCGTCGCTCAGAAAGCGGCGCGCTTTGCCTTGGACGAACCGGTGGATACCGATTGGCTGTCCAGGCGCCCGGACGTCGGCCATGGCTTTGGCAATGTCCGGCAATTGCTTTGTGGTCCAGAGCTACGCACTCGCCAGACGGCGGCTCTGTACGGCGAAACCTTCCGGGTGGAGCAAGCCCTGGCCGATTGTGATTTGGGGCAGTGGCGCGGTTTGTCTATCGACGAACTGCTCAAGGCCGAACCGCAGCGCTTGCAAGCCTGGCTGGACGATCCCGATGCAGCGCCCCATGGCGGCGAGTCCATCACCCGATTGTGTCGCCGTGTCGGAGACTGGCTGGCCAGCCTGGAAAACACCCCTGGGCATGTGCTGGCTGTTACTCATCCGTTCGTGATCCGGGCGGCCCTGGTGAATGTCCTGCACTGCCCGGCGTCCACATTCAATCGCATCGATGTCGAACCGCTGTCCGCCTTGGAGTTGCGGTTCAACGGCGTGTGGCGATTGCGCACCCTGGGGCCTGACGTGGAGCCAAACCAATGAAGAGATTGTTGGTCATCGGCATCGGTGCCGGCGATCCGGATCATCTGACGATGCAGGCCGTGAAAGCCTTGAACCGGGTGGATGTGTTCTTTCTCATGGACAAAGGGCCTGCCAAGCATTCCTTGGTGGATTTGCGGCGTGCAATCTGCGAGCGCTACATCGTCGATCACACCTACCGTTTCATCGAGGCTGAAAGTCCCGAGCGCCAACGCGGCGAGCTGGATTACACCCGCAGTGTCGAGGCACTGAACCGTGCCAAGCAGGCGATGTTCGAAAGGCTGATCAATGAAGAATTGTCCGATGGACAGTGTGGCAGTTTCCTGGTGTGGGGCGATCCGTCGTTGTATGACAGCACCGTGCGCATCCTCCAGGCGATTCTTGATTCGGGATGCTGTACCTTCGAATTCGAAGTGATCCCCGGCATCAGCAGTGTCCAGGCCCTCGCGGCAAGGCACAAGGTGCCGTTGAACAGCATTGGCGGTGCGCTGGAAATCACTACCGGACGTCGGTTGGCGAAGACCCAGGTGGGGGACGGGGCCAGCGTGGTGGTGATGCTCGATGCGCAGGATGCGTACCGCCAGGTGAGCGACCTGGACACGCACATCTACTGGGGCGCCTATCTCGGTACGCCGGATGAAATCCTGATCGCAGGCCGGTTGGGGGAGGTGGCCGATGATATCGAACGTACCCGCAAGGTCGCACGTCAGGCTAACGGATGGATCATGGACACCTATTTGTTGCGTAAACCCTGAAAGTTCGCAGGCATGTCTTAATGCCGATCAGTTAAGCCACAACCTGTGGGAGCAAAGCTTGCTCGCGATTGGGCCGGGTTTGGTACAACGGTGTCGGCTGGCCTACCGCTATCGCGAGCAAGCTTTGCTCCCACGGGTTTGACTGACCGGCATTCGGGCAAGCCCTGGTGCTACAGGCGCTTGTTCAGCGGGACGGCCTCATACCCCGTCCAAACCGCTCCCGATACACCGACGGCGCCAACCCCACCACGCTGCGAAAAGCCACGCGAAAGCTTTCGACCGAACGGTAGCCGCACAACTGGGCGATGTTGTCGGTGGTGTCTTCGGTGCTTTCCAGCAACTCGCGGGCTCGCGCCAGGCGCTCATGTTGCAACCAGGCCTTGGGCGACTGGCCGCAGGCCTGGGTGAAATGGCGCAAGAAGGTGCGTTCGCTCATGGCGGCCTGACTGGCCAGTTCGCGTACGCCGAGGGGTTCATGGAGGCGTTCGCGGGCCCATTGCATCACGCGTGACAGATCACCACGGGGCGTGCGGCTGACCGGTGAGGGAATGAATTGCGCCTGGCCGCCCGTGCGTTGCGGTGACATGACCAGCCGACGCGCCACCGCGTTGGCGACCTGGGCGCCGAAGTCCCGCGCCACCAGATGCAGACAGGCATCGATACCCGCCGCGCTGCCGGCCGAGGTGATGACCTGGCCGGCATCTACATACAGTACGTCCGGATCCACCAGGATGGCGGGAAAGTTCTCGGCCAGTTCATCGGTGTAGCGCCAGTGGGTGGTGGCGCCCAGCCCGTCGAGCAGGCCGGCAGCCGCCAGCACGAAGGCCCCGGAGCAGATCGATAGCAGGCGCGCCCCTCGGGCGTGGGCGTTGCGCAATGCGTCGAGCAGGGCCTCGGAAGGTGTTTCGCTGCGACTGCGCCAACCGGGAATCACAATCGTCCGGGCCGTCTCCAGCAGTTCCATCCCGCCATCGGTCAGGATCTGGAAACCACCCATGGCACGCATCGGGCCGTCATCGACCGCAACGATTCGATGTTCATACCAGGGGAAATCGAATTCCGGTCGGGCAAGGCCGAATATCTCGACGGCTACGCCGAATTCGAACGTGCACAAGCCATCGTAGGCGAGGACGGCGACAAGGCCGGGGGAGGGCTGCATATGGCGGAAAATTCCCACAGAGTGTCTTACGGGCCACTGTAGCGGTTAGTATCAGACGGATAAAGTCTGCCTACGCCCTCATCCTCCATGGAGTACACCTGATGACCAGTCTGGTTAGTGAAGTACCGGCTGCCCCGTCCGACGTCGCCCTGCAGCATTTCAGTCGTCGTCTGACGTTCGAAACGGATTGTTCCGACGTCCATGCCAGCCAGCAGGCCGGGCAGGTCGATTTTATTCTTCTGGACGTGCGCGGGCCGCTGGCGTATGAGCGAGGGCACGTGCCGGGGGCGGTCAACCTGCCAACCCGGTCGATTACCGCCCAGGCATTGTCGGTGTATCCGCCGGACACATTGTTCGTGGTCTATTGTGCAGGTCCGCACTGTAACGGGGCGAACAAGGCGGCGGTCCGCCTGGCGACCCTGGGTTACCCGGTCAAGGAAATGATCGGTGGCATCATGGGCTGGCTGGACGAAGGCTTTCGCCTGACCGGTTCGGTGGAGCGGGTGACGGACACAGCGATCGGCTGCGACTGCTGAAGCCTTTTCTCTGTTTGACAGCCTTCGGTGGCAGGGGCCTCGCTCCCTCGCCACCACAGGTCCGTCAGGTCTTTCGTAAATCCGTAAGTCTGCGGACGAATCCGGGTATTTCTGTAAGTATTTGTCGCTTCAACATAACTTCCCGCCTGAGCACCCCTCTAGACTGCCGGCCACTTCGGTTTTGCCGACCTGATGCTGCACTCCGGTAAGCCGTCGAATCTGCCCGATCCGTCAAAGAATAAAATCAGCGCACGCAGGAGAGTTCATGAAGAAGCTAGCAATGTTCGGTGCCCTGGCACTGTCCGTGTTGTCTCTGTCGGCCGTAGCCGAAGATGCCAAACCGATCCGTCTCGGGATCGAAGCCGGTTACCCACCCTTTTCGATGAAGACGGCCGATGGCAAGCTGGCCGGCTTCGACGTCGATATCGGTGATGCGCTGTGTGAGCAGATGAAAGTCAAGTGCATCTGGGTCGAACAGGAATTCGACGGCCTGATCCCGGCGCTGAAAGTGAAGAAAATCGACGCGATCCTGTCGTCCATGACCATCACCGACGATCGCAAGAAAAACGTCGATTTCACCATCAAGTACTACCACACCCCAGCGCGCTTCGTAATGAAGGAAGGCTCCACGGTCAAGGATCCGCTGACCGAGCTCAAGGGCAAGAAAGTCGGCGTGCTGCGCGCCAGTACCCATGACCGTTTCGCCACCGAGGTGCTGGTGCCGGCGGGCATCGACCTGGTGCGCTACGGCTCCCAGCAGGAAGCCAACCTGGACATGGTCGCCGGCCGTCTCGACGCCATGTTGGCCGACTCGGTCAACCTCGATGAAGGTTTCCTGAAGACCGACGCCGGCAAAGGCTTCGCCTTCGTAGGCCCGACCTACGAAGATGCGAAGTATTTCGGTGGCGGCGCCGGCATTGCCGTGCGCAAGGGCGATACGGCCCTGGCCGAGAAATTCAATGCCGCCATCACCGAAATCCGCGCCAACGGCACGTACAAGAAGGTGCAGGACAAGTACTTCGCCTTCGACGTCTACGGGCATTAATCCCGCGGACGCCAAGGTGGCCCTCCGTTGACGCGGTCGGCCACCTTTTTCATGGGCGATTGTTTTACCCTGCGTCCTGAGCGCTTTCGTATTTGGAGATTTCATGCAACGCATCGACCATACCCTGCCATGGAGCCACCTGGGAACCGAGCGCCGGCTCAGTGTGTTTCGTTACGGCCACGGCCCGCGCAAGGCCTACATTCAGGCCAGCCTGCACGCTGATGAGTTACCTGGCATGCGCACGGCCTGGGAGTTGAAACAGCGGCTCAACGAACTGGAAGCCCAGGGGCTGCTCAAGGGTGTGGTTGAGTTGGTGCCGGTGGCCAACCCCATCGGGCTGGACCAGCATCTGCAAAGCGCCCACATGGGGCGTTTCGAGCTGGGCAGCGGCAAGAATTTCAACCGCTCCTTCGTGGAGCTCAGCGCCCCGGTGGCGCAACGCATCGGCGACCGGCTGGGGGACGACCCGGCTGCCAATATCACCCTGATCCGCCAGACCATGACGCAGGTACTGGACGAACTGCCGGCACCACCTTCGCAACTCGAAGCGCTGCATCGCCTGCTGCTGCGACACGCCTGCGATGCCGACATCACATTGGACCTGCACTGCGATTTCGAGGCGGTCATTCATTTGTATGCCTTGCCGCAACACTGGCCGCAATGGCGCTCCCTGGCGGCGCGGTTGAAGGCCGGTGTGGCACTGCTGTGCGAGGACTCGGGCGGCAGTTCGTTCGACGAGTCCTGTTCATCGCCCTGGCTGCGCCTGGCCAAGGCGTTTCCCGAGGCCGCGATCCCGCTGGCCAACCTGGCAACCACGCTGGAATTGGGGAGCATGGGCGACACCCGAGTGGACCAGGCCCAGGCCAATTGCGAAGCCATTCTGGGGTTTCTCGCCGAGCAGGGTTTTATCGGCGGCGACTGGCCGGCGGCGCCTGCGCACTGTTGCGGAGGGTTTCCGTTCGAAGGCACGCAATACCTGTTCGCACCGCACCATGGTGTGGTGAGCTTCCTGCGTGAGGCCGGTGAGTGGGTGGAGCAGGGTGATCCGGTGTTCGAAGTGGTCGATCCGCTGAATGATCGGGTCACCACGGTAACGGCCGGCACTGCCGGTGTGTTGTTTGCCCTGGACCGTGGACGTTACACCCAGCCGGGTATCTGGCAGGCGAAAGTGGCCGGGGCTGAACCGATTCGCAGCGGGAAATTGATCAACGACTGATAACTGCGGTCTACCTCACCGCACGGCGGTTGCCGTGCGGCTATCGAACGATGGAGGAAGATGAATGCTCAGAGCCCTCACGCTGTTTCTGCTGCTGGTGTCTGCCGGGGCGCAGGCCCAACCGGCACTGCACACGGACCTGCCGCTGAACTACCTGGCGGACGCCGATGAGCAGACGAGAGACCGGCCACTGGTGATTTTCCTGCACGGCTCCGGCAGCAACGAACAGGACCTGTTCGAGCTCAGGGAGGCGTTGCCCGAGCACTACAACTACCTCTCGGTTCGAGCGCCAAAGGTCATGGAACCGGGCCATTACCAGTGGTTTGCGAAAAAGGGCGAGGGTGCTTATGACGGCGACACCTCGGATTTGAAGGCCAGCGGCCAACTGCTGCTGGATTTCATCGCAAAGGCGCGGGCCAAATACCCGACCGACGCCAGTCAGGTGTTCCTGGTGGGCTTCAGCCAGGGTGCGATGATGAGCTACGAAGTGGCCCTGCGACACCCCGATGCTGTCGGCGGCATCGCCGCGATGGGCGGGCGGGTCCTGTCCGGGCTGCGGGCCGAACTGACGCCCGACGAGTCGCGCCGGGCGCTGGCCGTGTTCATCGGCCACGGCACGGCGGATCCGATCATTCCCTACCATGACGGCACCGACGCCAATACGTTCTTGAAGACCCTGGCCCTGGAACCTGAATTCCATGCCTACCCGGGTGTTGGCCACAGCATCAGCGCCATGGAGGTAAAGGATCTGCGAGCCTGGCTGGAACGGCTCAATCCCTGAAATGGGTCACCCCCGTGGGAGCGGGCTTGCTCGCGAAAGCGGTGGCTCTGCCTGCATTGATGGTGAATGTGCCATCGTCTTCCGGGCAAGCCCGCTCCCACAGAAGGTCCATTCACCACCGTCCCATTGTGGGAGCGAGCTTGCTCGCAATGGATGCGACGCGGTTCATTTGCCGGACGACGATTTCCCACCGGCAATCTGCTGCACCAGCGCCTCATGACCTTCCTTGTCACTGGCCCTGGAAATGATCTGCACCACCGCCATGCGCGTGCCGGAGGCGCCCAGCAGCGTGGTGTCGAGCGTCGGTCCGCCGCCCTGGGTGGCGCGGGTATCGAGCTGGCGCAAACCCAGGCCGGTACTTTTCAGGGTCAGGCTTTTTTCACTCAGGATCCTGGCATCCGGCAAGGCTTTGGTTCGTTGGGCAGCGTAGTCAGCCATGGTCGCGTCAAGAAACGCACCGTCGTCGTCCTTTACGTTCGCCCCGTCGATGATGGTGTTTTCAGCGGTGATCACCACGGTTTTGCGGGTGGCGTTGCTGTACATCGTTCCCGATGCCCCCCCTGTGCCCTGGGCCGCCTCACCAGCGGGCAGCGGGGTGACAGTGAAACCCTTTGGCAGGGTGAAGGTAAACTTGCCGCCCAGCATCGAAACCTTCCGGGCCGGCAAGTCACCGTCGGTTTTGGGCTGGGCCGAATGGGCAGGCACCATGACCAGGCCTGCGATGGCCGTCAGAAACAGAGCGGCGGCGTGTTTACTCAGCAGTGACATCGAAACTCTTCCCGTGAGGCGCGTGAAGCGCCAATCATCCCACGGGTCATCACCTGGCTCCAGCAGTGTCCGGCAGGCTTGTATACCTCAGTCCGGCTCTACGTCCAGTTGCAGAGTGTCGTCGGCCAGGCGCTCGGTGCGCCGGACAATGCCACTGATCTTCCGGCCCTCGGCCCTGAACACGACGATCTGGGCCTTTTCCAGGTCCTCGGGCAGTGGCGGCTGCACGCGCAGCGCGAACCATGGCGGCTCATCGTCGTCGAGGCGCATGATGTGGAAGTGGCATTCGACGCTTTTGGTTTCTCGACCAAACAAGGTATCGAGACCGTAGTCAAGGTGTGTGCCGTGGTCGGTTGCAGGGGGCAGGGACATCGCAATCTCCTGGCTGAATGCGCGACTGATGTTCAAGTGATTCTCTGCGTGAAGGAAAATTCCCTTTGGTAAGACGCAAGGGCTGCGCCATCGCTGCAAGCGCTGAAGCATCGGCGTTGCTGCTAGAATCGCCCACCTTGACCTACGCGAGGTATGCCCATGAGCGAACCTATTCGCCTCACCCAGTACAGCCACGGCGCCGGTTGCGGTTGCAAGATTTCACCCCAGGTACTGGAGGTGATTCTGGCCGGTAGCGGCGCGCAGAATCTTGATCCCAGGCTGTGGGTCGGTAACGCCTCCCGGGACGATGCTGCGGTATACGCCATCGATGAGGAGCGCGGGGTGGTGTCGACCACTGACTTTTTCATGCCGATCGTCGACGATCCGTTCGATTTCGGTCGTATCGCCGCCACCAATGCCATCAGCGACATCTACGCGATGGGCGGCGATCCGTTGATGGCGATTGCGATTCTCGGCTGGCCCGTCAACGTACTGGCTCCGGAAATCGCCCGAGAGGTGATTCGCGGTGGTCGTTCGGTGTGTGATGAGGCGGGCATACCGCTGGCGGGCGGCCATTCGATCGACGCGCCCGAGCCGATTTTCGGCCTTGCCGTCACGGGGCTGGTGAGCAAGCGCCACATGAAGCGCAACGACACCGCCACCGCCGGCTGCCTTCTTTACCTGACCAAGCCCCTGGGCATCGGTATCCTGACCACGGCGGAAAAGAAGGGCAAACTGCGCACCGCCGACGTGGGGCTGGCCCGTGACTGGATGTGTACCCTCAATAAACCCGGCAGCCGCTTCGGCAAGCTCGACGGTGTGACGGCGATGACTGACGTCACCGGTTTCGGCCTGCTTGGGCATCTGGTGGAAATGGCCGATGGCAGCGGTCTCACGGCACGCATACGCTATGACGCCGTGCCACGGTTGCCGGGGGTCGAGTATTACCTCGACCTGGGCTGTGTGCCGGGCGGCACGTTGCGCAACTACGACAGCTACGCCAGCAAGGTCGGTCGGGTCCAGGAACTGCACAAGCGTGTGCTGTGCGATCCGCAAACCAGCGGCGGGTTGTTGATTGCGGTCAGTCCCGAGGGCAACGAGTCGTTCCTGGCGGTGGCCGCCGAGCTGGGCCTTGCGCTGGAACCGATTGGCGAGCTGGTCGAGCGACAGACCAACGCGGTCGAGGTGTCATGATGGCCAATGACATTACCGATTACCGCGAGATTTTCCTCAACGACCGGCCGATGATGGATACCCGCGCGCCCATCGAATTCCACAAGGGTGCGTTCCCCGGCGTGGTCAACCTGCCGCTGATGACGGACATCGAACGACAGCGGGTCGGTACCTGCTACAAGCAGCAAGGCCAACAGGCGGCCATTGTGCTGGGGCATCAATTGGTGTCTGGTGAGATCAAGGCGCAACGCATCCAGGCCTGGGCCGAGTTTGCCCAGGCTCACCCGGACGGCCTGCTGTATTGCTTCCGTGGTGGTTTGCGCTCGCAAATCGTCCAGCAATGGCTCAAGGACGAAGCGGGTATCGAATATCCCAGAGTTGGCGGCGGCTACAAGGCCATGCGCACCTTCCTGCTGGACACCGTCGAACAGGCGGTTGCCCAGTGCGACCTGGTATTGCTGGGCGGCATGACGGGCACCGGCAAGACGGAGGTCCTGACCCGGTTGAACAACGGCCTCGACCTGGAAGGCTTCGCCAATCACCGGGGTTCAAGCTTCGGCAAACGTGCTACCGGACAGCCTTCGAACATCGATTTCGAGAACCGCCTGGCGGTGGACGTGCTGAAAAAGCGCGCCGCCGGCATCGAGCAGTTCGTGGTCGAGGATGAGAGCCGCGCAGTCGGCAGCTGTGCCTTGCCGTTGCCGTTGTACCAGCGTATGCAGCAGGTTCCGATGGTCTGGCTCGAAGACAGCGTGGAGCGACGGGTCGAGCGGATCTTGCGGGACTACGTCATCAACCTGAGCGCCGAATTTGTCGCTGTACACGGCGATGAGGGGTTTATGTTGTTCTCCGAGCGGTTGCTGGCGAGCCTGGACAACATCCATAAGCGCCTGGGCGGTGACCGCCATCGGCGCTTGATGACGATCATGGAAGCCGCCTTGGCCGAGCAGGCCGATAGCGGTGCCGTCGACCTTCATCGTGGCTGGATCGAAGGTCTGCTGCGTGAGTACTACGATCCGATGTACGCATTCCAGCGGGAAAAGAAGGGCAGGCGGATCGAGTTTTCCGGGGAGCAGGCCGCTGTGCTGGAATACCTGCGTGAGCGAGCGGCCCGGACAAAGTGAGCAAGTTCAACTCCCACATCGACCGAGGTGGGAGTCCTGCCAAGGGGCGGCGACAGACGCGTTAAAGCAGCGCTGCCCCGATCAATCCGAAGACGATGCCTACCAGGATGGTCAGCAGCGCCACGGTCACCAGCACCCGGGCGTCAAAATCTTTGCGCAACATCAGCAGTGACGGCAGGCTGATGCTCGGCAGGGTCATCAACAATGCCACGGCCGGGCCGGTGCCCATGCCCAGGGACATCATGGTCTGGACAATAGGGATCTCCGCCGCGGTCGGTATCACGAACAGCGTGCCGACGATCGCCAGCGGTACCAGCCACACCAGACTGTCGGCCATGGCCCCGTCGACATGAGGAAACAGCCAGACCCGCGCAGCGCCCAGTACCAGCACGGCCAGCACATAGACCGGGATGGTGCTCCAGAACAATTGCCATAAGGTGCGGGCCCAACGGACGGCGAACGGTTGCGCATCCACCACGCTGGCCTCGGTCACCGCTTCCACCGCCGCTTCGGGCAGGATCTCTGGCCGTGCGATGCGCTGTGCCACCATCGACACGCCAAACACCAGCACGATACCCGCCACCAGGCGCAGAGCGGTGAAGCCCCAGCCCAACACGAACCCCATGAAGACCAGGGTCGCGGGGTTGAGTACCGGGTTGCCGATCCAGAAAGCCAGCGCCGCGCCCACCGAGACGTTCTGCCGGCGCATGCTGGCCGCTACCGGCGCCGCGCAGCATGAGCACATCATGCCGGGCAGGGCGAACAACCCGCCGCGCAAGGTCGAGGCAAAGCCGGCCTGGCCGAACAGGCGTAACAGCCAGTCGCGGGGGATCAGCACCTGCAACAGGGAGCCGAGGATCACCGCCAGCACGGCAGCTTTCCAGATGGCCAGGAAATACACCTTGGCATAGGTCAGTGCCGCCATCAGTGGCGCTGTCTGGGCATCGTTGAGAATCGAGTTGCCGATGTTGTGGCTATCGGCGGCGACGAACGCCTTCAGATAATAGGGCGACCATTTGACATAGTAGAGCCCGACAACGGCCACGAGCAGGAACAGGGCGGGTTTCCACCAGAACGACCAGCTCCGGTCGTCGGCGGCAGAGGTTGGAGACATGAAAAGCGTCCGGTCAGCTGGAGAGTGGGCGCATCATACCTCAGCCTGCCCTGTCCGTGACCTGCCCTGACCGTAGGAGGTGTCGACAGGTCAGGTCGGACAGGTTTCCTGCCCATTGTCGAGGCCTTGCTTGTAAGTCCGGCTGGAGAGGCTGGCCTTGCCGTTGTGCCAGGTCAGCGTCAGCACGTACAGCGAATCGAAATCCCCCGACGCCCAGTCTTCGGTGATGGTCTGCTTCTTGCCCACGGCTTCGCCGGCGACCTTGTTGATCAGTTCGGGCAGATAGCCATGTGACCAGGCCGTGTAGATAGTGGCGTTGTGGTATTTGTCTTCCAGCAGTTCATTTGCGAGGTCGCTGGTGTCATTGGCCGAATATTCGATATTGACGGGGAGCCCGAGCTTGATGGCGCTGGGACTGATGGTCATCAGCGGACGAATATAGCTGTATGAATTATCCAGCTCACCCTCTTCGACGTTGCGGGTCGGGTTGGCCGCGAACACGTAATCGGCCTTGCCGAATTTTTCCGGCAGCAGGGTAGCCAGATCGATGGCGCGATTAAGCCCCCGGCAGTTGAGCTGGCCCAGGCCGCCGGCGGGTTTCTCGGCGTGGCGCAGGAACACCAGGGTCTGGACACCATTCACCGGCTGGGCGCGGCTGACGCTGGACTCCAGTGACAACACCAGACCGCAGGCTACCAGCAGTGTCGGTAGCACCAGCCATGAACGGGGTTTGAAATGTCTGGCGAAATTCAGTGGCTTGATCATCGATAGTAGTCTTCGGCTGTCTCGAATCGAACATCGAGTCAGGCTGACAAACCCTGGCACCGCGAAGCGTTTGGCCTCGGGTGTTTTCCCTGTCGTTACACCCGCTTCGATTCCCCGGGGCATTGCTCAGAGTCCTCTGAAGCCCTTTGGTTCGATCCAGCGGCGGCTTCTTCCATGAGATGGGATGAACGTTAGCGACAGGATGTTGCGAAATTAAGAAGAGTCGGTGTGAATCCCATGACGGTGTATGGGGGCCGGAACCCGTCATCGAAGACGAGCCGGGCGAGGAAACCTCTGATGCCTCCAGGGCGATCCTGAATTATGCTCCATCCTTTTAAAGTCGCTGTGGAGCCCCCCGTGCCCAACCTGACCCCATTCCCCATCACCCAGAAATGGCCCGCCCAGTATCCCGAGTGGATCCAGCTCTACTCTCTGCCAACCCCCAACGGGGTAAAGGTCTCGATCATGCTGGAGGAGATCGGCCTGCCTTACGAACCCCATAAAGTGGACTTCGACAGCAACGACCAGTTCTCTCCCGAGTTCCTGTCCCTGAACCCCAACAACAAGATCCCGGCGATCCTCGACCCTCATGGGCCTGGAGACCAGCCGTTGGCGTTGTTCGAATCGGGGGCGATCCTGATTTATCTCGCGGACAAGAGCGGTCAGTTACTGGCCCGGGAATCGGCGGCGCGTTACGAGACGATCCAGTGGCTGATGTTCCAGATGGGCGGGATCGGGCCGATGTTCGGGCAGTTGGGCTTCTTCAACAAGTTCGCCGGCAAGGACTACGAGGATAAGCGACCGCGTGATCGTTATGTCGATGAGAGCAAGCGCCTGCTCAAGGTGCTCGACGGTCGCCTGCAAGGACGAGACTGGATCATGGGCGAGCGCTACACCATTGCCGATATCGCCACGTTCCCCTGGGTGCGCAACTTGATCGGTTTCTATGAGGCGGGTGATCTGGTGGGCATCCAGCATTTCCCGAATGTAACGCGGGTGCTGGAGCGCTTCCTGGCGCGACCGGCGGTGATTCGCGGACTGAAGATTCCGGAGTGAATACATCCATGGCCCACCGATTCGATTTCAAGCAACTGGATGTGTTCAGCGAAGTACCGCTCAAGGGCAATCCATTGGCCGTGGTGCTGGGGGGCGATGGGCTCGGTGATGAGCAAATGATCGCGTTTGCCAATTGGACGAATCTCAGCGAAACCACTTTTTTGCTCGAGCCTCGGCATCCGGAGGCGGATTACCGGGTCCGGATTTTTACGACCTCGACCGAACTGCCCTTTGCCGGCCATCCGACGCTGGGCAGTTGCCATGCCTGGCTGGAAGCGGGAGGCGTGCCGAAAGGGCAGGAGATCGTGCAGGAGTGCGGCGTTGGCCTTGTCAGAATTCGTCGCAGCGAACACGGCTTGTCATTCTTGGCACCGCCGTTGATCAAATCCGGGCCGCTGGAGGCCGATGTGCTTGAGCGGGCGCGAAACGGGCTCGGGCTGGCGGCCGAGGCCATTGTCGAGGCGCAATGGGTCGACAACGGCGCGGGGTGGCTGGCCTTGATGCTCCGGGACCGGCAACAAGTCTTGAACCTCAAGCCTGATTATCACCAATTGCTGGATCTGGCCGTAGGCGTCGTGGCGCCCTGGGACCCGGTCGTCGATGGTGTCGACGCGCAATTCGAAGTCCGGGGTTTCATTGCCGGCGACGGAATGCCGGAGGACCCGGCCACCGGCAGCTTGAACGCCGGTCTCGCCCAATGGATGCTCGCCAAGGGGCTGGCACCGTCGTCTTATGTGGTCAGCCAGGGGTTGACCATGGGCCGGGCCGGGCGGATTCATGTGGAACAGGTAGGTGAGGAGGTCTGGATCGGTGGCGCGGTGGTGACCTGCATCGACGGCTCGCTGACTTTGTGAGCCGGGAAGTTGCGAACACACGAAACCTGATGTGGGAGCGAGCCTGCTCGCGAAAGCGGTGGGTCAGTTTGCATCGATGTTGAATGTACCACCGTCATCGCGAGCAGGCTCGCTCCCACAAGGGGGCCTTGGTGCTCACGGTTTTGCATCCAACAATGATCTACTGTGGGAGCGGGCTTGCTCGCGAAAGCGGTGGGTCAGTTGCATCGATGTTGAATGTGCCCCCGTCATCGCAGCCAGTTCTGCCTTGCTCCCACGTGCCCGGCACAGGGTATCTGGCCACAGAAATAACAAAACTGTTGGAGTTTTATGCGATTCAATCGAGGGTTGATCGGTCTGTTTTCCTTGCTGGCCCTGGCCGGTTGCGGCAGTCGTCAGGCCCAGGAGCCTGAACGCCAGCCAGCACAGGTCAAGGCGCAGATCGTTCAGTTGCTGCCCGCCAGGACGGTAGACCGAGAGGGCTGGGCCACCGATATATACGTCGCGTTTGCCGCTCAGCAGATCCCGCCCACAACACAGAATATCTGCTCGGTGCTGGCGGTGACCGAACAAGAGTCCACTTTCCAGGCCGATCCGACGGTGCCGGGGTTGGGCAGGATTGCCCGGCAGGAAATCGACCGGCGTGCGGCGAAGTTGCACATCCCCAATGTATTGGTCAGCGGCGCGCTCCAGGTGCGGTCCCCCAATGGCAAGAGCTATGCCGACCGGCTCAACGGGGCGCGCAGCGAGAAGGAATTGAGCGGCATCTTCGATGATTTCATCGGTATGGTGCCGTTGGGCAAGACGCTGTTCGACGGCTTCAACCCGGTGCATACCGGCGGGCCGATGCAAGTCAGCATTGCTTTTGCCCAGGCCAATGCCCGGAACTACCCCTATACGGTGGACGGCTCGATTCGTCGCGAAGTGTTCAGTCGTCGAGGCGGCATGTATTTCGGCATCGCTCATTTGCTGGGGTACCCGGTGAGCTACATCGAACCGCTGTACCGTTTTGCCGATTTCAATGCCGGCTGGTATGCCAGTCGCAACGCGGCATTCCAGCACGCAGTGAGTCGCGCCTCAGGGATTACCCTGGTATTGGACGGCGACCTGATCCGGCATGATTCGATCATGCCCGGCAGCACCGAACTGGCAGTGCGAACCCTGGGAAAGTCATTGGGGATGCGCAATCCGACCATCCGTGACCAATTGGAGTTGGGTGACACCCTGGCCTTCGAGGACAGCAAACTTTACAAGCGGGTGTTCGAGCTGGCTGAGAAAGCCGAAGGTAAACCGCTGCCCCGTGCGGTGCTGCCGGGCATCGTGCTAAAGAGTCCGAAGATCACTCGCAAACTGACCACGGCTTGGTTTGCCAAGCGGGTGGATGAGCGTTATCAGCGATGCGTGAGTCGGTCATCCGGGCGTTAGACAACGATCATGAAAAAGCCCGGCGGGTTAGGCCGGGCTTTATTGGGACGCTTTCGGGTGTTGCGGTCAGACAACTCATACGCGGTTCTGCGGCAGACGGTCGGAACCCCCTTCAGCTACACGATTTTCGATCAGACGATCGGAGCCACCTTCAGCAACGCGATTCTCGATCAGGCGGTCGGAACCTCCTTCGGCCAAGCGTTTCTCGATCAGGCGATCGGAACCACCTTCAGCAACGCGATTCTCGATCAGGCGATCAGAACCCCCTTCGGCAACGCGTTTCTCGATCAGGCGGTCGGAGCCATCTTGAGCAACACGTTTCTCGATCAGGCGATCAGAGCCATCTTGAGCAACACGTTTTTCCATCAGGCGGTCGGAACCCCCTTCGGCGACGCGTCGTTCGATCAGTCGATCAGAGCCATCCTGGGCGACGACCGGATGGGAGGAAGCGGCGAATGCGTTGGCGGCCAGAACCGAGAAAGCGAGGCTGAGGATGATTTGGCGTTTCATGATGGTGTGCTCCGGGGTGTTGTGGGTTGGTGTGGCGCCATTGTTGCGCCGGGCAATCATCAAGAGAACTTCATTGACGTGATGGTGACCATCGACGGCAGTGATAGCTGATCGGGAAAGAGCGCCTGTCGTCCATCGGACGGAACATCGGCCAGCCGCCGGGTTCTATCGTCTGAACCCAACAGGGAGGCTGGCTTATGTACCAGTTATTCGGCCACAGACAATCCGGTTCCTCGGCCGTGGAGATTGCGTTGTGCCTGTGCGGCGTGCCCTATCGCCGGATAGATGCCTACTCGACTGAAGACAGCGAGGCGGCGACAGAGCTCGAGGCGTTGAACCCGCTGAAACAAGTCCCGACCCTGCAGTTGCCGGACGGCTCCGTGTTGACCGAAGCCGCGGCCATATTGATTCATCTAGGGTTGACCTTTCCTGCATCGAAGTTATTGCCGGACGATCCCGGGCTGCGCGCACAAGCCATAAGGGGTCTGGTCTACATCGCAGCCAATTGCTATACACCCATCGGCATCATCGATTTTCCGGAGCGTTGGCTGGAGGCGGACGACGACACCCGGCAGCAGTTAGTGTCGGGCACCCAGCAACGGCTGTACCGCAACTGGGCGTTGTTTGCCGATCAATTCCCGGCACAGCCGTTTCTGGGGGGGCATGAGCCAGGAGCGCTGGATATCCTCGCGGCTGTCATCACTAAGTGGCAAGGAACGCGAGAAGCCATGCTCCGCGCACGGCCCGCCTTCCACGATGTATTGGAGCGAATCGATCATCACCCGCGTGTTGCGCCGGTGTTGTCGCAGCACTGGCCGTCGTAGGCGCGGCCGAAAGGATCATGGGCAGGTTTTTCGGGCAGCGGCCCGAACGACCAGGTCGACGAATTGCCGCACGTTGTTCTGATGGGCTGTCACCAGATCATCGAGTGCGGCTGTTGCCGGTGTTTGCAGTGTGCTGCGGCAGGTGAGAGGAGAGGCTTCGTTGCCAAGGCTACGCAAGCGCCATTGCACATCCATACGGGCGTAACGGCCAGGGATCGAGTCGAAGCGCTGCACGTCCACCCGCAACAATAATCGGGCCGCCCCAGGGTTGCTCAGTGGCTCCTCCAGACTGCTGCGCAGCTCATCCGCGAGGCTGGCACCCCACCATTCGGTTTCCAGGATGACCAGGCCACTGTTGCCTTGGCGTATGACCATCTGGGGACGATCCACCTGGGGCGGAACGCTCACTTGCTCGATCCGGATGTCGGCGTTGGCGGGCGGTTGGCTCGCCGGTTGAGCCGGGCTCAAGGTGTGGTAATGGACCGGATCGCTGCGGCAGGCGCCGAGCAGCAGCAGGGCAGCAACCAGGGCGGATTTCAGCATCGGCGGCATGGGACGGGCTCCTGTGATCATTCGTCCACCGGGAATGTGAGGTTCTGTGCCGGAGCGTCCTTGGGACGGCCGCGAAGCAGCGATTCAGGATGGCGGCTCAGGTAGTCGGACAGTTCGCGCAGCGAGCGTGACATACGTCCCAGGTCGTCGAGGGTCTGGGTCAGTTGTTCGCGCTGCGGCGAATCTTCAGCCAGGGTGGAGTTGGCCGATTGCAGGGTCTTGCTGACGTCCTGCAAGGTGTTCTGCACCCCCGGCAGGGTCTTGCTGTTGAACTGCGTCAGGCCTTTGCGCAACTCCACCAGGTTGCCATCCAGGTTGCTGGCGATGCTTTCCAGCGGCAGTTTGTTGATCCGTTCGACCACCGATTGCAGTTGCTCCTGCAACTGCTGCAGGCTTCCCGGGATGGTCGGGATACGGACAGGACGGGCATTCGGATCGAACGCGACTTTTTCGGCTTTGGGGTAGAAATCCAGGGCAATGTACAACTGTCCGGTCAGCAGACTGCCGCTGCGCGCCTGGGCACGCAGGCCCCGCTCGACAAAACTGCCCATCAGGCGGGCGGAGGCGGCTTCGTCCTCCGGATCGTGATTGAGCGCCTTGAGCAGTTTCTCGTGGGCTTTACCCAGCCGCTGGGGATAGATCACAACGCCGACGTTGAGGGGGAAATTGCGCTGTTTTTCGTCAAAATCCAGGTTGATGGCCACCACCCGACCGATCTCTACGCCCAGGAATTCGACGGGTGCACCCACCCGCAATCCGCGAAGTGCCTGATCGAAACGAAGCGCCAGGTATTGTGCCTTGCCGTTGGGTGGCGCCAGGGCACTCTGTTCGTCGGCGAACAGTTCGAACGTTTTGTCCTCGCTGGCGGAGGTATCGTTGGGGCTGTATTCCGGTGCCCGGAACGCAATACCGCCCAACAGCAGTGCCGAGAGCGATTCGGTCTTGACTGCAAATCCGTTGGCGCCGACGTTCAGGTCCACCCCGCTGACGTTCCAGAACCGGGTGTTTTCGGTGACGTATACATCGTTGGGCGCGTTGATGAACACGTCGATATTGACGCCTTTGCCGTCGGCGTCCAGCCCGTAGGACACCACTTGGCCTACCGGGATCTTGCGCAGGTACACGGGAGAGCCGATGTCCAGGGAACCGAGGTCCTGGGAGTGAAGGGTAAAGCGCTTGCCCGGTTCGCCGTAGGTAATCGGCGGCGGGGCCTCAAGGCCAGTGAACGACTTGGCGCGCACCTTGGACTGGCCGGCATCGGCGCCGATGAAATCGCCGGAGAGTAAAGTGTCGATTCCGGAGATACCGCCAGCGCCGATGCGCGGCCGTACCACCCAGAACACCGAGTCCTCGTGCGTGAACGTGTCGGCTGTCTTGGCGAGCTTGACCGTCGCGGTGACGTTTTTCTGATCGTCGCTCAGTTGCACGTCGGTGACCTGGCCGATCACCACGTTGCGGTACTTCACCTGGGTCTTGTTGGCGGTCAGGCCCTGGCCGGTCTTGAAGGTAATGGTGATGGTCGGGCCCTCCTGCAGCCAGTTATTGACCACCAGGGACAACCCCACCAGCACTGCGATGATTGGCACCACCCACACCAGCGACACCGTCCAGCGGCGGCGGGTGACATGGGCGCGGCCCGGTAACGGTTTGTGTCCGTCAGTGGTTTGTGACTTCATCCATGGCCTCCTCGGATGGGGGGGTGTCCCAGATCAACCGTGGGTCGAAACTCATGGCCGACAGCATGGTAAACAACACCACGAGGCCGAAGAACAGGATCCCCGGTCGTGGTTCGATATCGCTCAGTGCCTGGAATTTCACCAGGGCCGCCACCAGGGCCACCACCAGCACGTCGAGCATCGACCAATAGCCGATGACCTCTACCAGCCGGTAGAGCTTTGCCCGCTGGAGCTGAGCCCAGGTGCTGCGCCGCTGGACGGTGACCAGCAGCAGGGTCAGAACCACGAATTTGATGCCCGGCACCGCGATGCTGGCGATGAAGATGATCAGGGCGATGTCCCAGGCGCCGCTATGCCAGAACTCGATGACACCGCTGATGATAGTGCTGTCGGCACCGTCGCCGAGCATCTGCGTGTTCATCACCGGGAGCAGGTTGGCTGGAATATAGAACACCAACGCGGCCAGCATATAGGCCCAGGTGCGAGTGATGGGATCGGGTTTGCGTCGATGCAGGACGGCGTCGCAACGGGGGCACGTCTGGGGTTCGTGGGTCATGTCGCAGGCCAGGCCGCAGCCATGGCACAGGCACAGGTTGAGGTCGCTGGCCTGGGGCGGGGGGCGCAATGGCTCGCCGTTCACAGCTGATCCCAGAGGTCGCGGATGTCGCGCCCGGCAATCCGGATCATCAGCAGGCTCAAGGCCGCCAGGGCGAACAGGCCGATGCCGGGCAGCACGTCCAGCAGCCCGGCGAGCTTGATCACCGCCACCAGGGCCCCCAGCAGGCAGACCTCCAGCATGCTCCACGGCCGCAGGGTTTCCAGGCTGCGCATGCACAGGTTGAACCCCGGCGCCCGGCGGTTGCCGTAGGCGTGGCCCAGCACCCAGAGCAGGAGCACCAGTTGAAGGGCCGGCGCGACGATGATTGCCACCGCGGCGACCAGTGCGATGAAGGTGATCGGTCCCTGACTCAGCGCCACGATGGCGTCCCACAGCGTGGCGCTGTTGCTCAGACCCTGGAAGCGGATGTTCATCACCGGATAGACATTGGTGAAGGCCCACAGCACGGCGGCCGTCACGCTCAGGGCGAGGCGTTTTTCGATGGTCAGGCCGTTGTAGCGCTGAATCACCGCATGGCATCGCACGCACGAGGCTTTCTGGTGCGCCACGAGTACGACCGGCTCGTACACCGCATCGCAATGCTCGCAGATGATCAGTCGGTCGGTATCGGCCATGGGGATGCTCGGCAGGACAACCCCTTCAATATAGAAGTCCGTCGAGAATGAGCAACCCGTCTGACGGGCCATGTGAGGATTTATCCCACACGGCCCGGGATCGATCATTCTCCGCGGATGTACTGCTCCAGCTGCCGGATCAGGTCGGCCTGCTCGGCGATGGCTTCCTTGACCAGGTCACCGATGGACAGCAGGCCGACCAGCTTGCCGTCTTCCACCACTGGCAGGTGGCGCAGGTGCTTTTCGGTCATGATGCTCAGGCAGGTCTCGACGTTCTGGTGCGGGTCGATCGTGATCACGGGCGAGACCATGATCTCGCTGACCCGCGTGCCCACCGACGAGCGACCATGCAGGACCATTTTACGGGCATAGTCGCGCTCGCTGATGATGCCCAGCACCTCATCATTTTTTACCACCAGCAAGGCACCGACATTCTTTTCGGCCATGCGCATCAGCGCCTGTAACACCATGTCGTCCGGTGAGACGGTGTGTACTTGCTGGTTCTTCTCGTCTTTCATCCGGAGCAACTGTGCGACGGTTTTCATGAAGGGCCTCGAGTGTTTTTTTGCGGGTGGTAAAAGAATCGTAGACCCGGCGGCACAGAGCAAGCGGTAAAGCGGCGGCCAGTCGTCCAAAAGCGTCATGGCCGGCGAAGTCGCATGCCCTTCACCAGGGTGGCGAGGGGGATAAATCCCCTCGCCACGGGTAGAATCCGGCTATACGCATAAATTCGAGGTTTGCAAACGGTGGATCTACAGCAGGGCTTCGTTCTGACCCGGCATTGGCGCGATACCCCGGCGGGCACCGAAGTCGAGTTCTGGCTGGCCACCGATGCAGGGCCACAGCGTGTGCGCCTGGCGGTGCAGCCGTCGGTGGCGTTCGTGCCACAGATCCAGCGCGGCCAGGCGGAAGCGTTGTTGCAGGGAGAAAAAGACGTCGAGTTGCGTCCCCTCGACCTGCTGGATTTCGAACATCGTCCGGTGCTGGGCCTGTATTGCCGCCAGCACGCTCAACTGATGCGGCTGGACACCACCCTGCGCCGGGCTGGGGTAGAGGTGTTCGAGGCCGATATCCGACCGCCGGAGCGTTACCTGATGGAGCGCTTCATCACCGCGCCGGTCTGGTTCGGCGGCACCCCCGCCGCCGACGGCCTGCTGCTCGACGCCCAGATGAAACCCGCCCCCGACTACCGTCCGGCGTTGCGTCTGGTGTCCCTGGACATCGAGACCACTGCCCAGGGCGAGTTGTATTCCATTGCCCTGGAGGGCTGCGGTGAGCGTCAGGTGTACATGCTCGGCCCGCCCAATGGCGATGATAGCGGCGTGGATTTCCAGCTCGAATACTGCGAGTCCCGCACTTTGCTGCTGAAAAAGCTCAACGACTGGTTCGCCCGTTTCGACCCTGACGCGATCATTGGCTGGAACCTGGTGCAGTTCGATCTGCGCGTGCTGCACGAACATGCCCGGCGGCTGGCGGTACCGTTGCGCCTGGGACGCGGGGGTGAAGAGATGCAGTGGCGCGAGCATGGCGCACGCAACAACCATTTCTTTGCCTCGGCGACCGGACGGCTGATCATCGACGGCATCGAGTCCCTGCGTTCGGCGACGTGGAGTTTCCCTTCGTTCAGCCTGGAAAACGTCGCACAGACCTTGTTGGGGGAAGGTAAGTCGATCGACAACCCTTACCAGCGCATGGATGAAATCAACCGCATGTTCGCCGAGGACAAGCCCGCCCTGGCTCGCTATAACCTCAAGGACTGCGAGTTGGTGACGCGTATTTTCGCCAAGACCGAACTGCTCAAGTTCCTGCTGGAGCGAGCCAGCGTCACCGGCCTGCCGGCGGATCGCAGCGGGGGGTCAGTGGCTGCGTTCACGCATCTGTACATGCCGCTCATGCACCGACAGGGGTTCGTTGCGCCGAATCTCGGTCAACGCCCGCCCCAGGCCAGCCCGGGCGGTTTTGTCATGGACTCTCAGCCGGGGCTCTACGAGTCGGTGCTCGTTCTGGACTACAAGAGCCTGTATCCATCGATCATCCGCACCTTTCTCATCGATCCGGTGGGCTTGATCGAAGGCTTGCGTCACCCGGACGACCGCGAGTCGGTGCCCGGTTTCCGCGGCGCGCGGTTCTCCCGCACGCGGCATTGCCTGCCGTCCATCGTGGCACGGGTCGCCGAAGGCCGGGAAACCGCCAAACGCGAGCGCAATGCGCCGCTGTCCCAGGCCTTGAAGATCATTATGAACGCCTTCTACGGCGTGCTCGGTTCCAGTGGCTGTCGCTTTTTCGATCCGCGGCTGGCCTCGTCCATTACCTTGCGCGGCCACCAGATCATGCAGCAGACCCGGCAGTTGATCGAAGCGCGGGGGCATGTGGTGATCTATGGTGACACCGACTCCACGTTCGTCTGGCTGCGCCGTGCCCACGGGCAGGAAGAGGCGGCCAATATCGGGCGTGAACTGGTGGCTTACGTCAATCAGTGGTGGCGCGAGTACGTGCATGAGACGTTCGGCCTGGAGAGTGCGCTGGAGCTGCAGTTCGAAACGCATTTCAAACGCTTCCTGATGCCTACGATCCGGGGCGCCGAAGAGGGCAGCAAGAAACGCTACGCCGGGCTGGTGACCCGCGACGACGGCAGCGACGAAATCGTCTACAAGGGGCTGGAGGCCGTGCGCACCGACTGGTCGCCGCTGGCCCGGCAATTCCAGCAGGAGTTGTATGAGCGGATCTTCCACCGCAAGCCTTACCAGGATTACGTGCGCGACTACGTGCACCAGACCCTCGCCGGGGCGTTCGATGATCGGCTGATCTACCGCAAGCGCCTGCGCCGGCCGCTGGACGACTACGAACGCAACGTTCCGCCCCATGTGCGGGCGGCGCGGATTGCCGACGAGTTCAACCAGCGCCAGGGGCGTCCACGGCAGTACCAGAGCGGCGGCTGGATCAGTTACGTCATCACTGTCGCCGGCCCCGAGCCGCTGGAGACCCGCAGCGCGCCCATCGACTACGACCACTACGTGACCAGGCAGCTGCAACCGGTGGCGGATGCGATCCTGCCGTTCGTGGGGGATGATTTCCTGACGCTGGTGGGCGGGCAGATGGGGTTGTTCTGAGGGCTCGCTCCCACAAGCGTTCACCGCTGCTCAATCATCCTCATGCAGGCGAATACCGCGCCTATGAAGCAGATGAGGCACCACCAGCACCAGCAACGTCAGCCCCAGAAACGTGGCCGAAATGGGTTCGGTCAGGAATACCATCCAGTCGCCCTGGCTGATGGATAACGCGTTGCGCAGTTGTTTCTCCGCCATCGGCCCCAGCAGCATGCCGACGATGACAGGCGCAACGGGAAAATCGAAACGCCGCATCAGCACGCCGGCCCAACCGATCGCCAGCATCAGCATCAGGTCGAACGAGGAATGGCGCATGCCGTACACGCCAATGGAGGCAAACACGAGAATGCCCGCGTTGAGGTACGGCCGCGGGATCTGCAGCAGCTTCACCCAAAGCCCCACCAGCGGCAGGTTGAGCACCAGCAGGATCAGGTTGCCGATGTACAGCGATGCCACCAGCGTCCAGACCAACTCACCCGATGTCTGGAACAGCATGGGACCCGGTTGCAGGTTGTAGTTCTGAAAGGCCGCCAACAGTATCGCCGCCGTGGCCGAAGTGGGAATGCCAAGGGTCAGCAGCGGTACCAGGGAACCTGTGGCGCTGGCGTTATTGGCCGCTTCCGGGCCGGCCACGCCTTCGATGGCGCCCTTGCCCTTGCTGGCGGCGAATTCTTCCGGGTGCTTGCTCAACTTGCGCTCGGCCGAATAGGACAGGAAGGTCGGGATCTCGGCGCCGCCGGCCGGGATGGAGCCGAAGGGAAAACCGATCATCGTTCCGCGTATCCAGGCGGGAACGGAGCGTTTCCAGTCGGCACGGGTCATCCACAACGAGGTCATCCGATGCCGCCCGGTCGTTTCTTCCCCTTGGTAGAGCAGGCTGTACAACGCCTCGGCGACGGCAAACAAACCAACGGCCACCAGCACCACTTCAATGCCATCCACCAGCTCGGGCACGCCCAGGGTGTAGCGGGCGATGCCTGAGGTGGAGTCCAGGCCGATCAGGCCAATGGTCAAGCCGATGCCCAGGGAAGCGAAGCCGCGCAACATGGACGCGCCCAGGACCGCCGACACCGTGGTGAATGACAGCACCAGGATGGCAAAGTACTCAGCCGGCCCGAACCTGAGGGCCAGCGTCGCGACGAGGGGCGCGAACAGCGTCAGCAAGAGGGTGGCGACCGTGCCGGCCACGAACGAGCCGATGGCGGCCGTCGCCAGGGCAGGCCCCGCGCGGCCGTTGCGGGCCATGAGGTTGCCTTCCAGGGCCGTGATCATCGACGACGACTCGCCCGGCGTATTGAGCAGGATGGAGGTGGTCGAGCCGCCGAATTGGGCGCCGTAATAGATCCCGGCGAACATGATCAGGGCACCGGTCGGGTCGACCTTGGCGGTGATCGGCAACAGCAACGCCACCGTCAATGCCGGTCCGATCCCCGGTAACACACCAATGGCGGTGCCGAGCAAACAACCGATGAAACCCCATAGCAGGTTGATCGGATCCAGCGCCGAAGCAAAACCCGAAGCCAGGTTCAAGAGAATGTCCACTGCATGATCTCCTTCGACCCAAATCAGATCCAGGCATTGATCAGGGGCGGCAAAGCGACCCCCAACCCGGCATTGAACAGCCAGTAGATCGGTAGCGTCAGGGCTATGCCGATGGCGAGGTCACGCAGGGGATGGCGGCTGCCGAACCCGCGTGCCGAGCAGGCGAACAGCAGCGCCGCGGCCAAGACGAACCCGATGACATTGATCAGCAGGGCGATCGCCACAATGCCGGCGGTTACCCAGGCCGCTCCCGACTTTCCGTTGGCCTGCAGGTTGGAGGCCTGAAGATCCCGCGACAGCTCACGAAAACCGCCCGTCATCGCCTGGTAGCTCAGCACCACGCCCACCCCGGCCAGGAACACGGCCACGGCGCAGGGATAGACGTGAGCCCCCAGAATGACGAAACCCATTTCGGGGGGAAAGCGGAAGGCGCCAATCGCAAGGACCAGACCGATGGCGATCACGCCGACGCCGATGGCCAATTGGATTGGCACTATTGCGTTCGGGCGGGCCATGTCAGAGCAATCCGACCTTCACCAGCATGGCCCGCAGGCGCGCATGCTCCTCATCGACGAATTTGCCGAACTCGTCACCGGTCAGGATGACCTGTGTCCAGGCGTTGGCCTTGATGTTCTCCTGCCAGACCTTGCTATGGGTGGCGGCCAGTACGGCGTCGGTGACTTGCTGGCGTTGTTCCGGCGTGAGATTCGCCGCGCCGTAAACGCCACGCCAGTTGCCGATGGTGACGTCATAGCCACTTTCCTTGAGGGTCGGCGCGTCGATGCCTTCGACACGGTTGGGGGCACCGATGGCCAAAAGGCGGAACTGTTTGGATTGCACATACTTGGCCAGCTCGGCATAGCCCCCGGTGATCACGGTGATGTGTCCACCCAGGGTCGCGGCGACGACTTCGCCGCCCCCGGCATAGGCGACGTAGTTCACCTGATTGACCGGAATATCCATCTTGCTCGCCAGATCAGCGATGCCGATGTGATCGATCGAACCCTTCGAGCCACCGCCCCACTTGATACTGGAAGGCTTGGCCTTGAAGTCTTTCAACAAGTCATCCAGGTTCTTGTAGGGCGAATCCTGGCGGACGGCAAGCACGTTGTATTCGGTGAACAGCCGGGCGATGGGGGTCACATCCTTCAAGGTGATCTGCGGTTTGTTCTGCTCCACCGCCGTGACCATGATCGCGCCTACCACCAGCAGTGCGTTGGGATCGCCCTTGGTGCTGTTGGCAAATTGCGCCAGGCCCAACGTACCCCCGGCACCCCCCTTGTTCTCGAACGTGACGGACTTGGCCGCCTCGGCCTCGACCAGCGCCTTGCCCAGGATCCGCGCGGTCTGGTCGTAGCCTCCGCCCACGGAGCCAGGGGCCATGAATTTCACGGTGTCCAGGGCGAGGGCGGGGAGTGCGAGTGTGGCAGCGCCCAGGGCTGCGGCGAGAGCGATGCAACGGCTGAAGGGGTGGGTTTTCGTGAGCATGAGGTTTCTCCCGCGATTATTGTTTTTGTCGGTACCGGTTGATCCAGCCTAGCAGTGCCGCGGGATTTTGGGAGAAACACAGGGTGGCTGCTGTCGGTGAGGATTGACCCTGTGGAAGCAAAGCTTGCTCACGATGGTGGCGGTCCATACAGCTTTGAGGAATCAGACTCACCGCTATCGCGAGCAAGCTTTGCTCTCACGGATCTATTTATTCACACCATCGCCAGCCGCTGCTTGCCCTGGGGCTGCGGGAAGATCAGGTCGAGGGCGGCGAGGTCCTGGGGGGCGAGCTTGAGATTCGCCGCTTCGGCGTTCAAGCGTACGTGTTCCGGTTGTACGGCTTTAGGGATGGCGATGACGTTGTCCTGGCGCAGCAACCAGGCCAATGCGATCTGCGCGGGTGTAGCCCGGTGGCGCTCGGCGATCTGGCTCAGGGTTTGATCCTTGAGCAGATGCCCGCCCTGGCCGACCGGGCAGTAGGCCATGACCGGCAGGGAGCGTTGCTGGCACCAGGGCAGCAGGTCGAATTCGATACCTCGCTCCTGCAGGTTGTACAGCACCTGATTGGTGGCGCAGGCAGGGGAAGCCAGTTCTTCAAGGTCGGCGACATCGAAGTTCGAGACGCCCCAGCGGCCGATCTTGCCTTCTTCGCGCAGGCGTTCGAAGGCCTCGACGGTTTCTTCCAGTGGGTATTGGCCGCGCCAATGCAGCAAGTAGAGGTCGATGTAGTCGGTATCCAGTCGCCGCAGGCTGCGTTCGCAGGCTTGCGGGATGCCCTTGCGGCTGGCGTTGTGGGGATAGACCTTGCTCACCAGAAACACCTGGTCTCTCAGGCCGGTGATCGCTTCGCCGACCACTGCCTCGGCACCGCCCTCGGCGTACATCTCCGCCGTGTCGATCAGGGTCATGCCCAGTTCGATGCCCAGGCGCAGGGCCGCGACTTCTTTTTTTTGCTGGGATGGCTCTTCCCCGATGCGCCAGGTGCCCTGGCCGATTACCGGTACGGACATGCCTGCCAATTCGAGTGTGTTCATGCCTGCCTCCTGTGTGCTTGAACCTCAGACGTGTGGCAGCAGGATAGACCAAGTGTTCAAAGCCGATTATCGGTGGGTGCGAGCAGGCTCGCTCCCACAAGGTGGCGGCTTGCGCCGGATCCTGCGGGAGCGATCAGGTTTACTTCGCCGAGAACTTCAAGACCATGGTCTGGGTATAGGTCTGGCCTGGATCAAGCCGTGTGGAAGGGAACGCCGGCTGGTTGGGCGAGTCGGGAAAGTGTTGGGTTTCCAGGGTAAACGCGCCCCAGTGCGGATAGGCCTTGCCTTGCTTGCCCTTGACCGTGCCATCGAGGAAGTTGCTGGTGTAGAACTGCACGCCAGGCTCCGTCGTGAAGAGTTCCAGACGCCGTCCCGACTGCGGGTCGTAGACATCGGCGGCCGGTTTGCTTACGTCACCCTTGGCATCGAGGACCCAGTTGAAATCGAAACCACCCTGTTTCGGTTCGGCGAACTTGAGCTGGGGATGGTCAGCCTTGATATGGGTGCCGATGGCAGTCGGTTTGGTGAAGTCCATCGGGGTGCCCGCCACGGGTGCCAGTTCCCCGGTGGGGATCAGCTTGCCGGTGACCGGCGTGTAGCGGGCGGCATGAAGTGTCGCCACCTGCTTCAGGATGTCGCCATTTCCGGCGCCGGCGAGGTTGAAGTAGCTGTGGTTGGTCAGGTTCAGCACCGTAGGCTTGTCGGTGGTGGCCTTGTATTCAATGCGTAACTCGTTCTGTTCGTTGAGGCTGTAGGTGACGTCGGTTTTCAGTGCACCGGGAAAACCCATCTCACCGTCGGCCGACAGGTAGGTCAGGGTCACGCCCACCGAGTCCTTGCCGTCATGGGGCACCGCCTTCCATACGCGTTTGTCGAAGCCTTGCGGTCCGCCATGCAGGGAGTTGCCATGGTCGTTCTGCGGTACCTGGTAACGCTTGCCGTCCAGCTCGAATGCACCGTCGGCCAAGCGATTGCCGAAGCGGCCGATGGTGGCGCCGAAATACACGTTGCCGTTCTTTTGATAACCCTGGACATCATCGAAACCGAGCACCACGTCGGCGGTCTTGCCATGTTTGTCCGGCACGATCAGTGACTGGAGTATCCCGCCGTAGGTAATGACGGTGGCCTCCATGCCGTGACTGTTACGCAGGACATATTTCTCCACCGGCGTGCCGTCGTCGGTCTTGCCGAATGCGCCGTGTTCGTTGGTCAGGCCGGCGGCCTGGGAGGCGGGGGTGGCGATCATCAGAGACACTCCGAGGGCCGTGAGCAGCTGTCTGGATTCAAGCATGGTGTGACCTTCCTGTGGTTTTGTTGTTGTTTTGAACGCGCGTCGAGTCCGTTACTGGTCGGACAGCGCTGAAGGTTTTTCTGTTCAGTAGTCTTTCTATTTGTGTGGATCGAAACGATTTATAGCTATAAATCGAGAATTTTCAACTAAAAAGTCAGACTAATTGGATGTCGCGAGTCATGTCCCGGCAGGAGCCCCCTCGCCGGGCACTGCACTTTTATGATTTTTGCCGCTCTATCCATGGCCAGGAAGCGGCGAGCCCCACCGCCTCCCCATGCTCAGATCGAGAGTCGATGGCCGATGTTTTTTATCCCTTGAGGGAATTACGACGTTGCGGTCCGGTGCTATCGGCCGTCGTCCTCATGTTGCTCAGTGGCGGTTGCACTCATCAGCAGGGCCAGGACATGGTCACGCAGTTCAGCAACACCAAGCCCCAGGAGTTTCTGCAGACCAGTGTCGACCGCATGGCCACGCTGTCGATGCATGACAACCTGCAGAGCCTTTATCTGCTGATGAACAAGTTGTACCTGCGCAATCCCGAAGAACTGCGCAAGTCGGGCTTCCTCGATGCGCGCAGCGCTGAAAAGCAGGTGCGCATGGCGATCGAGCAACAGCAGCCTCTGCCGACCCTGGGTGGAAAAAAGGATCTTGCAGCGTTGAGTTATGCCATGAGCCCGGAATTTCTCGGCGACCGGGTGGGTGCCTTTATCTACGCCATCGGCAGCATGCTGGTCACGGCCCATGGCAACCGGCTCGAGTTCTACATGACCGACACCATCGACCCGCGCTTTGTCAGCAACGCGGCGCGCAATATTGAGAAGGCCACCTGGCTGCTAAGCCAGCGACAGGATAAGGACGGCAAGCCATTGCTGTTCTCCAATGAGATTTCGGAAGAGGGCAGTAACCTGAGCTTCGCCGTCGAGTTCGGCAAAATCGTTGCGCGGTTGGACCTGCTGACACAGATGCTGGATGAGCGTTACCGGCGGATCGGGTTGAACTATGCCCAGAGCCTGCTGTTTCTCAACTTCTTGCCTGTGCAATAGCTTAAAGCCGAAAAAGCATAAAGATAGATCACAATGATATAGGGGCGTTATAAGAAAAATCGCTATGCTCGCGGCCAGTTTTTTCCTTGCGGTTGCGCTGAGACGGGTTTGATGGATTTCGGTAATGTCGGTTTAGTCGTAGCGGGCCTGGTGGTCGGTTTCATTGTCGGAATGACCGGCGTCGGCGGTGGTTCGCTGATGACACCCATTCTGTTGTGGTTCGGCATCAATCCCGCGACGGCGGTAGGGACGGATCTACTGTATGCGGCTATTACCAAGTCCGGTGGCGTCCTGGTTCACGCCAGGAACCGCAATATCGATTGGGCTATCACGGGTTGGTTGACGTTGGGCAGTGTGCCAGCGGTCGGGCTGACGCTGTGGTTTCTCAGCAGCCTGCACAGTTCGCCCGACGCCATGAACGCTGTCATCAAGCAGGCTCTGGGTTTCGTGCTGTTTGCCACGGCACTGGCGATCCTGTTCAAGAAACGCCTGCTGCAATTTGCCCACGACCGCGCCGGCGGACACTACAACCCCACGGGCTCGCGACTCAACCTGCTGACCGTTGTCACCGGCCTGGTGTTGGGGACGATGGTTGCACTGACGTCCATCGGCGCCGGCGCCCTGGGCACCGTCGCCTTGTTCATCCTCTATCCGTTTCTCCTGACCAGGCGCCTGGTGGGGACGGAAATCGCCCACGCCGTGCCACTGACCCTGGTTGCCGGCCTGGGTCACGCCAGCATGGGCAACATGGACTGGCACATCCTTGGCTTCCTGCTGGTCGGCTCGTTGCCGGGTATCTACCTGGGCAGTCACTTGTCGGGCCGCATCTCCGATGACCTGCTGCGCCCGTGTCTGGCGGTGATGCTGGCGATGATCGGGTTCAAGTTGGCGTTCTGATAGATCCACAAGGTTTCAGTGATCATGTGGGAGCGGGCTTGCTCGCGAATGCGGTGTGTCAGTTGGCGCAGATGTCACTGACGCGCCGCATTCGCGAGCAAGCCCGCTCCCACAGGAATTCGTCTCAGGCTCTGCATTGCAATTGCCTTCTCGCGCCCCGGTTGCGCAATGAATCTGCTGGCCTAAGCTTCAAGGCAGACAGGCGCAGTATCGGGCGACTCTCTCGCGGAACATTCGCCGCCCTGTGCAATCAGTACAGCGTGAATACCAAAAGGAGAGGCGCATGCTCATTCGGTCATTGACCTTCGCTACCTTGCTGGCCGTCGCCGGCCCCTTGTTCGCTGCCGATGGCGACTCCCCTTTGTTGGCGGAGGCAGGCAAGTCCCGCCCGTTGATCGTCATCGCCCCCAGCACTGTCGACCCGACCTGGGTCAGCCTGAAAAAGGCCCTGGAAGAGCCAACGGGCAAGCAAGGCTTTTCCGAACGCAACATGGTGCTTTTCACCGTGCTCAACACGATAGGGCAGCGAGACGGTAAAGATCTGGATCCGCAGAGCACCATGGCGTTGATCCGTTCACTCAAATTGGGTGCCGGTGCCCAGACCAAGATCATTCTGGTGGGCAAGGACGGGGAAAAGAAGCTTGAACATTCCGGGGCCATTGCACTGAAAGACATTTTCGACACCGTCGATAAATTGCCGGCAGCCGAAAAAGAAGCCACTCCTCCAGCCCCGCCACCCGCGCCGGAACCCGCACCGACCAAGGATGCGAAGGGGGCCAAGCCCGGCAAGGCAGGCAAACCCGCAAAATCGACGGAGCCACCGAAGCCGTTGGATGACTGAGCAGTGGGAGCAAGGCTGTGAGAGGCGGTCTGTGGGAGCAAGGCTTGCCCGCGATGCAAACACCGCGGTCGATCAGGCATTGCGCGTCGATGCCATCGCCGGCAAGCCTTGCTCCTACAGCCTTGCTCCTATTTCTCCGCCAACGCCGTCAGGATCCGGTATGCCACTTTCACCCGTTCCTCGATCGGGTAGTTCTTGTTCGCCAATAGCACGATGCCCATGTTTTGCGCAGGCACGAACGCCACGTAGGCGCCAAACCCGCCCGTCGACCCGGTCTTGTTGATCCAGGCATTGTCCGGCGCCGGGCGAGGTGGATCGAGGGGGGCTGCCTTCTGTGGCATGAGCGCCATCTGTGGCGAGTTGCCAGCCAGCAGCGCTTCCAGGCTGATCGGGTAAGGGTAGAACTCCCAGCCCAGCCCCTGGGTCATTTCGCCGACCTGATAGAACCCGGTGTGAGTGGTGGCGATGGCCTGGCGCAGGTGGGTGTCCAGTTTTTCAGGATGCAGATTGGCCTCGACAAAACGAATCAGGTCCGACGAACTGGTTTTTACGCCATAGGCTTCGGCGTCCAATGCGCCGGGACCGACCCGGACGGGTTTGCCGTCCTTGGCATAGCCTTGGGCATATCGGCTCGACTGCTCCGACGGCACATTCAGATAACTGTGCTTGAGACCCAGCCCCGGCATCACCACGTTTTCCATCGCCTCGTCGAACGGCCGATCCAGGCTGCGGGCCGCCAGGTAGCCGAACAGGCCGATGCTCGGATTCGAGTAGAGCCGTTGGGTGCCGGTCGGGTAGAGCGGTTTCCAGGCCTTGAAATAATCGAACATCCGCTGCGGGTGGTCGGCCTCATCGGGGAACTGCAACGGCAGCCCACCTGGGGTATAGGTGGCGAGGTTGAGCAGGGGAATGGCGTCCAGGGCGCTGCCTTGCAACTCGGGGGCATAACGGCCGGCCGGGTCCGAGAGGGAGAGCTTGCCTTGGGCCAGGGCATAGGCGCCGAGGGTTGCGGTGAAGGTTTTGCTGACCGAGCCGATCTCGAAGAGGGTCTGGTCGGTGACAGGGTTTTTCGTATCCTTCGACGCGACACCGTAGTTGAAATAACGAGGTTGGCCACCCACCGTGACCGCGACGGCCATGCCAGCGATGTCCTGTTGTTTCATCAAGGGTCGGATCGCCGCGTCGACCGTGTCCTGGATAGGGTCCTGGGCAAAGCCCTGCGGCATTCCACACAGCAGGACGAAAGCGCCTGCCAGTAGCGATTTGGCAATGTACATGTCTGACCGTTCTCCGTGGATCGGTGCACCGAAGGGGTGGTCAATCTAGGCACTTTTCAATGAGCAGGCAACGGGAGGTCATTCACGCCGGGCCTGGTTCCGAGTCCTCCGACGGTGTTGCCAGAGCGTTCCTACAGCGGGTACGAGTCGCCCAGGCGTATCGGGCATCGTACGGCAGTCACCACAAACCTGCGGCCGGCGGGTAAACTCTCGTTCTTTCCAGAGGAGATCACATGAGTTACTACCAGCCCGGCATTCTCGCCACCCCTGTCCCGCCTCAGGCCCGTCATTTGTTTTTCGCCCTGGAATCGGTCGAGGCGCTGCCGGCTGCGATCGATAGATTGTCGCTGCAACTGGACGGTCGTGCGGTAGTCGGTTTTGGGGAGTCGCTGGTTCAGGCGCTGGGTGCGCAAATTGAAGGCCTGCGGGCATTTCCTGCCTTGGCCGGCGTGGGGGTTGATAACCCGTCGACCCAACATGCGCTGTGGTGCTGGCTGCACGGCGAAGACCGTGGCGAACTGCTGCACCGTAGCCGCGCCATCGAGGCGGCGCTGGCGCCGGCGTTGCGCCTGGTGCAAATGAATGAAACCTTCCGCCACATGACCGGCCACGACCTGACGGGCTACGAAGACGGCACCGAAAACCCCCACGACGAAGCTGCCATCGCTGCAGCCCTGGCCCAGGGTAACGACGGGCTTCGCGGAGGCAGCTTCGCGGCGATCCAGCAGTGGCAGCACGATCTGGACGGGTTTGCCGCGATGCAGCCCCATGAGCGCGACAACATCATGGGCCGGCGCCTGAGCGACAACGAAGAACTCGACGACGCACCGGAGTCGGCTCACGTCAAACGCACCGCCCAGGAAAGCTTCGCCCCGCAGGCCTTCGTTGTGCGCCGCTCCATGCCATGGATCGAAGGCGACCGTGCTGGCCTGATGTTCCTGGCCTTCGGCTTCTCCCTCGATGCCTTCGAAGCCCAACTGCGGCGCATGAGCGGCCTGGAGGACGGCATCACCGACGGGCTGTATCGCATGAGTCGGCCGATCACCGGTGGTTACTACTGGTGCCCGCCACTGTTGGACGGACGGCTGGATCTGCGGGCCCTGGCCCGTTAAGCGCAGCGGTTTGTGCAAAGCGCGGCGTGAACGCTATTCTTGGCCCGGACGTCTATCCGGGGAACGGGAGAAGCAATCGTGGATAAAGTCATTGTCATCACCGGGGGCGGCCGAGGCATCGGAGCCGCCACGGCGCTGCTGGCTGCCGAGCAGGGGTATCGGATCTGCATCAACTACCAGTCCGACGAGAACGCCGCGCATGATGTGCTCGAACAGGTCCGCGCCAAGGGCGCCCAGGCGATCGCCGTGCGGGCCGACGTCAGCATCGAGGACGAGGTGGTCGGCCTGTTCCATCGGGTGGACGCTGAACTGGGGCGCGTGACGGCCCTGGTGAACAATGCCGGGACGGTGGCCCACAAGTCCCGGCTCGACGAAATGTCCGAATTCCGCATTCTGAAAATCATGAAAACCAATGTGCTGGGGCCGATTCTCTGCGCCAAGCATGCGGTGTTGCGCATGTCACCCAGGCATGGCGGGCAGGGCGGCAGCATCGTCAATGTCTCTTCGGTGGCGGCGCGCCTGGGGTCGCCGAACGAATACGTCGATTACGCCGCATCCAAGGGCGCATTGGATACGTTCACCATCGGCCTGTCCAAGGAAGTGGCCGGCGAAGGTATCCGCGTCAACGCGGTGCGTCCGGGTTACATCTACACCGATTTCCACGCCCTGAGTGGTGATCCTGACCGGGTCAGCAAGTTGGAGTCGGCCATTCCCATGGCCCGGGGTGGTCGTCCGGACGAAGTGGCCGAAGCGATCATTTGGTTGCTGTCGGACAAGGCGTCGTATGCGACCGGGACGTTCGTGGAGCTGGGTGGGGGGCGTTGAGATCTAGGTTGTCTGGTCTGGCCTCATCGCGAGCAGGCTCGCTCCCACACTGGACCGCGTGCAACCGCAAATTCATTGTCGAAACGATTCAAATGTGGGAGCGAGCCTGCTCGCGATGAGGCCGGCACAGGCAACCCAATATCAAAATGAGCGAATAATCCGCCCCAACGTCTCCATGGCCTTCTCCGACGCTTCTGTCCACGGGCTGCCATAGTTCAACCGGATGCAGTTCCTGAACCGCCGGGTCGGTGAAAAGATCGGGCCCGGCGCGATGCTGATGCCCTGGGCGAGGGCCATCTGGAACAGTTTCAGAGAGTCCATCTGCTCCGGCAATTCCAACCACAGAAAATAGCCGCCCGCCGGCTGGCTGACGCGGGTCTGGGCCGGGAAGTGGCGGGCGATGGCGGCGAGCATCGCGCTCTGCTGTTCCTCCAGGGCGTAGCGCAGTTTGCGCAGATGCCGGTCGTAGCCGCCGTGTTGCAAATAGTCGGCGATGGCGGCCTGGGCGGGCATCGAGGCGCACAGTGACGTCATGAGCTTCAATCGCTCGATCTTGCGGGCATAGCGACCGGCGGCGACCCAGCCGATGCGGTAGCCTGGCGCCAGGCTCTTGGCAAACGAACCGCAATGCATCACCAACCCTTCGGTGTCGAATGCCTTGGCCGGTTTTGGAGCCTGCTGGCCGTAATAGAGTTCGGCGTAGACGTCGTCCTCGATCAAGGGCACCTGATGACGACTCAGCAACGCCACCAGCGCCTTTTTCCGCTCCTCGGGCATGGTCGCGCCCATGGGGTTCTGGAAACTGGTCATGCACCAGCAGGCCTTGATCGGATGGCGCTCCAGCGTCTGTTCCAATACATCAAGATCGATACCGTCGCGCGGATGCACGGGGATTTCCACGGCCTTGAGCTTGAGCCGCTCCAGCACCTGCAGGCTGGCGTAGAACGCCGGCGCCTCGATGGCCACCAGGTCGCCGGGCTCGGTCACGGCTTGCAGGCACAGGTTCAAGGCTTCCAGGGCGCCGTTGGTGACCAACAATTCCTCCATGGGCAGCATCAGCCCGCCGACCATGTAGCGCAGGGCGATCTGCCGGCGCAGTTGCGGATTGCCAGGCGACATGTCGGTGACCACCACCCGCGGGTCCATGTCCCGCGTGGCGCTAGACAGCGAGCGGGACAGGCGTTGCAGCGGGAACAACGTCGGGCTGGGAAACGCCGAACCAAAGGGGACGGTCGCGGGGTCCTTGATCGACTCCAGTACGGAAAACACCAGCTCGCTGACGTCGACTTCGGTGGATTCGTGCACCTGGCTGCTGATCACCGGCTCGGAAAACGGACTCGGCGCATGGTGGTTGACGAAGTAGCCGGAGCGCGGCCGGGCCCGGATCAGCCCGCGTCGTTCCAGCAGGTAGTAGGCCTGGAACACCGTGGAAGGACTGACGCCATAGGTCTGGCTGGCATAACGCACCGACGGCACGCGCTGTCCCGGCCCCAGCATGCCGGAGCGGATCAGTTCTGCGATGTCGTCGGCGAATTTTTCGTAGCGCTTCATGGCGGGTCCGGTCTTGTACGGTTCAGGGTAGTGCGTGGCTTGCGCACCAATTGTGGGAGCGGGCTTGCTCGCGAATGGCGGTACATTCAGCATTGGTACAACCTGGCACACCGATTTCGCGAGCAAGCCCGCTCCCACAGACAATGGCTTGGCATCTTAAAGCTTCACCGATTCATCGGCGCTACAAAACGGCTCTTGGCCACGCTGTAGATCTCGGGCTCGTCACTGTCGACCACCTTGAAAGTCATCTCCTGCGAGCCGCTGCGGGGCCTTTCGCTGAGCATCGCCACCGACACCGGCACGTCGACGATCTCCCCTGGCGCCAGGCTCAGTTGCGTCTTGCCCTGCAGGACGAAGCCGTCGCCGTCCACCAGGGACAGGTGGTAATCCTGGCGCTGCTGGGTCTTGTTGATGATCTTCAGGCTGTAGATGTTCTCGATCAGCCCCTGGCTGTTTTCGCGGAACAGGCCGCGGTCCTTGCTGACGTCCAGCGAAACCATGGGCCGCTGCACCAGCGCTATCGCCAGCGCCGCGATCATCACCAACAGCACGGCGGTATAGCCGATCAGCCGGGGCCGCAGCAGATGCGTCTTGCCCCCTTGCAACTGATGCTCGGAGGTGTATTTGATCAAGCCACGGGCGTAGCCCATCTTGTCCATGATCGAATCGCAGGCGTCGATGCACGCCGCGCAACCGATGCATTCCATCTGCAGGCCGTCGCGGATGTCGATGCCGGTGGGGCAGACCTGCACGCACATCTGGCAGTCGATGCAATCGCCCAGGCCGATATTGGCCGGGTTTACCTCGCGTTTGCGCGGGCCGCGGATCTCGCCACGGGCGGCGTCATAGGAAATGGTCAGCGTGTCCTTGTCGAACATCACGCTCTGGAACCGTGCGTAGGGGCACATGTGCATGCACACCGCCTCACGCAACCAGCCGGCGTTGAGGTAGGTCGCGCCGGTGAAGAACAGCACCCAGAACAGGCTGATACCGGCTATTTGCAACGTCAGCAACGCTTCGGCCAGTGGCCGGATCGGGGTGAAATAGCCGACGAAGGTGAGGCCGGTGAGCAGGCTGATGCCCAGCCATAATGTGTGCTTGGCCGAGCGGCGCAGCAGCTTGTTCAGGCTCCAGGGCGCGGCTTGCAGCTTGATCCGCTGGTTACGATCTCCTTCGGTGATTTTTTCACACCACATGAAGATCCAGGTCCAACTGCTTTGCGGACAGGTGTAGCCGCACCACACCCGCCCGGCGAACACGGTGATCGCAAACAGGCCAAAGGCGGCGATGATCAACAGCCCCGACAGGAGGATGAAGTCCTGGGGCCAGAACGTCGCGCCGAAGATGTGGAATTTGCTTTCCGACAGATCCCAGAGCACCGCCTGGCGGCCGCCCCAGTTCAACCATACGGTGCCGAAGAACAGCAGGAACAGAAACCCGGCGCCGCTCATGCGCAAGGTGCGGAACAAACCGGTGAAGCTGCGGGTGTGGATCAGGTTATCGGTGCTCCGGGCCTTTATCTTGCCTGGAGTGGGGTCGAAGGTCTGTATCAACTGGACGGGGATTCGGTCGCTCATGGTCGGTCGCTCATCAGCCGTTATCTGGCCGGGGCACTATGACCACGAAACTGTTTGCATAACAGGCTCAGGTATTTCGATTAAAACCGGATCAGATGGCCTGTAGCCCAGGCCCTGCGACACTTTGATGCACCCTGATTGATCTGCTCGAGGCTGCCATCCTGTTTGCGCCTGCCACCCGGGTGCCAGGGAAGAAGGGCAGCCCCGCAGGGGGTCTCAAATAGCCGAACCGCTGTCGGTGGCCTTGAGGTTGCGGCGCCCATCGTTCGCTCCGGCTACAGTCAATGCGTCGACTTCGGCCTCGGTGAGGTAGATCCGTTTGCCGTTGAGGTCCACGGCTGACATGGCTTTATCGGCGTCGGTAATGATCGTCAGCTCGCTGGCGGAACACTCCAGCGTGCCGTCGGCTGTCTGGAATTCGCAGATGCCGTCAGTGATGTTCATAGTCATGGTGTCACTCCTTCACGTTGATAAGCGTTAGGTGTCGCCGGCAAGGCAGGGTTCGTTGCGTCGGATCAGCGGTCGGGCGCACCTCTGGCGTCGTTTGCGGTCCATCGTTCATGGACTGAAAGAGGAGGCACCTATGGAAACCTGGTGGCATCAGGTCTGGATCACTATGCAGTCGGAATTCGCCGATATCGGCGACACACAACAGATGACCCGGGTCACCGTGCGCCTGGTGATGGCCGCGCTGCTGGGCGGCATCCTGGGGTTCGAGCGAGAACACAAGGGCAAGGCCGCAGGCGTGCGCACCCATATGCTCGTTGCCCTGGGGGCTGCGCTGTTCGTATTGGTACCGCAGATGTCCGGTTCCCAGGCCGATGCGATGAGCCGGGTGATACAGGGCGTGGTGGCGGGCATCGGTTTTCTCGGCGCCGGCACTATCCTGAAAAACAATGAAGGCGACGAAGGCCAGGTAAAGGGCCTGACCACGGCCGCCGGCTTGTGGATGACTGCGGCCATCGGCGTGGCGGCGGGCCTGGGCAAGGAAGGAACGGCGGTATTGAGCACGGTGCTGGCACTGGCGATCTTCAGCGTGATGCCGGTGATTGTCCGGGCTCTGGAAAAGGAGCGGGACGACAAACCCTGATTTCATGGCCACTTGCACAGAACTGCTGGCGACGTGGCCTGCCAGCCGACCTTGACGGTGGCTGACAGTCCGTTGCCGCTAACGCCCCATGATGCTTATGAATGATGCCTCAAACCCGCTCCGGCGAATTCTCGTTCGGCGGGTCGCCCACGGGCGGCTGCGGGTCGAGGGGCGGGTCCTTTTCCGGTATGGGCTCCGGGTCGGGGCCAGGCGGTGGCAAAGTGGGGTCGTCGATGTTCGGATCAGGTGTTTCGGCCGGGATGGGAATATTCATCGGGACGGGTCTCCGTGAGGCATATGGCTTGAGTCGTGCTTATCCTTGTTGACCATCCGGGACCAGGTTCGATCCCCCCAGGTGTCCCGGGTAAATCTCGCTGAACTTTTGGTTGCCGGCCCGGTTCGGAGGTTAAGTGAGTTTTTTATCGTCACAAGCACGTCCATGGGGCGTAAAAGGAGCGATGCTCGATGACTGCTGAACACTCGACTGACTTGGCGTACAACCCGCACTTGCCACTGTCCCACGCCTTGTTGCTGCCACGTATCGCCATTGAGAACACCATGCCGGTGATCGACGGTGGGCAATTCGCCGCCAAGGTCGTCGCCGGGCGGGATGTGACCGTGACCAGCAAGGTCTTCGCCGACGGTCATGACAAGCTGGCCGTGCGGATCCGCTGGCGGGCGCTGGAGGATGAGGTCTGGAACAGCGAGGTCATGACCGACCTTGGCAACAACAGCTGGCGAGGCCAGTTCAACGTACCCGAACAGGGCCGTTACGTGTTCTGTATCGAGGCCTGGTTCGATCAGTTCGCCAGCTTCCGTTATGAACTGGAGAAGAAGTACGGCGCTGGGGTACCCATCAGCCTCGAATTGCAGGAAGGGCGCAACCAGGTGCAACTGGCCGCCGAGCGTAGCGACGGCGAATTGAGCGAGGAGTTGGCAGCGTTGCACCATGAGCTTTCGGGCCTGTTGCCCGAGGAGCAGGTGGCGCTGTTTCTCGCACCACGCAGTGCCGATCTCATGTCCTTGGCCGATCATCGACCCTACCTGAGCATCAGTCCCGAGTACCCGCTGGACGTAGAGCGCAAAGAAGCCGAGTTCGCCAGCTGGTATGAGCTGTTTCCCCGCTCGATAACCGACGATCCCAACCGTCACGGCACATTCAATGACGTGCATTCGCGCCTGCCGATGATCCGTGACATGGGTTTCGACGTGCTGTATTTCCCGCCGATCCATCCCATCGGTCGCAGCTTCCGCAAGGGGCCGAATAATTCCCTGACCGCCGGGCCCGACGATCCGGGCAGCCCGTATGCCATTGGCAGCGAGGAGGGCGGACACGAGGCGATCCACCCACAATTGGGCACCCTGGAGGATTTTCGGCGCCTGGTGGCGGCTGCCGCGGATCACGGCCTGGAGATCGCCCTGGACTTCGCTATCCAGTGTTCCCAGGATCACCCTTGGCTCAAGCAACATCCGGGCTGGTTCAGCTGGCGGCCGGACGGCACGATCAAGTACGCCGAGAACCCGCCGAAGAAATACCAGGATATCGTCAACGTCGATTTCTATGCGGCCGATGCCATCCCCAGCCTGTGGATGGAGCTGCGGGATATCGTGGTGGGCTGGGTCAACGAAGGCGTGAAGATGTTCCGCGTCGACAACCCACACACCAAGCCGCTGCCGTTCTGGCAATGGTTGATCGCCGATGTGAGGGCGCAGTACCCCGAAGTGATTTTCCTCGCCGAAGCCTTCACCACGCCGGCGATGATGGCGCGGCTGGGCAAGGTCGGTTATTCCCAGAGCTACACCTATTTCACCTGGCGCAATACCAAGGCCGAGCTGGCGACCTACTTCACCGAGCTCAACCAATCGCCCCTGCGCGAGTGCTACCGGCCGAACTTTTTCGTCAACACTCCCGACATCAACCCGGCCTTTCTCCATGAGTCGGGACGCCCGGGTTTTCTGATCCGCGCGGCGCTGGCGACCATGGGCTCGGGTTTGTGGGGCATGTACTCGGGGTTCGAGTTGTGCGAATCGGCGTCGGTACCGGGCAAGGAGGAATACCTTGACTCGGAAAAATACGAGATCCGCCCAAGGGACTTCACCGCGCCGGGCAACATCATTGCCGAGATCGCGCAGCTCAACCGTATCCGCCGTCAGAACCCGGCGCTGCACACCCATCTGGGTCTGAAAATCTATAACGCCTGGAACGACAACATTCTGTTTTTCGGCAAGCGCACGCCCGATGGCAGCAATTTTGTCCTGGTGGCGGTGAGCCTGGACCCGCACAACCCCCAGGAAGCGAATTTCGAGTTGCCACTGTGGGAAATGGGTTTGCCGGACGACGCCCAGACCCAGGGCGAGGATTTGATGAATGGACACCGCTGGACCTGGTACGGCAAATACCAGTTCATGCGCATCGACCCGGCCTACCAGCCGTTCGGGATCTGGCGGATCAGCGCGGCGTAAGGCTGTGCAACGAGAGATGCCAGCGAGGGCCTTTATGTAGAGGGGATGTATCCCCTCGCCACAAATGAGCCCTAGTGCCCCAACGGCCTTATTGAATTCATCAGGAGTTGCAAATGGCGAAAAAACCGCGGTCCGCCACATTCATCAAGGATCCGCTCTGGTACAAGGATGCGGTGATCTACCAGGTCCACGTCAAATCGTATTTCGATTCAAACAACGACGGCATCGGCGACTTTCCCGGGTTGATCGAGAAGCTCGACTACATCGCCGACCTGGGCGTCAATACCATCTGGTTGCTGCCATTCTACCCATCACCCCGGCGCGACGACGGCTACGACATCGCCGAATACCGTGGCGTCAGCCCGGACTACGGCACCATGGCCGATGCCCGGCGTTTCATTGCCGAAGCCCACAAGCGCAACCTGCGGGTCATCACCGAGCTGGTCATCAACCACACCTCGGACCAGCACCCGTGGTTCCAGCGCGCCCGCAAGGCCAAGCGGGGCTCGGCGGCGCGGGATTTCTACGTCTGGTCCGATGACGATCACAAATACGACGGCACGCGGATCATTTTCCTCGACACCGAGAAATCCAACTGGACCTGGGACCCGGTGGCCGGCCAATACTTCTGGCACCGCTTCTACTCCCACCAGCCCGATCTCAACTTCGACAACCCACAGGTCATCAAGGCCGTGTTGTCGGTAATGCGTTACTGGCTGGACATGGGCATCGACGGCCTGCGCCTGGACGCGATCCCGTATTTGATCGAGCGTGACGGCACCAACAACGAGAACCTGCCCGAGACCCACGATGTCCTCAAGTTGATCCGCGCCGAGATCGACGCCAACTACCCGGACCGCATGCTGCTGGCCGAGGCCAACCAATGGCCGGAAGACACCCAGTTGTACTTTGGCGATGTCGATGCCCAGGGCCTCAATGGCGACGAATGCCACATGGCGTTCCACTTTCCGTTGATGCCGCGCATGTACATGGCGCTGGCCCAGGAGGACCGTTTCCCCATTACCGACATTCTGCGCCAGACCCCGGAAATTCCCGCCAACTGCCAATGGGCGATCTTCTTGCGCAACCACGATGAGTTGACCCTGGAGATGGTCACCGACAAAGAGCGCGACTACCTGTGGAACTACTACGCCGCTGACCGGCGGGCGCGGATCAACCTGGGGATTCGTCGACGCCTGGCGCCGTTGATGGAGCGCGACCGTCGCCGTGTGGAGCTGCTCAACAGCCTGCTGTTGTCGATGCCCGGTACGCCGACCTTGTATTACGGTGACGAGATCGGCATGGGTGACAACATCTACCTGGGCGACCGCGATGGCGTGCGCACGCCGATGCAGTGGTCCATCGACCGCAACGGCGGCTTCTCCCGGGCCGACCCGGCCAGCCTGGTGCTGCCGCCGATCATGGACCCGCTGTACGGCTACCAGTCGGTCAACGTCGAGACTCAGTCCGGCGACCCGCATTCGCTGCTCAACTGGACGCGGCGGATGCTGGCGGTGCGCAAGCAATCCAAGGCGTTCGGTCGTGGCACCTTGAAGATGCTGTCGCCGAGCAATCGCCGGATTCTGGCCTATACCCGCGAATACACCGGGCCCGACGGCAAGCACGAAATCATCCTGTGTGTGGCCAACGTGTCCCGTAGCGCCCAGGCCGCCGAGCTGGATTTATCCGCTTATGCGGGCATGGTCCCGGTGGAGATGTTGGGAGGCAACGCGTTCCCGCCTATTGGCCAGCTGAATTTCCTGTTGACCCTGGCACCGTACGGTTTCTACTGGTTTGCCCTGGCGGCGGAAAACCAGATGCCGAGCTGGCATGTGGAACCGGCCCAAAGCCTGCCGGATTTCACCACGCTGGTGCTGAAGAAACGCCTGGAAGAATTGCTCGAAGCCCCGGCGCGCGCCACGTTGGAGCAAACCATCCTGCCGAGCTGGTTGCAGAACCGGCGTTGGTTCGCCGGCAAGGACAGTGCCATCGAGAAAGTCGACATCGTCTATGGCGTGCGCTTTGGCGAGCCACAGCATCCGGTGCTGCTCAGTGAAATCGACGTGACCAGCGCAGGGCAGACGCTGCGCTATCAATTGCCGTTCGGCCTGTTGGCCGAGGATCAGGTGGGGGCGGCGTTGCCGCAGCAACTGGCGCTGTCGCGGGTTCGCCGGGGTCGCCAGGTGGGGCTGATTACCGATGCGTTCAGCCTGGAAACCTTCGTACGGTCCGTGCTGCAAAACATGCAGGCCGGTACGGTGTTGCCCTGCACGGACGGTGAGCTGCGTTTCGAACCCACCGAAGGGCTGGCTGCGCTGAACCTCGGGGACGTGCCGGAGGTGCGTTACCTGTCCGCCGAGCAGTCCAACAGCTCGGTGGTAGTGGGCGGCAGTCTCGTCCTCAAGCTGATCCGCAAGGTCGCGTCCGGCGTGCATCCAGAGTTGGAGATGAGCGCGTACCTGACGGCGGCGGGCTTCAGCAATATCTCGCCGCTGCTGGGGGCGGTGATTCGCCGCGACGCCCAGGGCGAGGATGCGTTGCTGATGATTGCCCAGGGCTATCTGAGCAATCAGGGTGACGCCTGGGAATGGACCCAGAACAACCTGGAGCGGGCCTTGCGCGATGAGTTGGCCGATGCGGTCTCCGAGCAGGAGCAGCATTACAACGCCCTGGGCGAACTGAAGGATTTTGCCGGCATGCTCGGTCAACGCTTGGGGGAAATGCACCAGGTACTGGCCCAGGCCACCGACAATCCGGATTTCGCTGCGCAGAAAACCACTGCCAAGGATGCCCAGGCCATCGGTAAGGACGTGGCCGCCCAAGTGGAAAATGCTCTGCGCCTGCTTAAGCAGCACCAGGACCAATTGAACCCGACGGACCGGGCGATGGTCGCACGCTTGCTGGAACACAGGAAAACCGTTCTGGCCCATGTACAGGAACTCGCCGGCAAGGCTGCCGGTGGCTTGCGCATCCGCGTCCATGGAGATTTGCATCTGGGGCAAGTGCTGGTCATCAAGGGCGACGCTTACCTGATCGACTTCGAAGGCGAGCCGGCGCGGCCGTTGCATGAGCGGCGGGGCAAGCACAGCCCGTACAAGGACGTCAGCGGCGTGCTGCGCTCTTTCGACTATGCGGCAGCCATGGCGATTCACTTGCACACCGTCGACAGCACGGCCGATGCCGACGCGGCCCGGCAACGGGTAGCCAATCGTTATCTGGCAGAGGCCCGCCAGGCATTTGTCCAGGCATATAGGCTGGCGGCAGCTAGTCTTGCCCATGAGTGGAAGGATGCTGAAGGCGAAGACGCCGCGCTGGCGTTGTTCGGCCTGGAGAAGGCGGCCTATGAAGTGGCCTATGAAGCCGAGAATCGCCCCGCCTGGCTGCCCGTGCCGTTGCACGGTCTGTACGGGTTGTTGAGTGGGCTAAAACCCTTTTCCGACTTAGCCGGACCGAATTAGTGGAGAGAATCATGAGTGTCTCGAACAAGGATCCACAGGGGCAGGCCAAGGAGTCATTGCTGCCGTCCCTGCGTGACATCGACGCGTTGGTGCGCGCCGAACACCACGACCCGTTTTCCATCCTGGGACCTCACAGCGATGGTGCTGGCGGACAGTTTATCCGGGCGTACCTGCCCGGTGCCCTGAGCGTGCAGGTCGTCGCCCGTGACGGAGGTGAAGAACTGGGTGAACTGCAATTGACCGAAACACCGGGTCTGTTCGTGGGGCATTTCGACCGCGCCCAGGCCTACCTGCTGCGCACTCGCTGGGCCGGGGGCGAGCAATTGGCCGAGGACCCTTACAGCTTCGGGCCGTTATTGGGGGAAATGGACCTCTACCTGTTCGCCGAAGGCAATCATCGCGACCTCAGTTCCTGCCTCGGTGCACAATTGACCACCGTCGATGGCATCGAAGGCGTGCGCTTTGCCGTCTGGGCGCCGAATGCGCGGCGGGTCTCGGTGGTGGGGGATTTCAACGTCTGGGACGGGCGTCGCCATCCGATGCGCATCCGTTACCCGTCGGGCGTCTGGGAGTTGTTCATCCCCCGCCTGGGCGCCGGGGAAGCCTACAAATACGAAATTCTCGGTGCCCACGGCATCCTGCCCCTCAAGGCGGATCCGGTGGCGCTGGCCAGCCAGATGCCACCCGATACCGCTTCGAAAGTGGCCACGCCGTTGAAGATCGAGTGGCAGGACGATGAATGGATGCAGCATCGACGCGAGCGCCAGCTACCCGGCGCGCCGTTGTCGATCTACGAACTGCACGCCGGGTCCTGGCAATGCGAAATCGACGAGGCAGGGGAGGTGTCTCGCCAATACAACTGGCATGAACTGGCCGAGCGTTTGATCCCCTACGTCAAGGAGCTGGGCTTCACCCATGTCGAGTTGATGCCGATCATGGAGCACCCGTTTGGCGGTTCGTGGGGTTATCAACCGTTGTCGCAGTTCGCCCCGACGGCGCGTTATGGTTCGCCGGATGACTTTGCCGCATTCGTCAACGCCTGCCACCAGGCCGGCATCGGTGTGATCCTCGACTGGGTGCCGGCGCATTTCCCCACCGATACCCACGGCCTGGCCCAGTTCGACGGCACCGCGCTATACGAATATGGCAACCCGCTGGAAGGCTTCCACCAGGATTGGGACACCCTGATCTATAACCTGGGGCGTACCGAAGTCCATGGCTTCATGCTGGCTTCGGCGCTGCACTGGCTGAAGCATTTCCACGTTGACGGCCTGCGGGTAGATGCCGTGGCGTCGATGCTGTATCGCGATTATTCGCGCAAGGCCGGCGAGTGGGTGCCCAACCGCCACGGCGGACGCGAGAACCTGGAGGCCATCGACTTCTTGCGGCACCTCAACGATGTGGTGGCGCTGGAGGCACCCGGTGCCCTGGTCATCGCCGAAGAGTCCACCGCCTGGCCCGGCGTCAGCCAGAGCACGCAACAGGGCGGCCTGGGCTTCGCGTATAAGTGGAACATGGGCTGGATGCACGACTCGCTGCATTACATCCAGCAGGACCCGGTGTACCGCGCTCACCATCACAACGAACTGAGTTTTGGCCTGGTATACGCCTGGTCGGAACGGTTCGTCCTGCCGATCTCCCATGACGAAGTGGTCCACGGCAAACGCTCGTTGATCGACAAGATGCCCGGCGACCGTTGGCAGAAATTTGCCAACCTGCGGGCGTACCTCAGTTTCATGTGGGGCCATCCGGGCAAGAAACTGCTGTTCATGGGCTGCGAGTTCGGCCAGTGGCGCGAATGGAACCACGACCAGCAATTGGACTGGTACCTGACGCAATACGCCGAGCACCGTGGGGTGCAGCAACTGGTCAGCGATTTGAACCGCCTCTACCGCGAGGAGCCGGCGCTGCATGACCAGGACGATGCGCCGCAAGGCTTCCAATGGTTGATTGGCGACGATGCGATGAACAGCGTCTATGCGTGGCTGCGCTGGAGCAAGGAGGGACGGCCGGTATTGGTGGTCGCCAACTTCACGCCTGTGCCGCGCGAGAGCTACCGGGTCGGCGTACCGTTCGCCGGACGTTGGGTGGAATTACTCAACAGCGACGCCGACACTTACGCCGGTTCCAACTATGGCAACGGTGGCGGAGCCTCCACCGAGGAAGTGCCCAGCCATGGCCAGGCGCTGTCGCTGGAACTGAACCTGCCGCCGTTGGCGGTGTTGATCTTGCGGCCGGAGGGTTAGTTGCCGATGGCTGTGGTGGTCCTGAATCAGGATCACCACAGGTCCGATGTGGGAGCGGGCTTGCTCGCGAAGGGGGCCTGACAGCCACTGTCAATGTCGACTGTCACACCGCTTTCGCGAGTAAGCCCGCTCCCTATAGGGGGTGCGCAGGAGGTCGGGGGCCTTTTCAGCGCACCAGGCACGGCTGTTTGTTATTGAACGTCCAGCCTGGAATCAGGTACTGCATCGCCACCGAATCGTCCCGTGCCCCCAGGCCCATGCCTTTGTACAACTCATGAGCCTTGGCCAGTTGATCCGTGTCCAGCTCGATCCCTAATCCCGATTTTTTCGGCACTTGCACGCAACCCCCCTGGATCTGCAAAGGCGCCTTGGTCAGGCGCTGGCCGTCCTGCCAGATCCAGTGGGTGTCGATGGCGGTGATGTCGCCCGGCGCGGCGGCGGCCACGTGGGTGAACATTGCCAGGGAGATATCGAAGTGGTTATTGGAGTGAGAGCCCCAGGTCAGGCCCCATTCATTGCACATCTGCGCGACGCGAACGGAGCCCTGCATGGTCCAGAAGTGTGGGTCGGCCAGGGGAATGTCCACCGACTGCAAGGTGACCGCATGGCCCATCTCGCGCCAGTCGGTGGCGATCATGTTGGTGGCGGTTTTCAGCCCGGTGGCGCGGCGGAACTCGGCCATGACTTCACGGCCCGAATAGCCGTTCTCGGCGCCGCAAGGGTCTTCCGCATAGGCGAGGACTTTGTGCTGGTCACGGCACAAGCGGATCGCTTCCTTGAGCGACCACGCACCATTCGGGTCCAGCGTGATACGGGCCTGGGGAAAGCGTTCGGCCAGGGCAGTGACGGCCTCGATCTCTTCATCCCCTTTGAGCACGCCGCCCTTGAGCTTGAAATCCTGGAAGCCATAACGCGCATGCGCCGCTTCGGCCAGGCGCACCACGGCGTCGGCATCCAAGGCTTTTTCGTGACGGACCCGGAACCAGTCATTGTCGGCGTCCGGCTCACTGCGGTAAGGCAGGTCGGTCTGTTGACGATCGCCCACATAGAACAGATAGCCGAGCATCTTCACTTCGTCGCGTTGCTGGCCCTGGCCAAGCAAGGCCGCGACCGGTACGTCCAGGTGCTGGCCCAGCAGGTCCAGCAGCGCTGCTTCCAGGCCGGTGACGGCATGGATGGTGATGCGCAAGTCGAATGTCTGCAAACCACGGCCACCCGCATCGCGGTCGGCGAACGCCTGGCGAACGCTGTTGAGAATCTTCTGGTACGTACCGATGGGATTGCCGACCACCAGCGCACGAGCGTCTTCCAGCGTCTGGCGAATGCGTTCGCCACCGGGCACCTCGCCCACGCCGGTGCGACCGGCGTTGTCCTTGAGAATCACGATATTGCGGGTGAAGAACGGGCCATGGACGCCGCTGAGGTTCAGCAGCATACCGTCATGGCCGGCCACGGGCACGACTTGCATGCTGGTGATGATCGGGGCTTTGCTGGCTTCTTGTGGACTCATGTGTACTTATCCTTGAACGAATCGAATGTCAGACGTGGCTGGCCGCAGTGTCGGTCGGCGTCGTTGCGGATTTGGGCTTGGGTGTATTGCGTGCTGCGAAGACGATGATCGCGGCGATGATCGAAGTCGCTGCCAGGCCGTAGAGGCCGCCCTGGATCGAACCGGTGTGCTGCTCCAGCAGGCCGAACGTGGTCGGTGCGACGAACCCACCGAGGTTGCCCACGGAGTTGATCAGTGCAATCACACCGGCAGCGATCCGTGCGTCCAGGTAAGCCTGGGGAATCGGCCAGAACAGCGACGAGGCCGACTTGAATCCGAGTGCCGCGAAGCAGATGGCGACGAACGCGAAGATCGGCCCGCCCGTAGTGGACAAGAACATCCCGGTCGCTGCGATCAGCAGGGCAGTGGCCACCCAGGCCTGTTGGAATTTCCATTTGGCGGACATCGAAGCGAAGGCGTACATGCCAACGATGGACAGCAGCCAGGGGATGGAGTTGAACATCCCGACCTGGAGGTCGCTGAGTTCGCCCATCTTCTTGATGATGCTCGGCAGCCAGAACGTGGCGGCATAGATCGTCAATTGAATGAAGAAGTAGATCAGGCAGAACAGGATGATCTGACGATCCTTGAGCAACTGGCCGATGGACAGTTTGATCGGCGTGGCCGCTTCGCGTGCCCGTTGTTCATCGTCGATGGCCTTGACCAGGGCGTCCTGCTCATCGCGGTTGAGCCATTTGGCATCGTGAGGCTTGGAGTCCAGCCAGAACCAGACGAAGGCGCACAGGCACACCGAGAACATCCCTTCGATGAAATACATCCACTGCCAGCCGTGCATGCCCAGGCCGTTGATCTGCAACAGCAACCCGGACAACGGGCCGGAGATCAGCGAGGCGATGGCCGAGCCGCTGAGGAAAATGGCGATGGCCTTGCCGCGCTCAGCGCCGGGTAACCAGCGGGTGAAGTAATAGATCACGCCAGGGAAGAAACCGGCCTCGGCCACGCCCAGCAGAAAGCGCAGGATGTAGAAGTGGGTTTCGTTCTGGATGAAGGCCATGGCTGCCGCCACCAGGCCCCAGGTGAGCATGATGCGAGTCAGCCAGATACGGGCGCCGATTCGTTGCAGGAGGATGTTGGACGGGACTTCGAACAGCGCATAGCCGATGAAGAACAGGCCGGCGCCAAAGCCGTAGGCCGCGGCACCGATCCCCAGGTCGTGCTCCATGTGCGTGCGCACGAAGCCGATGTTCACTCGGTCGATGTAGTTGACGATAAACATGATGACGAACAGCGGCAGGATGTGGCGCTTGACCTTGGCGATGGCCGACAGCAGCACCGGATCCGCGCCGGCATTTGCCTGGAGGCTGGATGTGTTCACTGGTATTTCTCCCACTCGTTATTTTTATGCGGGGCATCGCACAATGCGTGTCGATGTTGATAGACATCATACAACCTGATTTTTTTCGATGACAAGGGCTTTTTGATCACGATTGGATCGGATGGTTGAAGTTCTTATACCTTTGTTTGCTGGGTTTTTTGGCGAATTTTTTATTTATAGTGGGGCGCTGAAGGAGATGTTGGCTGCTATGCACGACGTCAATAAGGCCGCAAAAAACAAACAGTGATGAGTGTTGTCATACAAGTTGGCGCTTCAAGCATGCATACTCCAGTGGGCGCTGGTGATAGGATCTCAGGTCTGTATCCGAGGAAATTCTGGCGATGCCGCAAGACACCGACGCGCCCCTGCGCAAACGTACCCATAACCTGGCCCATGAGCTGGTGGCAAAGCTCAGCCAGAGCATCTTGCTGGGTCAGTTGAAACCGGGGCAGAAGCTGCCATCGGAAGGCGCCATCGTGCAGGAGCATGGCGTCAGCCGCACGGTGGTGCGCGAGGCCATTTCCAAACTGCAGGCTTCAGGGCTGGTGGAAACCCGGCATGGCATCGGTACCTTCGTGCTGGAGCAAACCGGCGAGCCGGGGCTGCGTCTCAATGTCGACACGGCGGCTGGCGTGCGGGGGATTCTGGAACTGCGGCTGGGCCTGGAAACCCAGGCGGCGGCCCTGGCGGCCCAGCGCCGCAGTGAGCGCCAGTTGCAGCAAATGCGCCAGGCGCTGGATGACTACCAACGGCTGCTCAGCAACAACGACAGTTGCGTGGAAGCCGACCGGCGCTTTCACCTGCTTATTGCCGAGGCGACGGACAACACCTGTTTTGTCGAAATCATGCAGCACTTGGGCAGTGCAATGATTCCGAGGACCCGGGTGAACATGGCAGAGCGCGGCCAGGCGGACCTGGGGAAACTGGCGCAGTTGGCCAACCTGGAACACGAAGCGATTTTCAACGCCATCAAACGGCAGGACCCCGACGCCGCCCGCGCCGCCATGTGGTTGCATCTGACCAACAGCCGCGACCGGTTTGGTGCCAGGTCCTGAGATCCTCTGTGGGAGCGGGCTTGCTCGCGAAAGCGGTGGGTCAGCTTGCATCGATACTGAATGTAATGGCCCTTTCGCGGGCAAGCCCGCTCCCACAGGGCAAGTTCTCGGATAAAACAACAGGCAAAAAAAAACCGGCGCAACCCAAGTTGCGCCGGCGCTGTTGCCGATGGCTGTGCGGCTATTCGTGGGGCCGCACGGCCACCGTTGAACCCGCTTCTGTCAGGCCCGTTCCAGTGCCAGGGCCACGCCTTGTCCACCGCCGATGCACAGTGTCGCGAGGCCCTTCTTGGCGTCGCGCTTGATCATCTCATGCAGCAATGACACCAGCACCCGGCAACCGGACGCACCAATCGGATGGCCCAGGGCAATGGCGCCGCCATTGACGTTGACCTTGTCCATGTCCCACTTCAGTTCCTTCGCCACCGCCAATGACTGGGCGGCGAAGGCTTCGTTGGCTTCGATCAGGTCAAGTTGCTCCAGCGACCAACCGGCCTTGTCCAGGCAGCGGCGAGTGGCCGAGACCGGCCCGATGCCCATGATGGCCGGGTCGACGCCGGCGTTGGCGTAGGCGCTGATTTTCGCCAGTACTGGCAGGCCCAACACCTTGGCTTTTTCCGCACTCATCAGCACGACGGCCGCTGCGCCATCATTGAGCGAGGACGCATTACCGGCGGTCACGCTGCCGTCTTTCTTGAAGGCAGGCTTGAGCTTGGCCAGGGATTCGGCGGTGGTGCCGGCCCGAGGCTGTTCGTCGATGGCGAATGCCACGGGATCGCCCTTGCGCTGAGGAATCAGGATCGGTGTGATTTCATCGGCGAAGCGACCGCCTTCGATGGCTGCAACGGCCTTCTGTTGAGACGCGGCGGCAAAGGCATCCTGCTCTTGGCGACTGATGCCGTACTGGTCCACCAGATTCTCGGCGGTGATGCCCATGTGGTAATCGTTGAATGCATCCCATAGGCCATCGGTGATCATGCTGTCGATCATCTGCGCGTGGCCCATGCGCAGGCCGGTGCGCGCAGCCGGCAACACGTAGGGGGCCAGGCTCATGTTTTCCATGCCGCCGGCGATGATGACGTCGGCGTCGCCGCAGCGGATCGCCTGGGCCCCGAGGTGCAACGCCTTGAGGCCCGAGCCGCAGACCTTGTTCAGCGTCAGCGCCGGGACGGCGTGGGGCAGGCCGGCGAGGATCGACGCCTGGCGGGCCGGATTCTGCCCTGAGCCGGCGGTCAGTACCTGGCCGAGGATGACTTCATCGACCTGCTCGCCGGACAGCCCGGTCTGTTCCAGCAGGCGACGGATCACCGCTGCCCCGAGCTCCGGCGCGGGGATGGAAGCCAGCGAACCCTGGAAACTGCCGATAGCGGTACGGGTAGCGGCGACAATCACGACTTCTTGCATCGAATCTCTCCTCACTGGGCAGCGAACTGCATTTCAGGGACGTGGTCCGGCACGATCAGTTTGCCGGCGGTCTTGGCGACGATTTCCTCGACGCTGACGCCTGGGGCGCGTTCCTTGAGGATGAAGGCTCCGTCCTGGATTTCCAGGTAGGCCAGGTCCGTCAGTACACGCTTGATGCAACCGGCGCCGGTCAGTGGCAGGGTGCAACGTGGCAGCAGTTTCGACTCGCCGTCCTTGGACGCGTGGGTCATGGTGACGATGATGTTTTCGGCACCGGCCACCAGGTCCATGGCGCCGCCCATGCCCTTGACCAGCTTACCGGGAATCATCCACGAGGCAATGTTGCCCTGCACATCCACCTCGAACGCGCCGAGCACGGTCAGGTCGATGTGACCGCCGCGGATCATGGCGAACGATTCGGCCGACGAGAAGATCGAAGCGCCGATACGCGCGGTGACGGTCTGCTTGCCGGCGTTGATCATGTCGGCGTCGACTTCGGCTTCGGTCGGGAACGCGCCCATGCCGAGCAAGCCGTTTTCCGACTGGAGCATGACCTCCATGCCTTCGGGGATGTAGTTGGCGACCAGGGTGGGGATGCCGATGCCCAGGTTCACGTAGTAGCCGTCCTGCAGTTCGCGGGCGACGCGTTGGGCCATTTGTTCGCGGGAAAGTGCCATGGTGTTATTCCTTCATTCGGGCCGGGGGCAGAGGATCACTTGCGTACTGTGCGTTGCTCGATGCGCTTCTCGAACGTGCCGCAGATGATCCGGTCGACGTAGATGCCTGGGGTATGGATCTGCGTCGGGTCCAGTTCGCCGGGCTCGACGATTTCCTCGACTTCCACCACGGTGATCTTGCCCGCCGTTGCGGCCAGCGGGTTGAAGTTCTGAGCGGTATGGCGATAGACCACGTTGCCGAAATGGTCGGCTTTCCAGCCTTTGACGATGGCGAAATCGCCGGTAATGGACTCTTCCATCAAGTATTGGCGACCGTGGAATTCACGGGTTTCCTTGCCTTCGGCCACGGGGGTGCCGACGCCGGTTGCAGTGAAGAAAGCCGGGATGCCCGCGCCGCCGGCGCGCATTTTCTCCGCGAGGGTGCCTTGGGGCGTGAGCTGGACTTCGATTTCGCCACTGAGCAATTGCTGCTCGAAGAGAGCGTTTTCACCCACGTAGGAAGCGATCACCTTGCGTATCTGTCGGTCTTCCAGCAGCACCCCAAGGCCGAAACCGTCGACGCCGCAGTTGTTGGAAACCACGGTGAGGTCGCGAATGCCCTTGCGCTTGATCTCGGCGATCAGGTTCTCCGGAATGCCGCACAGGCCGAAGCCGCCGGCGATGACGGTCATGCCATCCTTCAAGCCTTCCAGCGCTTCTTCATAAGAGCTCACGCGTTTGTCGAAACCTGCCATAGACACCTCTTTTATTCTTGATGGGGTCGCAATGAAACGCAGTGTTGCGTCAAGTCATATATTTGTTAAGTTGATTTTTAAGGTAGATTGATTGGTAAAACTCAATAATTGAATGGGAGCTCAGCGCCAATGACCCTCAAGCAGATCCGCGCCTTTCTCGCCGTGGCCCAGAGCCTGAGTTTTGCCGTGGCCGGCGAGCGGTTGCACCTGTCCCAATCCGCCTTGAGTCTGACCATCAAGGCGTTGGAGGATGGCCTGGGTGGCCGCCTGTTCAGCCGCAACACCCGCAATGTGGCGCTGACCCCCGAAGGCGAATCCCTGTTGCCGCTGGCACGACGGTTGATTGCCGACTGGGATAACGCCGAGGATGAAATGCGTCAGCGCTTCACCCTCCAGCGAGGCCGCGTGACACTGGCGGCGATGCCGTCGTTTGCCGGCAATCTGCTGCCCCCGATCCTGAAGACTTTCCGCGTCCGCTATCCGAACGTCAACGTCACAGTCAACGATGTGATCAACGAACAGGTATTGGAGATGGTGCGTGATCGCCACGTCGAACTGGGCGTTGCGTTCGAGCCGATGCAGGGCTCGTCCCTGGCATTTACGCCGTTGTACCTGGACCGTTTCGTCGCGGTGGTGCCGTTGGATTCTCCTCTGGCCCACCGCAGCGAAGTTCAGTGGCAGACGTTACTTGAGCAGCCGTTCATCACCCTGCAACGGCCCTCCACCGTGCGGGTGATGCTGGAAGAGCATCTACAGGCCCGGGGCATGAAGTTGCCGGTGGAGTTCGAAAGCCACCAGTTGGCGACGGTCGGGCGCATGGTCGCCAGCGGGTTGGGAGTGAGCGCGGTGCCAGCGCTGTGTGTCGGGCAGATGCATGAGTTGGGAGCGCGTTGCATCACCCTCAGCGATCCGGTGGTCGAGCGGGCCATCGGTGTGTTGACCAAACCGGGGCATGAATTATCAGCGGCGGCGCAGGCGTTGTTCGACACATTCAGGGATCAGCAGTTGGGCGTACAACTAACCAGAGGCTGAGCACCGTCCCCCACAGGGGATCTGCGGTGATCATCAGGTTCCGCGCTCGGCGAGCAACGGCAACACCCGTTCGCAAGGCTCTTCCACCTTCAGATCGAGCAACTCATCTGCCCGGGTCTTGCCCTGATTGATCGCCAGCAGTGGCTTGCCTTGGTCCTTGATCGCACGGCATAAGCGAAACGCCGACCAGGCCATCAGCGACGAACCCACCACCAGCAAACCGTCCGCCGACTCGACGGCTTGGGTGGCGCGGGTGGCGGTGGGGGCTGCGACGTTTTCGCCGAAAAACACTACGTCGGGCTTCAGACGATCACCCTCGCAGTGAGGGCAGCGGGGCACCTGGAAGCGTGCTTCGAATGTCGGATCCAGCAGGGTATCGCCGTCGGGCGCCTGGGTTGCGTCGATGCCGGCCAGGTAAGGGTTTTCAGTCTCCATCAGTTTCTGGATCTGCTGGCGTTCGCTGCGCTGGTTGCAATCCAGGCACAGCACACGGTGCAGGCTGCCATGGAGTTCGATCACGTCCCGGCTGCCGGCCCGGTCATGCAGGGTGTCGACATTCTGAGTGAGCAGGTGGGTGATGCGTTGCTGTGCCTGCAACACTGCCAACGCCTCATGAGCCGCGTTCGGCCGGGCCTGTTGCAGGCGCGGCCAGCCGAGCATCGCCCGGGCCCAGTAGCGCCGTCTCGCTTCGGGCCTGGCGAGGAATTCCTGGTACATCATGGGTTGCCGTCCCCGTCGTACACCGTCGCTGTCCCTGTAGTCGGGGATGCCGGAGGGGGTGCTGATCCCCGCTCCGGTGAGCACCAGGAAACGGCGTCCGGTCATTTGAGCCTGTAGCTGATCGATCGGTTCGAGGTGCAGATCGTCGGGCATCTGTGTTCTCCATTGTCCTGGAGCGGTTGAGATTAGCACTGGGTTTGGCGTGTGGTCGCTCACGACGCCTTTCGTCGCCCTGGGCCAACGTTGCTTCAAACTTTCTTCCTGCCCGGAACATCCACCTCTATGTGCGGTACTTCAGAACCGTCGCGCTGCAATGCTGTGCGACCACGGGTAAGGAGAAGGAAATGGCAACGCCTAAAGAGAACCTGCTGGACTGGCTCAACGACGCCCATGCCATGGAGCAGCAAGCGGAGAAGATGCTCAAGGCCCAGGCCGAGCGCCTGGAACATTACCCGGTACTCAAAGCCCGGATCGAAGAGCACCTCCAGGAAACCCTCGGGCAACAGAAACTGGTCGAGCAATGCATCCAGCGCTTGGGCGGCAGCACTTCGATGCTCAAGGACATGGCCGGCAAACTCATGGCCTTCGGTCAGGCGGTCGGTGGCATGACGATGAGCGATGAGGTGGTCAAGGGCGCCATGAGTGGCTATGTGTTCGAGAACCTGGAAATTGCCTCCTACACGGTGCTGATCGAAGCGGCGAAAGTGGCCGGCGACGTCGAAACGCAGCGGGCCTGCGAACAGATCCTGCCCCAGGAAATCGCCATGGCCGATTGGCTGCGCGACCATCTGCCGGAAATTACCCAAGCGTTCCTCGAGCGTTCGGCAAATCCGCATACCGAAGCCAAGCGCTGAGATAACAAAAAGCGCTCGGCCATGTCCGGGCGCTCCCTGAACTTGCCAGGAAGAGAAGAGGTATGAAGCAGACCACCGGTGAGGTGCGGGCCATCAATCGACAGAGCGCGATGGCGGGGGTGTACGTCACGGAACAGGATGGCCACACCGTGCTTGAACTGCGTTCGGCCCAGGACATCGATATCGGCGACATTCTCGAATGGGACAGTGGCGACGCCCTGGGCAGCCAGCCCTATCGCAATTTGACCAAGGGCTGGAGCGCCGAGGTGTATGTGGTCAAGCACGGCGTTGCGGCCGCCAACCTGGAAGTCCGGTTGCTGGTGGGTTCTTGAATGGGGCCATGAAGCGTACCCAGGAGAAGGAGCATGAGCGAATCGAAATTGAAATGCGGCTGTCCCGATTGTCAATGCGAGGTCGACCCACAACGGGTGTTCAATCACGACGGTGAGGCATATTGCTGTCAGGCCTGTGCGGAACAACACCCCAACGGCGAGCCTTGTCCATCGCCCGATTGCCACTGTGAGCGCAGCGGCAAGGTCGATGAGCGGGACATCACCAATAACCAACTGGACGATGCGCTGGAGGAAACGTTTCCGGCCAGCGATCCGATTTCTCCGTGAGCATTTTTATCCGGGTATCGGCGACAGGGTATCCGGACACCGCAAGCCGGTCAGTGCGGTGGTGCAGGACAACACCGGCAGCCCGCGAGTTTTGGCTTCCTGGAACGGCGCGAGGCCAGGGTGACGAGACCGGTGCAATGGGGTGCCGGCGCCGCCCGACCTTTGGCAGACGGCGTGGAAAGACACGCACTGTTTTTTATTCGGCGGATTGATAGACAAACTTCTTGTGGGAGCGAGCAAGCTCGCTCCCACAAGACAGTGTCTGATTGTCGAAAAGTTTAAAACTATTTATCGAATGCCGTTTGTTCAATAGGGTGTGCTTATGCAGTGGCTTTATTAAATAAACGTGAACTCGATGGCGTCGACCGTTCGTCGCCGCTTGCGACAGTTAATTAAAACCTTGGTCTGCGCAAGCTTTCCGAATAAGACGAGCCAACTGGTTCGCTAACAGCAACTAACGAGGTGAATGAAATGGCTAACACAGGCAATAACAACCCTGGCAATTTCGCTAACGATCGTGAGAAGGCATCGGAAGCCGGCAAAAAAGGCGGCCAGGCGTCGGGAGGCAATTTTGCCAATGATCCGGGACGCGCAGCCGAGGCTGGACGCAAAGGTGGACAAGCCTCGGGCGGCAATTTCGCCAACGACCCCGAGCGCGCCGCAGAAGCCGGCCGTAAAGGCGGCCAAGCCTCCGGTGGCAATTTCGCCAACGACCCTGAGCGCGCCTCGGAAGCCGGCAGAAAAGGTGGTCAGGCCTCTGGCGGCAACTTCGCCAATGACCGTGAGAAAGCCTCCGAAGCCGGTAAAAAAGGTGGCGAAAACAGCCACGGCGGCGGTCGCAAATCTTAAGTGCTGAAACCTTGCGGGTCCCGGCTGTTAGCTGGGGCCTGCAACGGTCGGTTATATATTGCCGCTCCGTATAATAATTTTATTGCGTGATGATTTATACGATTCGTATAAATTACCGTCCGTCTCGTTTATTGAATAAAAGATAAATTTTATTCATTTGATTTCTTCAGACGTTAATGGGCCTGCTATTTGGCAGCCTGCTCATGACCCGTGCCCTGATCGAGGAGTTCAATCATGTTTTTACATAACAAACGATTGCAGTACACCGTGCGTGTCGCCGAGCCTAACCCGGGACTCGCGAATTTGTTGCTGGAGCAATTCGGCGGTCCGCAGGGTGAGCTGGCAGCGGCCTCGCGTTACTTTACCCAGGCCTTGGCTGAGGATGATCCAGGTCGCAAGGATCTGCTGATGGATATCGCCACCGAGGAGCTCAGCCATCTGGAAGTGATCGGTTCGATCATTGTGATGTTGAACAAGGGCGCCAAAGGCAAAATGGCCGAAGGCGTTGACGAGGAAGGCCAGCTGTACCGTGACATCAACGGCGCCGGCAATGACTCCCACGTCACGAGCCTGCTTTACGGTGCCGGTGCGCCGCTGACCAACTCGGCCGGCGTGCCCTGGACCGCTGCCTATGTCGACACCATTGGCGAGCCCACTGCGGACATGCGCTCCAATATTGCTGCCGAGGCCCGTGCGAAGATTGTCTATGAGCGTCTGATGAACCTCACTGACGATCCAGGTGTGAAAGAAGCGCTGGGCTTTTTGATGACGCGCGAAATTGCGCACCAGATGTCGTTCGAGAAAGCCTTGCACTCGATCCAGCCCAATTTCCCGCAGGGTAAATTGCCAGGCATGCCGGAGTTCACCAACGTGTACTTCAATATGTCGCAAGGCGAACCGACCGTGCGCGGACCCTGGAACCAGGGCGATGAGTGGGAATTCGTCGAGAACCCGACGCCGGCAGTGGATGGCGGTGACGGCATGGCCAGCGTGCAACTGAGCGAAGAGGATGAAGCGCTGCTGATGGACATGAAAGCGCGGACGATGTCCAACCCTGAAAGTGACCCCACCACGGGTGCCGACTTGGGTTCGGGGATGCAAGGTGACAAACTATAGAAACAAAGCGACCTGTAGAAACAAAACGGCGAGGGGGCCTGGCTTCCTCGCCTGACACTTTTAAGGATATTCGATGGACCAGCCCACTTCCCGGATCCGATCCCCCTGGCGTACCTGGCTGGACCCGGTGCAAAACAATCCGTTGCTGGGGGCGAGCTTCTGGTTCGGGTTGATCATGGTCGCGGCGCTGCTGCTCTATAGCGGCTACAACGCGCTGGTGGGGGCCGATCGCCATAACCTGGGCTATGCGGTACTGGGCGGCACGTCCGGATTCGCCGCCACGGCCCTTGGCGCCATGATGGCGGTGGTGCTGCGGGACATCTCGTCGCGAACCCAGGACATCATGCTGGGGTTCGCCGCAGGCATGATGCTGGCGGCCAGTTCGTTCTCGCTGATACTGCCTGGCATCGAAGCCGCCCAGGTCATTTGCGGCAATCAGTTGCTCGCCGCGTTTGTCGTCGTGCTCGGCCTGGGGCTCGGCGTTGCGCTGATGATCGGCCTCGACCGTTTCGTCCCACACGAACATGAGTTGAGTGGCCGGCGAGGCCCACAATCCGAGCGCATCAACCGGGTCTGGTTGTTCGTGCTGGCGATCACCCTGCATAACCTGCCGGAAGGCATGGCCATTGGCGTGAGCTTCGCCGACGGCGACTTCAAGGTCGGTCTGCCGCTGACCACGGCGATTGCCATCCAGGACATCCCCGAGGGACTTGCCATTGCCATGGCGCTGCGGGTCACCGGTATCAGCACTTTGCGCGCTGCACTGATCGCGGTGGGTTCCGGGCTGATGGAACCGCTGGGCGCGGTGATTGGCCTGGGCATGTCCTCGGGTGTGGCCGTGGCTTATCCCATCAGTCTGGGCCTGGCGGCCGGGGCGATGATTTTCGTAGTGTCCCACGAGGTGATTCCCGAGACACACCGCAATGGTCACGAAACGCCCGCAACCCTGGGGTTGATGATGGGGTTCGCGGTGATGATGTTTCTCGATACGGCGCTGGGTTGAAGGCGATTGCCGCCAAAAAAAATCGGGCACTGGCCCGATTTTTTTTCGCCTGCACGTGATCAAGCGGCGATGAATACCGCACAGCGTCCAATGTCGAAACTCGTTGGAACTACCCTTCGCCGCACTCCGTCACTTGTTCTGAGAGGCACATAGTCGGGCATCGCTTTGGTGGTTGCCCGTTAATGAGTTTTCATCGAGCAGGCGTAGACAGACATGACTATCCCGGACAACAACTCCGAGCGACAACGCGGTAATTCGGGCCAGCCCCGGCCTGAAGATCACCTGAACCACATCAAGGAGGACGTGAACGAGACCCTCGGCAGCGCCCGCGAACAGGCCGACGCGCAGTTCGGTCGTTACCGCGATACGGCGGCGGACCAGATCGACGCCCTGGCGCGCGGTGCCAAGTCGGCCATGTCGGAACTCGAAGCCAATGACACCCTCGGCTTGTCCCACTACCTGGCGGACATGGCGGATTCGATGACCGGGTTGGCCGGGAAACTGCGCAACATGAGCGCCGAGCAACTGCTGCATGACGGCTCCCGGCTGGCGAAGGAAAACCCGGGTCTGTTCCTGGCCGGCAGCATCGCCGTGGGCTTCGGGCTGTCGCGGTTTCTCAAGGCGGGTAATTCGCCGGTGAGCGCGGAGGTCGAGGATCCGGCCGCCGGTCATTCCAACCCGCCGCAGGGTGGTTTTGCCGGACGCGAGCCCTTCGATCCGATCCCCGACCCCATCGGTCCTGGCGCCGGCACCGCCACTGGCCTGGCCACCGGCATCACCCCCACGTCCCCCAGTGTCCAGGATCATCCCGGTGATGCCCCCGCCGGCTTGCTGCCGGGCTCGGCCAACAGCAGAGGAGAATTGCAATGAATCGACCTGACCCAGATATCCAGCGTTCGACGGGCGCTTCTGTCACCGATAACGATGCCTCCGTGGTGGGGTTGCTCAAGCAACTGACCCATGAAGTCCCCTCGCTGTTCACCAAGGAACTGGCGTTGGCCAAGGCCGAATTCCAGGCCAGCCTCACCACCCTCAAGGCCGGTATTGCCGCCGTGGCGGGCGGTGCAATCGTGCTGCTGGCCGGTTTCATCATTCTGCTGATGGCAGTGGTCTACGGCCTGAGCACGATCATGCAGCCATGGTTGGCGGCGCTGATCGTGGGTGTGGTGGTCATGGTCATCGGTTTTGCCATGGTGCAGTCGGGCAAAAAGCAGTTCGAGCCATCCCACTTCAAGCCTGACCGCACGCTCGATGCGCTGAACAAAGATCAGGACGCCTTGCGGAGGAAAGCCTCATGAAGGATGAATTCAAAACCGAATCGCAGAAGAGCCCGGAAACCATCGAACGGGAAATCGACGAGCAGAGGGCTCATATCAGCCATATTGTCGATGCCTTGGGCAGTAAGTTCACGCCGGGTCAAATGCTTGACCAGGCATTGACTTTGGTAAAGGGCAACGGCTCGGAGTTCTTTGGCAACCTGGGCGCCACCGTGCGCAACAACCCGGTGCCCACCGTACTGACCACGGTGGGACTGTGCTGGCTGATGCTCGGCCAGAACCATCCGCCACGCGTCGGTTACCGTGTCGGGCCGGACCAGGATTCTTCCGGATGGGCCGAAGGGCTTGCCGATGGCCTTGGCAGCGCCAGGGAGCATCTGCACAGCACCAGCGACTCACTGCGCGATGGTTTCCATCATCTCAAGGACAAGGCAGCGCATTTGGCCGACGGCCTCGGCGCCAATGCCCGCCATGCCCGTCACAGTGCGCGGGAAACCCGTGAGCGCCTGAGCCAGGGCTCACAGGACCTGGGCGATCAGTTCAGTCGCCTGCTCAAGGAGCAACCGCTGATGATGGCTGCGGCGGGCATCGCCTTGGGCGCCATGCTCGGCGCGGCATTGCCCTCCACCGCTACGGAGCAACGGGTGATGGGCAGGACCAGCGCCGACCTCGCTGACAAGGCCAGGCGGACAGCGCGTGAGGGCTATGAAACGGTGCGCGATACGGTGAGCAAGACCACCGAGCATCGCCAGGAGCCACCCGCTCGCACCCAGGCATCCTCCGCTACGGACCTGTCCGATGGGCTGGGAACTTCATAGACCAGGGCACCGGATCGGCGCAGGTGCTGCGCGAGCCTGCGCCATCGACTGTCGAGACTGACAGTAGCCAAGGCGCCATGACCGGTATTTCATGGCTTCAATGACCGCAGCTTCGGGGAACAGCGCATGGAGCATCAGGTTTCGTTCAGCGGACATCTGATTTTCATCGGTTTTGGCACCATTGCCCGAGCCATCCTGCCGTTGCTGTTGAGCCAGGAACACATCCCGGTCAAGCGCATCACCGTCATCGCGCCAATAATCGACCACAACATCTGGTTCAAGGAGCGGGGGATCCGCTTTGTCCGCCAGGCGTTGACTGAACACTCTTTTGTCCAGGTCCTGGACCGTGTCGTCCGGCAGGATGATTTCATCGTCAATCTTTCCGTGGAAGTCAGTTCACTGGCACTCATCACGTATGCCTTCGACAGAGGCGCGTTGTATCTCGACACCTGTGTCGAACCCTGGGCGGGCGGCTATGACGATCCCCGCCTGGAGCTTTCGCGTCGCACCAACTACGCGTTGCGTCACGATGTACTGGCGTTGCGCAAGAAGCTGGGCAAAGGCCCGACGGCCGTGGTGGCGCACGGTGCCAACCCCGGCCTGATCACGCATCTGCTCAAGGCCGGGCTGGTGGACCTGGCGCTGCAATTGAACCACCCGCTACCGCAGAATCGCGACGGTGTGGACTGGGCCAGGCTGTGCATGGAAACGGGGATCAAGGTCATTCATTTCGCCGAGCGCGACACCCAGGTTTCTCACCGGATCAAGCAGGACGATGAGTTCGTCAATACATGGTCGGTGGAGGGGTTCATCAGCGAGGGCAGCCAACCGGCGGAGCTGGGCTGGGGCAGTCACGAGCGAACTTGGCCAGCATCCGCCAGGCGTCATCGCTTTGGTGCGCGCAACGCCATCTACCTCGAACGCCCGAGCGCCAGCGTGCGGGTCAAGACCTGGACCCCTTTGGGCGGCCCCTGCCTGGGGCTGATGATCACCCACCACGAAATTGCGTCCACCGCCGACCTGCTGACGGTGAAAAAGGGTCAGAGCCTGGTCTATCGGCCCACCGTGCATTACGCCTATCACCCGTGCAACGACGCGCTGTTATCCATCCATGAGTTGATCGGGCGCGGATGGCAGACCCAGCGCCAGGAGCGCATCCTCAACAGCGAGATCGAAAGTGGTGGGGGCGATGCATTGGGCGTTCTGCTGATGGGGCATGCGCTGAATGCCTACTGGTTCGGCTCGATATTGAGCGTCGATGAAGCCCGAGCGCTGGTGCCCTTCAACAATGCCACCAGCCTGCAAGTGGCCGCCGGGGTGCTGGCGGGGGTGGTCTGGGCCGTTGAGCATCCGGCGCGTGGCATTGTCGAGCCGGAACAGATGGATTATGAGCGTGTGCTGGAAGTGGCCAGGCCCTACCTGGGCACCCTGGTCGGCCAGCGCACCGACTGGACGCCCAGCGGCAACCATCACGAGGCGTCAGGGGAGGGGGCGGTCGAGGATTGGCAGTTCGAACACTTCACGCGTCTCTGAACGAGTCTCGGAACAGGAACCACACCCCCACCAGCACGGCTAGCCAGAGCAATACGATCACCACGGCGGCCACCTTGTTGACCGGGCGCTGGCCCTGGTTCTCCTGCCATTGCCGGGCCTTGTCTTCACATTCGGCCAGCACCGCAGATGGCATCAGGCGCAGAGCCAGCCAGATACCCAGCGGCAGCAGGATCATGTCATCCAGATAACCCAGTACCGGAATGAAGTCCGGTATCAGATCGATCGGGCTCATGGCGTAGGCCACCACGACGACTGCGATCATTTTGGGCAGCCATGGCGTCAGCCGGTGACGATAGCAGAACCATAGCGTCATGGTCTGGTGCTTCAGGGCCCTGGCCCATTGGCGAAGTCGTTTGAAAGGCGATGTCATTGAGCTCTGACGGATCGTGGCGGTCTGGCAAGGGTAATCGCAAACCAGGCACGGTGTATCAAGGCCGTGACGACAGGCCCATGGCGCCTGGCCTTCATGATGCGGTGCCACGCCCTCGGCGGCCTATACTCATTACCATGACATGAGCCCGGGGGGCGCAATCGTGCTGCGTTCGCTGATGCTGGCGGTCCTGATCGTCCTGGCGGGGTGCGCCATGCCGCAGCGCGGTCAACAGCCGGACACCGTGGCGATTGCCCAGGACACCTGGCGCCAGGCTGACCGGGAGATAGTCGCGGCGTCCAGGAGTGCCATCGAGCAGGCCGAACGCTACGCTCGTGGGTCGATGGAACATTGGCGGGTGCTGGTCTACGAACGGACCGAGGCGGAGTTCATCCCCTGGTTCAGCAGTTATTGGACTCAGGAATGGCTGGCGGTGAAAGTCAGTTGGTATGCCGCCAGTGCCGAAGGGGAGGCGGATTCCCCGTCCAGGCGCCTGGCGGCCTACTTGCAGGAGCAATATCGCGAGCAAGTGCTGGAACCTGTCGCCGTGGAAATCGCTCCCGAAGCGATCCGGGCCAACGCAACGAGTTATTACGCGAGCCTGCTCAATCAGCAGGTCCCTGTAATCGCCCAGCGTCATCGTATCCCGCTGGAGCTGATGAACCGTCGTCTGCACGGCATTCCGGCGATCAACCTGGGACCGCCGGCGGCGCGCAATGCTTCGCTGTACGAGTTGGTCCACACCGACCCGCTGAATACCTTGCCGGCCTACGCTGCCTTGATCGATCACGTCAATAAAGCCGCCGCCACGGGTTCGGGCCCATCGGACGCGGTGATCGCCACGGTGGCGCAACGCACCAGTGAAAAGATCGAAGGGCAGTTCGCCACGCGGGGAGCGACCGGCGCGGCCGCGGCCGTGGCAGGGAAGGCGGCGGGGGCTTTGATTTCCGTGGGAGTGGCGGGCATCCGCGCAATCATTCACGAGGGCGAGCGGCCGGAAATGGAAGCGCAGATCCGCAAAAGCCTGAGCGCCGCTTTCGACGAGGCGTGGTTCAAGTCGCTCAAGCACCCCCTCAGCGGCGTGCTGGCGCCGGTCTATTACCTGGACGAAGAAATCAGAGACAGCCTGGTGGAAATGGAACTGACAAACCGGCCCGTAGAGTTGCCGCAGCTCAAGCCGTAGATGACGGGCTCATTCCGTCCCAAGGGTGATGCGGCAACCCTTGCGTTGACGGATCTGTTCGTCCGAGGGCCGTTCCTTGATGAATTCGAAGCGCGGTTCGCCTTCGCTGTATATCACCAGCCAGCCCCATTCCAGTTCGCTCTCGTCCTGTCCCGGCTGGGGTGGCGACGCCCACCAGGGTTCCTTTTGCATGATCTGACGCATCGTGTGCTCCTGCCGGTTGATCTTTCACTATAGACCGCCCGATTAGACGACTGATGCGGGCATGAGTGTGCTCTGTTCCCGCTTGTCGACGTCTAGGGTCTGTATCCCCGCATACGAACGGGCAATGACTGGACCCCCGCACCCATGCAAGCACTGTTGAACGAGATCCTCGATGCGGTCCGCCCCCTGATCGGTCAGGGCAAGGTGGCCGACTACATTCCGGCCCTGGGCACCGTGCCCGCCAATCAGTTGGGCATTGCCGTGTATGGCAACGACGGCGAGATGTATTACGCCGGCGACGCCGAAACGCCATTTTCCGTGCAGAGTATTTCCAAGGTTTTCAGCCTGGTGCAGGCCATCCAACACTCCGGCGAAGCGATCTGGGAACGCCTGGGCCATGAGCCGTCCGGCCAGCCCTTCAACTCCCTGGTACAGCTGGAGTTCGAACGCGGCCGCCCGCGCAATCCGTTCATCAATGCCGGTGCCTTGGTGATCTGTGACATCAACCAGTCGCGTTTTGCCGCTCCGGCGTTGTCGATGCGCGATTTCGTGCGGCGCTTGTCGGGTAATCCCCAAGTGATGGTGGACGGCAAGGTCGCCGAGTCGGAGTATCAGCATCGCGCCCGTAACGCGGCGATGGCTTACCTGATGCAATCGTTCGGCAACTTCCATAACGACGTGGAGGCGGTGCTGCGCAGCTATTTCAGTCACTGTGCGTTGCGTATGAACTGCATCGACCTGGCCCGGGCGTTCTGTTTCCTGGCCAATGACGGTTTCTGCAAGCACAGCGGCGAACAGATCCTGAGCGCCCGCCAGACCCAGCAGGTCAACTCCATCATGGCCACCAGCGGGCTGTATGACGAGGCCGGCAATTTCGCTTATCGCGTCGGTCTGCCTGGCAAAAGCGGGGTAGGTGGCGGGATCGTGGCCGTGGTGCCGGGGCGTTTCACGGTATGTGTCTGGTCGCCGGAACTCAATGGCGCAGGCAACTCACTGGCCGGCATGGCAGCGCTGGAACTGATGAGCCAGCGGATCGGCTGGTCGGTGTTCTAGCTTTGTCGGAAATGCGCCAGCGCGATGATCATGTCCCATGAAGGAAGACGAAAAAGGGCCCGTTCCTGGTGAGGAATCGGGCCCTTTTCATTCAGGATCAATCAGTAGAGGCGGTCGATGACCTGCACCTGCGAGGTGTTTTGCACCGTTTGCCAGGCCTGGGTCAGCGTCTGCAGTACGCGACCGATGTAGTCTTTGTCGGCGGCGGCCTTCTTGCCGACGTAGCCCTGCCCGCGGCGATACATCTTCAGCCGGGCACACAGGTCTTGCGTGTTCCTTTCGAACTCGTCTTCCTGGGTGTACGGCGACAGGCAATCCATATGTACCTGACCAGTCTTGCTGATCCACAGGATATGGCTGTCGAGGGTGTCCTTGTGTGCAGCGAACATGCGAGCCAGTTCATCAATAGATGGTTGATTGTTCAGATTCATGTGTAAGCCCCTTGACCATTCGGTTGATCTGTCTGGTGGTTCGCAAAAAACTTCGCCATTCGGTAAGTCGGGTACCGAAACCAGGCCGTCAGCATTCATCCGTCGAGCTTCGGCGGTGTCGTCAAACGGCTGTGTAGTGCTATCGAAGGGCTGCTACGCAAATGCGCTACAACGAAGAGAAACAGCGAAGAACCATTCAGGCATCGTCAACTTTCGAGGGTCGACCCGCGCGTCATGAGGATCTTCGCCAGCGTTTCTCGTCCTTGTTTCCGGACGGTCATGCCAGGTCAGCACCTTCAATCTGCCTTGTGGGCAGTCCCTTATCCAAAAAACAGCTCGGCGGTCAGACGAGCTTGCTCAAACGGTTACCTGTACTCCCGATCGGGGAGACGTCTGCATCATGCAAGGGCAAATCTGTGTCGTCAACGGTTTTGTAGTGATTATTTTTGTTCACTACATATTGTCGGACAAGATGATTTGGGTATGAAAAGGCTAGCCTGGGTGCGATGGCCGGTGTGTTCAGGTTGCCTTGGCTTTGGTCGCTTTGCGCGGTGTGCCGGCAGCCTTGCGCTTGGCCGGTTTGCGTTTGTTCTTCCAGGGCGTGGCGCTGCGACCGGCGGGACTGGCCGGACCGCTGATGGTCAGACTCATGCCCTGACAGCGGGCGATGTGCTTGCTCATCCAGGCGGCCTGGCGTGTGACGAATTCTTCCAGGCTCATTTCCCCGCTTTGCACCATGTCCAGCGCCTGTTCCCAGATGGCGGTGGTGCCCGGGTCGGCAATGGCGCGGGGCACTGCGTCGATCAGGCTGAAAGCCGCGGGGGTGGCCGACAATGCCTTGCCATGCTTGATCAGGTAACCGCGATCGAGCAGGCCCTGGATGATCGAGGCTCGCGTCGCTTCGGTGCCGATGCCGGTGGTGTCCTTGAGCTTCTGCTTGAGCAGCGGATCCTCCACCAGCCTGGCGACGTTCTTCATGGCCTTGATCAGGTCGCCCTCGGTGAATGGCTTGGGCGGCTGGGTCCACAGGTCCTTGAGCGTCACTTCATCCACGGCACAGTCATGGCCTTCGATCAATGCCGGCAAGGTTTGCGGTGCCGGGGCTTCCCGACCTCGTGCGGGAGCCAGGGCTTCGGGCAGGGCGCGTTTCCAGCCGGCCTCGACGATCTGCTTGCCCACAGCACGCAGCACCTGACCGCCGCACGTGAACTCGGCCTGGGTGCGGTCGTATTCATGGAGCGGCAGGAACTGCGCCAGATAGCGCGCACGTATGAGGGTATAAACGGCTCGTTGCTTGCCGGCGAGCTTGTCGAGGTTCTTTGCGGCAATGGTAGGAATAATGCCGTGGTGGGCGCTGACCTTGGCGTCGTTCCACGCCCGGGATTTGCGTTGCGGCTGCAGATGCTCGCCCAGCGGCACGAGGCTCGGGTCGGCCTGGGCGAGGGCGGCAAGAATTGCCGGCGCTTCGCTGTGCTGGCTCAACGGCAGGTAGCCACAATCGCTGCGCGGGTAGGTAATGAGCTTGTGGGTTTCGTAGAGCGACTGGGCGATGTCCAGGGTTTCCTGGGCTCCGAGGCCTAGCTTCTTCGAGCAGATTTCCTGCAGGGTGCCCAGGTCGAAGGGCAACGGCGCCGCTTCTCGCAGGCGCTCGGTCCGTACCTGGGTGACCAGCGCGGTCCCGGCGGTGCTCATGGCCTGGGCGGCTTCGCGGGCCAGGGCCTGGTTCAGGCATCGTTCCTGGTCGTCACAGGCTTGCGGATCGGCCCGCCACTGAGCGGTGAACCCGGTGCCGGCATGGCGCAGCTGGACGTCGATGGCCCAATAGGCGACCGGCACGAAATCGGCGATGCTGCGGTCGCGGTCCACCACCAGCCGCAGGGTCGGTGTCTGCACACGGCCTACCGGCAACACGCCCTGGTAGCCGGATTGCCGTCCCAGCAAGGTGAACAGGCGACTCAGGTTCATGCCAATCAGCCAGTCGGCCCGGGAGCGACCCAGGGCCGAATGGTACAGGTTGAACGTTTCGGCACCCGGTTTGAGGGCGGCCAGGGCCTTGCGGATCGAGGCTTCATCCAGGGCCGATAGCCACAGACGCTTGATTGGCCCGCGATAACGGCAATGTTCCACCAGCTCCCGAGCGATCATCTCGCCCTCCCGGTCGGCATCGGTGGCGATCACCAGTTCCCTGGCTTCTCCGAGCAGGCGCTTGACCGCCTTGTACTGGCTGGCGGTCTTCGGCTTGACGGTCATTTTCCATTGCGTCGGCACGATTGGCAGGTCGGCCAGCACCCAGCGCTTGTACCGCGCATCGTAGGCGTCGGGCGGGGCGGTTTCCAGCAGGTGGCCGATGCACCAGGTGACCGTGACGCCTGCTCCTACCCAGCAACCGTCACCCCGCCGCCTTGCACCGAGTACGGCGGCGATGTCCTTGGCCTGGGACGGTTTTTCACAGAGGTAGAGCTGCATGACGCCTGTTTTCCTAACGGTTTACTGAGGCCGTAGCATGGTCAGGGATCGGCCCGAGGGCAAGTTTTATCTGTATGCATATACAGATCAAACGTTGCGCTGCGTTGCAGCAGAGCGTTTGGCATGACGTTCGGCGGGTGTAGCGGCAAGCAGAATGAATTAATGGAAAAGGTGCAACTCATAAATGGCAGAGCGGTAAAAACCGTGAAAATTTCCGAGGGCAAGGAGAGTCAATCACATGAATTCGATGCCAAACGGCAATGGGCAGGCGACCACTCGTTTGATTCTTGTCGTTGAAGATGACCCGACCATCCTGGAGTTCTTGTGCGAGATACTGGAGGACGAGGGTTTTGTCGTGGAACCCCGGGAAAGTGCTGACTCAGCGTTGACATTCCTTGAGCAGAGCGCCGATTACGTGGACTTGCTGCTCACCGATATCACCATGCCCGGCAAGATCGACGGCGCGGACCTGGCCAACCTCACCGGGGACCGTTGGCCGCAGATCCCGCTGTTGATCATGTCGGGCTACGAAACGCCGGAAAGCGCCGGTATCAAGCACCACGCTTCGTTCATTGCCAAGCCATGGGCGTTGGGACAGATGCTGGATCTGGTAGAAAGCACGGTGAAGAATCACCAGATCCATTGATGGAGAATGAGGAGCCTCTGTGGAAGTCAGGTTGGCTCCCACAGATGTGCCGGACCGCCGCCGTTCCCTCAGTTTTTGTCCAAGTCCACGTTACGGGTTTCCCGCAGGCAGAGCATGCCCACGATCAGGCTCACCGCGGTGATGACCACGGGGTACCACAACCCATAGAAGATATCCCCGGTGTAGACCACCAGGGCGAATGACACGGTGGGCAGGAAACCGCCGAACCAGCCATTGCCGATGTGGTAGGGCAACGACATGGAGGTATAGCGGATGCGGGTGGGGAACAGTTCGACCATCAGCGCCGCCAGTGGGCCGTAGCACATCGCCGAAATGATGATCAGCGCCACGATCAGCACGACGATCATCGTGCGGTTGATCTGCTGGGCATCGGCTTTTTGCGGGTAGCCTGCCAGGGTCACCGCGCCGCGCAGGGCGGCTTCGTCGAAGCCTTCCAGCTTCACGTCGCCCACGCTGACTTGCACCGTGCTGCCGGCCGGGGCCGCGACGCTGCTGTAGGGCAGGCCTTGCTTGACCAGGAAGGTCTTGACCTTGTCGCAGGGGCTGTCGAAGCGCGCCTTGCCCACGGGATCGAATTGGAACGTACAGGTCGCCGGGTCGGCGACCACGGTGATCGGTGCCTGGCGGCTGGCCTGGTCGATGGCCGGGTTGGCGTAATGGGCCAGGGTCTTGAAGATCGGGAAGTACAACGCCGTCGCCAGCAGCAGACCCACCATCAGTACCGGTTTGCGTCCGACCTTGTCCGATAGCCAGCCAAAGAAAATGAAGAAGGGCGCGCCGATGATCACGCTGACGATCAGCAGGCTGTTCGCCAGGGCCGGGTCCATCTTCAGGAACTGAGTGAGGAAGAACAGCACGTAAAACTGTGCGGCATAGAAGGTCACGGCTTGGCCGGCATTGATGCTGAACAGGGCGATCAGCACCACTTTGAGGTTTTCCCACTTGCCGAAGGATTCGCGAATCGGCGCCTTGCAGCATTTGCCTTCTTCTTTCATTTTCAGGAACGCTGGCGACTCATGCAGGCTCAGGCGGATCCAGGTGGAAATGCCCAGCAGCAGGATCGACAGCAGGAACGGGATGCGCCAGCCCCAGACTTCGAACTGATCGCCGGTGAAATAACGGCAGCCCAGCACGACCAGCAACGAGAGCAACAACCCAAGGGTGGCGGTGGACTGGATCCAGCTGGTGTGGAAACCGCGTTTGCCTATCGGCGCGTGCTCGGCGACGTAAGTGGCCGCACCGCCATATTCTCCACCCAGGGCCAGGCCCTGGAGCATGCGCAGCACGACGAGGATGATCGGCGCGGCGATGCCGATGCTGGCGTAGTTGGGCAGCAGGCCGACGCAGAAGGTCGCCAGGCCCATGAGAACGATCGTGGCCAGAAAGGTGTATTTGCGCCCGATCATGTCCCCCAGCCGCCCGAACACCAGGGCGCCGAACGGCCTCACGATGAAGCCGGCGGCGAAGGCCATCAGGGCGAAGATGAACGCCGTGGTGTCGTTGACGCCGGCGAAGAACTGCTTGCTGATCACCGCGGCCAGGGCGCCATAGAGGAAAAAGTCGTACCACTCGAACACCGTCCCCAGGGACGAGGCGAAGATGACTTTCTGGGTTTCCTGGCTGGTGCCCATGCTGCGCGTAGCTTCCAGGGGCTGAACATGTTCGGACATAGCGGTATCCCTCACAGTGATTGTTTTTGTTGTTCCACTGTCGACGCCGGTATTGGCGTTGTTGCTTGCTGCATTCCTTGAAATCGGCGCACGTCCCATGTGGGAGCGGGTTTGCTCGCGAAGGCGGTCTATCAGTCAGCGGCGATGTTGGCTGACACACCGCTTTCGCGAGCAAGCCCGCTCCCACACCGGATTTTCATTATTCCCTCAGACCGTAGCGGTTTCCTTTTGCACTGTAGTGTTCCGGGTTTGCTGCTCCAGCATCATCTGCGCCGCCTTCTCGGCAATCATCAGCGTCGGTGAGCAGGTGTTGCCCGAGGTGATGCGCGGCATGATCGAGGCGTCGGCGATGCGCAGGCCTTTGATGCCATGCACGCGCAACTGCGCATCCACCACCGCTTCGCGATCCTGGCCCATGCGGCAGGTGCCCACCGGGTGAAAAATCGTCGTGCCAATCCGGGCAGCGGCCTGGTGCAGTTCTTCTTCCGTCTGCAGGCTCGGGCCCGGCAGGTATTCCTTCGGCTTGAAGACGCGCAAGGCCGGGGCGGCGACGATACGGCGAGTCAGGCGAATGGCGTCGGCGGCGACTCGCAGGTCCTCGGGATGGCTCAGGTAATTGGGCTGGATCAGCGGCGCCTCGTTCGGGGCCGCCGAGCGGATGTCCACCCGGCCACGGCTTTGCGGACGCAGGTCGCAGACCGAGGCCGTGAAGGCCGGGAAGGTGTGCAGCGGTTCCCCGAAGCGTTCCAGGGACAATGGCTGAATGTGGTATTCAAGGTTGGCCGAGGTCTGTTCCGGCCCCGAACGGGCGAAGGCGCCGAGCTGGCTGGGAGCCATGGACAGCGGGCCGCTGCGGTCATATAGGTAGCGCAGGCCCATGCCCATCTTGCCCCATAAACTACCGGCGATCTGGTTCAAGGTGCGGGCGTTTTCCAATTGGTAGATCAAGCGCAGTTGCAAGTGGTCTTGCAGATTGCCGCCTACGCCGGGCAACTCCTGGGCCACACCGATACCCAGCCGTTGCAGCAGATGGCGCGGACCGATCCCGGAGCGTTGCAGGATGCCTGGCGAGCCAATGGCCCCGGCACACAGCACGATTTCCTTGCGCGCCTTGAAGTTAATCGCCTTGCCTTGACAGCGTGCGCTGACGGCTTCGGCCCGACCGTCGCGCAGCAGTACGCGGTCGACCTCAACCTCGGTGAGTACCCTGAGGTTGGCGCGCTGGCGTACCGGTTTGAGGAAGGCCTTGGCGGCGTTCCAGCGCACCCCGGCTTTCTGGTTGACCTGGAAATAACCGCAGCCTTCATTGTCGCCGCCATTGAAGTCGTCGACGTTGGGAATGCCGCTCTGTTCGGCGGCGGTACGGAAGGCATCGAGGATCGGCCATGACAAGCGCTGGCGTTCTACCCGCCATTCGCCGGCGGCCCCGTGCAGTTCGGAGGCTCCGGCGAAGTGGTTTTCGCTTTGCTTGAAGAGTGGCAGTACGTCCTTCCAGGCCCAGCCGGGATTGCCCTCGGCGGCCCAACCATCGTAATCCGCCGCTTGGCCGCGCATGTAGATCATGCCGTTGATGGAGGAGCAGCCGCCCAGTACCTTGCCACGCGGATAACTCAGGGCACGTCCTTGCAGGCCAGGTTGGGCTTCGGTCTTGAAGCACCAGTCGGTACGCGGGTTGCCGATGCAGAATAGATAACCCACGGGGATGTGGATCCAGGGATAGTTGTCGCGCGCCCCGGCTTCGAGCAACAGTACCCGGTATTGTGGATTGGCCGAAAGCCGGTTGGCCAACAGGCATCCGGCAGGGCCGGCGCCCACGATTACATAATCGTATTCATCGATGACAGGTTGCATCCGCGACCTCGTTTCTTGTTCTTGTGGTACCCATCCTAGTTGTTAGTTTTCGTTTGAAAAATGTTAGTTTTCACGCACCCGCTGTGCGTTTACAAACAGCAAGGTGCAAGGGAGCGGACATGTTCGACTGGAATGACCTGCGTTATTTTCTGGAACTGCAACGCAGCGGCCGCTTGCTGACCGCCGCACGACGCCTCAACACCACCCATGCCACGGTGGCCCGGCACATCGAGGCCATCGAAAAGAGCCTGGGCACCGCGCTGTTCGTCCAGCATGCCCAAGGCTACGAACTGACGCCGGCCGGCGAGACGCTGCTCAAGCATGCCGAGGCCATGGAAAACGTGGCGCTGTTGGCTCAGGAGGACATCACCCAGTCCAGTGCACCCTTGGGCAAGATCCGCCTGGGCGTGACCGAAGGGCTGGGCATCATGTTCCTCGCCAGTCGCATGGACAGCCTGTTCCAGCGCTATCCGGGCCTGGAAGTGGAGCTGGTGGCGGTGCCTCGGTTCGTCAGCATCCTCAACCGCGAAGCGGAAATCAGCATTCATCTCGAACGGCCGGCGGCCGACCTTTTGGTGACTCGTAAACTCACTGACTACAGCCTGGCGCTGTACGCCAGCCAAGCCTACCTGGATCGCTCGCCGCCGTTGCGCAGTCGCGACGACCTGGCCCGTCATGCCTGGATCGGGTATGTCGACGACTTGCTGTTCAGCCAGGAACTGATGTTCCTCAACAGTTTCTGCCGTAACCCACGGGTGGTGTTCCACAGCACCAGCGTCATCGCCCAGCAACAGGCTGCGCGCTCGGGGCTGGGCATCGCCGTGTTGCCTTGCTTCATGGCCAGCAGCGACCCGGCGCTGGTGCCCCTCCTGCCCGACGAAACCATCCGGCGCAGCTACTGGATCAGTACCCGTCGCGAATTGCACAGGTCCGTGCGCCTGCGCGTGCTGTGGGATTACGTGGTGCAGTTGTGCGAGCGCGAGCAGGGGGTATTGCTTCCCTGAGCGGGCGATCCCCAAAGGAGGGCTGTCCTGTGGGGAGCAAGGCTCGTCTGCGCTGGCCGTTCAAGTCCCCTTTATTGGCCGGCAATGACCTCAGCCGATGGCTCTGCATGTCTTAGTGTGGTAACCGCCAGACCACAATAAGAGAGCTCCCATGTCGGCGAAAATCCCTTGGACGTTGTTGCAGGTCCTTACTTTTGTGCTGCTCGCAGGTTGCGGCGAAGAAGCCAGGCCTCCCGCATCTACTGTATTCACGGCCATGCCCGCCGACGCGGCGCTTGCCCAGATCTACGACAGCAGTTGCAAGCTCTGCCATGCCAACCCTGGCGCCGGAGCGCCCCTGACGGGTGACACAAATGCCTGGGCGCCCAGAGTGGCCCAGGGCGCCGACACCCTGCTGGACCACGCGATCAACGGCTACAACGGCATGCCGCCGATGGGGTTGTGCATGCACTGTTCCGAAGAGCAGTTCATGGCATTGATCGCCTTTATGTCCGGCCAACAATTCCAATAACAAGAAGATGGGTACCCAGGCATGACGATGAGTTATTCACGGCGCTGCTTGTTGAAGCAGGCGGGTGTTGTCGCCGCCTTCACGGCTCTGGGCAGCCAGGGCGCGCTGGCCGACCTGATGCGCGCCCCGCGCCTGATTCCCTGGCGCAACTGGTCTGGCGGGCAAAGTTGCCTTCCGGCAGCGCGCCTGGCGCCCAAGGATCTCGATGAGCTGGTGCAAGTGGTGAGCCGTGCCGAAGGACGGATTCGTCCGGTGGGCTCCGGCCATTCCTTCAGCGCGCTGGTGCCCACCGATGGGACGCTGCTGTCGTTGAGTTATTTCAGCGGTCTGCTGGATCACGACGCGGCGAGCCTGCAAGCCGAGTTCGGCGGTGGTACGCCAATGTCGCGCATGGGGCCGGCACTCAAGGCCATCGGCCAGGCACTGCCGAACATGGCGGACGTGGATTACCAGACCCTGGCGGGCGCGATTGCCACCTCGACCCATGGCACCGGCAAGGCCTTTGGCTCGTATGCGTCTCAGGTCGTTGGCTTGCAGATGGTGACCGCCCGTGGCGATGTGCTCGATTGCGATGCCAATCGCCATCCGGACGTCTTCAAGGCGGCCCGGGTATCGCTTGGCGCGTTGGGGCTGGTGACCCGCGTACGCCTGCAGAACCGTGCCGCGTATCGGTTGCGCGAGCGCCAATGGGTGGCGAAAACCGAAGAGTTGCTGGAGGACGTGGAAACCAACACCAGGGACAACCAACACTGGGAAATGCAGGTGGTGACCCATTCCGACTACGCACTGTCGATAGCCCTGAACGAAACCGAGGACCCGGCCACGCCCCCCATCAGCCCCGAAGAAGAGGGCGGCAACGAATTCGTCACCCTGATCGAAAAGCTCGACAAGTATGGCAGCGACTTTCCGGCCACACGACGGGCCCTGCTCAACAGCCTTCGGCTGGTGGCGGATTTTGACGACCGGGTCGGCGATTCCCATGACATCTATGCCAACGCCCGCACCGTGCGTTTCAACGAGATGGAGTATTCGGTGCCGGCCCAACACGGCCCGGCGTGCCTGCGAGAGATCCTTGCGCTGATCCGTGACAAGGACCTGCGCACCTGGTTTCCCATCGAATACCGTTACGTGCGGGCCGACGACATTGCCTTGAGCATGTTCGAGGGCCGCGACAGTTGTTCGATCTCGGTGCACCAGCATTACCAGATGGATCACCACAACTTCTTCGCGGCCATCGAACCGATCTTCTGGAAATACCAGGGCCGTCCGCACTGGGGCAAATTGCATTCGCTCAACGCCAAGGCGCTTCGGGCGCTGTATCCGCGCTGGAACGAATTCGCTCAGGTGCGCCAGGCCCTGGACCCTGACGGGAAATTTCTCAACGGACACCTTTCATCGATTCTGGGGGTGAGCTGATGGGCTTCAATCGTCGTCGTTTCCTCATGGGGACGCTGGGCACCGGGGCCTTGCTGGTGGGTGCCGGGGCTTGGCTACGGCCGACGGATCAAGGCAGCGGCTACAGCGATTATTTCCACCAACTGAACCGTGAACTCAAGGCCCATGGCCCCATGCGACCGGTCATGCTGATCGACCTGGATCGACTCGATCACAACATCGACGTGGTCAAGGCTTCGGTCCGACGCACCGGCAAGCAATTGCGGCTGGTGGAAAAATCCCTGCCGGCACCCGGGTTACTCGATTACATCGGTCGGCGGGCCGAGACCCGACGATTGATGTCATTCCACCAGCCATTCCTCAATCACGATGCGCGGCAGTTTCCCGAGGCCGATATTCTCTTGGGCAAGCCCCTGCCGGTGCGTTCCGCCGAGCTGTTCTATCGACTTCACAAAGGCGCGTTCGATCCGTCGCGCCAGTTGCAATGGCTGCTGGACACGCCCGAACGTCTCGAGCAGTACCGGGCCCTGGCCCAGGGGCTCGGCACGCGCATGCGGATCAATATCGAACTGGATGTGGGGCTGCATCGCGGCGGAGTGACCGATGACGGGGCGCTGGAGGCGATGCTCAAGCTGATCCGCGCTCACCCGGCGCAGCTGGAGTTCGCCGGATTCATGGGCTACGACCCCTTCGTCGGGATGGGTGTGCCGGAGCTGCTGGCGAGCCCGGAAACCCTGCTGGCCCGGGTCATGGCAATCTATAACGCTCGGGTGGATTTCCTCCGCTTGCGCTACCCCGACCTGTGGCACCCGAGCCTGACGTTCAACACCGCCGGCAGCCCAAGTTATCGCCTGCATGAGCGGGAAAACCTCAGCACCGAAGTCTCGGTGGGCACCGCCATGCTCAAGCCCAGCCATTACGATTTGCCGTCGCTGAGTGAACATGTACCGGCGGCCTACATCGCTACGCCAGTGTTGAAACGTACCGGCGCGGTGAATATCCCGGCGCTGGATGACACGTCGCGGATTTTTTCCTGGTGGGACGTGAACCAGCGCGCCACGTTTTTCATCTACGGGGGCAATTGGATGGCCGACCTCGAATCGCCCCCCGGCTTGAAGAGCAACGGCCTGTATGGCCGCAGCTCCAACCAGGAAATGGTCAACGGCTCCGAAGCAGTAGGGTTGGCGGTGGAAGACCAGGTGTTCCTGAGACCGACCCAGACCGAGTCGGTGTTGCTGCAATTCGGCGATCTGCTGGCGGTGCGTGGGGGAAGAATTGTCGAGACGTGGCCGGTCTACAGCTGACCGACAACCAGAGAGATAGAAGAGTTGCCACAGATCCAATGTGGGAGCGGGCTTGCTCGCGATAGCAGAGGTCCAGTCGACATCGATGTTGAATGTCAGTCCGCTATCGCGAGCAAGCCCGCTCCCACGGGATGAGTGATGTCAATCAGAGCTCAAACGGAATACTGACCTTGGCCCACAGCATTTCGCCCTCGGGCCGGTTTTCCACGTCGAATTCCTTGGCCCAGCGGATCTCGGCGCTGGCGTATTTGAGGAACGTCAGGTGCAGCGCCGGGCCGATGGCGAACACCTGTCCGCGCACGCCATCGTCCACATCCTGCCCGGCGAATTGCACGGTGCGTCCGTACTGTTTGTCGTCGGTGGTCTGCTTGAGGTAATAGCCGTTTAGGCCCAGCCGCAGGTTGTCAGTCACGCGGTAACTGACGGAATAATCGAAGTGGAAAATCTGCCCCGAACGGTAATCGGTGTCCTTGTTCTCGCGGTTGAAACTGTAAGTGGTCTTCATTGACACCTCGGTTCTTTCCGTGGGCAGCCAGGTGAAGGAGAACAGCGGCTTGTAGGTGTAGAAGTTGGTGCTGGTGTTGGCCAGGCGATCCGCGTCGTATTCGCCAGTCGGCACAGTGATTTCCACGGCGGCGGCCAGGGTCAGGTTCTTGCCCATGTCCCACAGCACGATGGGTGAAATCGTGGTGTCGCCCATGCTTTCGCGGGTGTCCTGCAGACCGAACACCGAGATTTCCTGCTTGAGCCAGGGCTGGGCGATATAGATGCCAAACCGTCCGCCTGCCACCCGCAGCGGGCTCAGGTAATCGATACGCGGGACCACTGCCGTGGATTCGATCTCCACATTGGGTACTTCACCGCCCAATGAACTGATGTTGAATTTCCGAGCCTTGTAATGGTTGTAATACAGGTTGAACGCGAACATGTTGTCCGGAAGGCTGTCGACCTCCAGCGGCAACACGAAAAAGCCGTCGGTGCCGGGGCCGATGTTATCGACACCGGTTTCGGTGGCCAGTGCCGGCAAAGCGCAAGCGCAGGCCAGGCCCAGGGTCATTTGCAAGGCGAATGTCGTGCGGATCGGGTTCATGGGGGAGCTCGTTATTATTGTTGGAGAAGCACCTAAAGTCCGAGCCATAGAAATAAGCCGTTCGTGACCGGTAGGGCAGGGTATTGGCGGCCACACAGGGGACTTGGGCGGCCACATTTTGTATCCCCCGTTGCATTGGCTCATGCTAACGTTCATGAAATAACCGGTTACAAAAACGCCTCCTAACGTGCCCCGGACCCGCCCATGCTCAAAGTCATCGACCCTACCTATGAACTGGCGCTGGTGTCGCCGTTCCTGCTGCAAACCCTGGCTGAAGTCGTGACGGACAAAGGCTTCGACGCGGCCGGCCTGTGTCGCGGGCTGGGGTTCGGTCTCGACGATCTACAGGATCCTGCGCAACGAATTTCCTATCGTCAGGCCGTCGTCATGATTCAACGGGCGCTCAAGCTGTTGCCCGACAAGGGCTTGGGATTGTGGGTCGGCGATCGCAACGTCCTGGGCACCCTGGGCTTGTTGGGGCATGTCTTGTCGCTGTGCGAAACCCTGCGCGATGCCTTCGCCCTGGGAGTGCGTTACCAGCACACCACCGGCGGAATCGCGGTGACCAGCGTCGAAGAAACCCCGGAGCGGATCATGGTCGAGGCGAGCTGCCGGCTGCCCTTTGCCGAGATCCAGGTGTTCGCGGTGGAGGAATTCTTCGCCAGCCTGATGGTTTATGGCCGGGCACTGGCAGGGTCGGATTTCAAGCCCGAAGCCGTGGAGTTCATGCATGCCGCGCCGTCCTATGCCCAGGAGTATCAGCGCATACTGGGCCCCGTCGTGCGCTTTGGATGCCGGCACAATCGCATGCTGATCGATGTCCGCTGGTTGGACCTGCGCCTGCCCAATCACCACCCGCTGGCCCTGCGTCAGGCCCTGGCTTTGCTGGAACAGGAGGCCGCCGAGGGGCATCAGAAGATCGACCTGATCCAGGCCGTGGAACGGGCGATTGCCCGGGACCTGACCCGGGGCAGCCACATCGAGAAAATCGCCGGCGATCTCAACATGAGCAGCCGCACCCTGCGCCGTCGTCTGACCGAACACAACCTGACGTTCGAAGCCTTGCTGGAGCAGGTGCGGCGCGGACGGACCCTCATCCTGCTGGCCAATCCCGGATTGTCCATCGAACGCATCACCGAGGAGGTGGGCTACAGCGATGTGCGCAGTTTCCGTCGGGCGTTCCGACGCTGGACCGGCATGAGCCCCAGCGCGTTTCGCAGTGAAGGGGCCGAGGCTCACAGCACGACCCTGTGAACTGACTGGCGGCGCTTGTCAGAAAAAACCGACAAGAGTACAAATGTACTCCATGACGACACTCACTCCCCGCCGCACCGCCATCCTGACCTTCATTCGCGAGCGCATCGCCGATCAGGGCCAGCCTCCCAGCCTCGCTGAAATCAGCGAGGCGTTCGGTTTTGCCTCCCGTAGCGTGGCGCGCAAGCATGTGCTGGCGCTGACCGAAGCCGGTTTTATCGAAGTCAATCCGCACCAGGCCCGGGGCATCCGATTGCTGAACCAGCCGCCGCGCCCGGAGCTGCTGGACGTGCCGGTGCTGGGACGGGTGGCCGCCGGCCTGCCCATCGGTGCCGATGCCGAGGTTCATGACCGCCTGATGCTGGACCCGGCGATATTCAGTAAAGCGCCCGATTACCTGTTGCGAGTCCAGGGCGACTCGATGATCGGCGACGGCATTCTCGACGGTGACCTGGTGGGCGTACAACGCACGCCTCAGGCTTCGAACGGGCAGATCGTGGTGGCACGGCTCGACGGTGAGGTCACCATCAAGCGCTTCGAGCGAGTCGGCGAACAGGTGCGTTTGCTGCCGCGCAACCCGGCCTATCAGCCGATCATCGTCGAGGCCGACCGGGACCTGGCGATAGAAGGGGTGTTTTGTGGCCTGTTGAGGCAAGGCTGATGGGAGCGGTCGTTGCGCTGGATACGCTGTTCAACGGCGGCCAGGTCTGGAAGGGCCGCCCTGCGCCGCCGGCCGCCAGCCCGCAACCCACCGGCCATGCCGCCCTGGACGCGGCGTTGCCCAGCGGCGGCTGGCCGGAGGCGGCGCTGACGGAAATTCTCCTGGCCGCGCCGGGCGTAGGCGAGTTGCAACTGGTGTGGCCGACCCTGGCGCGGCTGTCGGCGGCGCGGGAGCGGATCGTGCTGGTGGCGCCGCCGTTCGTGCCCTATCCCCAGGCCTGGCAGAACGCCGGGGTAGACCTGCGCCAGTTGTCGGTGATCCGGGCCGACGAGCGCGATGCCCTCTGGGCCACCGAACAGTGCCTGCGTTCGGGCAGTTGCGGCGCGGTCCTGTGCTGGCCTCGCCAGGCGGACGACCGGGCCCTGCGCCGCCTGCAAGTGGCGGCGGAAACCGGCCAGACCCTGGCATTCGCCTGGCGCTCGATCCAGGAAGCCGTCAACCCGTCGCCGGCCGCACTGCGCATCGCCATCGATGCCCGGCCCGGGCAATTGCGCGTGCTCAAATGCCGAGGTGGCTTGGCCCATTCCGGGCCGATTGCCTTCGCTACACCTGCATCACGAACCGGGTATTGAGGTTGCGATGCGCTGGGTCTGCATTCTTTTCCCGCAATTGGCGCTGGACGCCGCGCTGCGCCAGCGCCCCGATCCCGAGGAGCCCCTGGCGCTGCTGACCGGCCCGCCCCAGCGTCGGGTGCTGCAAGCGGTCAATGACTCGGCACGGGCCCTGGGTTTGCGCCCCGGCCAGACCATGACCGCCGCCCAGGCCTTGAGCAAAGGCTTTGCCACCGCCGAATACGACGCAGCGCAGATCGAGCGCTGGCAACAGTTCCTGGCGGCCTGGGCCTACCGTTTCAGCTCCCAGGTCAGCGTGCATTACCCGCGCACGGTGTTGTTCGAGATCGAGTCGAGCCTGGGCCTGTTCGGCCCCTGGCCGGTGTTCGAGGCGCGGCTGCGGGCCGAACTGACCGAGCTGGGGTTTCGTCATCGCATCGTCGCTGCTCCGAACCCGGTGGCGGCCCGGGTGCTCGCCAATGCCCACGATGCCTTGGTGGTGCCCGATGCCGAAACCCTGCAACAACGCCTGGCGCAGATGCCGGTGGACCGGATCGGCCTTGCGCCCGACGTCGCCACCGCATTGTCGCGCATGGGGCTGCGTTGCCTGGGGCAGGTCCAGTCCTTGCCCCGGCACACCCTGGCGCGACGCTTCGAAGCCCAGGTGCTCAAGCACCTCGATGCGTTGATCGGCAGCCGCACCCTGGCGCTGTCGTTCTACTTGCCGCCGGACCGTTTCGATGTGCGCATCGAACTCAATTACGACGTCCAGTCCCACCAGGCGCTGCTGTTTCCGTTGCGTCGATTGACGGGGGATCTGTCGGCCTTCCTGTGTGGTCGCGACAGCGGTGTGCAGCGTTTTGACCTGCACCTGGAGCATGCCGGGTTGCCGGACACCGTGATCAAGGTCGGCCTGCTCAGCGCCGAACGCGAGCCGTCGATGCTCTTCGAACTGGCCCGTGGCCGGTTGGAGCAGGTGCAGGTCGAGGCGCCGGTGCGTGGCTTTCGCTTGTGTGCCGAAGACCTGCCGAGTTTCGTACCCCAGCGTCTGGAATTGTTCGATGAGCGCCCTCAGCAATCCTTGCCTTGGGAGCAACTGCGGGAACGGCTGCGGGCACGACTGGGCGATGAGGCGGTGCAGGGCCTGGGTTTTCGTGATGACCACCGGCCTGAATGTGCCTGGCAGATGTCGTCCCAGCCCCAGCCCTGTCCCGTGCGCGCCGGTGTACAGCGTCCTGGCTGGTTGCTGGACGAATGCCAGGTCTTGCCGGAAGGCCAGGCGCGTATCCTCATGGGCCCGGAGCGTATCGAGACCGGTTGGTGGGACGGGGCCGACGTGCGTCGGGATTACTACCTGGTCGAAACCCGCGCCGGGCAACGCGGCTGGGCCTATCGACCGGTGGGCGAGGGCGGGCCGCTGTGGCTGCAAGGCTGGTTCGCATGAGCGTCGAATATGCCGAGCTGCATTGCCTGTCCAACTTCAGTTTCCAGCGCGGTGCCTCCAGTGCGCTGGAGCTGTGCCGGCGGGCCAGTCAACAAGGCTATCGGGCCCTGGCGATCACCGACGAATGCACGTTGGCCGGGATCGTCCGGGCGTGGCAGACGGCCAGGGAACTGAAACTGCACTTGATCGTCGGCAGTGAGATCCAGATCGAGAACGGTCCGAAACTGGTGTTGCTGGTGGAAAACCTGGAGGGCTATCAAGCCCTGTGCCGGTTGATCACCCGCGCCCGGCGTCGCAGCGAGAAGGGCCGTTATCGCATCGTGCGGGAGGATTTCGATGAACCCTTGCCGGGGCTGCTGGTGCTGTGGGTGCCTGACGAGAGCGCCGAGGAGCAGGGGCGTTGGCTCCAATCGATTTTTGCCGGGCGCTTGTGGTTGTCCGTTCAATTGCATTGCGGGCAGGACGACCGGCGTCGCCTGACCGACCTGCTGGCGCTGGCCGAGCACCTTGGGCTTCCCGCCGTGGCGACGGGCGACGTGCACATGCACGTACGTGGACGTCGCGCCTTGCAGGACACCATGACCGCCATCCGCCACCACGTCACGGTGGCCGAGGCCGGCCAGCGTCTGCACCCCAACGGCGAGCGGCACTTGCGCAGTCTCCAGGCCCTGGCCGATCTCTACCCTCGCGCATTGCTCGACGAGACCCTGGACATCGCTCGGCGTTGTACCTTCGACCTCGGCCAGTTGCGTTATCAATATCCTCGTGAACTGGTGCCGCAAGGGCATGATCCGGCGTCCTGGCTGAGAGAGCTGACCGAACGTGGCATCCGTGAACGCTGGAAAGGACGTGTGGAAGACAAGGTCCGGCGGCAGATCGACAACGAACTGGCGTTGATTGCCGAACTGGGCTACGACAGCTATTTCCTCACCGTACAGGACATCGTCAGCTTCGCTCGCAAGCAGAACATCCTTTGCCAGGGACGTGGTTCTGCGGCCAACTCGGCGGTGTGTTATGCCCTGGGTATCACCGAAATCGACCCGAGCCAGACCAACCTGTTGTTCGAGCGATTCCTGTCCCGGGAGCGCAACGAGCCGCCGGACATCGACGTCGATTTCGAACATGAGCGCCGGGAAGAAGTGTTGCAGTACGTCTTCCAGCGCTACGGTCGTCATCGGGCAGCGTTGACGGCGGTGGTCAGCAGTTACCACGGGGCCGGTGCGGTGCGGGACGTCGCCAAGGCCCTGGGCCTGCCGCCGGATCAGGTCAACGCCCTGGCCGATTGTTGCGGCCGCTGGAGCGACGAAGCTCCGCCGCTGGATCGGTTGCGTGAGGGTGGTTTCGACACGGACAGCCCAGTGTTACGCCGGGTGCTGAGCCTGACCCAACAACTGATCGGCTTTCCCCGCCATCTGTCCCAACACCCCGGTGGCTTCGTGATCAGCGAACGACCCCTGGACACCCTGGTCCCGGTGGAAAACGCTGCCATGGCCGAGCGCACCATCATCCAGTGGGACAAGGATGACCTGGATGCGGTCGGGCTGCTCAAGGTGGACATCCTGGCGTTGGGCATGCTCAGTGCGATCCGCCGTTGTTTCGACCTGATCGAGCGTTATCGGGGGCAGCGCTACACCCTGGCGGATTTGCCCCGTGACGATGCGGCCACCTACGAGATGATCAGCCGCGCCGACACCATCGGCGTGTTCCAGATCGAGTCACGGGCGCAGATGGCCATGTTGCCTCGGCTCAGGCCCAGCAAGTATTACGACCTGGTGATCGAGGTGGCTATCGTTCGGCCAGGCCCGATCCAGGGCGGAATGGTGCATCCGTACTTGAAACGGCGAAACGGGGAGGAGGCTGTCATCTACCCTTCGCCAGAATTGGAAGAGGTGCTTGAGCGCACCTTGGGTATCCCGCTGTTCCAAGAGCAGGTCATGCAGATCGCCATCGTTGCTGCCGATTACACGCCCGGCGAAGCAGATCAGTTGCGCCGTTCCATGGCTGCCTGGAAGCGCCACGGTGGTCTTGAGCCTCATCGGGAACGTCTGGCCGACAGAATGCGTAAAAACGGCTACAGCCCTGAATATGCCGCGCAACTCTTCGAGCAGATCAAGGGCTTCGGCAATTACGGTTTTCCCGAGTCCCACGCCGCCAGTTTCGCCTTGTTGACCTACGTCAGCAGTTGGCTCAAATGCCACGAACCGGCGGCGTTCGCCTGTGCCCTGATCAATAGCTGGCCCATGGGTTTCTACAGCCCGGACCAGATCCTGCAGGATGCCCGCCGGCATCGATTGCAGATCCGTCCGGTGGATGTGCGCGCCAGTGACTGGGATTGCAGTCTGGAGCCCCTGGAAGGCCGGCAACCGGCGATCCGCATGGGCTTGCGGCTGATCAAGGGTTTTCGCGAGGACGATGCCCGGCGCATCGAAGTGGCACGTCGGCAACGGGTTTTCCATGACGTGGCTGACCTGGGCGAGCGTGCGCAACTCGATGCACGGGCCTTGGAACAATTGGCCGATGCCGGTGCCTTGCGCGGCCTGGCGGGGGATCGTCATCGCGCCCGCTGGGAGGTGGCCGGGGTGCAAAAACAATTGGGCCTGTTCGCCGGTTTGCCCAGCCAGGAAGAGCCGCCTGTGATGCTGCCCAAACCGTCGGTCGGCGAAAATCTGTTCGCCGATTACGTCACGCTCGGTACGACACTGGGCCCCCATCCGCTGGCCCTGCTGCGTCCTGAACTGCGCGCCCGGCGTTGTCGCAGTTCGCGGGAATTGCAGGACGTGGAACATGGACGCAACGTCAGCGTCGCCGGTCTGGTCACCGGCCGCCAGCGCCCCGGCACGGCCAGCGGCGTGACCTTCGTCACTCTGGAGGATGAATTCGGCAACCTCAACGTGGTGGTCTGGCGCGACCTGGCCGAGCGCCAACGCAAAATCCTGGTGGGGTCGCAATTGCTCAGGGTCGATGGACGCTGGGAAAGCGTCGGCGAAGTGCGCCACCTGATCGCCGGACGCTTGAGCGACCTGACCGGGCTGTTGGCAGGCATCAACGTACGCAGTCGCGATTTTCGTTGACCCAAGCCTGCTCGCGATGGCGGTGTGTCTGTGCCCATGGATTCTGACTTTACTGCCATCACCATGGCTTGAACATGAAACCAAACGCCAACCCCATGCTCGAAGCTCTGAACACAAGAAGTTCGCAAGCCGATTTCCCGGCAGGTATTCGAGGTTCAGAGTCGACCCATGCAGTTCTTATCCCAGCACTACGGGTGTCCCGGTTGGGGCGGTGAAATGGCCCGGCGTATCCGCTCGTACGATTGGAGCCAGACTGAACTGGGCGCTATCGAACACTGGTCCGCCAGCCTTCGCAGTGCCGTCCAGATGTTGCTGGCTTCGCCCTTGCCGATGGTCATGTTGTGGGGGCGCCAGGGCTTCATGATTTACAACGACGCCTACGCCGAGTTTGCCGGCGGGCGTCACCCCTATCTGTTGGGATGCGCGGTGGAACTGGGTTGGCCGGAGGTGGCCGAGTTCAACCGTCACGTGTTGGACGTCTGCCTGGCCGGTGGCACTCTGTCCTATCGCAGCAAGGAGCTGGTGCTGCTGCGCAATGGCAAGCCCGAAGATGTGTGGATGGACCTGTTCTACAGCCCCGTGCCCGACGATGACCAGGCCCCGGCCGGTGTGCTGGCGATTGTCGTGGAAACCACCGGACTGGTTTTGTCCGAGCGAGCGCGCCAGGAGGCGGAGCGCAGTTATCGTGCCGTCAACGAGCGTATTCAGTTGGCCCTTTCCGCCGGGCCTTTGCTGGGTTCGTTCGTCTGGGACATCCAATCCGATACGCTGTCGGGCGATGAGCGTTTCGCCCGTACCTTCAACTACCCACCGGACACGTCGCTGGATGCGCTGCCCATCGAGGTCGCCCGCCAGCGCATTCATCCCGACGACCTGAATGAGCTCAACCAACGGATCGAGCTGACCTTGCGCACGGGCGGCCCTTTCAATGCCGAGTATCGGGTTCGTCGATCTGGGGATGACGATCTATGGGTACAAGCCAGTGGCCGGTGCGAGTTCGATGCGGCGGGCAGGCCCTTGCGTTTCCCTGGCGTGCTGATCGACATCAACGAGCGCAAGACTGCCGAAGCGTCGCTGCTCAGGTTTACCCGAGACCTGGAGCAACGGGTAGCCGATGAGGTCCAGGCGCGGTTGGCGGCCGAGGAGCAGTTGCGTCAATCGCAGAAACTGGAAGCCATTGGCGGGCTCACCGGCGGCGTGGCCCATGACTTCAACAACCTGTTGCAAGTGATCGCCGGCAACCTGCATTTGCTGGCGCGCCACGAACCGGACAACCGTAACGTGCAGCGGCGGGTCAGTGCTTCCATTGAAGCCGTGGAGCGGGGCGCCAAGTTGTCCTCGCAACTGTTGGCGTTCGCTCGTCGCCAGCCGTTGTCGCCGATGGTCTACAACCCGTGGCGCATTTTCGATGGTCTGGTCGAATTGCTGCAGCGGGCCTTGGGCGAGACCATCCGGATCGAAGTGACCTTGCCCGACGATCCCTGGTGCATCCACGTGGATCGCAATCAGTTGGAAAACGCGCTGTTGAACCTGGCGATCAACGCCCGCGATGCCATGGGCGGCGAGGGCACCATCCGCATGGTCGGCGAGAACATCGTGCTCGATGAGTCGGACTGTGCCGGCAAGGGCATCCCGGCAGGTGATTATGTGCGACTGTCGGTGATCGATAGCGGCGCAGGCATGCCGCCCGATGTACTGAATCAAGTGTTCGAACCGTTTTTCACCACCAAGACCGACGGCCAGGGTACCGGCCTGGGACTGAGCATGGTGTTCGGGTTCGTCAAGCAGAGCGGCGGTCATATCGAGATAACCAGCGACGTAGGCGAGGGCACGCGGGCGCAGATGTATTTCCCCCGCAGCCACAAGCCAGAAACCGGGGAACAAATACACTGTCACCCACTGGCACCTGGCAAGCATGAGACGATCCTGGTGGTGGAGGACAACGACGACGTGCGTGGTGCATCGGTAGAGCTGCTGGAACAGGCGGGTTATCGAACCATCACGGCCCCCAACGCCGACGTGGCCATGAAGTTGCTGCTCGAAGGCGCCTCGGTGGACCTGATTTTTACTGACGTGGTCATGCCCGGTCTGATCAAGAGTTCGGACCTGGAGGCGTGGGCGAAGGTACAGACCCCGCCGGTACCGGTGCTGTTCACCTCGGGTTACACCCGGGACATCATCTCCCGCAACCACCAGTTGAGCCCGGACACTCATCTGCTGAGCAAACCCTACGGGCCGGACGCCCTGACGCAGATGGTCAGGGCGGTGCTCAACGGCTGATCGCGGGCTCAAACAAATGGAACCGAAGCTGCAAGGCTCCCTTCGAATGATCAAGGCCGGTCATCGCGCCGGCCCCTGTCAAGAGCCCCTGTCGGGAAGAGGTGTCCATGAACGACAAGCCTGCAAACACTCAGCATCAAGGTCAGACGCAGACCTCATCACCGCGTAACGACCCGGCTATCGATCCCCAGGTGCCGGGTGCCAGTCCGGTCGGCCCGGCGGGAGCGGACCAGGCGCAGAGCGCTGCCGAGGAGGTCGATCAGAAACAACATCACCACGAGAACGACAATACCTTCAGCCCGGGCTTCAAGCCCGATCCAGACCGGCCGAAATCGGGTGACAGTACCGACGCCGATATCGACACCGACGGCGGTTGATGGCATCACGCAAAAAGGGTCGTCCTCCTGGGACGACCCTTTTTTACTCACGATGCAGGTAGCAAAACGTTATTTGCTGGGATGAGCGGCCTGGAGTTTCTTGGCCATTTCCAAATGTTCTTGCAGGTGCGGCAACATCTTCTGAGCGAACGCCTTGAGCTCAGTGTTGCCCGCTTTCTTGTCGTCCGTCACGGTCTCGGCTTCTTTCTTGAACAAGGCGATGGTTTCTTCGTGGGCCTTGACCTGATTGTTCGCATAGGCGGCATCGAAGGATTCGTCGCGTACTTCGAGGATCTTGGCCTTGGCCTTCTTCATCAGCGTGGTTTCGTCCGGTACTTCGATGTGGTGTTGTTTGGCCAGCGACATCAGTTCCTGGTTGGCCTTGGTGTGGTCGGTGATCATTGTGTTGGCGAATGCTTTCACATCCGCCGAGGCGCTTTTTTCCAGGGCCAATTTGCTGGTTTCGATTTCCGCAATGCCACCGACCGCGGCGTCGTCGACGAAGTCGTTGGAACTCGCGGCCCAAGCCATGCCCATGCTGGTACTCAGGGCTACTGCCAGGCCGAGTCGGCGCAGGGTAATTCCGTCCATTGGTCAATCTCCATACAGGTTGTACGAACAGTTTGTACGCGTGATTCTTGGTATCACTGTTCAATGGAGGACGGCGTGCGGGCAAAGGTTTGATTGGAAAGCGCTGCGGTACGACGAACGGTCACCGCTGGTCGGATTGACGGTCGACAGAACCCCGTTGGCGAGGCCATCCTGATAATTGACGAGCCCCGTCAAGGTGCTTGCCACCGAACCACCAAAGGAGGTGTTCCATGCCGGTGCCCCATGATTTGTCCCAGGATCTCAACTTCACCAAGGACGAGATCCAGCAAAAGCGCAGCGAGAATCCAAGACTGGATTCATTACTCCAAAAATACTCCCAACTCGATGCCGAGGTCGTAGAGGCCGAGAAGCCGACATCCGCGGGAATGCCTGACGCTGCCCTGGAGACACTCAAGAAGGAGCGGTTGATGATCAAGGACCAAATCGTGCTGCACCTGAAGAAATAAACGGGTGGCGAGGGTCATCCCACAGGGCCGCGAGCGGCCCTTTCAACGGTTTTTCCAGGGGCGATCAGCTCAACGGGTCCCAGCGCTGGGACCAGTCGCTGCCGCTCCTGATGATGGCTCGCAGCACTTCGAACGCCTGTTGCAAGGCCGCTGAATCCCGATCCCGGGAATAAACCAGGTAAGTGGGGTAGTTGAATTCAGGTGCCTTGGGTACCCGTTCGAGAATGCCGCTGTCCAGGTAGCTTTGCACGACGCGCGTGCGGAAGTAGCCGCTGCCACCGTTTTCCAGGATGTATTGAAGGGCCAGTGGGCCCAGGTTGAAGGTCACGGCGGCCTTGGCTTTGTCCGGCAAGGCCGTGTCGTGCTGGCGACGGAAATCGCTGCTCCAGTCGATGTACACGTAGGGCTCGGGGCACGTGGCCAGGCGCACCAGGATCAGTTTCTCCTCCAGCAATTGTTCCACCTGCAGTCTTGGCCAGTACTCGGGTTGATACACCACCGCCGCGTCCAGCAGACCCAATTCCAGTTGCTGCAGCAGTTTTTCGCCATCGCGGATGTCCATCCGCAAGGCGTGGCCGGGGATTTTCTGGCGCAGTTCCCGGGCCCAACTGAGCATCAACGGGTTGCACAGGCTGACCTCGCCACCGATGTGCAGGACATTGCGATAGCCCTCGGGCAATGGCAAGTCCCGACGGGCCGCTTCCCAGGTCTGCACAAGTTGATTGGCGTAGACGACGAAGGCCTCGCCGTCTGGAGTCAAGCGTGCGCCGGCGCGATTGCGCACGAACAGCGCGCAGCCTAACTGGCTTTCGAGCTTCTGGACCCTGGCGGTGATCGCCGTTTGGGTGACGTGCAGCTTGTCAGCCGCGGCGGCGAGGCTGCCGTGGCGGACAATTTCCAAGAAGGTGCGGGCGAGGTCGATGTCCATGTTCAAGCCGATGCTGGGGAAGCGGGCATTGTAAGAGCTGGCTCGCCTCCCCGATACCGGCAGTCACTGGACGGCTTCGACCTGCGCCACCCGCGCCCATGGCGCAACCAGGCGCTCGGGCGTACGGCAGGCCTTGTGCTTGAAGACGAAGTGGCGACACTTCTCGGCGAAACCGCGGCGGTTGTCCACCATGTCGTGACGCATTTCCTTGAGCTCACCGTCACGACACGCCTGGATCGCCGGCAGGCTCCGTTCGGCCTTGCGGGTCCGGATGGCTTCATAGGCCGGATCGAGCCACGCGCCATTGGCCCGTTGCAGCAACCAAAGGCCGAATTCATCGAGGCAACGTGGGCCAATCTCCTGGACCATGCCGTAGCGCAGCGCCTGGCGTGCGCTGATGGGCAGGCAGTCCTGGGTGAGCTTCCAGGCCATGTCCGGGCCGACCGCGCGCGGCAGGCTGTAGGTCCAGTATTCGGAGCCGTACAGACCCATGGTCGCGTAGTGGGGATTGAGCACGATGTCGCTGCGCGCCAACACGATATCGGCGGCCAGGGCCAGCATCACACCGCCGGCCCCGGCGTTGCCCGTCAGCCCGCAAACCACCAGTTGCCGGGCGTTCAGCAACTCCAGGCAGACGTCATCGATGGCCTGGATATTGGCCCAGGCTTCCAGGCCGGGTTCGGTGGCAGCCTGGATCACGTTCAAATGCACACCGTTGGAAAAACTGCCGCGTCCGCCCCGGATCAGCAGGACCCGAGTATCCCTGGACTTGACCCAGCGCAGTGCGTCCACCAGGCGTCGGCATTGTTCGGTGCTCATCGCGCCGTTATAGAACTCGAACGTCAGCTCCCCGACATGACCGCATTCCCGGTAGCGAATGGGTTGGTAGGCCTCATCGCTGAAGGAATGCCGGGCCAGCGAGCCGTCGAGCACCGGGACATCGTCGAGTTGCCCCGCCAGTACGTGGCGCGCCGGTCGCTTGAAGTTCTGCTCGCCGGGTTGTGGCTTGCGACGCAGGGAACCGATCCACAGGCTCGCATCGCCGGTCGCCACCAGCACCGCATCGTCACGCACGGCCAGCAGCGTGCCGGGCAAGCCACGGCGGACATCCGCATGGGCGTCGTAGAGATAGAACTGGTCACCGGCCAGGCTTGCCAGCACGCCGGGCTGGCCGTCCGCGGCGTCGATGCAACGTTTGATGAATGCAGTGCTGTCGTGCCAACTGAAGGTCCGGTCGTCCTGGGTCATGTTCGGTTGCAGGCGGCCGATCACGTCACGACGGTTGTAATCCAGTGGTATCGGTGCGAAACCATTGGTGAATTTCTCCACCACTTCATGGATACACTGGATAGCCGCATCGCTGACCGGGCCGTTGTACAGCTCGGACTTGCGCAAACCCTCGGGCAGGTTGAACTCGCAGGTGGCCCAGACCGGCCCGGCATCCATCTCTTCTACCGCTTGCAGTGCCGTCACGCCCCAGCGTTCGACTTGCCGCATGATGGCCCAGTCCAGAGCGCTGGCGCCGCGATCGCCGACAATGCCAGGGTGAATGATCACCACCGGACGGCGGGGATTGCGCCACAACCGCTCGGGGACGCGGTCCTTGAGAAACGGGCAGATCACCAGGTCGGCGTCGCTTGCTTCGATTTGTCGACAGACCGAGTCGCTATCGGTGAACAGCACCACGCTGGGACGATGACCGGCTTCGCGCAGCGCCAGCCAGGCGCGTTGGGACAGGCCGTTGAAGGCGGTCGACAGAAGAATGATCTTCAGTGCAGGCATGGGTCTCTTTCCTTGAGATGAGCGGGCACAGGCTCCGAATGAGCCGTCCCTGGCCTTGATGGAGACGCCAAGTTAGCGGTGGAGGGATGAGGATGAACTGACGAGGATCAAGGTTGTGTGCCCTTGGGAGATTCGGAAGGGCAGAAACACGAATCCCGCCTCGGGGCGGGATTCGTTGGCAGCCGGGCAGCGCCCGCGAGGGCGCCTGGTCTCAGGCCGGGAACAGTTCGGACAGCTTCATCGACAGCATCATGTCGCCTTCGACGCGCAGCTTGCCACCCAAGAAGGCCTGCATGCCGTCGGTTTCGCCGCTGACGATGCCCTTGAGGGTTTCGCTGTCCATGACCAGTGTGCAGTTGGCATCGGCGTTTTCACCTTCCTGCAATTCACAGGTCTGGTTCTTGACGATGAGGGCGTACTGCTTGTTTTCATCGGTGATGTTGAAACCGAACACCAGGTCCAGGCCTTTGGCGGCTTCGGCGTTGAACTTGGCTTTCATCTTTTGTACGGCGTCGACTACGGAGGTCATGGTTTCGATCCTTATTCGGGTGGATACAGCAAGGGTCTGTGGTAATTCGACCTCAGCGAAAAGTGATGAGGTCCGGGGTCCTTAACAGTTGTAGATGGGCATGACTGTTGAAGGAAGCCAGGGCGACCTCGCGGCCCCTGAATTTCAGGTGGTTGAGCGAGGTGTTGACGATTTGCCAATTCAATTCGAAGGCCTGCGGGGCAGGGATCCGGGTAATCAGGTGGAGCAGGGCGGTGATGGTGCCGCCGGAGGTGAACACGGCGATCTTGTGGGTGTTGTCGGCCTGATCCAGGAGACGATGCAGGCCGGCCTGGACCCGCTCCACGAAACCCGACCAGCTTTCCAGTCCTGGCGGGTCGTACTGGCCGCTGAGCCAGCGCTCGATGATCAAGGCGAAGATACGCTGGAATTCGGCGCGGTTCTGCGCGGCGTTGCGCAGGATATACAGGGCCTCGGGTTCTTCGGGCAACATGTCCGGCAGAAGGGCGCGGATCACCGCGTCGGCGTCGAATTCGTTGAACGCCGGGTCGATTTCCAGTCCAGGCACCGGCAGCCCGGCGGCGGACATCTGGCCCAGCGCGCCCGTGGCGGTGTCCTGCTGGCGGCGCAGGTCGCCCGAGAGGCAGCGATCGAACACGACACCGAGCTCTGCCAGGTGACTTCCCAGCACTTGCGCCTGGCGGACACCATTGGGCGACAGAACATCGTAGTCGTCCGCACCAAAGGAGGCCTGGCCATGTCGAATCAGATAAATACTGCCCACGTCCGCGTCTTCCCGGTACGTTGAAGGTCTGGCGAGGTTATGAGGATGACGGAGAGCTGTCAATGAAAAAACATACGCTTGTTTGAAATGCTCGTTACAGCCTTGTCCGGCCTCGTCCGGCGTAAGGTAACCACAGGTTTCCCGGCTGGCAGCGATGCGGGTGCATGGGTATGCTGGGAGCGTCTGGTATCCGCCCCCGAGCGGTGAGTTGAATCTATTAGGAGTCATCGTGGAGTTTTTTATCGAATACGCCGGGTTCCTGGCCAAGACCGTGACGCTGGTGATCGCCATACTGGTGGTGCTGGCCAGTTTTGCTGCATTGCGCAGCAAGGGGCGGCGCAGGTCGGCCGGCCAGTTGCAGGTGAGCAAACTCAACGATTTCTACAAAGGATTGCGTGAGCGCCTGGAACAGACGCTGCTGGACAAGGATCAGCTCAAGGCTTTGCGCAAGAGCGAAGGCAAGACTGAAAAGGCCAAAAAGAAACAGAAGGACAAGCCGGCGGCCAAGTCGCGGGTGTTCGTGCTGGATTTCGATGGCGATATCAAGGCATCGGCCACCGAGAGCCTGCGTCATGAAATCACCGCGTTGCTGACCCTGGCGACCCCGAAGGACGAAGTGGTACTGCGGCTGGAAAGCGGTGGCGGCATGGTCCACAGCTACGGCCTGGCCTCTTCGCAACTGGCACGGATCCGGCAAGCCGGCATACCCCTGACGGTGTGCATCGACAAGGTCGCGGCCAGCGGTGGCTACATGATGGCCTGTATCGGCGAGAAGATCATCAGCGCGCCGTTCGCCATTCTCGGCTCCATTGGTGTGGTGGCACAGTTGCCGAACGTCAATCGCCTGTTGAAGAAACATGACATCGACTTCGAAGTCCTGACGGCCGGTGAATACAAACGCACGTTGACGGTATTCGGCGAAAACACCGAGAAGGGCCGGGAGAAATTCCAGGAAGACCTGGACATCACCCACCAGTTGTTCAAGCGTTTCGTGTCCAGCTACCGGCCGCAACTGGCCATTGATGAAGTAGCGACCGGTGAAGTCTGGCTAGGGGTCGCAGCGTTGGGCAAACAGTTGGTGGACGAATTGAAGACCAGTGACGAGTACCTGGCCGAACGCGCCAAGACTGCCGAGCTCTACCACTTGCACTACGCCGAACGCAAAAGCTTGCAGGAGCGTATCGGCGTGGCTGCCAGCGGTTCGGTGGACCGGCTGCTGCTGAACTGGTGGAGTCGCCTGACGCAGCAGCGGTTCTGGTAATACCAATCATCGCCAATCTCTTGTGGGAGCAAGCAGATTCGCTCCCACAAGAGGCCGCTGGTCATCGACGACAAAAAAAGCCCTGAACCGGCATGACCGGATCAGGGCTTTTTATTTGGAGCAGTCTCAGCGACGACGAAACAGCGGCAGCGGTTCGTCAGTGGCCGCCTGGTAAGTCACCGAAAAATCCTTGAGGCTTTCGAGGGCTTCGTAAGGGTCCTTGTCGGCGCGCAGGGCAAAGGCATCGAAACCGCAGCGGCGCATGTAGAACAACTGGTCCCGCAGTACGTCGCCAATGGCTCGTAGTTCACCCTTGAAGCCGTAACGGTCACGCAGCAAGCGAGCGTTGGAATAGCTGCGCCCGTCGGTGAACGCCGGGAAATTCAAGGCGATGACCTGGAATTGGTTGGCGTCGTCACCGATTTCTTCGGCTTCCTCGTCCGCGTCCAGCCATACGCCCAGGCCGCCGTCACGGGCCTGCAGGGCGCGAGCGTGATCCCGCCACAGCGCCAGGGGGACGATCAGATCGTCGCAATTGGAGATACCGTCGAGAGTCGCGTCCTTGGGCAGCAGGTGCCAGGTTTCGTCGATGACCTCGTTGTTCTTAATGATTCGCTGCATAGACGCGTTCCTTGAAGAGGTCGATGCCGATACGTTGGTAAGTGTCGATGAAGCGCTCGTCTTCGGTACGTTGTTCGATGTACACGTCGATCAGCTTCTCGATCACGTCGGGCATGTCATCCTGTGCAAAGGACGGGCCGAGGATCTTGCCCAGGCTGGCGTCACGGGAACCGCTGCCGCCCAGGGAAACCTGATAGAACTCTTCGCCTTTCTTGTCCACGCCCAGAATGCCGATATGGCCCACATGATGGTGGCCACAAGCGTTCATACAGCCGGAAATGTTCAGATCCAGCTCACCGATGTCGAACAGGTAGTCCAGGTCATCGAAACGACGCTGGATCGATTCGGCGATAGGAATCGACTTGGCGTTGGCCAGGGAGCAGAAGTCGCCACCCGGGCAGCAGATGATGTCGGTCAGCAGGCCGATGTTCGGCGTGGCGAAGCCTTGCTCGCGCAACTCGCCCCACAAGGTGAACAGTTGGCTTTGCTCGACATCCGCCAGGATGATGTTCTGCTCGTGGGACGTGCGCAGGAGGCCGAAGCTATAGCGGTCGGCCAGGTCGGCCACGGCATCGAGCTGCTTGTCGGTGATGTCGCCCGGTGCGACGCCGGTCGGCTTCAGGGACAGGGTGACCGCAACGTAGCCTGGCTTCTTGTGGGCCAGGGTGTTGCGGGTGCGCCAGCGTGCGAAGCCTGGATATTCCTTGTCCAGCGCAGCCAGCTCGGCGTCTTGATTGCTCAAGGCCTTGTACTGCGGGTCGACGAAGTGCTTGGCCACCCGGTGAACTTCGGCTTCGGTCAGCGTGGTCTGGCCGCCGCGCAGGTGAACCATTTCGGCCTCGACCTTTTCGGCGAACACTTCAGGCGTTAGCGCCTTGACCAGGATCTTGATTCGAGCCTTGTACTTGTTGTCGCGGCGGCCGTAGCGGTTGTACACCCGCAGGATGGCGTCGAGATAGCTCAGCAGGTCCTGCCAGGGAAGGAACTCGTTGATGAACGAGCCTACTACCGGGGTACGGCCCAGGCCGCCACCCACCAGTACACGGAAGCCCAACTCGCCCTCGGCGTTATAGACCGCCTCCAGGCCGATGTCGTGTACCTCGATCGCTGCACGGTCCGAGCTCGAGCCGTTGATGGCGATCTTGAACTTGCGCGGCAGATAGGCGAATTCCGGGTGGAAGGTCGTCCACTGGCGCACGATTTCGCACCACGGCCGGGGGTCGATCAGCTCATCGGCGGCGACACCGGCGAACTGGTCGGTGGTGACGTTGCGCAGGCAGTTACCGCTGGTCTGGATCGCGTGCATCTGCACGGTCGCCAGCTCGGCCAGAATGTCCGGTACGTCTTCCAGGGCCGGCCAGTTGTACTGGACGTTCTGCCGGGTACTGATGTGGGCGTAGCCCTTGTCGTAGTCGCGCGCAATCTGCGCCAGCTTGCGCACCTGGCGCGAGGCCAGTTGGCCGTAGGGCACCGCCACGCGCAGCATTGGGGCGAAACGCTGGATATACAGGCCATTCTGCAAGCGCAGGGGGCGGAATTCTTCTTCGCTCAGCTCGCCTGCCAGGTAGCGTCGGGTCTGGTCACGGAACTGCTTGACGCGGTCCTCGATGATCCGCTGATCGTACTCGTCATATACGTACATATAAGTCTCGGTCTCAGGCTTGGGCCGATCAGAAACAGCTGCGTGTTGGCTCGCTGGAATCGGGTTCTGCCTCGGCAATTCTGCGCGCACGGCCGCGCACTCCTAAAGGAGCCGATGCAAGATACCTGTTTTGGGATATGCGCAAAAGTGATGTTTGAGTATATGCAAAGAACCAAATCGACTAATGAGTTTGATTATTGCCTAACCCACATTTGTCGTGCGGGCAATCATCGTCTTAACTGTGGTCGAGTCCCTATGCAATCACCTACAAAACCGACAAGAGGCGATGCAATGAGCAATCCGACCAAAGCAAGGAAAAGCGACAGTACCGTTGATGCCTGGGCCATTCTGTTCCTGATTATTCTGGTGGTAGGCACGGCGGTGTTCTGGGTCAGCCATCAATAATCCGTTCGTCCACGCTATAACCCTCTGTGGGAGCGGGCTTGCTCGCGAAAGCGGTGGTTCAGTCAATATTGCTGTCGACTGACACATCGCTTTCGCGAGCAAGCTCGCTCCCACAAGGATATTGGGGAATGGCTGTTACAACCCCGCCAGATGCACCACCAGCTTGACGATGCCGAACAGGGTCAGGGCGAATATCACCGTGAAGGCGATGCCCAGTATCACGAAGTGACTCGGTTTGCCGTGGGTGAAGTCACGGGCGCGGTTCTTGCCGCTCTGCACGCCGAAGGCGGCAGCCAGTACGCTGTGCATCATCTGCAGCAGGGTAGGCGGCTTGTTGTCGACTGGATCGTCCATATATCCCTCGTCTGCCATGTGTTTGGGACAAGCATAGACAACCCGCGAAAAAAGATCGCGACCGTTGCCGGCCGCGATCTTCCGGATCAGCTGTCGTAACCCAGGTTAGGCGCCAGCCAGCGCTCGGTCACGCTCAGGTCCTGACCCTTGCGACCGGTGTAGCTCTGGACCTGGTCCTTGTCGATCTTGCCCACGGCAAAATACTGCGCCTGGGGATGGGCAAAATACCAGCCGCTGACCGCTGCCGCTGGGAACATGGCGTAGTGCTCGGTGAGGAACACGCCGCTGCGCCCGGCCTTCAGTTCGCTGGCCTCGGGGTCGAGCAGGCGGAACAGGGTGGCTTTCTCGGTGTGGTCCGGGCAGGCCGGGTAGCCCGGAGCAGGGCGGATGCCGGTGTATTGCTCCTTGATCAGGGCCTCGTTGTCCAGGTTTTCGTCCTTGGCGTAGCCCCAATAGTCCTTGCGCACCTGCTGGTGCAGCCATTCGGCGCAGGCTTCGGCCAGGCGGTCGGCCAGGGCCTTGACCATGATCGAGTTGTAGTCGTCACCAGCCTCCTGGTAGGCCTTGGCCACTTCTTCGGCGCCGATGCCGGCGGTGGTGATGAAGCCGCCCACGTAGTCGGTCACGCCGCTGTCCTTCGGCGCGACGAAGTCGGCGAGGGAGAAGTTCGGCTTGCCGTCGGTCTTGATGATTTGCTGGCGCAGGTGATGCAGGCGCGCCAGTGGCTTGCCGTCCTCGCCATAGACTTCCAGGTCGTCATCGTGCACCTGGTTGGCCGGCCAGAAACCGAACACGGCGCGGGCGCTGATCAGCTTTTCATCGATGAGCTTGCGCAGCATCGCCCGGGCGTCCTCGTACAGCGCGGTGGCGGCTTCACCCACCACCTCGTCGGTGAGGATGCGCGGGAACTTGCCCGCCAGGTCCCAGGAAATGAAGAACGGAGTCCAGTCGATGTACTGCGTCAAGACATCCAGATCGATGTCGTCCAGCACCCGGGTACCGGTGAAAGTCGGCTTGACCGGCTCGTAGCTGCTCCAGTCGAACTGTGGCTTCTTGGCCACCGCTGCCGGATAGCTCAGGCGCTCGGTGCGGGCGCTGCGGTTGGCGGTGCGCTCGCGCACGTCGGCGTATTCCTGACGGGCCTTCTCGACGAACGCGGACTTGAGTTCCTTGGACAGCAGCTGGGTCGCCACGCCCACGGCGCGGGAGGCGTCGGTGACGTAGATCACCGCGTCGTTGCTGTACTTGGGCTCGATCTTCACGGCCGTATGGGCCTTGGAGGTCGTCGCGCCGCCGATCATCAGGGGCAGATGGAAGTCCTGGCGCTGCATCTCGCGCGCCACGTGCACCATTTCATCCAGGGATGGAGTGATCAGGCCGGACAGGCCGATGATGTCGCATTTCTCGTCCTTGGCGACTTGCAGGATCTTCTCCGCTGGCACCATCACGCCCAGGTCGACGATGTCATAGCCGTTGCAGCCCAGCACCACGCCGACGATGTTCTTGCCGATGTCGTGGACGTCACCCTTGACCGTCGCCATCAGGATCTTCCCCTTGGCTTCTGGCTTGTCGCCTTTTTCCGCTTCGATGAACGGAATCAGGTGGGCCACGGCCTGCTTCATGACGCGGGCGGACTTGACCACCTGGGGCAGGAACATTTTGCCGGCGCCGAACAGGTCGCCAACGATGTTCATGCCAGCCATCAATGGTCCCTCGATCACTTCGATCGGTCGGGCGAAGGACAGGCGCGACTCTTCGGTGTCTTCGACGATGTGCGTGGTGATGCCCTTGACCAGCGCATGTTCCAGGCGCTTGTTGACGTCCCAGTTACGCCATTCCTCGGTTTCCGCTTCCTTGACGCTGCCGTCGCCCTTGTACTTGTCAGCGATGGCGAGGAGGGCATCGGTGCCCTCCGGGGTCCGGTTGAGGATCACGTCTTCCACGGCGTCGCGCAGCTCCTGCGGGATCTGGTCGTAGATCTCCAGCTGGCCGGCGTTGACGATGCCCATGGTCAGGCCCGCGCGGATCGCATACAGCAGGAACACCGAGTGGATCGCTTCGCGCACCGGGTTGTTGCCGCGGAACGAGAACGACACGTTGGACACGCCGCCGGACGTCAGTGCATAAGGCAGTTCGTCGCGGACATAGGCGCAGGCGTTGATGAAGTCCACGGCATAGTTGTTGTGCTCTTCGATACCGGTGGCGACGGCGAAGATGTTCGGGTCGAAAATGATGTCTTCCGGCGGGAAGCCGACTTCATTGACCAGAATGTCGTAGGAGCGCTTGCAGATTTCCTTCTTGCGCGCCTCGGTATCGGCCTGGCCGGCTTCGTCGAAAGCCATCACCACCACGGCGGCGCCGTAGCGCTTGCACAGCTTGGCGTGATGGATGAACTGCTCGACGCCTTCCTTCATGCTGATGGAGTTGACGATGCCCTTGCCCTGGATGCATTTGAGACCGGCTTCGATCACTTCCCATTTGGAGGAGTCGATCATGATCGGTACACGGGAGATGTCGGGTTCGCCGGCAATCAGATTGAGGAAGGTCACCATGGCCTTCTTCGAATCGAGCATGCCCTCGTCCATGTTGATGTCGATCACCTGCGCACCGGCCTCGACCTGTTGCAGGGCCACTTCCAGGGCTTCGGTGTAGTTGTCCTCGCGAATCAACCGGGCGAATTTGGCGGAGCCGGTAATGTTGGTCCGCTCGCCGACGTTGACGAACAGCGAGTTGCGATCGATGGTGAACGGTTCCAGGCCCGACAGGCGGCAAGCCCTGGGAATCTCGGGGATCTGCCGCGGCGCGTAGCCGGCCACGGCCTTGGCGATGGCTTCGATGTGTGCTGGCGTGGTGCCGCAGCAACCGCCGACGATGTTCAGGAAGCCGCTCTGGGCAAATTCTTCGATGACCTTGGCGGTGTCCACCGGCAGTTCGTCATACTCGCCGAATTCGTTGGGCAGGCCGGCGTTCGGGTGCGCCGAGACGTGGGTACTGGCCTTGTTCGACAGTTCTTCAAGGTAGGGGCGCAATTCGCGAGCACCCAGGGCGCAGTTCAGGCCGACGGAAATCGGCTTGGCGTGGGCCACGGAGTTCCAGAACGCCTCGGTGGTCTGGCCGGACAGGGTGCGGCCGGAGGCGTCGGTGATGGTGCCGGAGATCATGATCGGCAGTTCCACGCCCAGTTCTTCATACACTCCTTGCACGGCGAAAATCGCCGCCTTGGCGTTCAGCGTGTCGAAAATGGTTTCGATCAGGATGAGGTCGACGCCGCCTTCGATCAGGCCCTTGGTGGCCTCGGTGTAATTCTCCACCAGTTCATCGAAGGTCACGTTGCGGTAACCGGGGTTGTTCACGTCCGGCGACAGCGAGCAGGTGCGGCTGGTCGGGCCGAGCACGCCGGCAACGAAGCGCGGCTTGTCCGGGGTTTCGAGGGTCTTGGCGTCGGCGACCTGGCGGGCCAGGCGTGCGCCTTCCAGGTTCAGCTCATAGGCCAGGCCCTGCATGCCGTAGTCGGCCTGGGACACCTGGGTAGCGTTGAAGGTGTTGGTTTCGAGGATGTCGGCGCCGGCGTCCAGGTAGGCTTTTTCAATGGCGCCGATCACGTCGGGGCGGGTCAGCACCAGCAGGTCGTTGTTACCCTTGACGTCACTCGGCCAGTCGGCGAAGCGTTTGCCTCGGTAATCCTGTTCCTCCAGCTTATAGCTCTGAATCATCGTGCCCATGCCACCGTCGAGGATCAGGATGCGTTCCTTGAGGGCTTGCTGGAGAAGATAGAGGCGAGCGCTGCGATCAGACATGAGGACTACCTGGAAAAAGCCATTACGAAGGCGGAAATGATAGCAAGCTTGTGCAGGATTTGAGCGTGAGTGGCTTTTACATGAATATCGCTCATGTTTGCATCGGCGTGCTGGCCCGGTAGAATCGCGGGATTCATGCTTAGGGATCGAGACATGCCGTACCGCTTCTTATTCGGCAGTCTGTTGCTGCTGTTGTCTTTTCACACAGCCGCAAAGGATCCCGTCCAGGCGCTGTCCTACACCCGCGACATCCAACCGATCTTTACCGAGAAGTGCGTGGCCTGCCACGCTTGCTATGACTCCGCCTGCCAGTTGAACCTGGGCAGCGGTGAGGGCGCGATCCGGGGCGCCAGCAAGCTGTCGGTGTACGATGGCGAGCGGCGCCAGGCGGCCGCTCCGACGCGCTTGTTCTATGACGCTTCCGGTAAGCGTGCCTGGCAGCAAAAGGGCTTTTATTCCGTACTCGATGCCCAGGGCAGCCAGGCGGCGCTGATGGCGCAGATGCTGGAGCTGGGGCACAGCACGCCGCTACAGCCCAACGCCAAGTTGCCGGAAGACATCGTATTGGGGCTGGATCGGGAAAACAGCTGCGCGATGCCAGGGCAATTCGCTGAATATGCCGCCGCGCATCCCAGGGAAGGCATGCCCCTGGCCGTCACCGGCCTGACCGACCAGCAATACCAGACCTTGCAGCGCTGGCTGGCCGCCGGCGCCCCCATCGACCAGCAGGCCCTTGCTCCGAGCGCTGCCGAAGCCTTGCAGGTGGTGCAGTGGGAAAACCTGCTCAATGCCCCTGGCGCCCGGGAAAGCCTGGTCGCCCGCTGGTTGTTCGAGCATTGGTTCCTGGCGCATATCTACTTCAAGGATGGCGAGCCAGGGCATTTCTTCCAGTGGGTGCGTTCGCGCACACCCACCGGCCAGCCCATCGACCTGATCAATACCCGCCGCCCGAACGACGATCCCGGCACCCGCTTCTATTACCGGCTCTGGCCGGTGCAGGGGGTGATTGTGCACAAGACCCACATCACCTATGGGTTGAGCGCGGCCAAAATGGCGCGGGTCAAGAGCCTGTTCTACAAGGGCAATTGGCAAGTCACGGCATTGCCGGGCTACGGCCCGGAGCGGCGGTCCAACCCGTTCTCCACGTTCGAGGCGATCCCGGCCCAGGCCCGTTATCAGTTCATGCTCGACAATGCCGAGTATTTTGTCCGCACTTTCATTCGAGGCCCGGTGTGCCGGGGCCAGATTGCCACGGATGTGATTCGCGACAATTTCTGGGCGCTGTTCCAGGCCCCCGAATATGATCTTTACATCACCGACCCGAACTATCGCGGCCAGGCCACGCCCTTGCTGGCGATGCCGGGGCAGAACGACGACGTGGGCAGTGTCGTCAGCTTATGGCTCGATTACCGCGACAAACGCAACGAGTACGAAGCCTTGCGCCGGGACAACTACGCCGAGGTGCCGTCACCGAGTTGGTCGACCCTGTGGGCCGGAAACGACAACGCGCTGCTGAGCATTTTCCGGCACTTCGACAGCGCTTCGGTCACCAAGGGGCTGATCGGTGACGTGCCGCAGACGATGTGGCTGTTCGATTTCCCGTTGCTGGAGCGCACTTACTACCAGTTGGCGGTCAATTTCGATGTCTTCGGCAATGTCTCCCACCAGGCCCAGACCCGACTGTATTTCGACCTGATCCGAAATGGCGCGGAACTGAATTTCCTGCGTCTGATGCCAGCCGATTCACGGCAGGGCTACCTCGATGACTGGTATCAGTCCGGCGGCAAATTCAAGATGTGGTTGGATTACGAGGACATCGACAACGATAAGCCGACCGCCCTCAAGCTCGATGAGCAGGATCCCAAGCGTGACTTCGCCAGGCAATTGCTGCTTCGCTACGGGGAGCTCAATGCGCGACCCGATCCGATCAACCGTTGCGAAGGCGCCTATTGCTCGCGCCCGAACATCGATCCTGCGCTGCAGAATGCCGAACAGGCCCTCAGTCGCCTGGTATCACGGCCGGCCGCCGGGCTTGGCGTGATACACCATTTGCCCGAGGCAACTCTGCTGCGTATCGAAACCGCTGGCGGCCGGCGCGAGGTCTATAGCTTGCTGCGCAACCGGGCCCACAGCAACGTAGCCTTCCTGCTGGGCGAAGCGATGCGTTACCAGCCGGGGCTGGACACCCTGACGGTGTCCCCGGGCGTACTCAGCAGTTACCCGAATTTCATGTTCAACATCCCGGCCGGGCAGGTCCCGGCGTTTGTCGATGCCATGGAAAAAGCCGAGGAGAGTCAAGCCTTCGAGCGGATTGTCGAGCGCTGGGGCATCCGGCGCAGCCATCCGCAGTTCTGGCAGTACTTCCATGACCTGAGCCGGTACATCCAGGAAACAGAGCCCCTGGAGACGGGTGTGTTGGATATGAATCGCTATCAGAACCTTTGATCGGCTTTCCTGACAAAAATACTGGGACTTTGTCCGACGCCCTGATTTGGCGTAAACTGCCGGCAAGCCTGCGAGGAGTTTCCATGACCGCCATAACCATTACCGACGCCGCCCACGATTACCTGGCCGACCTGCTGTCCAAGCAGAACACCCCGGGTATCGGGATCCGCATCTTCATCACCCAGCCTGGCACCCAGTACGCGGAGACGTGCATCGCCTACTGCAAGCCGGGGGAAGAGAAACCCGAAGACACTGCCCTGGGGCTCAAGAGCTTCACTGCGTATATCGACTCGTTCAGCGAAGCTTTCCTGGACGACGCGGTGGTCGACTACGCCACCGACCGCATGGGTGGCCAACTGACCATCAAGGCCCCGAACGCCAAGGTGCCGATGGTCAATGCCGACAGCCCGATCAACGAGCGCATCAACTATTACCTGCAAACCGAAATCAACCCGGGGCTGGCCAGCCACGGCGGGCAGGTTTCGCTGATCGACGTGGTGGACGACGGCATCGCCGTGCTCCAGTTCGGCGGCGGCTGCCAGGGCTGTGGCCAGGCGGACGTGACGCTGAAGGAAGGCATCGAACGCACCTTGCTCGAGCGTATTCCGGAGCTCAAGGGCGTGCGCGATGTGACCGACCACACGCAGAAAGAAAACGCCTACTACTGACGGCTATTCGCCGCAGTCCATGTGGGAGCGAGCTTGGTGGAGCCGAGCTTGCTCCTGCATCGTTGCAAGCTGACCCACAGCTTTCGCGAGCAAGCCCGCTCCCACAAGGTATTCGTACACCTCAAGGCCTATAGAGATGGGCATGCCCGGCGCGGTACAGCGACGATTCGCTGAAAAGGTCATTGCCCAATACCCGTCCCACCAGAATCAGCGCCGTGCGGCGAAAGCCCTTGGCCTGCACCCGTGCCGCGATGTCGGCCAGCGTACCCATCGCCCAATCCTGATCCGGCCAGGTGGCTCGATGAATCACGGCAATCGGACAATCCGCGCCGTAGTAGGGCAGTAACTCCTCGACGATTTTTTCCAGATGATTGACCCCCAGGTGAATCGCCAGGGTCGCGCCGTGCTGCGCGAGGCTGCTCAGTTCTTCTCCGGCGGGCATGACGGTTTTATCGGCATAGCGGGTGAGAATCACGCTCTGGGACACGTCCGGCAACGTCAGTTCGGCACCCAGCAGGGCGGCGCAGGCGGAGGTGGCGGTGACGCCGGGGATGATCTCGAAGGGGATATCCAGTTCCCGCAGGACGCGAATCTGCTCGCCAATGGCGCCGTACAGGCTCGGGTCGCCAGAATGCACGCGGGCCACGTCCTGGCCCTTGAGATGGGCGCTCCTGATCAACTCGATGATCTGCTCCAGGTGCAGTTCGGCGCTGTTGATCACCCGTTCTGCATTGTGACCTTCAAGGACGGCCACCGGCACCAGGGAGCCGGCATAGATGATCACCGGACAATTGCGAATCAAGCGCTGGCCCTTGACGGTAATCAGTTCCGGATCGCCGGGGCCGGCGCCGATGAAGTAAACGGTCATGACCGGTTCCTAAAAGAGGGTGGGGCGACGCCTGGATGAGAAGCGCTCATGATCCAGGGAGGGCGATTATCGGTTTTTAACAGCTGACCGCCAATGCCAGCGTCGCCTGAGGGCTTTTCTGGCGGAGAATCCGCAGCCTGGCGGGTGGGGTGCCCAACTGCTCGGCCAGGGCCAGCGCCGCGCTCTCGGCAACGCCGTAACAGCCGGTGCGTTCGAATGCGCTCTGTGAGCGGTGGCTGAGCCGTTGATCATAACCCGCCAGCTGGACAGCGCTGAAGCAGATCAGCGGCAGTGCCAGTTGTTCGGCCAGTTGCAGCAGGCCCGGCTCGTTGCGCTTGAGGTCGATACTCGCCAGGGCCCGTAGTTCATTCAGCTCAATGCCGTGGGCCCGCAGCGTTTGCTCAAGCAGGGCCCGCAACGCCTCGGCGGAGCAACCCCGGCGACAGCCAAGACCCGCCACCAGAATGTAGCTCACGCGCCGTGATGAGCCGGGTCGCCACGGCGGAACAGCCAGGCGCTGATCAGGCCCAGGGCCAGCCAGAACGCAATGTTGGTCAGTTGCGAGGCGATCTTGAACTGGCTTTCAAGCGCTTCGGGCGCCAGCATCGAGTGAACTTCCGGTTGTGGTGCGCCGATCACGTGGGGCACCACCAGCGTCGCCAGGCCCAGCAGTTTGAGCAAACCATGTCGGCCGAACGCAATCAGGGCGATACCCACCGCCGTGGACGCCGCGGTACCGATCCACCACATCTGCCGGTGAGCCAGGTCGGCAGCGGCTGTACCGGGGAGCTCCGGTGGCAGGCCGAGGGTCGGCGCCAGGACGAAGGTGGCATAGCCGGCCAAGCCCCAAAGCAAGCCCTGGGACGTGCGGGCCGGCGCGCGCAAGGTGTACAGGCCCGCCAGCATCAGGGCGAAACCCACCGCGACCACCAGATTGCCGCCGGTGGTGGAGAGCACGCGTTGCCAACCGTCTTCCGGTTCCCAGGCTCCGGCATCGTGGGTGTGGGCAACACCGTCGGCGTGCTGATGGACTTCGGCGGTCGGCGCTTTTTCGTAGGTTTCGGCCTGCAGAATCAGTGGCGACACCCAGAGACTTTGCAGGAGCGTCAGCAGCAGGGCGGCCAGCAATCCGCTGAAACCGGCGGTCCGGGCGATTCGCTTGAACATGGTGGCAGGTCTCAGTGGCAGGGAAAGGCGGCGCTGTGGCGGGTGTCGTGGGCGGCGTTGTGCACCGCTTCGATGTGGGAGAAACCGGCGAAATACACCAGCGCCGCGCCTATGATCGAGGCGAGGATCGCCGCGCTCAGGCGTTGGCTCAGGGTGCTGGTGCTGCTGGCGGAGCGGGCGGTGGTGCTGATGGTCGACATGGCGTCCCTCTGTTGTTGTCCAGTGGGTGAGTCGAGCGCAAGGAAACCCCGGGCCAAAGCCCGCCAGGGATCGAACAGCGCCCGCCCACCGCGGGTTTGTCAGTGTTTGAGTCGTGGGCCGGTCTCCGGGCTCACGAGGGGCAGGGCCTGCGCCTTGCCTGCAAGCGTCACCTTCCCATGTCATCGGACACAGTGGCTCAGACGCTTCGCTCGCTTACCGTTGCGGGGGCAGCACCGGACTGTCGTGGCCTCGGAGTAAAGCACACGATTCACCGGTTTCCCGTTTCACCCTGTGAAGGGCACCCATAACAAGCGCACAGGAAAGCATGGGTGGGGGCGGGGCGTCAATTACAGGCCGATACCGAGTCGCGGCCATCGCGAGCAGGCTCGCTCCCACAGTTGATCTGTGTTGGACATGAATGTTGTGTGCGACGAGATTCATTGTGGGAGCGAGCCTGCTCGCGATGGGGCCGGCATAGACACCACAGAACTCGAAGACATTGACCCGCCCCCATACCCTGCGTAGCCTTGCGCCTTCGAGGTTCTTCGACACGCGTCGAAGCTAAGAAGGGAACGCGGTCCAAGCCGCGGCTGCCCCCGCAACTGTGAACGGTGATGTGCCTGCCAGGCCACTGTGCATACCCTGAAAGGGCGCACGGGAAGGCGCAGGAAATGTCAGTCCAGGTTTATATAAAAGCCGGACCGGCCCGCCGTCAGCCAGGAGACCTGCCTCGAGACAGACTTCTCATTACAACCGGGCGGGGTGATCCGGTGGCGAAATCTTCCGCGCATGCCTGTGCCAGCGGTTGTCGTCCCGTTTGCCCGCCACCTTGCCAAAGGGCATCCGATGAAAACACTGGCCAAGCTCCCCGTCACTATCGTCACCGGTTTCCTCGGCTCGGGTAAGACCACCTTGCTGCGGCACATGCTCGACAACGCCCAGGGCCGGCGTATCGCCGTCATCGTCAACGAGTTCGGCGAGCTGGGCATCGACGGCGAGATCCTCAAGCAATGTTCCATCGGCTGCACCGAGGAAGAGGCCAGCGGCCGCGTCTATGAACTGGCGAACGGCTGCCTGTGCTGCACGGTGCAGGAGGAATTCTTCCCGGTGATGCGTGAGTTGGTCGCACGCCGTGGCGACCTCGACCATATCCTCATCGAAACCTCCGGGCTGGCGCTGCCCAAGCCGCTGGTCCAGGCCTTCCAGTGGCCGGAAATCCGCAGTGCCTGCACCGTCGATGCGGTGATCACCGTGGTCGACAGCCCGGCCGTGGCCGCTGGCACTTTCGCCGCTTTCCCGGAGCAGGTGGATGCCCAGCGCAAGCTCGACCCGAACCTGGACCACGAATCTCCGCTGCACGAGCTGTTCGCCGACCAACTGGCCAGCGCCGACCTGGTGATCCTCAACAAGGCTGACCTCATCAGCCCGGACGATCTGGCGAAAGTGCGCCTGGAGGTTGCCGAGGAGCTGCCGCCGGCGGTCAAGGTCATCGAAGCCAGCAGCGGCCGCCTGCCGCTGGACGTGCTGATCGGCCTGGGCGCTGGCTCCGAAGAGCACATCGACAGCCGTCACAGTCACCACGATCATCACCATGACGGCGACGATGACGACCACGATCATGACGCCTTCGATTCCATTTCCATCGAACTGCCACAGGCTGACGAAAGCCTGCTGCTGGACGCACTGACCCAATTGGTGGTCCAGCACAACGTGCTGCGGGTCAAGGGGTTCGCAGCGATCCCCAACAAGCCGATGCGCCTGTTGATCCAGGGGGTAGGCACGCGCTTCGACAAGCATTTCGACCGCCAGTGGGGCGCCGAAGAAGCGCGGGTCACCCGCCTGGTGCTGATCGGCCAGACCCTGGACGCCACTCAGCTTGAAGCGCAGCTGCGCGCCGCACTCGGCGCCTAAGCCATGCACCTGCTCAGGACCCAGCCCGGCGGTTTCGTGTCGGATGACAACATCGCCGACCTGGGGCAAACCCCCGCCGAGCTGGTGATCCTGTGCAGCGGCGACAGCAGCCTGGCGCTGCTGGCCGAAGCGGCGCGGCAGTTGCCGGACGATTATCCCCAATTCCGTCTGGCCAACCCGATGCAGGTGCAGAATCACGCGTCGGTGGACCTGTATTTCGAAGATGTATTGCGTCACGCCAAGGTCATCCTGTTGTCGCTGCATGGCGGCATCGGCTATTGGCGCTATGGCATCGAACGCCTGATGGAACTGGCCGGGCGTGGCGTGAAACTGATCCTGGTGCCGGGGGACGACCGGCCGGACCCGGAACTCAGCGACTTGAGCAACGTGCCCGCCGCCGACCGCGACCGGCTCTGGCAGTACCTGCGTCAGGGCGGTCTGGGCAATGCCCTTGACCTGTTCCATCAGCTTGCCAGCCAATGGTTCGGCCGCGATTACCCTTGGGGTGAACCGCAAACCCTGCCGCGCACAGCCCTCTACCACCCAGACAAAACCAGCGCTACCCTCGACGATTGGCGAGCCGACTGGCAGGCCGATCAAGCAGTGGCGGCGGTGCTGTTCTACCGTTCTCACTTGCAAGCGGCGAATACCGCGTTTATCGACGTGTTCTGTCAGCGGCTGCAAGCGGCGGGGCTCAATCCCTTGCCGATGGCAGTCGCCAGCCTCAAGGAGCCCGGTTGTCTGGCACAGGTCGAAGACTGGCTGGACGAGGTCGAGGCAGGGGTGATCCTCAACACCACCGGATTCGCCCAGTCCAGTCCCGAAGCGCCGCACCTGCGCCCGTTCCGCCGCAACATTCCGGTAATCCAGGCCATCTGCGCCCAGGACAACGAGCCCGGTTGGCGCGCCAGTGAGCAGGGGTTAGGGCCGCGAGATCTGGCCATGCACATTGCCCTGCCGGAGCTGGACGGACGGATCATCAGTCGCCCCATCAGCTTCAAGGACCTGGCCTGGCGCAGCGAGCGCAGCCAGAGCGACGTGGTCTGTTACCGGGCGGCCGTCGAGCGCATGGATTTCGTCGCCGAACTGGCCCGGCGCTGGACCACCCTGGCGCGCCTGCCCAACGCAGAGAAACGTGTGGCGCTGGTCCTCGCCAACTACCCGACCCGGGACGGGCGCATCGGCAACGGGGTGGGCCTGGACACCCCCGCAGCAGCGTTGAACATCCTGCGGGCCTTGCGGGCGGAGGGCTATCCGCTGCCGACCGAATTACCTGCCACCGGGACGGCGTTGATCCAGCAGCTACTCGGCGGTGTCAGCAATGATCTGGACAGCCTCGACCTGCGACCTTGCCACCAGAGCCTGGCACTGGAAGCTTACCAGACGATGTTCGACGCACTGCCCGAGGCCAACCGCAGAGCCGTATTCGAACGCTGGGGCGGTCCCGAGCAGGATCCGATGTTCCGCCAGGGCCGACTGATGATTGCTGGCCTGCGCCTGGGCCTGACGTTCGTCGGCATCCAGCCGGCCCGGGGGTATCAGGTCGATCCGAGCGCGGTGTACCACGATCCGGATCTGGTGCCGCCTCACGGTTACCTGGCGTTCTACTTCTGGCTGCGCCACGCCTATGGCGCCCACGCGGTCATTCATGTCGGCAAGCACGGCAACCTCGAATGGCTGCCCGGCAAGGGTGTCGGGTTGTCGGAAAGCTGCTGGCCGGACGCGCTGCTGGGGCCGTTGCCGAATATCTATCCGTTCATCGTCAACGATCCGGGCGAGGGGGCCCAGGCCAAGCGGCGGACCCAGGCGGTGATCATCGATCACCTGATGCCGCCACTGACCCGGGCCGAAACCTACGGGCCGCTACGCAATCTCGAGCTGTTGGCTGACGAATACTACGAAGCACAGTTGCTCGACCCTCGCCGTGCCCGGGAATTGCAGCGAGACATCCTCGATCTGGTGCGCGAAACCCATATCGACCGTGAACTTGAGCTGGACGGCGACGCCGATGCGGCGATCTGGCTGCCGCGCCTGGACACTTACCTGTGCGACCTGAAGGAGTCGCAGATCCGCGATGGCCTGCACATCTTCGGTGAATCCCCCACTGGCCGGCTGCGCATCGACACCTTGCTGGCGTTGCTGCGCATTCCCCGGGGCGATGGCAAGGGCGCGCAGTCGAGTGTGTTGCGGGCGCTGGCCAAAGCGTTCGAGCTGGGTTTCGATCCGCTGGATTGCGCGTTGGCCGAGCCCTGGAACGGGGCCTGTCCCGAGGCCTTGCGTCGGGTCAGCGATGGACCTTGGCGCACCCTGGGCGACACCCGGGAGCGCCTGGAATTGTTCGCCGGGCAGTTGATCGAGCAGGCCCTGGCGGGCGAGGTCGAGCAACTGCATGCACCGGGGTGGGAGGCGGTGGGCTGCATCGTCGAGCATCTGCGATCCGTCGTGGCCCCTCGTCTGGACGCCTGCGGCCCGGCAGAAATGCGTGGCCTGCTCGATGCAATGAGCGGTCGCTTCGTACCGGCCGGCCCAAGCGGCGCGCCGAGTCGAGGACGCCTGGACGTGCTGCCCACCGGGCGCAATTTTTTCTCGGTGGACGTGCGCAACCTGCCCACCACCACGGCGTGGCGCATCGGTTTCCAGTCGGCGAACCTGATACTCGAACGGCATTTGCAGGACCACGGCGATCATCTGCGTCAGCTTGGCCTCTCGGTGTGGGGCACCGCCACCATGCGCACCGGCGGCGACGACATTGCCCAGGCCATGGCGCTGATGGGCGTGCGTCCCGTGTGGGCTACGGGCAGCCAGCGGGTCGATGATTTCGAGATCTTACCGTTGAGCCTGCTGGACCGGCCTCGGGTCGATGTGACATTGCGGGTGTCCGGGTTCTTCCGGGACGCCTTCGCCAACCTGATCCGGTTGTTCGACGCGGCGGTGCAAGCCGTTGCCGCCCTCGATGAGCCGGATGACATGAACCCGCTGGCAGCCAAGGTGCGCTGCGAGCGCGAGGCACTGTTGGCGTCGGGCCTCGAGCCGGACGCGGCGGCCCGTCAGGCCGGTTGGCGGATCTTCGGCGCCAAGCCCGGCGCTTACGGCGCGGGCGTGCAGGGAGCGGTCGACGGCCGCCTGTGGCAGAGCCGCGAAGACTTGGCCGAGGTGTACCTGAACTGGGGCGGCTACGCCTACGGTGCCGGCGATGAAGGCACCGCTGCTCGTGAATCGTTCTCCCGGCGCCTGAGCCAGGTGCAAGCGGTCTTGCAGAACCAGGACAACCGCGAGCACGACCTGCTCGACTCCAACGATTACTACCAGTTCCAGGGCGGCATGCTGGCGGCCGTGGAAACCCTCAGCGGCGCAGCGGCGGCCAGTTACCACGGCGATCACAGCCAGCCGGACCTGCCGAAGGTCCGGACCCTGAAGGAAGAACTCAACCGGGTCATCCGCTCACGTGCGGCCAATCCCAAGTGGATCGATGGGGTCAAACGTCACGGCTACAAAGGCGCGTTCGAACTGGCGGCGACGGTGGACAATCTGTTTGCGTTCGACGCCACCACCCAATTGATCGACGATCACCAGTACGCTTTGCTGGCCGATGCCTACCTGCTCGACCCCGATACCCGGGACTTTGTCCGCCAACACAATCCCGACGCGTTGCGGGACATGACCGAGCGCATGCTCGAAGCCCAGCAGCGCGGGATGTGGCAGGATCCGGGGGCGTATCGCGAAGCCCTGGAAAGTTTGTTGCTGGACATAGAAGAGGACCCTCAAGGGGCCCTCGACCATCCATGAGATATCCGATATGACCGACCTCCATTTCCCGCTCTGCGCCGTGGTCGGCGCCGACCCGCTGAAACTGGCCCTGTGCCTGGCCGCCATCGACCCCAAAATCGGCGGCGTGCTGATCGAGGGGCCGCGGGGCATGGCCAAGTCGACATTGGCACGGGGCCTGGCGGACCTGCTGGCGAGCGGGCAATTCGTCACCTTGCCCTTGGGCGCCACCGAAGAGCGGCTTGTGGGCACTCTCGATCTCGACGCGGCGCTGGGGGAAGGGCGCTCGCAGTTTTCCCCCGGCGTGCTGGCCAAGGCTGACGGTGGCGTACTGTACGTCGATGAGGTGAACCTGCTGCCCGATCATCTGGTGGACCTGCTGTTGGATGTGGCGGCCAGTGGCGTCAACCTGATCGAGCGCGATGGCATTTCCCACCGGCATCCGGCACGTTTTGTGTTGATCGGCACGATGAACCCGGAAGAGGGCGAGCTGCGTCCGCAACTGCTCGATCGCTTCGGCCTGAACGTGGCGCTCGGCGGGCATACCGCACCGGCGGAGCGTGGGCAGATCATTCGACGGCGGCTGGATTTCGACAGCGATCCCGTGGCGTTCTGCGCCGAGTGGGCGGAGGCCCAGCAACAGCTGCGCGAGCGTTGCCAGCGAGCCCGCGACCGGTTGCCCACCATTGCTCTGGACGATGTTTCACTGGGGCAGATCACTGAGCGTTGTTTCACTGCCGGCGTCGACGGTTTGCGTGCCGACCTGGTCTGGCTGCGGGCCGCCCGGGCCCATGCCGCATGGCGCGGTGCCGATGCCATCGACGCTGAAGACATCGACGCCGTGGCCGAATTTGCCTTGCGTCACCGCAGGCGTGGCCATTCGATGCCGGCACCGGCACCGTCCCAGGCACCGCCCACGGCTGAAACGGCCTCGAAATCGAAGGAAAGCCAGGGCCAGTGGGGTGATCTGCCAGCCACTGCGCTGCCGACCGGTGCCCGGCGTGACGTGCCGATCTGGCCAAAAAAGCCCTAGGCATCCGCCCCCGTTCGCCAGTGGGGGCGGATGCCAGGCCCCGGGCGGGACGGTTGGGCCAGGGACGCCAGGGTCGCGGTAAAGCGGCGGCCAGCGGCACGGTGAATTGGCCGGCTACCTTGCTCAACGGGCGTCCGCGCCAGCGTAAAGACCTATGTTTGCAGGAACGCCACCGTTCGCCCCATGAGCTGTGGCTGGTGGTCGTGGATGCCTCGGCTTCGACCCGTCGTCATCGGGCCTTGAGCGATGGCAAGGGCCTGCTGGCGCAACTGTTCGACAACGCTTACCGACAGCGCGCCCGGTTGGCACTGCTCAAGGCCAGCGGCGTTGCCCCGACCTGGCAGGTGCAAGGGCTCAAGGCCTCAGCCGGGCTGCGGGATTGGCTCGATGATCTGGGCGCCGGTGGTGGTACGCCGTTGCTGGCGGCGTTGAATGAGGCCGGACACTGGTTGGCTGCCCGACGCAAGCGTTTCCCGGCGGAGCGGCAGCGGGTGCTGGTGATGACGGACGGACGTGTGAAGGAAGGACTTTCGCTGTCGCCTCTCGAATGCCCGTGCCTGTTGATCGACATCGAGCGCGGCCCGATCCGGTTGGGTCGGGCCCGGCAGTTGGCGGAACAACTGGGGGCTGAATATCGGCATATCGATCAGATGTAACAGGGTTGAATTCTGGTCGGACGTCTTCGCGAGCAAGCCCGCTCCCACACTTTAATCTGCCGCAAACGGAAATGATGACTGCCGCGGACTTTGTGGGAGCGGGCTTGCTCGCGAAGGCATCACCTCGGTCCCGGGTCTGCACACCTGAGTTGGATCACTACACTATGCTCAGCCTGCCCTCACACGGAATGAACCATGCGCGTACTTGTCACCAACCCCCAGGACGATTTCCGGGTCAAGGCCTACGCCGGCACCAATGGCGTGCTGCTTGCCATGGACCTGGCCGAACACCGGCGCAAGGGCTTGCTGGGCTTTGCCATCGAAAAACAACAGGGTGACAAGCCGTGGCTGTTCCTGTTCAACAGCCTGACTTTCCCCGATAAGGCCCACACGTTTCCCCAGTTCCACGCCACGCCCAGCGACAAGGCACCCTTGCAGAAATTTCGCTGGGCCGACTATGCCATCAATCCCGGCGTGACCATTCACTACCGCGTGCACCTGGCCTATGGCAGCCCCGATGCGCCGCAATTGGGGGAATCCCTGGAGGTTACGGTCACCAGCGACAACGGCCAGCCGGCCGGCCAGCGGGTGATCTTCAATCGTGCCGTGGCCGCCAGCCAGGCGTTCCAGCGCAAGTTTCCCGAGCTGGATGCGTTGATCAGTGCCAACAAGCACCTCTCCATCGATGACTGGCCCGATGCGCCACGCCGTTGGCTGGAAAACGGCCTGCTGGGGCGCGTGATCGGTTTCATCGACCGGGCGCTGGATGCCACTTGGGCCTTGGATGTCGCCATCTACGAGTACGAGCTGCCAGTGATCGTCGATGCGGTGAATGCTGCGTACGCCCGTGGCGCACAGGTGCGGGTGCTGTACCACGCCGAGCCGGGTGACGACACCACGTTGCGCAACGAAGCCAGCCTTGAAAAACTGCCGGCGGCCAACAAGCGCGGACGGGTGACCCACAATATTTTCCACGACAAGTTCATCGTCCTGAGCAAAGTCGATGGCGCCGGGGCGCTACAGCCCGAGGCCGTCTTGTGCGGTAGCACCAACTTCACCGCCAACGGCGTCTACCGCCAGGCGAATGTCGTTCATGTACTGGACGATCCCAGGGTGAGCGACAGCTATCGCCAGGTCTTCGAACAAATCTGGGCGACCCCCGGCGACGTCGATGCCACCCGTGAATGGCTCAATCGCAACAACCCCATGGAGCCGGAACAGCCGTTGTTCGCCGGGTTCTCGCCGCGCACGGGAGAGGGCGACCTGGACCGCTTCGTCGACATCATCAACGGCGCCCGCAAGGACCTGCTGTTCGTCACAGCATTCGTCCTGCCTGACCGGATCCTCGACGCCTTGCTCGGTAAGCCCCACGACGACGTCCTGCGCTACGGCCTGCAAAACACCACCAGCCGCATCACCGGTTTCCATGCCGACCGCACCGCGGAATTCGCCGCCACGGCGCTGCTCAATACCGGTTTGGAAGGCTGGCTCAGGGAAAACATGAAAGGCCAGAAGGGCAACCTGCTGGTGCACACCAAGGCCATCGTCACCGACTTCACCAGCGACACGCCGACCATCATCAGCGGTAGCCACAACCTCAGTGCCGCGGCCAGCAGTGGTAACGACGAGAACTACCTCATCATCCAGGGCGACACCGACCTGGCCGACCGCTACGGGCTGGAACTGCTGCGGTTCTATGAGCATTACCGGTTTCGTTATTTCGCAAAGAAACTCGCGCTCAAGCAGGTCAGGCCGTTGGCAACGGATGACAGCTGGAGTGATGACTATTACCGCGACGGGGACTTGCGGATGTTGTCTCGGGTGAGGTTTTGCGGACGCTAGATCCTGTTCCCAATGCGGCAGTGGCCAAATCATTGTGGGAGCGAGCCTGCTCGCGATAGCGGAATGTCAGTCAATGAAGATGAGGCTGACCTGACGCCATCGCGAGCAGGCTCGCTTCCACAGGATGCACCGCGTGGCTCCGATTTGGGGCCTTGGTACCCGCACACCCGCTGTCAACGGTAACAATCGGCTCGCGGCCGCACGCGCCGGCAAGGCCTCGTTTTTCCCATCCTTCTGATTTCTATCACTTTCCTTTTTCCTCCCCTAAAGGCCTTGATCCTGTGGCACACTTTCTGCTGTCTATTCCGTTGTTACATACCTGATTCCGGTATAGCGGAATAAACCCATCGTGGAGTGCTAGCCATGCATCGCCGACCTTCCTTGTTCAAAGCGTGTGTTTTTCTCTTCGCGGCCACGACGGCTGCCATGGGTGTCGCCCAGGCGGCCGATAGCAAGCTGGACAGTGTGCTGCAACGCGGGAAATTGATTGTGGGCACCGGCAGCACCAACGCGCCGTGGCACTTCCAGGGAGCGGATGGCAAGTTGCAGGGCTTTGATATCGATATCGCGCGCATGGTCGCCAAAGGCCTGTTCAATGACCCGGAGAAAGTCGAGTTCGTGGTGCAATCCTCCGACGCGCGCATTCCCAACCTGCTGACCGACAAGGTCGACATGAGCTGCCAGTTCATCACCGTCACCGCCAGCCGCGCCCAGCAAGTGGCCTTCACCTTGCCGTACTACCGCGAAGGTGTCGGCCTGCTGCTGCCCGCCAATAGCAAATACAAGGAAATCGAAGACCTCAGGGCCGCCGGCGACAGTGTCACCGTGGCGGTTCTGCAGAACGTCTACGCCGAAGAATTGGTGCATCAGGCACTGCCCAAAGCCAAGGTCGATCAGTACGACAGCGTCGACCTGATGTATCAGGCCGTGAACTCCGGGCGCGCCGATGCCGCCGCCACCGACCAATCCTCGGTCAAGTATCTGATGGTGCAGAACCCCGGCCGTTACCGCAGCCCGGCCTACGCCTGGAGCCCGCAGACCTACGCCTGTGCGGTCAAGCGCGGCGACCAGGACTGGCTGAACTTCGTCAATACCACCTTGCATGAAGCCATGACTGGCGTGGAGTTCCCCACCTATGCCGCGTCGTTCAAGCAGTGGTTCGGCGTGGAGCTGCCGTCGCCGGCGATCGGTTTCCCTGTCGAATACAAATGATCCCATGGGGCCGGGGCGCCGCTGTGAGGCGTCCCGTCGAAGGTACAGTCGACCATGAATTATCAGTTGAACTTTGCCGCCGTCTGGCGCGATTTCGACACCTTGCTGGCGGGACTCGGCCTGGGGCTTTCCTTGGCGCTGGTGTCGATCGCCATCGGTTGCGTGATCGGCCTGGCAATGGCGTTCGCGCTGCTCAGCAAGCATCGGCTCCTGCGGGCCGCCGCGTCGGTGTATGTCACGGTGATCCGCAACACGCCGATCCTGGTGTTGATCCTGTTGATCTACTTCGCCTTGCCAAGCCTGGGTATTCGCCTGGACAAGCTGCCGTCGTTCGTCATCACGCTCTCGCTATACGCCGGGGCCTACCTGACCGAAGTGTTCCGCGGCGGGTTGCTGAGCATCCACAAGGGCCAGCGCGAGGCAGGGCTGGCCATCGGCCTGGGTGAGTGGCAAGTCAAAGCCTATATCACCGTGCCGGTGATGCTGCGCAACGTGTTGCCGGCCTTGTCGAACAACTTCATTTCGCTGTTCAAGGACACCTCCCTGGCGGCGGCGATTGCCGTGCCGGAGCTGACCTACTACGCCCGCAAGATCAACGTGGAGAGCTACCGGGTGATCGAAACCTGGCTGGTGACCACGGCCCTGTATGTCGCGGCCTGTTACCTCATTGCCATGGTGTTGCGGTATTTCGAGCAGCGCCTGGCGATCCGCCGTTAGGAGTGTCCCATGTACGAATCCCCCAGTTGGTTGCATGAGTTGTGGGTCGCCCGGGACACCCTGTGGGCCGGATTCCTCACTAGCGTGCAGTGTTCGGTATTGGCAATTTTGCTGGGTACCTTGATTGGTCTGCTCGCCGGATTGGTGCTGACGTACGGCCGGACCTGGATGCGCGCGCCGTTTCGCTTCTATGTCGACCTGATTCGCGGCACGCCGGTGTTCGTGCTAGTGCTGGCCTGCTTCTACATGGCGCCGGCCCTGGGCTGGCAGATCGGTGCGTTCCAGGCCGGGGTCCTGGGCCTGACGCTGTTTTGCGGCTCCCATGTGGCCGAGATCGTACGCGGTGCCTTGCAGGCGTTACCGCGTGGGCAGATGGAAGCGAGCCAGGCCATCGGCCTGACGTTTTTCCAGGCGTTGGGCTATGTGCTGTTGCCCCAGGCATTGCGGCAGATCCTGCCGACCTGGGTCAATTCCTCCACCGAGATCGTCAAGGCCTCGACCCTGTTGTCGGTGATCGGCGTCGCCGAGCTGCTGCTCAGCACTCAACAGATCATCGCCCGGACCTTCATGACCCTGGAGTTCTATCTGTTCGCCGGGTTTCTCTTTTTCATCATCAATTACGCCATCGAATTGCTCGGTCGGCACATTGAAAAGCGGGTGGCCTTGCCATGACTGACGTTTCGACTTCCACCAACGCCCGACCGCTGCTGGACATTCGCGGTCTGCGCAAACAATACGGCCCACTGGAAGTGCTCAAGGGGGTGGACCTGAGCATGCAGCGCGGCAACGTGGTCACGCTGATTGGCTCCAGCGGCTCGGGCAAGACCACGCTGCTGCGCTGCGTGAACATGCTGGAAGAATTCCAGGGCGGCCAGATCGTGCTCGACGGCGAGTCCATCGGCTATGAAGAGGTCGATGGCAAGCGCGTTCGCCACGCCGAAAAGGTCATCGCCCGGCACCGGGCCATGACCGGCATGGCCTTCCAGCAATTCAACCTGTTTCCCCACCTGACCGCGTTGCAGAACGTCACCCTGGGCCTGCTCAAGGTGAAAAAACTGCACAAGGACGAAGCGGTGGCCCTGGCCGAGAAATGGCTGGAGCGGGTCGGGCTGCTGGAACGTCGCGATCATTTTCCCGGTCAGTTGTCCGGCGGCCAGCAACAGCGGGTGGCGATTGCCCGCGCAATTGCCATGAATCCCAGCCTGATGCTGTTCGATGAAGTGACCTCGGCCCTCGACCCGGAACTGGTGGGCGAGGTCCTGAATGTGATCAAGGGCCTGGCCGAAGACGGCATGACCATGCTGCTGGTGACCCACGAGATGCGCTTTGCCTTCGAGGTGTCCGACAAGATCGTGTTCATGAACCAGGGGCGCATCGAGGAGCAGGGACCGCCCAAAGAGCTGTTCGAACGCCCGCAATCCCCGCGCCTGGCGGAATTTCTCAAGAACACACGTTTTTAATCCCATTCGACAAGGAGAAACACCCATGAGTATTACGCGCTACGGCACCGGCAGCACCGCAGGCGGCGGTCAGCCTCGCCCATTCGCCCGCGCGGTGGAGGCAGACGGCTGGTTGCATGTGTCCGGCCAGGTGCCGGCGATGGATGGCGAGATCATTGCCGGGGGGATCGTCGAGCAGACGCACCAGACCATGAAGAACCTGATCGCCATCCTCGAAGAGGCCGGCTACGGTCTGGAGGACGTCGTGCGTTGCGGCGTGTGGCTGGACGATCCGCGGGATTTCTGGAGCTTCAACAAAGTGTTCGGCGAATACTTCAGCCCGGAACACGCCCCGGCCCGGGCTTGTGTGCAGGCCAGCATGATGGTCGATTGCAAGGTCGAGATCGATTGCATTGCCTACAAGAAAAAGTGAGGCCCCATCGCGGGCAAGCCTTGCTCCTACAGATCAAGCTGTGCCTGTGGGAGCAGGCTTATTCCCATAAGAGCAAGTATTTTACCTGTGGGAGCAAGGCTTGCCCGCGATAGCGATCTACCAGGCGCCACAACTGTCTGGTTAAACTCCGGGCCAACTGAATGGGAACCCAAGACATGACCGAAGACACCATCAAACGCCGGGCCCGGGGACTGGATCGGGCGTTCGATATCCTCGATTTCCTCAAGGAAATCGGCCAGCCGCTGCGCCCGAATGACATCGCCAGCGGCATCGGCAGCCCCAAGTCCACGGTCTACGAACTGGTGGCGTCGCTGCTGGAGCGGCGCATCCTCGAGCCGGTGGGCAAGGACGGCCATGTCTACCTGGGCCGCCAGTTGTACTTTCTCGGGCAGGCGCACCTGCGGCATTTCGACCTGAGCCGCGAGGCCGATCATGCCTTGCAGGAAATCGTCAGACAGACCCGTGAAACCGCCCAGATGTGCCTGCTCAACGGGCGCAAGTACACGGTGGCCTTGATGAAGGAGGGCGAGCGGCATTTTCGCATTTCCTCGGACATCGGCGAAAACGCGCCGATCCCATGGACGGCCTCCGGTCGCCTCTTGCTGGCACATTTGAGTGATCAACAGATCATCGACCTGATCGACCCTGACGACTTCATTCTGCCGGACGGCGAGCGTCTGTCCGTGGAGCAGTTCCTCAAGGAAATCCGCCAGGCCGGTGTCGATGGCTTCTTCTCCTTCGACAGCGTGGCCGACACCTTTACCCACTGCTTCGCCGCACCGGTCAAAGACCCGGACGGCGTTGCCATCGCGACCCTGTGCATCGTCGCCCCTCGGGCCGACGCCAGGAACAATTACGCCGACTATCGCCGGGTGCTGATCGAAAGCGCCAACAACCTGGCCCGTCGCATCAATGAATAGACCGTCGCGGCTGCCTGCGGCCGTGTAAGGAGTTCGAACATGTCTTCTGCCATTCATGACGCTGCCGTAGAAAAGGGCGCCGCCACCGCCGGCCAATACTTGCTGCGGGACGTCAGCCTGCCGGCCCTGGTGCTGCACCGCGAGGCGTTGGAGCACAACATCCGCTGGATGCAAAAATTTGTCAGCGACAGCGGTGCCGAGCTGGCACCCCACGGCAAGACCAGCATGACCCCGGCGCTGTTTCGCCGGCAACTCGATGCCGGGGCCTGGGGCTTGACCCTTGCCACGGCGGTGCAGACCCGTGCCGCCTACGCCCATGGTGTTCGCCGGGTGCTGATGGCCAACCAATTGGTGGGAACGCCGAACATGGCGTTGATCGCCGATTTGCTGGCCGATCCGACATTCCAATTCCATTGCATGGTGGATCATCCGGACAACGTTGCGGACCTGGGCGCGTACTTCGCCTCTCGGGGTGTTCGGCTGAACGTGATGATCGAATACGGCGTGGTCGGCGGTCGTTGCGGGTGCCGGACCGAGGCCGAGGTGTTGGCCCTAGCCGACGCTGTCCGGGCGCAACCGGCCTTGGCGTTGACGGGTATCGAAGGTTACGAGGGCGTGATCCACGGTGACCATGCCATCAGCGGCATTCGCGCGTTCGCCGCGTCCCTGGTGCGCCTGGCGGTGCAGTTGCAGGACGCCGGCGCCTTCGCCATCGCCAAACCGATCATCACCGCCTCGGGGTCGGCCTGGTACGACCTGATCGCCGAATCCTTCGAAGCCCAGAACGCCCACGGACGCTTCCTCAGTGTGCTGCGCCCCGGCAGTTACGTGGCCCACGACCATGGCATCTACAAGGAGGCCCAGTGCTGCGTGCTGGAGCGACGCAGCGACCTGCACGAAGGCCTGCGCCCGGCCCTGGAAGTCTGGGCTCATGTGCAATCGTTGCCGGAGCCGGGCTTCGCGGTGATCGCCCTGGGCAAGCGCGACGTGGCCTACGACGCCGGGCTGCCGGTGCCGCTCAAGCGCTTCAAGGCCGGGGCTGAAGCGATAACGGGAGATGACCTGAACGGCTGCAAGGTGACGGCGGTGATGGACCAGCATGCGTTCATGAACGTGGCGCCGGGTATCGAGCTACGGGTGGGCGACATCATTGCGTTCGGTACTTCCCACCCATGTTTGACCTTTGACAAGTGGCGGGTGGGGTGTTTGGTGGATGAGCAGTTGCGGGTGGTCGAGAGCATGGAGACTTGTTTTTAAGACTTGAGGTCGCGTCGCGGCCTTCGCGAGCAAGCCCGCTCCCACATTCGGACAGTTGTGAACGCTGCATTTGTGTTTAACAAAGGTCCCTGTGGGAGCGGGCTTGCCCGCGAAGACGACCTGCCAGACATCCAAAAACCACAGGACGCCCCCATGAACGCTTCCAAACCCCGCATCGCCCTGATCGGCGAATGCATGATCGAACTGCAACAACGCGCCGACGGCAGCCTGCAACAGAGCTTCGGTGGCGATACCCTGAACACGGCGGTGTACCTGTCCCGTGCCGTGGGCGACAAGAGCTCGGTGGATTACGTCACTGCTCTGGGCGATGACAGTTTCAGCGATGCCATGTGCCAGAGCTGGGCGGCGGAAAATATCGGATTGGACCGGGTCCAGCGCTTGCCCGGACGTTTGCCGGGCTTGTACTGCATCCAGACCGACGCGACAGGCGAGCGGCGGTTCCTGTACTGGCGCAACGAAGCGGCGGTGCGCGATTGCTTCACCACGCCGGCGGCCGCGCCGATCCTGGCGGCGTTGCCGGATTACGACGTGCTGTACTTCAGCGGTATAACCCTGGCGGTACTCGGTGAGCAAGGACGGGCCAGGCTCATCGAAGTCTTGATCCAGGCACGGCGACGGGGGGCCCAAGTGGTGTTCGACAACAACTATCGACCCAGGCTCTGGGCGTCAGTGGAGGCGGCCCGTGCGGCCTATCGCAGTGTCTTGCCGTACGTGGAACTGGCCCTGCTGACGGTGGACGACGAACAGGCCCTGTTTGGCCATGCCGACTGCGACGCGGTGTTCGCGGCGTATGCATCGTTAGGCACGCCGGAAGTGGTGCTCAAACGTGGCGCCGAAGCCTGCCTGATCCGTTGCGATGGGCTGTCCTATGAGATTCCCGCCCAGCGGGTCGAACGCGTGGTGGATACGACAGCGGCGGGGGATTCGTTCAGCGCTGCGTACCTGGCCAGCCGCTTGCTGGGTGGCAGTCCGGCAGAGGCCGCCGAGGCCGGGCATCGGCTGGCGAGCCGGGTGATTCAGATGCCGGGGGCGTTGATCCCCAAATAATGGAAACACCCCATAAATAACCTGCGGGAGCAATCTGTGGGAGCAAGGCTTGCCCGCGATACAGGCGGTGCGGTCGTTCAGTCTGCCGCGTTATCGTTCATCGCGGGCAAGCCTTGCTCCCACAGTTGCTTCCACAGGGGCTTGGCCCGTCAGTCAGTCCCGATAGAACACCTGCACCAGGTGATACCCGAACTTGCTCTTGATCGGCCCATGCACCACCCGCAACGGCTTCTTGAAGATCACCGCATCGATCGCTCCGACCATCTGCCCCGGTCGTATTTCGCCCAGGTCGCCACCGCGCTTGCCGGAGGGGCAGGTGGAGTATTTTTTGGCCAGAACATCGAAGGCTTCGCCCTTGGCGATGCGTTGCTTGAGCTGTTCGGCTTCTTCGGCGGTTTTCACCAGGATATGGCGGGCTTGGGCTTTCATTGCAGCGGTGACCTGAGCGGTGGTGGGGCGACGGGGCGGCGATTATGCCTCAAGTCAGGTGTCATGGTTGATCATCGTCCGAATCTTGTTGGCCAACAGATCCAGGGTGAACGGTTTGGCGACCATGTCCATACCTTGTTCCAGGAAACCCTGGCGTTCGGCGGCCTTTTGCGCGTACCCGGTCATGAACAGCACTTTCAGGTCGGGCCGGTGCTGGCGGGCAATTTCAGCCAATTGACGACCGTTCATGCCGGGCAGGCCGACGTCGGTGACCAGCAAGTCGATCCGCCGGTCCGACTCCAGCAATGGCAGGGCCGTCTTGGCGTCCTTGGCTTCCAGGGCGGCGTAACCCAGGGCTTCCAACAAGTCGAGCACCAGCATCCGGACCGCGGGTTCGTCTTCCACCAGCAACACGGTCTCCCCGGCAATCGCGGCTGGCGTGTCGACGGTCTCGGCCTGGGTGTGCTGCTCGGCCGGTGCCACGTACAGGCGCGGGAGGTACAACTGCACCCGCGTGCCCTGGCCCGGCATGCTGTCCAGGCTCAGGTGTCCGCCCGACTGCTGGGCGAACCCGTAGATCATCGACAATCCCAGGCCGGTGCCCTGGCCGATGGGCTTGGTGGTGAAGAAGGGGTCGAAGGCCTTGGCCAGTACGGAAGGAGTCATGCCGCTACCGTTGTCGCTGACGGCGATCATCACATAATCCCCGGCCTTGACCGGTTCCAGGGTGCTGATATCGCTGCCGTCGAGGTAGATGTTGGCGGTTTCGATAGTCAGCTCGCCGCCATCGGGCATGGCGTCCCGGGCGTTGATCACCAGGTTGAGCAGAGCGTTTTCCAGCTGGCTGGCATCGGTGCTGATCGGCCAAAGTTCATCGGCCAACTGCAATCGCAGCAGGATGTGATCGCCCGTGGTCCGGCTCAGCAGGTCTTCGAGTGAATGCACCAGGTCGTTGGGGTTCAGCGGCTTGCGGTCCAGAGACTGGCGCCGGGAGAACGCCAGCAGCCGATGGGTCAGGGCCGCGGCGCGATTGGCCGAAGACATGGCCGCTTCGGTGAAGCGACCGATCTCGGCGGCGCGGCCATTGGCAATGTAGCGCTGCATCAGATCGAGACTGCCCAGGATGCCGGTCAGCATATTGTTGAAGTCATGGGCGATACCGCCGGTGAGCTGACCCACGGCTTCCATCTTCTGGGCGTGGCGCAGGGCTTCTTCGGCACGTTCACGCTCGAACATCTCGCTTTGCAGGCGCTGGTTGGCTTCGGCCAGTTCTCGGGTACGAGCGATGACCCGCTCTTCCAGCGTTTCGTTGAGGTGCCGCAGGGCTTCCTCGGTTTTCTTGCGTTCAGTCTCGTCGATCACAAAGATGTAGAAGCCGTTCACTGCGCCGTCTGCTCCGTGGCGGGGCAGGTAGTTGACCAGCGCGTGGCGCGGCCGGCCGTCGCGATGGGAGGTCTGCAAGGCGAAACTGCAGGGTTTGCCCGCCAGGGCGCCGGCAATCTGTTCGGCACGTGCGGCGTAGGCCTCGTCGCCGAGTACTTCGCGAATGGTCTTGCCATACAGCTCCTGGGGCGTGAGGCCGTACCAATCCAGATAGGCACTGTTGTTCAGGCGGAAACGCTCTTCGTGGTCCACATAGCTGATCAGCACCGGCATGGCGTTGATGATCAGCTGCAATTCGGTCTGGCTCTGGCGCAGGGCCTGTTCGGTACGCTTGCGCTCGGTCAGGTCCAGGGCCGCGCCGAGAAAGCGCTTGGGCCGTCCGTGGCGGTCCTTGTAGCAACGACCGCGCACGAACACCCAGCGCAGTTCGCCATCGGGTTGCAGCAGGCGGTATTCCTCGGCGTATTCGCTGCCGTGGGTGATGCAATGCTTGATACTGCGGGCCACCATGGCCCGGTCTTCGGGGTGCACGCCTTCGAGGTAGGCGCTGATGGGCAGTTGTCGCGACAGGTTCGGATCGACTCCATGCAGCAGGGCGAAATGCGCGTCGGCGATGAAGCGGTCTTCGCTGATGTCCCAATCCCACGTACCCAGCGCATCGGCGGCAGCGAGGGCCAGTTGCAGGCGCTCTTCGCTTTCCTGCTGGGCCTTGAGGCTGGCCTCGGAGCGTCGTTCGAACTCCAGGGCCAGGCGCCGCCGCTCGCTGCTCTCGATGGCGGTGACCAGAATGCCTGCCACGGCGCCGCTTTCATCGCGCACGGGGCTGTAGGTCAGGTCCAGCCAGAGGTCGCAGAGGCGGCCGGCAAAGGGCAGACGCCATAACTGGTCGCGGCAGGTGTGCGTACGACCTTGCAACACGCCCTGGTAAATCGGTTCGGTCACGCTACGCAGTTCGGGCCAGGCCTCATGGGTGGGCTGGCCAAGGGCACGGGGATGCTTGTCACCTGCCAGACGGGAAAAGGCGTCGTTGTAGACGTGGACCAGTTGCGGCCCCCACAGCAAGGCCATGGACATGGGGGAGTGGAGCACGATGTCCACGGCGGTGCGCAGGCTTTGCGGCCAGGTTTCGGGGGCGCCCAGCGGGCTCGAGGTCCAGTCCAGTCGGGCGATCAGGCGCTGGGTAACGCTGCCGGCGGGTGTTGCGTTCATCTCGGAGTTCCTGGATGTCGTGTGGTGTCGACTATCCTCTGGAAAAGGAAAGCGCGGGTTGGTCTGGACGATTGCATGCTCGGGTCAACGTGTTTCATTGATATCTCGCGGAAGTTTCAGTCCATGGAAATTGATCCCTTGTTGCGAATCCTGGCGAGCCAGGATGGCTCCGACCTTTACCTGTCTACCGGTGCGCCACCGTGCGCCAAATTCGAGGGTGCGCTCAAGCCATTGGGCACCCAGGCGTTCAAGGTCGGCGACATCGCCGGGCTCGCCGAGTCTTTGATGGACGCCGAACAGCGTCTTGAGTTCGATCGGGAACTGGAAATGAACCTGGCCATTTCACTGGCCGGTGTCGGGCGATTCCGGGTCAACATCTTCAAGCAGCGCAATGACGTGTCGATGGTGATACGCAACGTCAAGCTGGATATTCCGCGCTTCGAAGACCTCAAGCTGCCCAAGATACTGCTGGACACCATCATGCAGAAGCAGGGGTTGATGCTGTTCGTCGGCGCGACGGGGTCGGGCAAGTCCACTTCCCTGGCGGCGCTGATCGACTACCGCAATCGCAACAGCAGCGGCCATATCATTACCATCGAAGACCCGGTGGAATATATCCATCGGCACAAGAAGTCGATCATCAACCAACGGGAAGTGGGGGTCGATACCCGCAGTTTCCACGCCGCCCTGAAGAATACCCTGCGTCAGGCGCCGGACGTGGTACTGATCGGGGAAATCCGCGACCGTGAAACCATGGAGCATGCCCTGGCCTTCGCCGACACCGGACACTTGGTGATTTCCACCCTGCATGCTCACAACGCCAACCAGGCCCTGGACCGGGTCATCAATTTCTTTCCGGAAGAGCGACGGCCGCAGCTGCTCAATGATTTGGGCAACAACCTCAAGGCATTCGTGTCCCAGCGTCTGGTGCGCACTCGCACGGGGCAACGTCGGGCCGCCGTGGAGGTCATGTTGGGCTCGCCCACGGTGGCCGACCTGATCCGACGCAACGAGTTGGGCGAACTCAAGGGCATCATGGAAAAGTCAGAGGAGCTGGGAATGCAGACCTTTGACCAGGCGTTGTTTCATCTGGTGGTCGAAGGGGCCATCGATGAGGAGGAAGCCTTGAAGAATGCCGACTCGGCGAACAATCTGCGTTTGCGTTTGAAGCTGCATGCCGAGTCGGGCGCGGCACCTGCGAGTGATCCGGCGGCGGGGGAGTGGGGGTTGATGGATTGACGCTGTGGCGAGGGGATAAATCCCCTCACCACAGAAAAGCGGTTTGTGCTGCGTCTAGACAGCCAGCTCCACCCGATCCCGAAACTGCTCCAGCGCCTCGGGGTTGACCAGGGCATCGGTGTTTTTCACGGCTTCGCCATGCACCACGTTACGCACCGCCAGTTCCACTACCTTGCCGCTGATGGTCCGTGGAATGTCGCTGACCGCCAGGATCTTCGCCGGGACATGGCGCGGTGTGGTGTTGGCGCGGATGACCTGGCGGATCCGTTGCTGCAGCGTTTCATCCAGCACCACGCCATCGCGCAAGCGCACGAACAGCACCACCCGCACGTCACCTTGCCATTGCTGACCGATGGCGACGCTGTCCAGTACCTCCTCGACTTTTTCCACCTGCCGATAGATTTCCGCCGTGCCGATACGCACACCGCCGGGGTTGAGCACCGCATCGGAGCGTCCGTGGATCAGGAAACCGCCGTGGGGCAGTTCTTCGGCGTAATCGCCCTGGGCCCATACGCCAGGGAACTGACTGAAGTAGGAGGCACGCAGCTTTTCCTGATGGGGATCGTTCCACAAGCCGATGGGCATCGCCGGGAAATGCCGGGTGCACACCAGTTCGCCTTTTTCGCCGATGACTGCCTGCCCGGCCTCGTTCCAGACCTGCACCGCCATGCCCAGGCTCTTGCCTTGCATCTCGCCGCGACGCACCGCTGACAGTGGGTTGCCGTTGACGAAACACGACACGATGTCGGTGCCGCCGGACATCGACGCCAGGCAGACGTCGGCCTTGAAGTCGCGATACACATAGTCGTAGCTATGGGGCGCCAGCGCCGAGCCGGTGGACAGGAGGGTCTTCAAGCTGCCCAGGTCGTGGGATTGCCGGGGTTTCAGGCCCTGGTTTTCCAGGGCCGCGAGGAATTTCGGGCTGGTGCCGAACACGCTGATGCGCTGCTGGTCGATCAGATCCAGCAGGCGTTCGGGGCCGGGGTGGAACGGCGATCCGTCGTAGAGGATCACGGCGCTGCCGACGGCGAGCGCCGAGACCAGCCAGTTCCACATCATCCAGCCGCAGGTGGTGTAGTAGAACAGACGATCCTCGGAACCGAGGTCGACGTGCAGGCCGTGCTCCTTTACATGTTGCAGCAAGACACCGCCCGTGCCGTGGACGATGCATTTCGGCACGCCGGTGGTGCCGCTTGAATAGAGGATGTACAGCGGGTGATCGAACGGCACGCTGGTGAATGCCGGCTCGCCGCCGGGTTGGTAGAACTCGTCCCACAAAGCAATATTGGCCGGGGTCTTGAAATCGCCCAGGCCGGCATCGGGCCGGGCATAAGGCAGCACGATCAGTTGTTGCAGCGAAGGCAGTCGTTCGAGGATTTCATTGACCTTGGTCCGCTGGTCGATGACCTTGCCGGCGTAGCGGTAACCGGCGCAGGTCATCAGTACCTTGGGTTCGATCTGGCCGAAGCGGTCGATCACCCCTTGGGTGCCGAAGTCCGGCGACGAGCAGGACCAGATGGCGCCCAGGCTGGTGGCGGCAAGCATGCCCACCAGGGTTTGCCAGGTATTGGGCATGCACGCGGCGACACGATCCCCTCGGGTCACGCCGGCAGCTTGCAGGCTTCTTTGCAGGCCGGCAACGTGGGCGGCCAGTTCGGCCCAGGTCAGCTGCGCCTGGTCGCCGCTTTCGTCGACCGCCACCACTGCCACGGCATCGTCGCGACGGCGCAGCAGGTGTTCGGCGAAATTCAGTGTCGCCCCTGGGAACCATTGGGCGCTGGGCATGTGGGGGCCTTCCACCAGCACCTGAGTGGGCGCGTGGTGAAAGCGAATATCGAAGAAGTCGACGATGGCCTGCCAGAAGGCGTCGCGCTGGTCGATGCTCCAGGCGTGCAGGGCGGGATAGTCGTTGAGTTGCAGGTGGTGCCGCGCGTTGATGAACTGGCGAAAGGCGTTCATGCGCGACCGGGCGATGCGTTCGGGGGCGGGTTGCCAGAGGATGTCGGACATGGGGTGCCTCTTGTTTTTATGTGCACATACAAACTATAGAGCGAGCCGGGTCTTATTGGGGCACAGTCCTGTGGGAGCAAGGCTTGCCCGCGATGAAAACGCCTCGGTTGCAAGGCTGACCGCGTCAGCTTCATCGCGGGCAAGCCTTGCTCCCACAGGTTCCTCCAATTACTGACAGTGATTCAAAGCTACTGGGCCAACCACCCACCATCGATATTCCACGCTGCGCCGCGCACCTGGCTGCCGGCTTCGCTGCACAGGAACAGCACCAGTTCCCCCAGTTGCGGCGGGGTCACGAACGCGAGGGAAGGTTGTTTCTCGGCCAGCAGGTCGTGCTGGGCCTGTTGCGGGTCGACACCCGAGGCGATACGGTCGTCGATCTGTTTCTGCACCAGCGGCGTCAGTACCCAACCTGGGCAAATGGCATTGCACGTCACGTTGCTGGTCGCAGTTTCCAGGCCGACCACTTTGGTCAGACCGATGACCCCATGCTTGGCGGCGACATAGGCGGCTTTGCCCACCGAGCCGACCTGACCGTGGACCGAGGCGATGTTGACGATCCGCCCCCAGCCTTTGGCGCGCATGCCCGGCAGGCTCAGCCGGGTGGCATGGAACACCGAGGACAGGTTGATGGCGATGATCGAGTCCCAGCGTTCCACCGGGAAATCCTCCACGGCGGCCACGTGCTGGATGCCGGCGTTGTTGACCAGGATGTCCACGCCGCCAAACTCGCGCTCGGCGTAGGCGAGCATGTCGGCGATCTGCGCCGGGTCGCTGACGTCCGCCGGGTGATGGCCGACCTTGCCACCGAACTGTTTCACCTCGGCGATCACCGCCGAGGCATCGCCGAAACCGTTGAGGATCAGATTGGCGCCGGCCTTGGCCAGACCCAGGGCGATGCCCAGGCCGATGCCGCTGGTAGAACCGGTGACCAGGGCAGTCTTGCCCGAAAGTGTCGTTGTCATGGAAACCTCACACAATGCCAGTGGCGTAGAACACACCGATCACGAAGAACACCGCGAGGGTCTTGATCAGCGTAATGCAGAAAATGTCTTTGTAGGCTTCACGGTGGGTCAGCCCGGTGACGGCCAACAGGGTGATCACCGCGCCGTTGTGGGGCAGGGTGTCCATGCCGCCGCTGGCCATGGACGCGACCCGGTGCAGCACTTCCAGGGGAATGTTGGCGGCGTGGGCGGCGCTGATGAAGGTTTCGGACATGGCCGCCAGGGCGATGCTCATGCCACCCGAGGCGGAACCGGTAATGCCGGCCAGCAGCGTCACGGTGACCGCTTCGTTGACCAGGGGATTGGGGATGCTCTTGAGCCAGTCGGCCAATACCAGGAAGCCTGGCAAGGATGCGATGACGGCGCCGAAGCCGTATTCCGAAGCGGTGTTCATGGCGGCGAGCAACGCACCGCCCACCGCGCTCTTGCTGCCTTCGGCGAGCTTGCTGCGAATGGCCCGGAAGCCGAACAACAACACCAGGATAATGCCCACCAGCAATGCGGCCTGCACCGCCCAGATCGCGGTGACCTTGGCGATGTCGCTGGTCACCGGCGCCGCCATGCCCGGCAGCGCCAGGCTATGGGTTTTGCCGTACCACTGCGGTATCCATTGGGTAAACAGCAGATTCATGATCCCCACTGCCAGCAGCGGCGAGACGGCGATCCAGGGGTTGGGCAGCTTGATGTCTTCGGCGGTTTCCGGCTCGTTGCGCAGCTCGGTGCCATAACCTTCGCCCAGGCGTTGGGCCTTGTTGCGCTGGCGTTGCAGGAACAGCATGCCGATGCTGAACACGAAGAGCGTGCCGATCACCCCCAGCCACGGCGCGGCCCAGGCGGTAGTGTTGAAGAAGGTGCTGGGGATGATGTTCTGGATCTGCGGCGTGCCGGGCAGGGCGTCCATGGTGAACGAGAATGCACCCAGGGCGATGGTGGCCGGGATCAGTCGCTTGGGAATGTCGCTCTGGCGGAACATCTCGGCGGCGAACGGGTACACCGCGAACACCACGACGAACAGCGACACGCCTCCGTAGGTCAGCAATGCGCAGACCAGCACAATCACCAGCATGGCCTGGCGCGTGCCCAGCAGACGAATCGCCGCTGCCACGATGGAGCGGGAGAAGCCCGACAGCTCGATCAGCTTGCCGAATACCGCGCCGAGCAGGAACACCGGGAAATACAGTTTGATGAAACCGACCATTTTCTCCATGAACACCCCGGTGAACGCAGGGGCGACGGCGGACGGGTCGGTGAGCAGGACGGCGCCGAGGGCGGCGATGGGGGCAAAGAGGATGACGCTGTAGCCGCGGTAAGCGGCCACCATCAGCAGCGTGAGGGCTGCCAAGGCAATGATCACACTCATGGTGTGTCTCCTGGATTGTTATTGTTGTGATGAAGCGGTAGGAGACGGGTAAGCGAGTTTTGTGCCAGATGCTTAACTTATTGAAATATATGGATAATTTTTAGAGTGTCGATGAGGGATCAGAATTTTGTCTCTGTTTTGAGATTTTCGGGGGGCTTGCTGGCCTCATCGCGAGCAGGCTCGCTCCCACAAAGGGAGCAGTGTACGCGATAAACTGTGGGAGCGAGCCTGCTCGCGATGAGTGCGAAGCACTCCAAATGGCTAGTCCAAAAATAGAGATATATTGTCTCGTTACAGAGACTCGGCAATCCCCAGCGCCACCATCTTCTTATACAAAGTCGACCGCCCCAACCCCAACCGCTCCGCCGCTTGCACCACCTTGCCCCCGCATTGCGCCAGGGTGGATTCGATCAGTTGCCGGTCGAATCGGGCCCGGGCCTGGGCGAAAGTCTCCTGCGACAACAGTTCCACGCCAGCGCTTGCCGTGCGGGTCACCGGTGTGAAGGTGCCGATGGCAGCGCGGATGTCGGCGGCAGTGAGCACCGGGTTGTCGCTGAGCAGCGCCGCCCGTTCCAGCACATTGCGCAGCTCCCGGATGTTGCCCGGCCAGGCATGTTGTCCCAGCAGATCGAGTGCGTCGTCGTTCAGCTCGTGCTGGCTGCGCAGTTCTTCGAGGATCGCTTCGCTCAGGGCCGGCAGGTCGTCCAAACGTTCGCGCAACGGCGGAACCTGGATCGGCAGCACGTTGAGGCGGTAGTACAGGTCGGCGCGGAATTCGCCCCGTTTGATCGCCGCTTCCAGATCCGTGGAAGTGGCGGCGATGACCCGCACATCGCTTTGCAGCACCTCGTTGGAGCCTACCGGCTCGTATTCCTTTTCCTGGAGCACCCGCAGCAGCTTGCTTTGCAGTGGCAACGGCATATCGCCGATCTCATCGAGAAACAGCGTGCCGCCCTGGGCGATCTGCAACTTGCCGGGGCGGCCCTTGCGGTCGGCTCCGGTGAAGGCACCGGGGGCGGTACCGAAAAACTCGGCTTCCAGCAGCGATTCGGGAATCGCGGCGCTGTTGATGCTCACGAACGCCTTGTGCGCCCGTGGCGAGGCGCTATGGATCGCCTGGGCCAACAACTCCTTGCCGGTGCCGGTCTCGCCGAGCAACAGCACTGGCGAGTCGGCGCTGGCACTGCGGCGGGCGCGACGCTTGACCTCCAGGCCGGCGCTGCTGGTACCGATGAAGTGGGCGAAGTTGTATTTGGCCTGCCGTGCCCGCAGTAGCGAACGGGTGGAGGCCAGTTCTTCCTGCATGCTCTGATAGCGTTTGAGCATCGGCGACAGGCTGTGCAGTTCGCCGAACAAGGCAAAACCAATGGCGCCGATCACCGCGCCCGCACTGTCGTGGATCGGCAGGCGCATGACCACCAGCGGCTCCTTGGGCATGTCCTGTATGTCCAGCAGGATCGGCCTTCCGGTGCGTACCACTTCGCGCAAAAGGCTGCCAGGGATGACGCTCTCGCAAGCCCGGCCAATCGCCTCCTGCGCTGAGTTCAGGCCGAAGCGCCGGGCGTATCGCTCGTTCATCCAGACGATATTCGCATCGCGGTCGACGATCACCGTGCCCTCGCTGGACTGCTCGATGATCTCGAACAGCGAACGGATCGCCAGCGTGCGTACGCGCTTGTAGTCCTTGAGGTTTTCGGTGGGGGTCATGGTCATTCCAGGATGAGTGGTTTCTGTCCGGGCCTCTTCGCGAGCAAGCCCGCTCCCACGCAGGATACTCAGTGTCGTTCAAATCCAGTGTGGGAGCGGGCTTGCCCGCGAAGGCCACGACGCGGTCCAGCTTCAAGGCTCGATTATGCCCACTCCGGATGCGCCGCCGCCAACAGCTCCTGGGTGTAGGGATGTCTGGGCGACTCGAACACCTCATGGCTGGGGCCTTGCTCGACGACCTTGCCGTCCTTGATCACGATCATGTCGTGGGCCAGGGCACGCACCACGGCCAGATCATGGCTGATGAACAGGTAGGTCAGGCCGTGTTTTTCCTGGAGTTGTCGGAGCAGGGCGACCACCTGTTTTTGCACGGTACGGTCCAGCGCCGAGGTCGGTTCGTCCAGCAGGATCAGGGCTGGCTTGAGCACCAGCGCGCGGGCAATGGCGATGCGCTGACGCTGACCGCCGGAAAACTCATGGGGGTAGCGATGGCGGCTCTGGGGATCGAGGCCGACCTCCTCGAGGGCCTGTATCACTCGGGCCTCGCATTCCCGGGCGCTGGACGGGCTGTGGACCTCCAGGCCTTCGCTGATGATCTGTTGCACCGACATCCGTGGGCTAAGGCTGCCGAACGGGTCCTGGAACACCACCTGCATCTGTCTGCGCCACGGCCGCAGTTCCTTCTGCGACAAATGATCCAGTGCCTGGCCCTGGAAGCGAATACGGCCTTCGGATTCGATCAGTCGCAGGATCGCCTGGCCGAGGGTCGACTTGCCGGAGCCGGATTCGCCGACGATACCCAGGGTCTTGCCGCGCTGGATGTTCAGGCTGATGCCGTCCACGGCCCGCAGGTATTCCTTGCGCCGGAACAGCCCGCCGCCCAGGGCGAAACTCACCCGCAAATCCTGCACCTGCAACACGTCTTCGCGCTCGTCCCGGGGCAAGGCTTCGCCTTCCGGCTCGGCATGCAGCAGCTCACAACTGTAGGGGTGTTTCGGCGCGCTGAAGAGGGTTTCGCACGGTGCCTGTTCAACGATTTCCCCGGCCTTCATCACACAGACCCGTTGGGCGATGCTGCGCACCAGGTTCAGGTCGTGGCTGATCAACAGCAACGACATGCCCAGGCGTTGCTGTAATGACTTGAGCAGCAGCAGGATCTTGCGCTGCACGGTGACGTCCAGTGCGGTGGTCGGCTCGTCGGCGATCAGCAGTTCTGGCTCGCAGGCCAGGGCCATGGCGATCATTACCCGTTGCCGCTGGCCGCCGGACAGCTGATGGGGGTAGGCCTTGAGCCGTTCGACAGGCTTCTGGATGCCGACCAGGGCCAGCAGTTCGAGAATGCGCTGGCGCGCCTCTTTGCCGCCCAACCCCCTGTGCAGCATCAGGGTTTCGCCGATCTGCTTCTCTACGCTGTGCAGCGGATTCAACGAGGTCATCGGCTCCTGGAAGATCATCGCGATGCGGTTGCCGCGCAGCTCGCGCAGGGTTCCGGCGTCGGCGCCTACCAGTTCCTGGCCCCGATAGCGGATGCTGCCGGTGGTGCGGCTCTCGGTTTGCGGCAGCAGTTGCAGGATCGAATGGGCTGTCACCGACTTGCCCGACCCAGACTCGCCCACCAGGGCCAGGCACTCACCGGGGCGGATGTCCAGGCACAGGTTACGCACCACCGTGTGGTCGTTGAAGGCCACACTCAGGTCGCGGATTTCAACCAGGTTTTCGTTCATCTCAGGATTCTGTTTCATGATCGTGGGTCAAAGGCGTCACGCAATGCCTCTCCAATGAACACCAGAAGAGAAAGAATCAGCGCCAGGGTGAAAAATGCCGTCAGCCCCAGCCATGGCGCTTGCAGGTTCTGTTTGCCCTGGGCGATCAGTTCACCCAGGGATGCGCTGCCGGCCGGCATGCCGAAACCGAGGAAGTCCAGGGCCGTGAGGGTGGAAATCGCCCCGGTGAGGATGAACGGCAGGTAACTCAAGGTGGCGTTCATCGCGTTGGGCAAGATGTGCCGCACGATCACCTTGCGGTCCCCCAGGCCCAGGGCCCGGGCCGCCTTGACGTATTCGAGGTTGCGCCCGCGCAGGAACTCGGCGCGCACCACATCCACCAGGGCCAGCCAGGAAAACAGCGCCATGATCCCCAGTAGCCACCAGAAATTCGGCTCCACGAAGCCGGACAGGATGATCAGCAGGTAGAGCACCGGCAGCCCGGACCAGACTTCCAGCAAGCGTTGTCCCAGCAGGTCGACCCAGCCGCCGTAATAACCTTGCAACGCACCGGCGGCGATGCCGATCAGTGCACTGATGGCAGTCAGTGCCAGGGCGAAGAGGATCGACACCCGTGCGCCGAAGATCACTCGGGCCAACACATCCCGGGCCTGGTCGTCGGTACCCAGCCAGTTGACGGAGGAGGGTGGGCTCGGAGACGGCTGGTTGAGGTCGTAGTTGGGCGTGTCGTCGCTGAACGGAATCGGCGGAAACAGCAGCCAGCCGCCACCCTTGTGGATCAGGTCCTGCACATAGCTGCTGCGGTAGTCGGCCTGGAACGGCAGTTGTCCGCCAAACGCCTGCTCGGTGTAGCGCTTGAACACCGGGAAATACAGGGTGTTCTGATAGCTGACCACCAGGGGCTTGTCATTGGCGATCAACTCCCCACCCAGGGTCAGAATGAACAGGCCGATGAACAGCCACAGCGACCACCAGCCGCGCCGGTTCTTCTTGAAGCGCTCGAAGCGCCGTCGGCCCAAGGGCGAGAGCTTGAACATCAGGCGTTCCTCGCGGCGAAATCGATGCGCGGGTCCACCAGGGTGTAACAGAGGTCGCCGATGAGTTTGATGATCAGGCCGAACAGCGTGAAGATGAACAACGAGCCAAACACCACCGGGTAATCCCGCGATACGGCGGCCTCGTAGCTCATGCGTCCCAGGCCATCGAGGGAAAAGATCACCTCGATCAGCAGCGACCCGGCAAAGAACACGCTGATGAAGGCCTGGGGAATCCCCGACACCACCAGCAGCATCGCGTTACGGAACACATGGCCATACAACACGCGGCGTTCGCTCATGCCCTTGGCCCGCGCCGTGACCACGTACTGGCGGGTGATTTCATTGAGAAACGAGTTCTTGGTCAGGATCGTCAGGGTGGCGAAGCCGCCGATCACCAGCGACGTCACCGGCAGCACCAGATGCCAGAAGTAGTCGGCGATCTTGCCCAGGGTCGACAGCGACTCGAAGTTGTCCGACACCAGCCCGCGCACCGGAAACCAGTTCAGCGACGTGCCGCCGGCAAACATCACGATCAGGAACATGGCGAACAGGAACGCCGGCATCGCATAGCCGATGATGATCGCCGTGCTGCTCCACATGTCGAAGGCCGAACCGTGGTGCACCGCTTTGCGAATCCCCAACGGGATCGACACCAGGTAGGTGATCAGCGTGGCCCAGAGCCCCAGGGAAATGGTGACCGGCATTTTTTCAAGAATCAGGTCGGTGACCGTGGCACCGCGGAAGAAACTCTTGCCGAAGTCCAGGCGGGCATAGCTGCTGAGCATCAGCCACAGGCGCTCATGGGCCGGTTTGTCGAAGCCGTATTGTTTCTCGATGTCCTTGATCAGTTGCGGGTCGAGGCCGCGACTGGCCCGCGAGCTGCCGGTCATGGCGCTGCCGGAACTGCCGACACTGGCACCGCCGATGCCTTGCAGGTGGGCGATGGCCTGTTCCACCGGTCCGCCCGGTGCGGCCTGCACGATGACGAAATTCACCAACAGGATGATGACCAGTGTCGGAATGATCAGCAGCAGGCGCCGTGCGATGTAAGCCCACATCAGTGCGGCCCTCCGGGTGAACCGCGCTTGATGCGCTCGGCGGTCATCTGCTCGTTGGTCAGTGGCGTGGTGCTGATCTCCCACCAGCTTTCGATGGCTTCGTCATTGCTGGCCTGGATTTTCGGAATGCCAAAGCGATTCCACCACACGGTGGAGCTGCCCGGCGGGTAATAGTTGGGTATCCAGTAGTAGTTCCATTGCAGCACCCGGTCCAGGGCGTGGGCATGGCGGAGCATGTCGCCTTGGGTCGTGGCCTTGACCAAGCCATCGATGAGGGTATCGACGGCCGGGTCCTGCAGGACCATGTAGTTGTTGGCGCCCGGATCGTTGGCCGCCGCCGAACCAAAATAGTTATAGAGCTCCATGCCCGGCGAAGTGCTGACAGGATAGCCGGTGATGATCATGTCGTAGTCGCGACTCATCAGGCGATTGATGTATTGGGACGGGTCGATGCGCCGGATGCTCATGTCGATGCCGATCTGCTTCAACGTCCGCTTGTAGGGGAGCAGCAGGCGGTCGATACCGTTCTGGCTGTTGAGGAAAGTGAAGCTCAGCGGTTCGCCCTCGGCATTCACCAGGCGGTCGCCGTCGGGTTTCCAGCCGGCTTCTTCCAGCAGCGCCAGGGCCTGCAGTTGTTTGTCCCGGATCACGCCGCTGCCGTCGGTCTTGGGCGCTTCGAACACCTGGGTGAAGACTTCGTCGGGGATCTTGCCGCGCAACCGTTCGAGGATCGCCCGTTCGCCCGCGTCGGGTAGTTGCCGGGCTGCCAGGTCGGTGTTGGAAAAGAAGCTCTGTTGGCGCACATAAAGGTTGCGCATCATCTGCCGGTTGCTCCATTCGAAATCCCAGAGCATGGCCAGGGCCTGGCGTACGCGGCGATCCTGGAACTGCGGCCGTTGCAGGTTGAACACAAAGCCCTGGGCGGTTTGCGGGGCCTCGGTGGCCAGGTGGGCCTTCTGCAGGCGACCGTCACGCAGCGCCGGGCTGTCGTAGCCGATGGAGTAGCCGGTGGCGGAGAATTCGCGGTTGTAATCGTAGGCGCCGCCGCGCAACACCTGGCGCGCCACGTCGGTGTCACCGAAATATTCGATGCTGAAGTGATCGAAGTTGTAGAGCCCACGGCTGACGGGCAGGTCTTTGCCCCACCAGTCGGCATTGCGCTCGAACGTGATGCTGCGTCCGGAGTCGACCTTGCCGACCCGGTACGGGCCGCTGCCCAACGGTGCCTCGTAGCCACCTCCGCCGGCGAAATCCCGGGTCTTCCACCAATGTTCGGGAAAGACCGGCAGGGTGGCGATGTCCAGGGGCAGGGTGCGGCTCTCGTTGTTCTTGAAGTCGAAGCGAACGGTGCGTTCGGACTCCACCTCGACGCCTTTGACGGCTGCTAACTGGGTGCGATAGCGCAGGCTGCCCTGGGTCATCAGCAGCTCGAAGCTGTAGCGCACGTCCTGGGCGGTGATGGGTTTGCCATCGGCAAAGCGCGCCTTGGGGTTCAGGTAGAAGCGCAGGGACAGGCCATCGTCGGCGCGTTCCATTTTCTCCGCCACCAGGCCGTAGACGGTGTAAGGCTCATCGAGGGAACGCTGGGCCAGTGGCGAATACAGCAAACCGTCGATCTGGCTGACGCCGATACCCTTGTCGATATAGGGCAACAGATGGTCGAACTGGCCGATCTCGATGGCCGAGCGGCGCAGGGTTCCGCCTTTGGGCGCCCGGGGATTGACGTAGGCGAAGTGGCTGAAGCCTTCGGGATATTTGGCCGGCTCGCCATAGACGGTCAGGGCATGCTGCGGTGCGGCATCCACACCAGTGGCGCCTGTCAGCAGGAGTAGGGCGGTCAAGAACAGTGAGGGGAACGCCAGTTGCATTGTCAACCCTTGCGGCGAAGGGATTATCTGTAAGGGCAAGACCTGTGGGAGCAAGGCTTGCCCGCGATGAACGATAACGCGGCTTAACGGTTGGACCGCGGCGCAGCAATCGCGGGCAAGCCTTGCTCCTACAAGGTGGGCTTCATGTCGATAAGCCGGGGTCAGTCCTTGCGGCTGGTCACTTCCAGCAGGTGGTAGCCGAACTGGGTCTTGACCGGGCCTTGCACCACGTTGATCGGGGCGCTGAACACCACGGTGTCGAACTCCTTGACCATCTGGCCTGGACCGAACGAACCCAGATCGCCGCCTTGACGGCTGGACGGGCAGGAAGAGTTGGCTTTCGCGACTTCGGCGAAATCGGCGCCGGCTTCGATCTGGGCCTTGAGTTCGTTGCACTTCTCTTCGGTGGAAACCAGGATGTGGCGGGCAGTGGCTTGGGCCATGGAGAAAAATTCCTTTCAATGATTTCAAAGGTATTGAGCCTACCGGATTCGACTGAGGGTTGTTGTCAAAATTGCGTCAAAACCTTGAACCGGTGGATCAAAGGCCGGCTTTGCGCAGGCGTTCGGCATGTTTTACATAAAGCGCCACAGGGTCTGCGCCCTTGCGGGCGCGCCCGGACCCCAGGTCAATGGCGTCCATATGATCCATTGGATAGTCGGAGCGGATGACCTTACCCAAGTGTGAGCTGAATCGTCCGACCAGACCGTCGTTCTGCCCGGCTTCGGTGATGAAATATTCGGAAAAAGCGCGGCAGAATGTCTGGTAGGGAGCTGTCGCGTCGGGGATATCGCCGCAGACGTCTTGCAACGTGCCGCTCCAGGAGTAATAACGCACGCCATTGACGACGTCCGGCCCCTTGCTGCCCCAGTTCTTTGGCAACCCCTGGGGAAATTTGTCGTTGAACGCGCCTACACCTTCGGTGGTCAGCGCCCCCAATGCCGCTATGGCGTGGTGAGGCAGCTGCGCCTGGCCGCCCAGTAATGAAATGAAATCGGCAAACAGCGTCGCAACCCTGCTCGCCACGTGTTCCGGCAGGCGTCCGGGGGTGAGTGCCTTGCGAAGGAAGTCGGCCAGTTCGGAGCCATGATTGGGGCCACTGACCGACGTCACCGAGGCGACGCGGTCCGGTGTCACGGCGGCGGCGTAACGGGCCGCCAGCGCACCCTGCCCGTGACCGATCAGGTTGACCCGGGTGGCGCCGGTTCCGCTCAGGACGCGGTCGACCTGAGCCAGCAGTTCTTCCCCGCGTGCCTCGTTCGTATAGGTGGCCGACAGGTAGGGAATGAAGACCCGTGCACCGGCGGCGCGCAATGTCTGTTTGATTCCATGGAAAAGTTGATCCCCTGCGACCCTGTCAAACCCGAACAAACCATGGACCAACAGGATGGGAAATTGAGTGGTTGCATTCCGTTGCATGTTCGTACCTTTTTCGAAGAGGTTCATGTTGAATTGACGACGTCACTCTAATGCAGGCCCTTAAGTGAAGGTGTAGGAAGAAACCGCTCCAGCTCGTCGAAAACGGAATTAATGAAGCGGGAAAGATCAGCAGTTCGTTCAAGTGGGCGGGTTGGTATCCGGACAGGTCCGATAGGTCCGGTGGCGTGCGGCTACAGTTTTGGGTGCAAAGGGACCACTGGCGCTGTCGTCTCGTCTGACTGTGCATCGCGTGCGGCAGCGCTTTAATGGTCCTGTCGGGCGCTCTACGGGAGCGGCGCCTTCATCCAAGGATTGGAAGTTGCACATGAGCATTGAACTGTCAGGCCGGCGACACCGGCCCAATGCCCGCAAGACATTGCGGGCACCCCTTCTGACGGCGGCAAGGGGAGAGGTGATCGACCCTGCCTGGCCCAAAGTCGTCGTGAACATCAGACCCTATCCGATGATGACGTGTGGTGATGAGGTGACGCTGTTCTGGCATGGCCTCAATTCGGATGGCGAGCCGTACCGATACGAAGTCCGTCGCTACGTCACGGAGCGACAAATCGATCGGGATGTCACCTTTGTCGTGCGAGCTCCTCATATCGTCGAGCTGGACAGCGGTTCATTGGAAATTTCCTATCGCGTGACCGGAAGACGCTTGCCGGCATCGATGGATTCGGAACCCTTGCAATTGGTGATCGGCGATGCGCCCTTGCAACTCTTGCCGGCCATTGCCAGGGATGCCGTGGGCGGCACCCTTGACCCCGGTCGAGTACCCGATGGCACCTGTGTGGCCATCCGGCCTTATCCCAGAATGGCGGTCGGGGACCGGCTGATCCTGATAGGCAGCCGGAGCGGCAGGGCACTGTGGCGCGATGTGCTGGACATCGAGGCCCATGCCGTCGGTCGCGAAGTGTCGTTCTGGCTGGATGCTTCGCAGTTGGCCCCGCATCTCGGACATCAGCTGGACCTGGCATACATCGTCAGGCGTGGGCATGCGGTGCGTCGCGCCGAGACCCTGTCGCTGCATATCGGCCCGTTGGTACGCCCTGCCTTGAAGGCACCGCGGCTCCTGGGCGTGAGCGATGGTGAGCTGGAAGTTGACGCCCTGCGCGACGGGGTCACCGTGATCATCGAGGCGAGCGGCTTCGAGGCCGGTGAGTGGATCTGGCTGCAATGTGACGGAAACTACAGCCATGTCGAGGAGCGCGAAATCGTCGAGGCCATGGTTGGCCAGCCGATCACCTTTACGGTGCCCGCCGCTTATTGGCACGGCCAGCTTGGCCGGTCCGTGCGTATTCGCTATCAGGTCGAGCGGCTGGACGATGTGAGCCAGCAGTTTCCCGGGGTGCTGGTTGCCGTTCGTTCCCGAAGCGCCCTCGAGGGAGAGGGCGCCCTTGAACATTCAAGCGGCTGAAACCAACTGGCGATGGGCCTGGCGCAGCAGTTGTTCGGTGGCGTCCCAGCCCAGGCAACCGTCGGTTACCGATACACCATAGCGCATCGACGGACTGATGGGCTGGCAGCCCTCGAACAGGTGACTTTCCAGCATCATGCCAACCAACGAGCGGTTCCCTTGTAGACGCTGCTCCAGCACGTCATTGAATACCTGCGGCTGGCGCGCCGGGTTCTTGCCGCTGTTGGCGTGGCTGCAGTCGACCATGATCCGGGCCGGTATCTTCAGACGATTCAGGTCGTCGTGTATTTGCATGACACTCTGGCGATCATAGTTCGGCCCTCGGTGGCCGCCCCGCAGCACCAGGTGGGTATCGGGGTTGCCCTGGGTCTGGATGATCGCCGGATGGCCCTGGCTGTCGACGCCGAAATGCCGATGGGGGTGAGCGGCGGAACGCATGGCGTCGCAGGCGATGCCGACCCCGCCGTCCGTGCCGTTCTTGAAACCGACCGGCATGCCGAGGCCGCTGGCCATTTCCCGGTGGATCTGGGATTCGGTGGTGCGGGCGCCGATGGCGACCCAGCTGAGCAAGTCGTCGAAGTAGCTGGCGGCCATGGGTTGCAGCAACTCCGTGGCAACGGGCAGTCCGAGTCGCAGCACTTCGCGCATCAGTTCACGGGACAGCGTCAGGCCAGTGGCCATGTCATCGCTACCGTCCAGGTGGGGGTCGTATGCGAGGCCTTTCCAGCCCACCGTGGTGCGGGGCTTTTCCACGTAGGCGCGCATCACCAGCAGCATGCTGTCGCGCACGTCATGGGCAAGACGGGCCAGGTTCGCGGCGTATTCGAGCGCGGATTTCGGGTCGTGGATAGAGCAGGGACCGACAATGACCAGCAGGCGGGGGTCTTCACCGTTCAAGATCGAGCGGACGGCCTGGCGGTGGCCGTTGACCTGCTGGCTCAACGCATGGCTCAGGGGTAACTGCTGTTTGAGCTGCAGCGAGCTCGGCAACCGCAGGGTGAGGGCTTCATTGGCAGGGTTGAGCGAGGACAGCGGCAAAGCGGAGACGGACGAGTTCATGATCTGGCTTCCTGGACGAGCAGCGGGTTCGTTCCCGCGCGTCAGTCCTATTGAGGTGTTCGACAATTGGCCGTATTGGCCGGCAATGCAGGCATGCCACCGAGAGGTGACCGATCGGAGGCGGCAGGCTGTCCCGAGCGGTGGCTGGTAAATCGCCAGGCGGCAAACGTGTCGTAACGGTAATAAGTGGCGTAGTTCATGGCTGAATCCTCAAGTTTGTCGGGTGTTGCAAAAAGTGTTGGGTCGGAAAAACAAAACCCCCGGTCGGGAGGCCGACCGGGGGTTTGGAAAACTCTGGAAGGCGACCCGTTTGCAGTGGGCGCCGGTGGGGTATCAGGCGCGCCAGTGGCTAAACCAATACCCAAAATAAAAGTTGACCGGAGTTTGGACGCCGTTCGCCCGCGCAGCCGCAACCGAGCGTGCGGCGCTGGCGGTGTGGAGCGATAAGAGGGCGTTTGACATGGTGCGTCTCCGATGAATGGGCCTGAGCTTACTCGACGGCAGTGCGCCGGTTCAATAAGAAAATTCTATCGGGTATAGGTGCCGCTCCGGATGGTTGAGTCTGGCGGGCTTTGTGACAGACTTCAACGTTATGCCAAGTCAGCTAAATCCTTGATTAACCCTCACGAGGTAACCATGAGTTTCCAGTGGCGCGCAGCCGAGGCCGGGGACATCGGCTTCGCCCGGCAGTTGACCTGCACCAATATGCTCCCTTACCACCTGCGCCATGATTTGCTCTGGCAGGATGAGGCGTTCGACTTGGCCTGGATTATTCGCCAGAACTGGATCATCTGCCACGATGACCAGGTAGTGGGTTTTGTCAGTCTCAGTCGTGACGCCAGGGCGTTGTACATCCGAGAGCTGCAGATCGCCGAAGCATTCCGTGGGCAGGGCGCCGGTACCTGGGCGATCGCACAGGTGTGGAGCATGGTGAGGTTGGAGCGTCGGCCGGCGCTGCGTCTGACGGTGTTCAGGGACAACCCGGCCCGTGGGCTCTACGAACGGCTGGGGCTGCGCGTCGTGGGGGAGGATGAATGTTTCCTGAGGATGCAGCGAGACGCCGATGCTTGACGCATCGGAACCTGCATGTGTTGTAACTTTTAAATGCCCCTTTGCGCTAGGTCTGTCGACAGCTTTTTTGCTAAGGTGTGAAGCAACCCATATAAGACCAATCGTGAGGTGTCTGCTTGATTAGGGTGTTAGTGGTCGATGACCATGATCTCGTTCGTACGGGCATTACACGAATGCTGGCTGACATCGACGGTCTGCAGGTGGTTGGCCAGGCCGAATCCGGGGAAGAGTCCCTGATCAAGGCGCGTGAATTGAAGCCTGATGTGGTACTGATGGACGTGAAGATGCCCGGCATCGGCGGTCTTGAAGCCACGCGTAAACTGCTGCGCAGCCACCCCGATATCAAGGTTGTCGCGGTGACCGTCTGCGAAGAAGATCCGTTCCCGACTAGGCTCCTGCAGGCGGGAGCGGCGGGTTATATCACCAAGGGGGCCGGTCTGAACGAAATGGTCCAGGCCATCCGACTGGTATTCGCCGGCCAGCGCTACATCAGCCCGCAGATTGCCCAGCAACTGGCCATCAAGTCGTTCCAGCCGACCACCGAGTCGCCCTTCGATGCGTTGTCGGAGCGGGAGATCCAGATTGCCCTGATGATCGTCGGCTGCCAGAAGGTGCAGATCATCTCCGATAAGCTGTGCCTGTCGCCCAAGACCGTCAACACCTACCGTTACCGTATCTTCGAGAAGCTTTCGATCAGCAGCGACGTCGAGTTGACCTTGCTGGCGGTGCGTCACGGCATGGTCGATGCCAGCGCCTGACAATGACCGAACTGTTTGATCCAAGCGCTTTCCTGTCTACGTGCAGTGGCCGCCCAGGCGTGTACCGCATGTTCGACAGCGATGCGCGCCTGCTCTATGTCGGCAAGGCCAAGAACCTCAAGAAGCGTCTGGCCAGCTACTTTCGCAAGACCGGACTCGCTCCCAAGACCTCCGCTCTGGTGGGGCGCATCGCGCAAATCGAAACCACCATCACTGCCAACGAGACCGAAGCGCTGCTGCTCGAGCAGACGCTGATCAAGGAGTGGCGGCCGCCCTACAACATCCTGCTGCGGGACGACAAATCCTACCCCTACGTGTTTTTGTCCGATGGGGCGTTTCCGCGCCTGAGCATTCATCGTGGGGCCAAGAAAGCCAAGGGCCGGTATTTCGGTCCTTACCCCAGCGCCGGGGCGATTCGTGAAAGCCTGAGCCTGCTGCAAAAGACCTTTTTCGTCCGCCAGTGCGAAGACAGCTACTACAAGAACCGCACCCGACCCTGCCTGCAATACCAGATCAAACGCTGCAAGGCACCCTGCGTCGGGCTGGTGGAGCCCCAGGTCTATGCCGAGGATGTGCGCCACTCGGTGATGTTTCTGGAAGGTCGCAGCAATGCACTGACCGATGAACTGTCGGCGGCGATGGAAGAGGCGGCGATCAACCTTGAATTCGAAAAGGCCGCCGAGTTGCGGGATCAGATCGGCCTGCTGCGTCGTGTCCAGGACCAGCAGAGCATGGAGGGTGGCAGTGGCGACGTCGACGTCATCGCTTCGTTCATCAATCCGGGCGGCGCCTGCGTTCACCTGATCAGCGTGCGGGGCGGCCGGGTGCTGGGCAGCAAGAACTTTTTCCCCCAGGTGGGTATCGAGGAAGATGTGGCCGAGGTCATGTCGGCCTTTCTCGGCCAGTACTACGTCAGCAGTCCTGAACGCGACTTGCCGAGCGAGCTGATCGTCAACGTGGTCCATGAGGACTTTCCGGCCCTGATCGAAGCCATTCATACGCTGCGCGGTCGTGAACTGACCATCAGCCATCGCGTACGCGGCACCCGTGCACGCTGGCAGCAACTGGCCGTGACCAACGCCGAACAGGCCCTGGGTGCGCGCCTGGCCAATCGTCAGCACGTCGCGGCGCGGTTCGATGCCCTGGCTGACGTACTCAATCTGGACGAACCGCCCCAGCGGCTGGAGTGCTATGACATCAGCCATTCCAGCGGCGAGGCCACCGTGGCGTCCTGCGTGGTGTTTGGTCCGGAAGGTCCGATAAAGTCCGATTACCGGCGTTATAACATCGAAGGCGTGACCGCCGGCGATGACTACGCCGCGATGCATCAGGCGCTGATGCGCCGCTTCGGCAAACTCAAGGACGGGGAGGGCAAGCTCCCGGACATCCTGCTGGTGGACGGCGGCAAAGGGCAGTTGTCCATGGCCCGGGATGTGCTCAATGAACTGATGGTGCCGGACCTGATCCTGTTGGGCGTGGCGAAGGGCGCGACGCGCAAGGCCGGTTTCGAGACGCTGTACCTGAACGATGCAGCCCATGAATTCACCCTCAAAGGGGATTCGCCGGCGTTGCACCTGATCCAGCAGATCCGTGACGAAGCCCACCGTTTCGCCATTACCGGACACCGTGCCCGTCGAGGCAAGACCCGCCGTACATCGACGCTGGAAGGTGTGGCAGGCGTCGGCCCGACACGGCGGCGCGACCTGTTGAAACATTTCGGTGGATTGCAGGAGCTGTCTCGTGCCAGCATCGAGGAGATAGCCAAAGCACCCGGTATCAGTAAAAAGCTCGCTGAGTCGATTTATGCAAACCTGCATAGCGAGTAGAATGCCCGTCAACCTCGCAGCCAGTTGTGCCGATGAATATCCCAAATCTGCTTACCGTTCTACGTGTCCTGCTCATCCCGATCTTCATAGTGCTGTTCTATTTGCCGTACCACTGGAGCTATGTGGCGTCCGCCTCGGTGTTCGCCATCGCCGCCGCCACCGACTGGCTGGATGGCTATCTGGCCCGGCTGTTGAAACAGAGCACACCATTCGGTGCCTTTCTCGATCCGGTGGCCGACAAGCTGATGGTCGCGGTGGCCCTGGTATTGCTGGTGCAGGAGCACGGTAACCTCTGGCTGACCTTGCCGGCGGCGGTGATCATCGGTCGCGAAATCGTCGTCTCGGCACTCCGGGAGTGGATGGCCGAACTCGGCGCCCGCGCCCAGGTGGCCGTGTCGAACCTCGGCAAGTGGAAAACCGCCGCGCAGATGTTGGCCCTGGTTATCCTGCTGGCGAATCCGTCGGACTTCAGCTTCTGGGTATTGCTCGGCTACGCCTTGCTGCTGATATCCGCAGGCCTGACGCTCTGGTCGATGGTCCAGTACCTGCGCGCCGCCTGGCCGCATCTGCGGACCGACGTGGACTCGAAATAAAACTTTTTTGAATCAAAGGGTTGACGGCGTAATCTGAATCTATAGAATGCGCCACACCAAGACGCGGGAATAGCTCAGTTGGTAGAGCACGACCTTGCCAAGGTCGGGGTCGCGAGTTCGAGTCTCGTTTCCCGCTCCAAGATTCAGAAAAAAGCCACTCAGATGAGTGGCTTTTTTTTTTGCCTAAAATTTGTGTGCAGGGGCATGGAGTGGTTAGCGTTTTTGAGCAAAGCGCCCTCGAATCGCTTCTGAGGCGTAGCTTCTCACCTTATTCATCCCCCAAAGACATTGATATCATTCTATACACCTCTGGGCAGGGGAGGTTGGGACGTCTTCGGAAGCGGCCTTATACCTTGTTCATCCTGTGAGAATGGCTTTGTCAGCTTGACCTTGGGGGCCCTCATTGGCAGATTCCGTATCAGCTTTTAAATTCGCTCAGGTACTCGACGACCCGTTCGGCTTCCTGGGCAATTGGGCTTCGTCGCGTTCGAACGACTGGCAAAGAATGCTGGCGGTGGCATTTGCTTCTCCACCCGGTGCCGACAAATCCTAGGGTTGAGCCCGGGATCGTTGGTCTGCTCTGGCTCTATCCGCTACTGCTACGTTCGCCTTCCTGCCTGTGGCGTGCTTTTCCGGTCACTGGCAATCGACAACTGGTCTTGAGGCGTTTCACGCAGCTTGGGACGCAGTCCATTGCTCACAGGTGCATCTGCTAGCAAGGTGGTTATGCGGGTGGCCAACTTGATAGAAAAACGCCGCAGCTCGGGTACTGCCGTGGCCTCCCAATACTGGGCTTTGAGCATGGGGCCCACGTAACTAAGCCAGGGTATCGGTTGATATTGCTGATCCAATACGCACAATTGCTCGTCCACCTGGATCCCGAAACCACAAGGGGCGGCGCTGATAAGCCCTTGCTTCAGCAAATTATTGACCAAGGGAGACTCGACTCGCTGGATATCGAGATTGGGACCGGTGCAATTGATAATTCTGCTGACCTTGAGCGATTCAGTTGCCTGGTCGCTGCGCCGTCGAAAGTCGACAATCAGGCCTTCGCCCAGCAGCGCCACGTTAATCAGCCTGCCGGCATGAATGGTCAACTGGCCATTGTCCAGATAATGCTGAAAATGTTCGAAAGTCGCAGGTGCCAAACGGTGACGGTGGACGTCCCACCAAGGCTGGACATGTCGCAGGAATTGTCGCTGCTGCGCGGTATCCATCGCCGACCAGAGTTTTTGTACCCAGGGGCGTAGGCTGTCAACCACGGCTCGCCAGTCGCCGCCTTGGTGCTGGTGCGCTTTGACCCGTTTGCGCAGCGTCGCCATCAATTGTCGAGGCGAGCCGCGTCCCAGGTGCACTGGAGCGGAAAGAGGCGCAATGGCCTCCTGAAGATGACCCAAGGGCAAGAGCCCGCGCCGCGAGAGCAGATGGATAGGGCCTCGATGGCCCTTTTGGACGAGCTGCAGCGCCATGTCCACCGCCGTCAGGCCAGTGCCGATCAACAGTACCGCGGCGGCTGGATCAGACGCCAAGCAAGTGGGTGGTTCCCAGGGATCGTGCGCATAAGTTTCCGGGCGCAAGGTCTTGTTCAAGTTGCAGCAGTCGGCGGGAGGGAAGTTGCCAAAGGCGAGGATCACATGATCCGCCTCAAAAGTACGCCCGTCTGACAGCTTGAGCTGGGCGCCGTCGCCGTAGGGTTGCACCTGTGTGACCTGCGCGACAATCCGTGACAGTTGTACGCCAGGATTGAATCGTTCAGCGCTGTCGAGGACATCGTTCAAGTAGCTGCCATAGAGGCTGCGACTGACGTATGAGGTGGGCTCGACATCGTAGTGCCGGCTTTTGCAGAACCTCAGAAAGTCTTCCGGAACGTCGTCCAGCGCGCTCATTTTTCCAACGCTGGCGTTCAATAAGTGGAGGGGGCTGTTGGTGCCGTAGGCCAGCCCTCGGGCCATAGCCCGCGTGCGATTGATCAATATGATATGCAGGTTGGTGCAACCGCTGCGCAGGATCTGTGCCGCGGTGGCCACACCACTGAAACCGGCACCGACGATGACAAGCGTCTTCATGATAGTTGCCCTGTGGTGACGTAATGGCTAGTTCCAGCACCGACGGTGGTGCAGGAATGTTTCGATAGTGTGTGCTGCCTGCTCGACAGAAGCCGCTGCGCTATCGATCACGATGTCGGGAGACAGAGGGCGCTCATAAGGGGAGTCGATACCGGTGAAGTTCTTGATCAGGCCCTGACGTGCCTTGGCGTATAACCCTTTGGGGTCTCGTCGCTCCAGGACTGCCAGTGGCGCATCAATGAATATCTCAATGAAATCGTCAGGGGCGAAGAGAGCCCTGGCCATGCGCCGTTCTTGTTCGAACGGCGAGATCAGGCATACCAAGGTGATCACGCCGGCGTCCACCATCAATCTGCCCACCTCGGCCGTACGCCTGATGTTTTCCTTGCGATCGTCATCGGCAAAGCCCAGGTCGGCGGTCAGGCCCTGACGAAGCCGGTCGCCGTCCAACAGGCAGGTGTGTAGTCGATGCTTATGCAGGTTGGCCTGGACCCGGTTGGCAATGCACGACTTGCCCGCGCCGGACATGCCGGTGAACCACAACAGGAGAGAACGATGGCCTTTCAGGTCGGAGTGGTCCTGACGTCCGATTTCAAAGTCATGGAGGACCAGATCCGAATGTGAATGAACGGTAGGCGGTAGTGCCAGCGAAGAGGGCATGAGGTATCTCCGTGGAGCTTGTATGATCAGAGCTCAATGACCGCGCGATAACGCACCTGGTTGTTGCGCAGCGCATCCAGGGCATGGTTGATGCGTGTCGCCGGGAAGGTTTCGACCAACGGCCAGACGCGATGCTCGCTGGCAAATGCCAACATTTGCAGCATGTCGTGACGCCCGCCGACGTTGGCGGTGGAGACGGTCAGGGTTTTGTAGGTCATGGCTGCGATGTCCAAGGTGATCGGGTTGGGCATGCCGGCAAAACACAAGGTGCCGCGGGGGCGCAGCAAGGCGATGGCGCTGGCCCAGTCCTGATCGTTGGAGGCGGTCACCAGCAGGAAGTCCAGGGTGTTTTCCTGTGCGTGCAACGTGGCCGGATCCAGGGTGTGGAAGTGGCGAGCACCCAGCTCCATGGCCTGGGCTTTCTTGTCTTCTGAGCTCGACAGCGCGGTCACGGTGCACCCGAACTTGGAGGCGAACTGAATGGCCAGGTGGCCCAGCCCTCCAATCCCCAGAACGCCGACCCGCATGTCCGGACGCGTACCGTGCAGCAGTGCGGTGAACACGGTCTGTCCTGCACAAAACAAAGGCGCTGCCATGGGGGAGGGCAGTGCGTCGGGGATGGCGAATACAAACCGTGCGTCGCAGGTCAAAAAGTCCGCGAAGCCCCCTCGGTGCCCATCGCTGCAGGTAGGCACCACGTTTGGGCAATGCTGCTCTTCACCCTTCAAGCACCACTCGCAGGCCAGGCATGCACCTTTGTACCAACCGACGCCGACCCGTTGTCCCAAGGCGAGCCCCGCTACCAAAGACCCGCTGCGAACTACTTCCCCCACCACCTCATGACCACATACTTGTGGGTATTGAGATGCTTCGCCCCAATGACCTTCGATCAAATGCAGGTCACTGGTACAGGCTCCACAATGGGTGACCCGGATCTCGACTTCATTGGGACCCGGGTCCGAGCGTGGATAAGTAAAAGGCTTCAACGGCGAGCCCGGGCTATGTGCCGCCCATCCGGTGGTGGTATGCGTCATGGGGTCTCTCCTGTGTGTAGGTGGAGCGCCGTGAGGTATTGCTGCGTCCATTCGGCATCGATCACCGGGCATTTCAGATGCGCGAGGTGTAACGGGGCCGGATGGCTGAAATGCTCGAAGTCGGCGATGATCATCGGAAGAATCAGCAACGTGCGCTGGAGCACGGGGTTGCCGGGTGCCTGGGTCTTGAGTCTGGCTTGCCATTCGGCCAAAGGGAGGGCCGTGAACCGGTTCGTCCCTAAGAGTGTCTGGATCCAGGTGCACATTTGTACCCAGCGGGTGCTCACCGGGTTGTAAAGGTGATGGATCGGTGCCGAGTGCGTCGTCGGCTGGCCGAGGGCGCAATGCACGAAGATCCGGGCGACATAATCGACCGGCGTGAGATTCAGCGACCAGTCGCTTTGTGCTGGCCAGGCCTTGAGTGCGAGGCAGCTTCGAATCATCAGTCCGACGTAGTCGTCGGGGTTGATGCGGTCGCAGGCACTGGCGTGGACGGGGGCGCTGATGTCACCACATCGCAGGATGTTCAGATCTATTCCTGTCCGTTCACAGAACGTTATCGCCACGCGTTCGGCAACCAGCTTGGCTCGATTGTAGCCGGTCGTCGGGATCGTTTCCGGCAGGGTCGAGGCGAAGATGACGCCGGCACCGCCCAGGGCAGCCAGGCGCAGCATCTCCAGGACGCCGCCTACATTGGTTTCGGCCAGGCGTTCATAACGCTTGAGCCAGTTGACCTCGGCGCCGCAATGAATGATGCAATCGACTTCCGAGGACAGTTGCCGGTGAGCCTCGGGTGACAGGCCTAGCCTGGGTTGGCTCAGGTTCGCAGCCACGACCTCTACTGGCCCCAGATCGGCCACCCGCTGCTGCGCGTGAGCCGGGCTATCGGCCCGCACCAGGCACAGAATGCGCTCCACGCCCGTCGTCTGTTGCAATTGGCGAACAATCATCCGTCCCAGGTACCCCGTAGCCCCTGTAACCAGGATCGTTCGCCGTGCCTGGCGCGGCGGCACATGCGCCACAGGTGCTTGCAGCCGGGACAGGTAAAGCTCGGTTTCGGCATCGACCGAGAAGGGGGCCTCCTGCACGGATTCCCCTTGGAGCCTAAGAGCGAGCAACTGCGTAATGCCTGCCAGGGTCGCATTACGGGTGATGTCGGCAACAGACAGATCGGCGCGGAAAGTGCGGTTAATCAGGTTCATCAGCTCCAGCAGCAACAGGCTGCCGCCCATCTCGAGGAAGTCGCTGTCAGGGCCCAGGGTGACACCCTGAAGGCGCAGGCAATCGCCCCACAAGGCGGCGACCCGGGATTGCAAGGGCGTGAGCGACGGTTCGTCATCCGGCAGGGAAACCAATGGCAGTTGCAGCAATAGGTGCGCGCCCAGGCGCTTCTGGCTGGCACCGGCCGGGATCGAGGGGCTCAGGAAATAGGCCACCGGAACGCTGAAAGCGGGCAGGTGTTGACTCGCCCAATGCCGCAGCACGGTGGCCAGGGGCGGATGTTCGGGGTCCGCCGGCGTGACGAAGGCGACCAGTTGCAGGTCAAGCCCGTCGCCTCGCGTGGTGACCAAGGCCGTGCGCACCTCGGGGTGAGCAACCAGGACACGTTCTACGTCGCTGCTGAATACCTTGAACCCCCGCAGCTTCAAATGCGTGGTGCTGCGGCCCAGCAGATGGATGTTTCCGGCCTCGGTGAGTCGCACCATATCACCGGTACGCAGCAGCCGTCGGGCCAGTTCCGGCTGGGTCAGCGCCAGCGGGTTGGTTATGAACGCTGCCTGATCGGCCGCATCGTTGTGGAGATAGCCTGGTGTGAGTCCCGGTGAGTGCACATAGAGTTCGCCGGGACTGCCCAGGCGAACGCATTCAAGTGTCGAGTCCAACACGTAGGCCTCGGTGCCGGGGGTGAGGTGCAAGCGGCCTGCGGGGCCGATCAGGGCGACGTCCCCGGCTTCGTTCGAGCCATACAGATCGAGTATCCGGCAGTGGGGCAGGCAACGTTCGAGTTGTTCGCGAATCGCGTCGGGCAGTTGCTCGCCACTCAGCCAGAGAGTGTGCACGGTGCGAAATGCCTGTTGGAACGCCTGCTCGTTTTGCAGCAGGCCGGCTACCAGGCTGGGCGTTATCATAAGTTGAGAGAGACGGCTGTCCTGGATAAAGCCTGTGAGGGCGTGGGGATCCAGCACCATGGCGTCCGGAATCAGGCAGGCAACCGCACCGCTGAAGATAGGGTAATACACATAGCCGGTCATCCAGGCATTGAGCCCCACACGGTCACCGGGTCGGATGTGCTGTTGCCAGAATGCGAGGGAATCGAGGCGACCGTTGTCAGCAATAGTGACCACCTTTGCCATGCCCGTGGTGCCGGAGGTCAGCAAACCATAAGCGACGTCCCCGAACGGCTGCGCCCGTAGCTCGCGCGCTTCGCCGCAGTGCTCCGGCAGATGGTCCAGCACCAGCGACCGGTAGCGGTCTGCCAGGGGCTTGAGGGTGAGGGTATCTCCCACCACGGCTACTGGGTCGAGTTTCGCCAGGATGTCCGCGGTCGCGTCGGTACCGTACCAGTGAGGGATGTCCAGGTATGGCCAGCGCAGCAGGCTGCAGGCGGTCATGGTCACCAGCGTGCGCAGGTCCTTGTCCAGGCGGATTGCGACCCAGCCCCCATGGGGGCACATGTCTAGGAGGCGCTCAGCCAGATTGCAGGCCTGGGCATTCAGTTCGCGAGCGCTCAGGCTGTGTTGGGGACTGACCGCGACAATGGTGTCTGGCGCATCGCACAGCAACGCATGCAGGCGCGCGTGCCAAGAGGGGGATGGTGCGCGGATTGAGGCGTTGAGACATTGGGTCCTGATCTGCTGTTGGCGGCTGTGTTGGGCTGCCGCCCATTGATGCTGGGCGATCCGTGAGCTGATTTCATCTGTCGCCGGGTTATCTCGCTCGACGATGATCAACGCAACTTCGGTCTGGCGTGCTTGCGGGCTGTCGGGGCAGATCAGGCAGAGCTGGCGATGACCCAGGTGCCTTACGAACTCAAGCGACACGGGTTCTTCAGCGGTCGTCAGTGTCACGAGGGGCAAGTCTTGCAGTTGTTCGACTTCGCGGGTAAGCGCATCGAAATGATTGTGCGCAGGGCTGCTCAATAACCAGACAGCATAGTCGTCAGGCAATTGCGCTGCCCACCGCAAGGCACGTAGATGCTGCTGCCTTGTCGACGCCAACAACAGCACCCGTAGCCGTGCCGCTACCGGTTCATAAAGGCAAACGAGGTGATCCGCCATAGATGGCGCCCGTTGCCAGGCGGCCGCCAAGTGGAAGAACCTGTAGAGGGGCTGTTTGTCCCGCGCCGTGGATTCGACGGTTTCCGGGAAGGTGATTTGCGGGTGCGCGACTTGGGCAAAGCCGCAGGAGCGCTCGGCATCGTCATGCCAGCCTTGGAAAAACTGCCACTGTTCGACCTTTTCCGGTTCCCAGCTCAAAAGGCGAGGCGAAAAGTCGATACCGGCAAAATCACAAAAGCGCGCCAGGGTGCCCCGCGTATCACCCATCAAGTCGGCATCACTGTCCAGGTACAGCACCTGGTTGGCATCGCACTGTTCAAGTACCCGCTCATGGATGCGAGCCAGCTCATCGAAGCCGGATTCATCCGCGTCGAAATAGGTCGTGCCGCCGCTCTGGCTGACACGGTACAGCGACCGCATCACATCCAACGGTTGGCGGACCAGGAACACATGCCTGAACTGTGCCAGCCACGTGCTATCAACCGAATCGAAGTCGACGAAGTAGGCAATTTCCTTGGAGAATTGCAAGCGGTGTGGTGGTGCTGGAGGTTCACCGAGCAATGCCATCGCATCGACGTAGTCGGTGATTCCGGGCGGCCCGTTATTGATCCGACGGGTTTGTTCAATCAACGCATGTTTTTCGGGAAAATGCTTGGCCAGGAAGGGCTCGGAGAGCCTTTCATGCAACACCCTGACGTCTGGGTGCTGCATTACGGCCCGCTCGAAAGCGGTAGAGCGGCTGCGAGACACCGCCCACAGGATCACATTGGGCAGGTAATGAGATGACGTCAGCATAAACAGCTCCTTGTTAAGGCCTGTGCATGTGAAGCGTTCAGCGAGTGGCGGTGGGCTTTTTCAGCAGGATGAAGCCTGAAATCAGGATCAGGGCCAGACCGGCCGCGGTGCGGCCATTGAGCACTTCGTTGAACAGCAAGGCCCCCCAGGCGATGGCGAAGATCAGGTAGGTGTAGTCGAATGCGCCGATGATCGAGGTTTCGCCGATTTGATAGGCCCGGGCAATGCCGGTGCTGACCAGTACCATCAGGACCGCCAGCAGCACCATCACGCCCCAGTCACTGATCGCCATCGGCGACCAACCGCCCACCAGGAAACGCAGGCCCTCATTGCCCGGTAGGTGAGGGCCGGTCTGTGCGACGACAACGCTGCCGACCATGCCCATCAATAGCAGGACGATGTTGAGAGCCAAGGCCAGGTGCATCGGTACCTCCTTCGCGCACTTGCCCTTGGTCACGACCGCTGCGAGCGCATAGAAAATGGCCGCGAGCACGGGCAGCAGAGTCCATAGGTTGAAGTCACCCTGACTTGGCCTGAGTGTGACCACGACCCCGACGAACCCCACCAAGATGGCCAGCCATTTGCGCGGTGTGACATGCTCTTTCAGGGTGATTGCCGAGAACAAAGCGATAAACAGAGGTGTCGTATAGATTGCCAACGCGGCGATGGTCAGGCTGATAAAAGGCAGGGCGCTGTAAAAGGCGATCCACATCAAGGCAAGCAACAGGCTTCTCGTTCCTACCCACAAGGGGGAGAGTGGCCACTGTTGCGTTGTGTCGCGGCGGTACATCAATAAGGCGGCGAGCATGCCAATGGCCAGGAGCGAGCGGATCACATAAAGCTGCCACATCGATGTCTCGGTACTGGTGGCCTTGATAAGCGCGTCTGACACTGACAACAGGAACACCGAACCCACGACGATGAGGATGCTTTGTCGGTTTTCGGCGGCCGTAACCGTTGTTGTCGCAGACATGACGGGTCCTTTATGTGATCGACCTCAAGGATTCTGATTGAGCTCGAATTGCAGTTAAAGTGACTTATGGTTACGCAGGAGGAATGAAAATTATGGATAACTTCAAACGCTCACTGCCCCCACTTTCCAGTTTGGTTCCCTTTGAAGCCGCGGCCCGTCTGGAAAGCTTTTCCAAGGCCTCGGACGAGTTGCATCTCACCCAGGCAGCGATCAGTAAACAGATTCGAGCCCTGGAAGAGTTTCTCGGTGTCGCGTTGTTTATCCGTAGAAATCGAGCCGTATTCCTGACCGAGGCGGGCGCCGAGTTTCGCGACGCAGTGCGCACGGCGTTCCTGGGCATTGCGTCGCGGGCCGAAGACCTGAAATCAGGACGACACAACAGCGAAATCGTCCTGGAGGTTCAATTGTGCGAAGCCTTCTACTGGTTGACGCCGAATATCTCACCCTTGCACAGGAAGTACCCTGATCTGGAGGTTCGCCTCAATGCGTCCATCCAGCCCATTACCGAAACCGCCGAAAAATTTGATATCGCCATCCAGACCTCAGGCCGGCCATCCGGCGATCACACTCTGCTGTTTACCCTGAGTGATGACGTGTTTCCGGTATGCAGTCCCGGTTACCTGGCATCTTTGGGTGACCGGCCACTGACCTTGCAGACCTTGGCGGACTTGCCTTTGCTGCATCATGTCGCCACCCCCCAGTATTGGAGTACCTGGAGCGACTGGCTAGGGGAGTTCCACATCAGGGCCGGAGAACTCAAGGGCAAGTTCTATGACAGCTACCCGGTCATGATGCAGGCCTGTGTCGAAGGACTGGGTTTCGCCCTTGGGTGGCGCCGGACCAGTGAAAAGATGCTCGCCAGTGGTGAACTGGTGCGTCCTTTCTCCGAATCGATTCATCTCCCGGAAGCCCTGAGTGTGTACAAGTGGCGTGATGAGAACCTGAGTCCGCCGGTTCGCCAGGTACTGGAATGGTTGACTTCATCCTTCGGGGAATGAACCCTCCCGGCCTGCGTGCAGCAGTCCCAACGCAGCCAGGGTTTTTTTCTGAATGTCGTGTACAGCATGTTCGCTGTTGGCTCCCAATGCTGGGTCGACGATGAAGCGACCTTGTTGGTAGCCATCACTGTTCAGGCCACGCTGTACACTGGCGCACAAGGGAATATCTTCCTCACGGATCACGGCGACGAAATCGATCACCTCCTGCTCTTCCTGAGAGGGTAGTGCTTGCGTGCAGAACCATTCGACTACCTGAAGGGTCTTGTCGACGCTGATTGGCAGATGATGCAATACATTCATGTAGCCCCCGGGGTAGACCTCCAGGCAAAAGTTCGGCCACAGATACCATGCGCCGAATTCGCGAGACCGTGTTGAGCTTTCCTTCATCGTATAGCCCTGGTTCGCACCACTGTCGCTGCTGAGGTGGGCGTGATAGTGCTCGTGGATCGCCAGGTGATAACTCTTCAGGTCAAGGGTCGCCGTCGAGAGTGTGGGATGGCACATCGGGCAGTGGTAGCACTCCGAGTAGTTTTCCACGGAGACTTTCCAATTGGACTGCACGCCATATTCTTTGGAGTAGGCGTGAAACAGCTTTTCCGGTGCTGGTGAGAAGGTTCGAATTGATGCTTCAAGACCAGGCAGCAAGGCCTGCATAGGCCGCGCGTGCAAGTCGAAGTTGATGAATATGAAACCGCAGAATACGTCCAGGCGTACCGGTTTGAGTTGAACCTGATCCGTGCTGAAGTCTTTGAGGTGTTCGGATTTACGGGCGCTGATCAACTGTCCATGGGTATTGTAGGTCCAGGCATGATAGGGGCAGGTCAATAATCCAGGTACATGGCCGCTGCCTTCCACCAGTCGATGCGCGCGATGCTGGCAGACATTATGGAACGCCTGCAGCGTACCATCCTTGTCCCGAACCACGAGAGCACTGCGGCGGCCGAGATCGCGCACTCGATAGTCACCCGCGTTGGGCAGGGCGGAGATGTGGCAGACGTATTGCCAGGTACGTGCAAAAATCGCTTCCATTTCCCGGTCGAATAACTGGCTGTCAGTGTAATGTTCGTTAGGTAAGGTAAAAGACGCAAAAGGGTCGATGTCGAACCCGCGAACCAAGTGCAAGGGTGAAGGGGCGCCGGTCATGGGACCTCCATGGATCAGGTTGAAAACCGTGAAGTTCATCCGTACTGTGCGACGGGATGCTCGAACTGCCGAGGGTCAAGGGTCAGTCCCAGACCTGGGCTGTCACGCAGGTAGGCACGTCCCTGGCTGATTTCGAAATCCACCTCGGCCAGTCGTACCTCATGGTGTCGGCAGCAGTTCCAGCTGGCGCGATGCAGGCGGCCGGGAGTCGAGGCGGCCAGGTGCATCACGGCACTGTCACTGATCTGTGTGCCGCCGACGTCTTCGATGTTCATCCGGATGCCGTGGTAGGCACAGAAGTCCCGAAGTTGCCGGGCTTTGGTCAGACCCCCGACGCGGCCAATCTTCAACCCTATCAACTGGGCGATGTTCTGGCGCTGGCCTTGTACCAGGTCACCAAGGGTAACGATGGATTCGTCAAGAATGATCGGGTTGCGTGTCAACTCACGCACGGCTCGGCACTGTTCCATTGATTCGCAGGGCTGTTCGAAGCACACAGTTGGGTCCTTCACGCTGTTCATCACGGAGACGGCCTCCGCCACTGTCCAAGCACGATTGACATCGAACGTGATGACTTCTCCGGGCAGGCGCTGCTCAAGCAGGTGCCGGATCTGGGCGACATCCTCATCCACCCCGATGCCGACCTTGCAGGAGTGGGTGCGATAGCCCTCACTGCGGGCGAGTGCCAGATAGTTCGCCATCTGCTCTGCGTCGTCGGTGGGAATGCTGCTTTGCAAGGCAATCGACGCTTGGAACCGGCCGCCGAGCAACGCATATATCGGCAATTGGCAGTGTTTGCCCAGGATGTCCCAGCAGGCCAGGTCAATTGCTGCTTTCACATAGGGATGACCCGGTAGCATGACATCCATGCGTGCATTGATCTGATCCAGGTGCAAGGGGTTCTCCCCAAGCAGGTGCGGTGCCAATTCGTCGATGCCGGCTCGCACGCCTTTGGCGTAGGCCGGCAGGTAAGTGGCACCCCAGGGGCAACTCTCGCCGACGCCCACCAGACCGCTGTCCGTGGTGATCAGGACGATGGTGGTGTCGAGTGAGTCGTAGTGCAGGCGACCGCCGCTGAGGCTGTACTTGTTCTTGAGTGGTACATCCAGTTGGTAGACCTTGATAGAGGTGATCTTCATGGCGTGACCACTCCCTCTCGCAACCCATGGCCGACTGCCTGGGCAGGGGACGGGAAGCCCAAAATCGACTGATGAAAGATTTGCTCGATGACGGGCAGTTGCAACGCCTGCTGGAGTTCGCCAACGGCTGCAATACTGTCCAGACACGGCTCGTAGCTATCCAGGTGCTCGGCAACCCAGCTGGGGCCGCAACTCCAGTTCACCACCTGCTCGATCAGGGCGTCCGAGAGGCCCATTGCGCGGCCGATCTGACAGGCCTCGTCGAGGATGACCTTGTTGATGCAAGCCAGAAACTCCACCAGGTGCGAGGCCAGTTTGATCTTGTTGTCATTGGTGAATACAACGCCTGAATGGAACAGCGGTGCGAGGGTGGGTGTGATACGGCCCAAGGCGTCTTCAACCACATCGCCGCTGTGGCGATAGTTGCGATTGGCACCATAGGGCGAAGGGGCATGAAAATTGGGCAGGGTGAGGCACAGTTCGTTTTCCCGCTCACTCAAGGCGGCTACTTTTACGTGATTGTCCTGGCTGTCGAACAGCTTCCCCGCCTGGCAATAGCGCTGGGCGACGATGCGTCCCAGCGGCATTGCCACCCCCAGTTCATCGGCCAGTGCCTCGGTGAGGCTCGTGTCCTTGATGGTGATCTCCAGCGTACAGGAATGATCGTAGCTGGCGTCGAATATGAACGGAGTCAGCTGGTTGCTGACAAAGCAGTTTCCCCGCGAGACTTTCACGTAGTCCCACAGCCAATGCAGGGGAATATCGTTGGCCCTGGCGATGATCAGCAATTCGGCCCATACCACGGTGGCGGTGTAGAACAGCAGGTTGGTGAGCAGCTTGACCGATTGGCCGGCTCCAATTTCTCCCACATAGAAGGATTTGCGGCCCATGGTTTCAAGCATGACCTGGCTCAAGCGGTAACCGCGTTCATCACCGCCAATGTAGAAACACACATTGGCGAAATCCACGCCCATATGTGACAGGTTGCTGACGGGCGCTTCCAGGCTGAAGATGTTTTTTTGCCTGGCCAGTTCAGCGATATGACGGGTGTTGTGATAGTCGGTGGTGGATGTGTCGATCCAGACCGTCCCTTGCGCCATTCCTGCCAGGGCGCCGTGTTCGCCCGTCATGTTTTCCAGCACGTGGTGCGGTAGCGGTAGGCAGGTCACCACGATCTGGCATGTGTTAGCGCACAGCGCAGGGGTGTCTTTCCAGGAGGCGCCCAACTCGGTCACCGGGCGAGCATGCGTGGGGTCGATATCGTACACCTGGACCTCGTAGCCCGCGTTCAACAGACGTTCTATCAATGGACGGCCCATGTTCCCGGTACCGATGAAGCCGACTTTCGGCTTGGCAGCTTGCATATCGATTCCTCCTGATGGTGGGGTCAAGCGAGTTCGCGAGCCCTGCCAGCACCCTGGCCGGTTACCCAGATTGAGTTGAAGTTTTCAAGCATGACTTGCTGGCACGATACGACCTGGTCGCTGCCCAGAGGGTTGAACTCAGCGTCCACGTTCGGATATACAAAAAACGGCAGCGACACCCTGCCGCTGTTCGCACGGTGGATGACTTGGTGGGGTGTACTGGTAAAGAGGCCATTACTCCACTTCATCAGCATGTCCCCCAGGTTGACCACCACCTCCTGCCCGCGAGGCGGTACATCGATCCAGCGTCCTTGGGAAAAAGCGCGTAGCGCACAGGCATCACCAGCTTCCTGGAACAACAAGGTGAATATGCCGTTGTCGGTATGTTTGCCCGCGCCACTGCGCTGGGGTGGGTAGTACAGGGCGCGCTGGATCAATACTGGGTCGGAAAAGAAGGGCTCGAAGAATCGCTTGTCCAAGCCAAGTGCAAGCGCCAGCCCTTGTAATAATCGAGGCACCACGTTGTGCATGACTTGATCCTGCAGGGCCAGCATCGTCTTGGCGAAACCGGGAGCCGTTTGCTCGTCGGGCAGCAGGTTTGGGCCGGTGAAGGGCTTTGCACAATTCGCGGCCTCCCTTCCCATGTCGAAGTGCTGTTTACAATCGGGGCCGGTAGGAGCATGCAATGTCTCACCAAAGGTATGTACATAACCCCGGCAGGTTCTTGGACTGACCTGTTGGTAGACGTGGGAAAACTGATTCTTGATTTCCAGCGGCAGGGCGAAAAACTGTCGTGTCGCAATAAACGCCTGATCGATTAAATGCGGATTTATACCGTGATCAGTTAAATAAAAGAATCCGTCCTGAATACAGGTTTCCCGCAGGCGCCGCACTTCATGCGTCGTATCGATAGACTCAAGCATCTCAAGTGAAATACGATTCAAGGCGTCCATGCTCTGATTCCCTTATTTATTGGGCAACTCTAAATGCCAAGTAGTGAGCGTGTACCTCATCTAAATAAGGAGCATTCATCAGTGACGGTAGGGGTGAAATTTTTTTTGCCGCGACTAAACTGTCCAGCATGTTCGCGAAGTTTTCTGCTTCATAGAACGTGCAGCGCGTGCTGAACAATAAAAGTCCGCCTGGGGCGGTCATGCGGATAAGTTCGTGAATGGCTTCTGTGGGCAGGTGACCCTCGATGAACGCACCACAGCACAAAGTTGCGTCATACTGGTTGTCCGCAATCAATGTGTTGTGTTCGGTCAGGTCCACCCCACCGTACAGAGCCCTATACGCCTGGGTTTGACGCGCCAACCGGGTCATCGCCGGTGACAGATCGCAACCTTCTACGGCGCTAAAACCTCGCTGGACCAGCTCTTTACCCACGAGTCCGGTTCCGCAGCAGGCATCCATGATGTGCAACGAGCTACGTAGTTGTCTGTTGTTTTCGTCCACGTTGCCAAGAAGTGATGTCAGCAGGTCGCTGATCATGCGTGGGCCGCAATAATTCTCCTCCAACACATCATTGTCGTAATCAACAGACCACGTTTCATAGTAGTCCCTCAGGCGAAAGTAGTCGCGATTGAAGTTTAGAGCGCGATTGACTGATGTTGGGGTGCTGGCGTTGGAACTTCTCGTGACGTGATTTTCGCTGGCCATTCTGTATTCTCCGGAAAATTATTTTTCAGGTTGAATGAATCAGGGTGGTGGCGTAAGTGGGTGTTTATTCTTATTCGCTGGCCGCTGCACTGTAAAGGCCAAATAGATGACTTATCCTTCAGGTTTTTCCTACATGGTTAACCAGATGTTATAGATGCCGTGGCAGGAATTTGACGGAAAGCGCTATTGCTCAGGCTTTCGCTGAAGGCATTCGGGAACTCTTCGCTGGTCGCGAATTTTCCATAGCTGTAGCCACCGTCAATAGATTGGAAATCTCAATTTTCAATCTCAGCCTTATCTTACAAGTTATAGAGCACGATATGACGTGGCTTCCAAGTGACCCACCATGGGGGCTGTCAGCCGGTTGACAAGCTAATGTCGTGGTAGTCTTCATGTGTGCTCCCTGGCAACGGACTGTGCTTACACTGGGGCGGTCCGCACCGTCGAAGTATTTTCCATAGGAGGTTTCGCGTGCTCTGGAAGTCAAATCTCGTAATGCTTGCCTTGTCTGCCGTTGCCTTTTCGGCGCAGGCTCAGTCCGATCGTCAAGTGGTCGAGGACATGGTGACTCGCTCGGCCAATGTCTGCCCAGGCCACAGCACCGAGCGCACCACGCCCGCGGTGAAGGCGGTGCCTGTCGGCGCGTTGCGGGTTATGCTTGAACGTGGCCTGGTCATGTGTCCCGATCGGCGCCTCGACGTCGACGCGCCAGCTGTGTTCTATGGCAGAGTTGGCGTATTTGAATGGAACCCAGAAGTGCCTGAAAGCTCCGAGGTGATCGCCAAGCAGATCGACGCCATGACCCGCAAGGACGAATATCCCTCGGACACTTTGGTTTGGGACGCCAAAGGTATGCCCCTTGAGCAGCGCACTGTGCCAGCTTTTGAACCCAAGCCAGGAGCTGCTGTGCTGTACCAGGTACGGTAAGTCGTGTCGACGAGGCGCGTGGAAGTAAGGGGCCGGTTGGTTATGGCCTCTTGAGAGTCTGGCGCGGGTAAAGAAGTTAGAGCGCTACGTTTAGCACCCGCGTCACGGAACCCGATCAAGCAATTACCTGAAGATTCAGGAGCAGTTCGGTGAGGAGCCGCTTCAACAGTTGCTTGAGCTGCTCAGTAAGTTGAAGAGATTACACGGTTTGGAGTGATGTTCTTCCTGCTCTGATCAGTGCAGCGCGCTCTTGGCATGGCAAGCGAAAGTGCGGCATTGTCCACGCATAAAAAATCCAGCCTGAGCCGCTCCGCCCAGACTGACTTATCAGTCTGGGCGGTTCCTGGATCGACTTTTTTCAGCTATCCATGACCATGCACCACCCGTATTGGCTGTCGCGTCTGCTACCTGCTCGATACTGCCGGTTCAGGCGCATTGGTCCGACACTGGTAGGCTGGTTACCACCTGTAGTTAACGGACGTCACCAACTCACGCTCGTCACCGTAGCGGCAGATCGCAAATTCACAATAGGTGTACTTTTTGTTGGTCACGTTGTTTGCGTTGACGGAAACATCCCAGTTTTTGTCGATCTGGTAGCTGGCCATGGCATCGAACAGGGTATAGGCCGGCATCTGCGAGTCGATACCCGAGGCCTGGGTCGTTCCCTTGTAGCGAGCACCGCCACCGACCTTCAACTGCGGCAAACCGAACAAGGCGAAGTTGTAGTCTGCCCAGATGGCGGCCTGATGGTAGGGCGTGTCTTCGCTGCGCTGGCCTACTTCGCTCTGGACCTGGCTTTTGGTAATGCGTGCATCGGTGTAGGCGTAGGTCGCGATGACACTCAGTTGAGGCGTCACGTCCGTCTTGGCTTCCAGCTCCAGGCCACGGGAGCGCTGTTCGCCAATCTGCTGGGGATTGAGGCCCGCCAAGTCGCGCTTCACTACGTTTTTTTGCGTCAGCTCATAGACCGCTGCGCTCAACAGCGTGTTGCTGCCAGGGGGCTGGTAGCGGATACCGATTTCGTACTGCTTGCCTTCGGTGGGATCGAAGGTCTGGCCAGATGCTTCAGACACCGCGACGGGGAAGAACGACTCGCTGTAGCTGATATACGGCGCCAGGCCGTTATCCGCCTGGTACACAAGGCCCGCACGCCAGGTGGTGGCTTCGTTGCTTTGATGAGTCGGGTCCTGACCAGGAGCAGAAGCTTTTTGATCCTGGTTGGCCCAGTCATGTCGGCCACCGAGCAACAGCAACCAGTGATCGTCGAACTTGATCTGGTCTTGCAGGTATATGCCTGTTTGCAGGGTGTCGATTTGCGAACCACGATCACGGACTGGGCGATCGTCCACCACGACCGGCTGACCGTAGTTGTAGTCGCCGAGGTTGATAGACGGCGCGTTGCCTCGGAAGTTATGTGAATCATACGAGGCATCGTAAGTATCGGCGCCCACCAGGAAAGTGTTTTCCACACCACCGATGTTCCAACGGGTTTCAACATTGGTGTCGCTGGCCAGGGCTCTGGAGCGTTCATGTCGATCGCTGTACTGCCGACGCAGGATACCCGTATTGGCAGCGCCATTGATGGCTGTGGGGCTGGTTTGGGCCTGCAGATACTTCCATTTCACATCCGCTTCGTAGTAACGCAATTTGTTGCTGATGCGGGTGTGCTCGTCGAAGCGGTGTTCGAACTCGTAGCCGATGGCGGACATCTCGCCATTCATATCGTCGTAATCAGGCTCGCCGATGAAATCGTGGCGGCCGATGGTGAACGGGCCGTTGCCGACACCTTTGACGAGTTGGTAGGGCAGCGGGGCGGAGAAACGTGTGTCACTCTTTTGATAGAAGGACAGCAGGGTCAGCGACGTGTCATCGTTGGGGCGCCAGGTCAGGGCCGGGGCGATGTAGGTCTTGTCGTCGTTGATGTAGTCCTGCTGGGTGTCACTGTCGCGCTTGAGCATGGTCAAGCGATAGCTAAGCGTCTCGCTGTCGCCCAGGGGGCCGCTGAAGTCCGCGGTCAGTTGCTTGCGATCGTGATTGCCGTATTGCAGGCCCAACTCGTGCAGCGGTGCCTCCGTCGGGCGCTTGCTGACGCCGTTGACGAATCCACCCGGTGACAGCTGCCCGTACAGGACCGAGGCCGCGCCGCGAATCACTTCCACGCGCTCCATGCCGTAGGGTTCCTGGACGCCTTCATAGGAGTTGTTTTGCAGGCGCAAGCCGTCGCGCAGCGAGCCCCCGGTGGCGGACTCAACGTCGAAACCACGAATGCGGAACCGGTCGGACGTGCGATTGAAGCTGCTGGGCTGGCTGGTGAAACCCGGTGTGTAGCTCAGGGCGTCAGCCATGGTGTCGGATTTGCGATCACGCATTTCATCGGCGGTCACCACGGACAACGATTGTGGCGTTTCGGTAATGGCCGCGTTGGTCTTGGTGGCGCTGGTATTACGCAGTGCGACTTTGCCGGCGAGCGGAGCTGTCGGATTTTCAACGGCGGTGGCATTGATGTTGGTTTCACCCAGTTGAATGGCCGTACCTTTGTCGGAAGCCTCATCCTGTGCGGCCATCGCCTGCGCCGAGAAAATGCTCCCCAAAGCCAGCGCAAGGGTGCTCAGGTGAAAAGCTGTATGACGCGTGCCGTAACGTTTTTCGGTGCCAACTGTTGTTTTTTTTTCGAGCATCGACGAAGTCCTTGAGTTTACATTTTGCTCTTGGGGAGCCTTTTGCCCCTGATTCTGTTCTACCAGGCGGACCTTAAGGGTGGGTGTCTACTGGCCATATGTTAGCTGCAAATGATAAAGGTTTGCATTAATATTGTGAGGCTTGTAGGCAATAATTTTATTTTCGACTTATCCTGTCGCCCACTTTAATAGCCCTCAGTGGATTACCGGCGTCACACAGGACGTAGGACACTGCGGGGCAAGCTCGATAACCTATTCGGTCAGGCCTTTTGGGCGTGGAGGGACGGACATGCTGAAAGCCACCGACGTACGGCTGAGCTATGGCGAACAGCAGATTCTCAACGGGGTCAGCCTGGATATACCTGAAGGTTGTTTCACGGCATTGATCGGGGCCAATGGCTGCGGCAAGACCACACTGTTGAACGTGCTGGCGCATATGCTACGGCCAAGCGCCGGCAGTGTGCAGTTGTCGGGGAAACCACTGGGGCAGCATTCGCGTCGAGCCCTGGCGCAACGAATGGCGTTATTGCCCCAGCGCACCACATCGCCAGCCGGCATGAGTGTGCGTGAGCTGGTAATGCAGGGACGCTTCCCCTGGCAAAGCTGGTGGCGCCAATGGTCCGAGCAGGATCAACAGGCCATTGACCGCGCCATTGAGTTGGCCGGTATCGCTCCTTTGCTCGATCGCTCGTTGGCCACCCTGTCGGGGGGGCAATTGCAGCGCTGCTGGATCGCCATGACCCTGGCCCAGGATACCCCGGTGATTTTGCTGGACGAACCCACGACCTTTCTCGACATTGCCCATCAGATCACGCTGCTTGAATTGCTGGTGGATCTGCGTGACCAAGGCAAGACCATCGTGGCGGTCCTTCACGATCTGAACCAGGCCGCGCGTTATGCCGACCATCTGGTGATGATGCGCCAAGGACGCTTGGTCGCCCAGGGCGCGCCGGCCGAGGTTTTCACGCGGGAAAATCTCAAGGCCGTGTTCGATCTGGATGCGCACATCATTACTGACCCTTATTCGGGCGATCCATTGTGTGTGCCCAGGACGAATCGTATCCAGCCGCTGGCCGTGCGGGAGGCGATGTGAGTCACGGTTTGCGGTTACCGGTCTGGTTGGGTTTATTGCTGGCGATTGGCCTGACGGGATTGCTTCACCTGGCCGTCGGCGCAAAGGACATACCCTGGCATGAGGCCTGGCAGGCCTTGGTCGCCTATGCGCCAGACAATCCAGACCAGAGTGTCATTCGCGGCAGTCGCCTGCCGCGCCTGCTGGTCGCGATGCTGGTGGGCGCCAGCCTGGGGCTCGCCGGGGTCATCATGCAGGCGGTGGGCGACAACCCGCTGGCCGATCCGGGCATTCTCGGCATCAACAGCGGGGCCGCGTTATTCGTCGTGTTCGGCTTGCTGGTGATGCCGGGCAACGATATGTCGATGATTCCCTTGTTTGCATTCGCGGGCGCGTTGGTGGCTTCCATCGGCGTCCTGATGTTGGCGGGGCGGGGGCACAATCCGATTCGACTGACCTTGTCCGGGGCGATGATCGCGGCGTTATTCAGCGCGATCACCTCGATCCTGTTGCTGCTCGACCAGCAGGGGCTCGACAGTCTGCGTCGCTGGCTGACCGGTTCCATCGGCGTGACCGGGGGCTCGATGCAGGCCTGGGTCTGGCCCTATGTCTTGCTGGGCATGTGCCTGTGCCTGGTAAACGTCCGTGCTTTGAACGCCCATCGCCTGGGGCCTCAGGCCGCGGCCGGCATGGGGGTCAACCTGTTGAAGATGCGGGTGCTGGGCCTGGCCTCGGTGGTGTTGTTGTCCGGGGGCGCGGTAGCCCTGGCCGGGCCCATTGGGTTTGTCGGTCTGGTGGTGCCGCATGCGGCGCGTTTGCTGTTTGGCGATGACTACCGCCGTCTGTTATTGGCCGCCCCTTTGTTGGGAGCGTTGCTGCTGATTCTGGCGGATATCGCGGCAAGGACCGTGGTGCGCCCGTTCGAGCTCAACACCGGTATCGTGACCGCCCTGATTGGCGGCCCCATTTTTGTTGTGTTGGTATTGAGGAAGGTCCGATGATGCGAGCCGGATTGACCTTGCCCCGAACCTATCCATTGCTGCCCTGGGTGGCCAGACCGATCGACTTGATCTCCGTGCTGGTGCTGATGGCTGCCGTTGTTGCACTAGCGTCGTATGCATTGACCGTCGGCAGTTATTCATTGGACGTTGCCCAGGCATGGCAAGCATTACTGGCGCCTGAGCAGGTCGATTCGACGACGCGCAATCTACTCTGGGAGCTGCGGCTGCCCCGTGTCTTGCTGGCGATACTGGCGGGCGCCGCCATGTCCCTGGCCGGTCTGTTGATGCAGTCGTTGACACGTAATCCTCTGGCGGCGCCGGGCCTGGTGGGCGTGGAGTCGGGCGCGAGTGTCACCATGTTGCTGATTATCGTGCTCTGGCCGACGCTGCTTCCCCTGGAGCTCTATCCATTGGCTGCACTGGCCGGCGGGTTGGCGGTGGCTTTCTTCGTTGCGCTGCTGTCCTGGCGCCAGGGTATCTCGCCGTTGCGCCTGATCCTGGTGGGCGTGGGGCTTACCGCGATGCTCAGTGCGGTAGCCGATCTGTTGATTACTTACGGCAACATCGATCAGGTGGAGTCGGCCCTGATGTGGCTGGGTGGTAGTCTGCACCGGGCGGGCTGGGCCCAGGTCCGAAGCCTTGGCGCTTGGCTGATGCTGGCGGGGATGCCGTTGCTGTTCTGCCATCGCCAGTTGAACCTGTTGCAGTTGGGCGAAAAAGTCGCCCTCAGCCGCGGTCTGCATGTCAGCTGGATCATGGCCTCCTTGCTGCTGTGCAGTGTCATGTTGACGGCTGCGGCAGTGGCCAATGTCGGCACCATGACATTTGTCGGGCTGGTGGCTCCGCACCTGGCGCGACAAATGGCTGGGGATCGCCATGGCGCGTTGATCCCCTTGTCGGCCTTGGTCGGCGCGCTGCTTGTGCTGGCCGGCGACACGCTGGGGAGGGGGTTTTTACCGCCTTTGCAGTTGCCAGCGGGACTGGTGGTCGCAATCATCGGCGCGCCTTATTTGATTGTTTTGCTGGCGCGTCAGCGCAGTCGCTGAAACGCAGCGGTGTTCATTGAATTGTCTGGAGGTAAGTGCGTGCGGGAACGGGTGAAAGGTTTTTTTCGAGGTTGGGTCGGCCTGCTCTGTGTGCCGTTGGTATTGGTGGCGGTACCGGCCAGCGCCGCTGAAACCAAAGTGTTCGAAAACAGTTTTGGTCGGGTTGAGGTTCCTGTCGCTCCGCACTGCATTGTGTCTTTGCATGACTTCAGCCTGACGGCTCAGTTGCTCGAGCTGGGGATCAAGCCTTGTGGTTCGACAGGGCGCAAGAAGCTGTTCTCGGATGTGCTGTTTCGCGGAACGCAGCAGCGATTCAATACGACGGGAATCCAGTACATCGGCTCGCACCAGTCACCCGATCTGGAGGCTATCGCAGCCTTGAAACCTGACTTGATCGTGGGGTTGTCATACCACGCTGATATTAAGGACAAGCTCAGCAAGATCGCACCGGTCGTACTGCTGCCGGCACGGGAAAGCGACATCAAGACCTACGCCAAGGAGCTTGCCGACCTGGTCGGCAAGCAGCAACGCTATGAAGAAATGCTCAACGAATATCAGTGGGTTGTCGGCGAATTCAAGAAGCGCGTGAAAGACCCTTCGCGCATCACCGTTACGACGCTGGAAGTCTACAGCGATGGCTTCCAACTGATCGGTCGCGGTGGCATGGACGACGTTATCGGCGACTTTGGCCTGGGGCGTGTCGCCGCGTACCGCGAGGCGCGGCAGAACGTGCCTTACAGCCTGGAACGCATCGGCGACTTCGACAGCGATTTCATTATCGACACCTATGAAGAACTGCTCGACTCGGAGGCCAGCACAGCGGCGTTTCGCCAGTCCCCCCAGTGGCAGAATCTATTCGCAGTGAAGAATCGCCAGTTTCTGTACCTCAATCGTAGTCGTTATGCCGATACGATGCAGGGGCTGCTGGGGTCTGCCTATCTGTTGATGTCGCACATCGCTGAGCGGGAGAACGTGCTGCGGGAAAAATAATCCATTTCTGTAATACGATTGACATTAATGACAATGATTCTCTATTGCACCTGTTAGTCGTTTGTATTAGTTTGTGCTCTCGAAAAATACGCTGATCGGAATGGCGGGGGGGCTTCAATATGGAAAGTGGTTGGGTGCACGCACAGGTTCAAACCATGGATGATGTACCGGGTAACGAGCAGACCCTGCCGTTCATATTCCAGGCTCCGCTTGCCGGCGATGCCTGGCAAGCCAGTCGAGAGCGGATCCTGCAGGCAGTAGAGGCCGAGTTGCCTCGTGCCGGTGGTATTTTATTTCGCGGTTTCGCATTCAAGGGGGAGGCGGACTTCGAGGAATTCGCGCGCAGCTTCGGTCATGAGCTGCTGACCTACGACTATGCCTCTACCCCGCGCACCAAGCTCAACAACCGGGTGTATACCTCCACCGAGTACCCTGCCCACCAGGTTATCCCGCTGCACAATGAGCAGTCCTATTCGCTGAACTGGCCGATGAAGATCTGGTTTCATTGTGTGCAGGCTGCGCAGGTCGGCGGTGAAACGCCCATTGCTGACAGCCGTCTCGTCTATCAGCGAATCGACCCTGCTATCCGCCAGCGTTTTGCCGAGAAGCGCCTGATGTATGTGCGCAATTACGGCAACGGCCTGGACTTGCCTTGGCAACAGGCTTTCAGCACCGAGGATCGCTCACAGGTCGAGCAATTCTGTCGCGCCAGCAACATTGAGTTCCAGTGGAAGGACGACGGTGAGCTTTCCACTCGCCAGGTCTGCCAGGCTGTGGCTCAGCATCCGGTGACGGGTGAGTGGGTGTGGTTCAATCAGGCGCATCTATTCCATATCTCCAACCTTGCAGCGCCGGTACGCGAGACACTGATCTCCATCGTCGGCGAGCAGGGTGTGCCGCGTAACGTGTTTTATGGCGACGGCTCGCCAATTGAATTGCACGCGTTGGAGCACATTCGCGAAGTCCTGCAGCGCTGTCAGGTGAGCTTTCCGTGGCAGACGGGTGACGTCTTGATGCTCGACAACATGCTGGTTGCACACGGTCGTTCCACTTTCCAGGGGGCGCGCAAGGTCGTGGTCGCCATGGCGGAACCTGCCTCGGCAGGCTGATCGCCTCTTTCTTTCAGAAGGCCGTTGCAATGGGCGGCCTATTTCGAACAAGCACAATGAAGGACATCAAATGCTCGATCGCCTGATGCATCGCTGCTGGCTGCGTGGAATTCGCCTATCGATAGCCGAAGGTCGTTTGATCGTGACACACGGATCGTCAAGTGCACTGGATGAAGAACTCAGTGCCCAGCTCCAGGCGCACGACGCCGAAGTGCGGCAATGGCTGCAACGGCATCCCGACTATTTCGACGCCCGCCCGCTGACGGACAACGAGCAGGCGCTCTGGTTTCTCCAGCGTCTGGAGCCCGACAGCTGCGCCTACAACATTGCCTATGCCGGACGAATCAAACCACGGTTCGTTACCGAGGACTTGCCCCGGCGTCTGCAAGACGCCTGGGCAACCGTACAACAGCGCTATCCGTTGTTGTGCACGCCCTATGCCGAGCGCGACGGCGACTTGCTGCAGTGGTACCACCGCGAGCGTGTTCAGCCGTTGCAGCGTGTGGCATTGCAGAATGCGGACGCGCAAATGTTGCAGCAACGCATCACCGAGGCGGCCGATCTTCCGTTCAAGCTGGAAGACGCAGACGTCAGCCGGGTTGTCCTCTTCAGCAATGCGCGCGACGGCCATGTCGAGTACTCCGTGCTGCTGGTGATTCATCACATCGCGGCGGACCTGGCCACGTTCTACATCGTGCTCAACGAGCTGTTCGCGCTGATCAACGATCAGCCGCTGCCCGCCGTGAACCCCGATGCCTACCGCGATTATTGCAGCGACTTGCACATCCGCAGTGAAGCGGCCGAGCCCGTGGAGCTGGCATGGTGGCAGGCACAACTGACCGAAGCCCCGGCCTTGGAGCTGCCCACGGATTTCCCCTATGGCAGCAACCAGGCATTCAAGGGTGGTGAGTTGTCGGTCCGCTTTGACCCGGCCACCACGGCACGGTTTCGCGCCGTCGCCCGAGAGTGGGGGGTGACGCCCTATGTGTTGTGGTTCTCGCTGTTCCAGCAGTTTCTCGGCGTGCTGTCGGGCCAGGACGACTTCGTCCTGGGAACGCCCAGCGGTTGGCGCTTGCGCCGTGAACACGTCAACTTGCCGGGGTATCTGGTCAACCCGCTGCCCATTCGTTGCCGTCTGCGTCGGGAGTTGTCCAGCGGCGAATGGGCCAGGCAGGTCGACGCCACCGTCAAGCAAGCCCTGCAGCACCGTCATTATCCGTTCTCGCGTCTGGTCAAGCAGTTGGATCTACCGCGCCAGGCGGGCAGGGCACCGCTGTTCCAGCACATGTTCACGTTGAACAAGGAACGCATTGCGCCCTTCGAACAATATGTCGACCGCTTATTGTCGGAGCAGCGAGGCGCGGCCCACGAGTTGAACATGGTGATCATCGACGAAGAAGAGGGATTTCTATGTCGGTGGCGCTACAGCAAGGCGTTGTATCGCCACGAAACGATCGAACGCTATCGCGATCAGTTCGTCGCCCTGGCCCTGGCGGCGATCGAACGGCCCCAGGTGCCGTTTGCCGAGCTTGACTGGCTGGCGCCCGAGCAGCAGTCGTTCCTCAAAGGGGAAGACATGCCGGTTCCCTTCAGCAACGCCTGGCAGGCGTTCGCTGAACAGTGTGGGCGCAAGCCCCAGTCGATAGCCCTTCAGGATGAACAGGGTACGCTCAGCTATGCCGAGCTGGGCCGTGCCGTGGTCGCCCGTGGCGAACGTTTGCAGCAGGATTCGAGCCTGGTCGGTGAGCACATTGCCCTGTGTTTGCCGCGCAGTCGTGAGTTGGTGATGCACATGCTCGCAGCCTGGCAATGCGGCGCGACTTACCTGGCGCTCGATCCGCAGTGGCCGGCGTCGCGTTTGCAGAACATCTGCCAGGACGCCATGCCCAAGGTCTGGATCAGTGAAGGCGAGCGCCCCGAGTGGCTGCCCGAGCAGGTCCGGTGGCTGGCGCTGCCGCCCGCACCCTTGTTCAGTGAGTCGCCTTTGCGGGCTTCCCTGGCGGCCGACCTTGCGGCGTACGTGGTCTACACCTCGGGCTCCAGTGGACGGCCCAAGGGCGTTGAAGTCAGCCAGGGCAACCTGATTCATTACGTGACCGGTTGCCTTGAGCGCCTGGGCCTGCCGGACGATGCGAGCCTGGCCAGTCTGGCCAGTTGCGCGACGGACCTGGGGCACACCGCGTTGTTCGGCGCACTGCTGAGCGGTCGCTGTCTGCGCCTGCTGGACGAAGACCTGGCCTTCGATGCCGAGGAGCTGGCAGCGGTACTGGCCCGCCAACCCGTGGATCTGTTGAAGATCGTGCCGTCGCACCTCAATGCCTTGTTGATCGCCAAGGACCCGCAGCGGTTGTTGCCACGACAGTGCCTGGTGGTCGGTGGCGAAGCCTTGGGCCACGATCTGGTGACACGCTTGCGTGCGTTGAAGGCCGATTTGCGCATTGTCAACCACTATGGCCCCAGCGAAACCACGGTCGGAGTGTTGACCCATGAGGTGGATGCCGGTGGCGCCGCGCCACTGGGACGGCCGCTGCCCAACGTCCAGGTCAGCGTGCGTGGCCCTGACGGTAGCCTGTTGCCGACAGGCGTCAGCGGCGAACTGTACGTTCAAGGAGCGACCGTGGCCCTGGGTTATCTGAGTGCCAGCGACGATGACCGTGCACGTTTCGGTGAGCACGGTTATCGCACCGGTGACCGGGTACGGCTCAATCACCAGGGGCAGATGGAGTTTCTCGGCCGCCTCGATGAGCAGGTCAAGATCCGCGGTTACCGGGTGGAGCCCGCCGAAGTTGCGGCCCAATTGCGCGCCATGCCGCAGGTCAGCGACGTCAGGGTGCTGAACTGCCCGACGCCGTTGTCTGGCAATCGCCTGGTCGCCTTCCTGATTGCGCCGCCGGCCGCGCTGGCCGACATCCAGGCCGTCCTGCAACGGCAACTGCCGGATTACATGCAACCGGCGCAATGGCATTGTCTCGACGCTTTCGCCTTGTTGCCCAACGGCAAGGTCGACCGTCAGGCGTTGTTGCGCCTGGCTGAGCAAGTGACTGCGCCGGCCCATGAGGCAGGGCCGTCGGACGACCAGCCCCTGAACGCCGTGGAAACCGCGTTACTGGACATCTGGCGCGCCATGCTCGGCAACCCCGAGGTCGGGCCCGATGACAACTTCTTTGCACTGGGCGGCGATTCCATTCTCGGCTTGCAGATCATTGCCCTGGCGCGCCAGCAACAGATCCTGATGACGCCCAAGCAATTGTTCGCCGAACAGACGGTGCGTGCCCTGGCGCGAGTGGTGCAGACACCACGGCGCACCCTGGAGCTACGCCTGTTGGAGATCGCCCGGGAGATTCTCAATAACCCGGATCTGCAGGTCGACGACAACTTTTTCTCGGTCGGCGGCGACTCGATCCTGAGTTTGCAGATCATCGCCCGAGCCAAACAACAAGGCCTGCAGCTCAAGCCCAAACAGATCTTCGAATCGCCCACCGTGCGCGGTTGGGCCGAGCAGGCGGTGGACCTTGGCGCGACGATCGAGCAGCCCGCCAATCACCCGGCCGAGCCCACCACGGCGTTCGCCTTGACGCCGATTCAGGAATGGTTCTTTTCCCAGGGACAGAACCTGGCCGAACACTGGAACCAGTCGTTGCTGTTGGCCCTGGACGAGCCACTGGATCAGCAACGATTTACCCAGGCCCTGGGCACGTTGCTGGAGCGCCATGCCAGCTTGCGCCTGACCTTTGAAGCGTCCTCGCAAGGCTGGCAGCAACGCTATCAAAGCTTTTCCCAGGATCAGGTCAACGCGCTGTTGCGAGTGGAGGAAGAACCCTTGACCGAAGCCCTGCTGCAACGTTCGCAGCAGGGCTGGAACCTGGCCCAGGCACCGTTGATCCGCTGGGTGTATTTCACCCAGAGCCGGGAGTTGCTCTGCACGGCCCATCATTTGCTGGTCGATGCGGTGTCCTGGCAGGTTCTGCTGCACGAGCTGGAGAGCCTGTACCTGCAACCGGATGCGGTTCTGCCCGCCGTCACGGCAGGTTTCCATGTGTGGAGCGAGGCGTTGCAGCGCCACCGCAGTGACCCGCAGGTGCTGGCGCAGGTGGACTACTGGCGTGAGCAACTGGCGGCTGAGGGCACGGTGCCCGAACAGGTCAGTCTGTACGGTGAGAGCCGGACGCTGGAGGCACAACTGTCCGTTGAGCAGACCCAGTTGTTGTTGGGCGATTGCCATGGTGCCTACGGCACTCAAGTCCAGGATCTGCTGGTGGCTGCCCTGGCCGGGACCCTCGGGCAGTGGCAGGGACGCGAGCGAGTCACCCTGGAAATGGAAAGCCACGGTCGCAGCGGCTGGGAGCAAGGCCCCGATCTGTCCCGTTCGATCGGTTGGCACACCAGTCGCTACCCGCTGGCCATCGACACCTCGTGGGATCCCGAGCACTCGATCATCGCGGCCAAGGAAGCCCTGCGTCGCCTGCCTGAACAAGGCCTGGGCTATGGATTGCTGCGCCTCGACCCGGCCCACGGCCTGGGAACGGCCTCGCTGTTGACCTTCAATTACCTGGGACGGGTTGAGCAATGGCTCGAGGCATCCAGCCTGTGGCGATTGGCCCGGCCGATCTGCCCCGGCATGCGCGCCGACAGTACCCGTCGCACGCATCTGCTGGATGTCACCGCGCTGGTGAACGAAGGTCGGCTGCACATCGAATGGCGTTACGACCCGCAGATCCACGAGCCGGCCTTGGTCGGCAAGTTGGCCCAGCAGTTCCAGCAGCGCATTGCCGATTTGCTGGACCATTGCCTGGCGCCCACGGTGGGTCGCGCCACGGCTTCGGACTTCGCTGACTCCGGCTTGTCCGACGATGAATTCCTGGGTCTGCTCGAGCAGCTCGAGCAGTGATCAGCTCTGCGTTGCCATACATACAGGCATGCATACACGCATACATACAGGTTCGGATACCGTCAGCATGAACGACAAGGTCAAAGCTCTTTCGCGCAATATCGAAGCGATTTATCCGCTGGCACCCATGCAGCAGGGATTGTTGTTTCACAGTCTGTTGCACCCTGGCAAAGGCATGTACCTGTTGCAATACCGTCATGTCATGGTCCTGCCGAATCTCGATCTGGCGGCGTTCCGTCAGGCCTGGGCGCAGGTGGTGGAGCGCCATGAGTTGCTGCGCACTTCCTTTGTCTGGAAGCAGCAGAAGCGTCCAATGCAAGTGGTGCACAAGCAGGTCGAATTGCCGATTACCTATGAGGACTGGTCGCATCTGAGCGAAGGTGAGCAACAGGAACGCCTGGAGCACTTGCTCAGTGAAGAGCGGGCCCAGGGACTGGACTTCACCAAAGCGCCCCTGATGCGTGTCAGGCTGTATAAGTTGGCGCCCGATACCTACCAGTTCGTGCGCAGCTATCACCATATCCTGATGGATGCCTGGTGCTTCTCGATCATCATGATGGACTTCCTCAACGGCTACCGGGCCGCCCAGCAAGGTCGTCGTTTGAATCTGCCAGCGCCGCGCCCGTATCGCGATTTCATTCGTTGGCTGGAAACCCAGAAGCCGGAAGACCATCAGGCGTTCTGGCAACAACGCCTGGCGGGGTTCGACACCCCCAACGAGTTTGGCTTCGGGCATGTCGGCCGGGTTCAGGGGGCCGCGGAGCCCGTTGAAGACTGTGTCGAACATCTGGAGCTTGAGCAGACCCTCGCACTGCAAAGCGCGGCGGCCCGACACGGCATCACCCTCAACACCCTGGTGCAGGGGGCCTGGGCTTTGCTGCTGGCGCGTTACAGTGGTGATCGCGACCTGGTGTTCGGTATTACGGTCGCCGGTCGGCCGGTTCACCTGCAAGGCATGGAAAGCATTGTCGGTCTGTTCATCAACAGTTTGCCTCTGCGCTGGAACGTGCGCCCGGATGACGCGCTGGCCCCCTGGCTGAAGGCCTTGCAGACCGAGAACCTGACCCTCCGCGAACACGAAAGCGTGTCCCTGGCAGAGATCCAGCGCTGGAGCGAAGTGCAGCGCCAGGACCTATTCCAGAGTCTGTTCGTGTTCGAGAACGCGCCCATTGCCGCCGACTTGCGTCAGGGGCAACTGGATTACCTGATCAGCGACATGGCCAACCGCACCCACACCAACTACCCCATCACGGTGGTGATCGTTCCGGGTGAACGCCTGCATCTGCAATTGACCTATCAGACCGACTGGTTTCTGCGCGAAGAAATCGAGCAGATGCTGCGCCACTTCCGCACGTTGCTGCTGAACATCGGTGCGGCCCTGCACACCCACCCAGAGACACCGTTGCACCACCTGGCGATGCTCGATGAGCGTGAAATCGCGCATCAGCATCAGGTCTGGGCCGGTGGAGGACTAGCGGCCGACGAACAGTTGCTGCAACCTTTGTACATCGAGCGATTGCAGCAACAGGTTCGCCTGACGCCCGAGCGCATTGCCATGGTTCACGGCGACCGAAGCCTGACGTTCGATCAGCTGAACCGCGCCGCCAACCGTCTGGCCCGGCACCTTCGCGCCCAGGGCGTCAACGCCGGCGACTTGATCGCGGTGTTCGACGAGCGTGGTCTGGACCTGGTGGTGATGATCCTTGCCACCCTCAAGGCCGGTGCCGGTTGGCTGCCGCTTGACCCGCGCAATCCACCTCAGCGGTTGGCCCAGGTCCTGCGCCAGAGCCGTACGCCGTTGCTGGTTCACAGCGCGGGGCTGGGCGAGCTGGCGCTGGAGGCAGTGGATCTCTTGGAACAGCGTCCCAAAGCGGTGCTCTACGATCCTGCGGTATTGAGCAGCTACAACGATGAAGACCTGAACCTTGCGATCCACGACCTCTCGTTGGCCTATTGCATCTTCACGTCCGGTTCCACCGGCACGCCCAAAGGGGCCATGGTGGCGCACGCCGGCATGCTCAATAACATCCTCGGCAAATTGCCGGGGCTGGGGCTCGATGCGTCCGATGTCATTGCTCAGACCGCGCCGCAATGCTTCGACATTTCTGTCTGGCAGACCCTTGCCGGCCTGGTGCTGGGGGCACGCACCGTGATCCTCGGCGATTGCATCGTACAAGACCCCGATGCGCTGGCGTCGGCCATCGAACGGCACGGCATCAGCATCCTCGAAGCCGTGCCGTCGTTGATGCAGAGCCTGCTCGACGCCGGGCTCGAGCGCTCGCGGCTGCGCTGGGTGCTGGCTACCGGTGAGGCGCTGCCACCGGCCCTGGCGCGTCGCTGGTTCGACCGCTATCCCGCGATCCCATTGATGAACGCCTACGGGCCCGCCGAATGCTCCGATGATGTCGCGTTCCATCCGTTGCTCGAACGTCTGCCGGAACAACGGATCAACGTGCCCATCGGTCGCGCCACCCTGAACAACCGCTTGTACCTGCTCGATGCCGACCTGCAACCCATACCGGCCGGTGCGGTGGGGGAGATTTTCGTCGCCGGTGTCGGCGTCGGACGCGGCTATATGGCAGACCCGGCGCGCACGGCGGCGGTGTTCCTGCCGGACCCGATTGCCAACGATGGTTCGCGCCTCTATCGCACCGGTGACCTGGCGCGCTTCCTGCCCAACGGCGATCTTGAATACGTTGGCCGTACCGACCATCAGGTCAAGATTCGCGGGCACCGCATTGAACTGGACGAAATCGAAGCCTGCCTGAGCCATTACCCCGGCGTCCGGGAAGCGGTAGTCGTCGCCCGCGACGACCAGCAACGCGCCAAGGTGTTGGTAGCCTATGTCGTGGGCGATGCACAGCTGAGCATCGAGGCCCTGCGCGAGCATGTCCTGGGCCATCTTCCACCCTACATGACACCGGGCGCGTTTGTGTTCCTGGAGCGCTTTCCGCTCAATGGCAACGGCAAGATCGATCGCAAATCCTTGCCCGCTCCGGATTTTGCCGCGCAGAGCCAGGCCCGCTATGTTGCGCCCAGCAGCGAGCTGCAAGGCCAGATGGTCGAGGCGTGGCAAAGCGTGTTGGGGCTCGGCCAGGTGGGGGTCGAGGACAACTTCTTCGAGCTGGGCGGTCACTCGCTGCTGGCCACTCAACTGATTGGCCTGATCGGCAAACTCACTGGCAAGGATTTGCCCCTGCGCGTGGTGTTCGAGCGTCCGACCATCGCCGCCATGGCCGATTGGCTGGAAAACCAGGCTGGCACCGTAAAGGCATCGCCGACACTGTTGCCGCGTCCTGACAAACTGCCGCTGTCGTTTGCCCAGCAGCGTCTGTGGTTCCTGCAACAACTGGATCCCCACAGCCCCGCCTATAACCTGGCAGGCGCCGTTCGCTTGACCGGTGAGCTGCATATCGCCGACCTGCAGGCTGCGTTGCAGGCGGTGGTGGATCGGCACGAAGTGCTGCGTACCGGGTTTATCGAGCAAGCCGAGGGGCCGAGCCAACTGATCCTGGCCCGCTCTGAGCTTGAGCTGCCTTTGGTCGACGTGCCGAACGAAGAAGCGTTGCATGAGCTACTGCGTCAGGATGCAATGACGCCGTTCTTGCTGGAAACGGCTCCGCTGCTGCGCGCCAGGCTTTATCGGCTGGCCGCGGATGCTTTTGTCTTGTCGTTGAACTGTCATCACATCGTGGCCGATGGCTGGTCCCTGCAGTTGATCATCGATGAGATGTGCACGCAGTACCGCAACAGGCGGCAAGGGGTGGCGACAACGCTGCCGGCGCCTTCGATGCAGTACGCCGACTACGCGCTCTGGCAACACCAATGGATGAACAGCAAGGCGTGCGAACAGGAACTGGCGTTCTGGCGCGAGCAGTTGGCCGGCGAGCTGCCGGTGCTAGAACTCGCGGCTGATTTTCCCCGTCCTGCCCAGGCGAGCCAGGCCGGTGGGCGTGTTGAACGGCGCTTGTCCGACGCCCTGACGGCACGCTTGCGCGCGTTCAGTGCCCGCCACGGCTGGAGCAATTTCATCCCGATGCTGACCGCGTTCCAGTTGTTGTTGCGCAGCCGCGGCGGTGTGGACGACATTCTGATCGGCGTTCCCGTGGCCAACCGGCACCACGGGGTACTCCAGCCCCTGGTCGGCTGTTTCGTCAACACGTTGGTGTATCGCAAGAAACTGTCGGGCGAGCGTAGCCTGCTGCAGCTGATGAGCGAGCTGCAAGCGCTGTCCGTGTCGGTTCAATCCCATCAGGACCTGCCATTCGATTATTTGATCGAGCAGCTCGGCGTGGTCCGTCAGGTGAGCTACAACCCGTTGTTCCAGGCCATGTTCAACTACTTCCCGGGCAATGCCCTGGAGCGTTTCGAACTGACCGATGTGATCGCCGAGCCGTTGGATAACCGTCCGGACAGCGCGTTGTGTGATCTGCACCTTGACGTGCGGGACAGCGAACACGGCATCAATCTGAGCTTGCAATACAGCAGCGACCTGTTCCGCGAAGAGACCGCCCAGGCGATGGCCGAGCAGTACCTGGCGATGCTCGAGGCGTTGATCGAGCACCCGGAAGGGGCGTTGGGTGAACTGGCGTGGCAGTCTGCGGAACGCTCCCTGGCCCGGATCGAGGGACCCGGCGTCACGGGGCACCAGGATCTTCTCCAGGCCTTTGCGCTTCAGGTCGCTCGACAGCCTGACGCGACGGCCATACTGGCCGGTGATGAGCGCCTGAGCTACGCCCAGCTGGAGCAGGCCGCCGAGCGACTGGCGGCTGCCCTGCAGGCCCATGGCGTTGGCATCGAGGATCGTGTCGCCCTCAGCCTGCCTCGTGATGCTCGCCTGCCCATGGCGATGCTGGCGATTCTCAAGGCCGGTGCTGCCTACGTGCCGTTGGCTGAGGATACCCCGCCGGAACGTGGCCGCTACATCCTCGAGGCGGCGCAACCCAAACTGTGCCTGGGCACCGGCGCGAGCCTGGCGGTGTTGGCGCAGTGGAACAGTGGCGTGGCGTTGCTGGACATCGATGCCCTGAGCACCACCGACCGCTACAAGGCCCCGGCATTGGCGGAGGATCAGCTCGCCTACGTGTTGTATACCTCCGGCTCCACCGGTCAGCCCAAGGGCGTGGCCATCAGCCGTGGCAACCTGATGAACCTGATGCTGGCCGTGGAGCAGGCCGTGCCCATGACGGCTCGGGATCGCGTCCTGGCATTGACCACCGCGACCTTCGATATTGCCATCGTCGAATTGCTGCTGCCGCTGGCACACGGCGCCAGCATCCTGTTGGCCGACCGCGAACAGGCGCGTGATCCCCAGGCGATCGATCAACTGTTGCTGACCGGGCAGCCGACGATCATGCAGGCCACGCCCGCGACCTGGCGAATGCTGGTGGCGCATACCTCGCGCAGCTGGCAAGGCGTGCGTGCGATTTCCGGCGGAGAGGCCTTGCCCTGTGCGCTCGCCGAAGCGATTGAGGACAGGGGCGCCAGGGTCATCAACGGTTATGGGCCGACAGAAGCGACGGTCTACAGCACCTTTGAAGTGCGCAGCGGTGGCGAGAGTGCTGGTGTCGAGGTGCCGATCGGGCATCCGGTTGCCAATACCGCCGCGTATGTCCTCGATGCCGATTTGCGGCCGGTGGCCGCCGGGGTGCCCGGTGAACTGTATCTGGCCGGGGCTAACCTCGGTCGGGGTTACTTTGCGGCGGCACGACTGACCGCGGCGGCGTTCCTGCCGGATCCGTTCGTACCGGGTGCCCGCATGTACCGTACCGGCGACCGGGTTCGACGCAACGTTCATGGCAGCCTGGACTACCTGGGACGGCTGGATTTCCAGGTCAAGCTGCGCGGTTTCCGGATCGAGCTGGGTGAAATCGAAGCGCTGCTGGCGCGTATCCCTGGCGTCCGCGAAGCGGCTGTCGTGTTGCTGGGCAGCGGTGAAACCGCAAGCCTGGTGGGGTACTACGCAGGCGACGCGCTGGACGAAAACATGCTGCGCGCCGCGCTCGCCGAGCAATTGCCGGACTACATGCTGCCGAGCCAGTTCGTTCGCCTGGACACCCTGCCGTTGAGCCCGAGCGGTAAGGTCGACCGCAAGGCACTGCCGGCACCGCAACAACGCGACGGACAGCGCGGTACGCTTTCCAGCGAATGGGAGCGGGAGGTGGCCCGGCTCTGGGAGGAACTGCTGGGCTGCACCGATGTTGGCGCGCACGACAATTTCTTTGCCCTGGGCGGCCATTCGTTGCTGGCGGCGCGCCTGGTCGCGCGAATTGCCGAACAGCATGGCCGGCGCCTGCCGTTGCGCACATTGTTCGAGCAGCCGGTGCTGCGCGATTTTGCGGCGCAGGTGGCGGCGAAAAGCGTTGAAGCCGAAAGCATCCTGCGTCCTTTCAAGGAACCTTTGGCACCACTGCATTTCACTCAGCAACGCCTGTGGTTCCTGGACCGCTTGCAAGGGGATACCCAGGCCTACCACTTGTCCCTCGCCCTGCGTCTGGAAGGTACCCTGCAACCGTCGTTGCTGGAGCAGGCGCTGCGGCAACTGAGCGACCGCCAGCACAGTCTGCGGACGGTGTTCAGCGAAACGTCCGATGGGGCGCGGCAGTCTGTCGAGGCATCTACCACGGTGCCGTTGAGCTTCGAACCGCTGGAGATGGACGAACAGTCTCCGGATTTCGCGCTGAGACTGAGCCAGGAAGCACAACGTCCCTTTGACCTGTCGGCGCCGCCGCTATGGCGGGTTCGTGTGTATCAGGGCCAGGACCTCAGTGTGTTGCAGGTCACCTTGCATCACATCATCGCCGATGCCCGTTCGCTGGAAATCTTCTTCCATGAGCTGCAACTGATTTACCAGGCCTTGCTGCAAGGGCGCAGCGCCAGCCTGCCGCCACTGCCGCTGCAGTTCTCGGACATTGCCGCCAGTTGGCAGAGTCCGGCCGGGCAGGCGCGTATCGAATCGCAGCTTGAATACTGGCGGCGAACCCTGGAAGGGGAGCCACCGGTGCTGAACCTGCCCACCGACAAGCCTCGTCCCGCCGAGCAAGGCTACAACGGCCAGCGCCTTCGCTTCAGCCTGCCGGCCACGTTGGTTAAGCGTGTGCGTGACACCGCGCAACGCCACGGGCTGACGGCGTTCGCGCCACTGCTGGCCGCCTGGAACATCCTCCTGGCCAGGCACTCGGGTCAGCGTGAAATCTGGATCGGCCTGCCGGTCGCCCATCGCCACCAGGCCCACACCGACAACCTGATCGGTTACTTCGCGACCACCCAAGTGCTGCGTAGTCACATCGATGCCCAGCAGCCGGTCGAGCAATTCTGGCAACAGTTGCAAGCCACGCACCTGGCTGCACAGCAGCATGCGGACGTGCCTTTCGAACGATTGGTCGAGGCGTTGCAGGTGCGCCGCGACCTCAGCCATACACCGCTGTTCCAGGCGCTGTTCAACCTGATCCAGCGCGATGCGGCAACGGGCGAGACGCGTTTCGCGGGCCTGTCGACGCAGCGGCTGGATGTGGAAAGCGACAGCGCCCTGGTGGATATCGGCTTGCACATCGAGCAGTACGGCGATGACTGGCAATGTGTGCTGGAATACAACACCGACCTGTTCCTGGACCGCACGGCGCGACGCTATGCAGACGAATATCTGCACCTGCTCGAGGGCATGCTGAAAAACACTCAGGCGCGCCTCTGGGACATTGACCTGGCCAATACCGATCATGCCCTGGCCCTGCGCCCCTGGAACCAGACGGCCGAGGCCTTGCCCCGCGAAGCGGACCTGATTGCCCGTTTCGAGCGCCAAGTGGCATTGACACCCGAGGCGTTGGCGCTCGACTGTCAGGATCAGCAACTGAGCTATGCCCAGCTCAATGCTCTCAGTAATCGCCTGGCCCATTGGTTGCGCACACGGGGCGTCGGCACGGATGACCTGATTGCCGTGTGCTTGACCCGAGGCCCCTGGTTGCTGCCGACGTTGCTGGCCATCCACAAGGCCGGCGCGGCTTACCTGCCGTTGGATCCACAACACCCGGCGGATCGTCTGCGTTTCATCATCGAGCATGCGCATCCGGTCCTGGTGCTCAGCGAAAGCCTGTGTGGCGATGTGCTGGACGGGGTCGACAACGTCTGGCTCGACCAATTGTCGCTGGAGGCGTGCAGTGTCGAGAATCCGATGCTGGCGACCCACCCGGAGCAACGCGCCTATGTGATCTACACCTCGGGCTCGACCGGCACACCCAAAGGCGTGCAGGTCACGCGCCAGAACCTGAGCAACCTGTTGGCTGCTCTCGATCGGCAGTTGCCACTGAGCGCCGCGGATGTCTGGCTGGCCAGCACTACCTACGCGTTCGATATGTGCAAGCCGGAGCTGTTCCTGCCACTGGTCAATGGTGCGGCCATCCTGCTGGCCCGTCGCGAGCAGGTCGTCGATGGTCATCAGCTGTTTGCCTTGCTGCGCCGCGCGACCGTGTTCCAGGCCACGCCCGCCGGCTGGCAGATTCTGCTGGAAACCGCGCAGGCCGATTGGCCGCCCGTGCGCGGGCTGATCGGTGGTGAGGCGGTTGCCGCTGAGCTGGTGACCGAGCTGCGCAGCCGCGGCGTGGTGCTGATCAACGCCTATGGCCCGACCGAAACCACGGTCTGGTCGACGACGCAGGCGCTGCAAGACGTGCCGTCCGGCGTTGCCGATATCGGCTCGCCGCTGCTCAACACACGCTGTTATGTACTCGATGAAATGTTGCGGCCGGTTCCACTGGGCACCGTGGGTGAGCTGTATATCGCGGGCGCCGGGGTAACCCGTGGCTATCAGCATGCCGCCGCTACCACGGCAGCGGTCTATCTGCCCGACCCGTATGCCAATGAACCTGGCAGTCGCATGTATCGCACCGGCGACCTGGTACGCCGGCGCGATGACGGTCGACTGGCCTACGTTGGCCGCAGCGATTTCCAGGTCAAGGTGCGCGGGTTCCGCATCGAGCCCGGCGAGATCGAGTCGCTGTTGCGTCGTTATCCGGGCGTGGAGGAGGCGGTGGTAATGATCGACGCGCGCAGTCAGAGCTTGTTCGCCTGGCTGCAAGCGCCGAACCCGGTTGACTCGGCAGAGTTGCGTCGGCATCTGGAAGGCTTGTTGCCAGGCTACATGATCCCGGCGGGTTTCATCACCCAGCCACGGCTGGCCCTCAATGCCAACGGCAAGATCGACCGCAAGGCCTTGCCGGCGCCGCAACCGGTCACGATACAGGGCGTGGCGCCGCGCACTGAGTTGGAGCAGCAACTGGCCGAGATCTGGCAGGACCTCCTCGAATTGCCGCAGGTCGGGGTGTTCAACAGCTTCTTCGAACTGGGTGGGCATTCGTTGTTGGCGATGCGCTTGATGACTCAGGTCGAGAGCCGTTTCGGTATCCGGATCGAGCTGCGTAGCCTGTTTCACAACCCAACGATCGCCGGTCTTGCCGAGCAGATCGAGAAACCCCAGGGGCCGTCGACGGACCAGGCCCTGGACGAAATGCAGCGCCTGTTATCAGAGATGGAAGAGTAAGGATGAGTGCGATGACGCAACAAGCGTTCCTGGAGATTGCGCAGCGGCTGGCTTCCTTGCCCGCGGATAAGAAAAAGATCTTTCGCCAGCGCCTGGCCGAGAAAGGTATCGATAGCTGGCGTCTGCCGATCGTTCCCGCCGTGCTTGCCGAAGACGGGCGCTTGCCGTTGACGCAGGCGCAGCGGCGTTTTCTGTCGGCGGAGGCTCTGAGCAGTCGTGCGCTTTACAATCTGTGCTCGGTGCTGCGCTTCGACGGCCGCCTCGATGGCGAACGCTTGCAGCAGGCCATGCAGCAATTGACCGACCGTCACCAGATCTTGCGCACCCGTTATACGACCGACCCGAATGGACAGTTGCAGTCTCATTGCGAGCCGCAAACAGTCATTCGGCCAACCGTTGAACGATTGAGCCTGGCTGCCGGCGAGTACGAGCAGTGGTGCGCCGATGAATACGCCCGGCAATTGGCCGAACCCTTTGACCTCAGCCAGTCGGCACCATGGCGCTGGCAAGCGTTCAGCGATGCGCAGGAGCAATCGACCTGGTTGTTCTTCACCATTCATCATGTGGCCTACGACGCCTGGTCGGCCCAGCAACTGACCCTGGAACTGGCCGAGGCGTACCGGGCGCTGGCGGTGGATGAGCCTGCCCGGCAGCCCGAACTGAGCATCCAGTATGCCGACTACGCCGCTTGGGAACAGGAGTGGCTGGACAGCGAAAGCTGCCGGCAGCACGTCGATTTCTGGCGTGCACAGCTGGTCGATGCCCCCGCACCATTGACGTTGCCCCTGGATCGACCACGTCCGGCGCCCGCGCAACGCCGCCACAGCGGCGCGGTGCTGGCCCGCACGCTATCACCGCAGATGACGACAGCGGTCGAAGCGGCTATCCGTAATCATGGGGTGACGCTGTACATCTACGGCCTGACAGCTTTCAGCTGCCTGCTGTCGCGTTACAGCGGCGAGAGCGACCTGTGCCTGGGCACCTCGGTCGCGCACCGTGATCGTCCGGAGCTGGTCCCGCTGATCGGGCCTTTGCTCAACACCCTGGTGATCCGTCAGCGCCTGCACGACAACCCGGACTTCGCCAGTGCACTGCTGCGCACCCGTGACACCGTCGCCGCCGCTTTCGATCATCAGTTGCTGCCTTTTGAAAAGGTGCTTGAGAACCTGGATCGGCCACGTTCGAGTCCGTTGTTCCAGGTCATGTTCGTCCAGGTGGACCTGCCCGAAAGCCGTACCCTGACATTGCCGGGTGTCGCGGTTGAAGTCCTGGATCCGCCGCAGCGTCATGCGCGCTTCGACCTCACGTTGCGCCTGGTGCGTACCGCTGATGCGGGTCTGCGCTGCGAGTTGGAATACAGCGACGAATTGTTCGATGCGACGACCGTCGAGCAGATGCTGGACGACTTGCTGGCGATTCTCCAGGGGGCGTCCAGTCATCCCCAGCGCCGTCTGACCGAATTCCAGCTGGTTTCGCCGCCGAGTGAGGTGAGTGGTCCGGCATTGGGCGCGATGCCCTTACCGCTGGATCGGCAAGTGCTGCATTGGGCAGCGCATACGCCGACCGCGGCAGCACTGTGTAGCGTCAACGAAACCATCGACTATGCAACGCTCGGTGCCGCGAGCCGTGCGTTGGCCTCGCGACTGGCCGGGCAGGGGGTAGGTCCCGGGCAAGTGGTTGCGCTGTGCATGCCGCGTTGCGCAGAACAGTTGATGGCCACGCTGGCGTGCTGGCAACGGGGCGCGATCTGCCTGTTTCTCGACCCGGCGCAGCCGCCGCAGCGACTCGCGCAGTTATTGCAGGACAGTGGTGCGAGCCTGTGGGTGTCTTTGGCCGATGCCCCGGAAACTGGTGTCCGGATCGAGCGCCTGATACTCGGGGCCGCTGACTTGCGCGCCGTGATCTCCGAGGGCCCGGACGAGAGCCTCAGCCAGCCCGACTTGCCGGCTTATCTGATTTATACCTCCGGTTCGACCGGCCAGCCCAAAGGCGTGCTGGTCACCCACGGCAACCTGGCGCATTACGCCAGTGCGGTCGGTCAACGCCTGCAAGCGAAGCCGGGCAGCCGCTGGGCAACCTTGGCGACGGTGGCGGCGGACCTGGGGCTGACCTGCGTGTTCGCTGCGCTGAATGCCGGCGATCCGCTGATTCTGCCGCCAGCGTCGCTGACCTTCGATCCGCCAGGCTGGGCTGACTTTCTTGAGCAGCACCCGGTGGATTGCCTGAAGATCGCGCCTTCGCATTTGCGCGGGCTGCTGGAGCTGGACGATGCCCGACGTGTCTTGCCCAGGGATGTATTGGTCCTGGGCGGTGAGGGTTTCGATCACGCCTTGTTCGCACGAGTGCGCGAACTGGCACCGCAACTGCGCCTCTTCAACCACTACGGCCCTTCGGAAACCACGGTAGGAGTGATCTGCGGCGAAATCCAGTCGCTCGACTCGCTGGACCCGGGTCAGTATCTGCCCTTGGGTCAGCCGTTGGCGGACTGCCAACTGCGCATCGTCGACGGCAACGATGTGTCGGTGCCGCTGGGTGTCGCCGGGGAATTGCTGATCGGTGGCCCCCAGGTTGCCCAGGGGTATCTCGGCCAACCTGAATTGAGCGCCAAGGTATTCGGTTCCACCGCCCCAGGCCAACGCTTCTATCGCAGCGGTGACCGGGTTCGCCTGGATCGCAATGGGAACCTGGTGTTCCTCGGGCGTGGGGACGATCAGGTCAAGATCCGTGGTTTTCGCGTTGAGCCGGGCGAAGTCAGCGCCTGGCTCAAGGCTCAGCCTCAGGTTCGCGAAGGGGTAGTGCTGGCCTGCGAGGTGAAAGGGCGCATGCAACTGGTGGCGTACCTCAGTCCGTCCCTGGCGAGCGAAGCGTTGGCGAGCCTGCAAGCCGAGGCCAGACGTCAATTGCCGGAACACATGGTGCCCAGCCATTGGTCAGTGCTGGACGCGTTGCCGCTGACGGCCAATGGCAAGCTGGATCGACGCGCTTTGCCTGAGCCGGCTGAGCAAAAATCGTCCGCTGCCTCCGCTCGGCCACCCCGTGGTGCCACGGAACAGCGCCTGGCGCAGTTGTGGTGTCAGGTCCTCGGCTGCCCGCACGTCGGGCGCGAGGATGATTTTTTTGCCCTGGGCGGCGATTCGATCCTGAGCCTGCAATTGATCGGCCTGGCTTCGCGCGAAGGGCTCAAGCTGCAACCGCGGGATGTCCTGCAACACCCGACTCTGGCGGCCATGGCCCTGTGCATCGATGCTCGACAGGACCCGGTGTTGCTGACCGTACTCACGGCCTTTCGTGAATTGCTGGAGCAGCCTGGCCTGGGGCCGGACGCGGACTTCTTTGCCGAGGGCGGGGATTCGATTCTCAGCCTGCAATTGATCGCGCGTCTGCGTCAGGCCGAACTGCGCCTGATGCCCCGGCAATTGCTGGAGAACCCGACTGCCCGGCAGTTGGCCGGAGTGCTGGCCGGCGCAGCCGCGCCGAGCGTTGCACCGCAATCGGCAACCGAAGCCTCGGAGCCGCAACGTGCACTGTCCCATGCCCAGCAGCGGGTGTGGTTCATGCAGCAGCTCGAACCGACCGCGACGGCCTACAACGTCACGCAGTTGCTGGCCTTGCGCGGTGACCTGGATGTGCCTCGCCTGCAACGCACTTGCCAGACCCTGGTCTCGCGTCATGAGGCCCTGCGTTGCAGGTTCTTCGAGGCGCAAGGGCAAGTCTGGCAGCGCCTGGATGAGACGGCCTCGGTCATTTTCAATGTGCACGACCTCAATGGTCTGGATGAGTCGCAGCAGGTAGCGGCCATCGCCGACGCCGCCAAGCGCGTTTTCGACCTGGGACAGGGACCGTTGCTGGCAATCGACCTGTTCAGTGTGGCGCCAGGTGATTACCGCTTGCTCTTCAATGTGCACCACATTGCCGTGGACGGCTGGTCCATGGGTTTGCTGGTCGAGGATTTTGCGCGGCTGTATCAGGATCAGGCCACGCCCGCGTCCACTGGGTTGTTGCCGTTGATCGAAGCACAGCGGCGAGGTCTGGAAGGAGAGCAGGGCAGCCAGCTGTTGGCTTATTGGCAACAGCGCTTGCAAGGCCTGAGCAACGAGCCGCTGGAGTTGCCGGACCACTGTGCCCGCCCGGCGTTGCAAGCGTACGCCGGTGCCCGTGCCGAGTTTTTCTTCCCCAGTTCGCTGAGTCGGGCCATCGATGCCCGGGCCAGGGCAATGGGCGTCACGCCGTTCGTGCTGTATTTCGCCGCCTACCAACTGCTGCTCTGGCGTCATGCTCGGAGCAGTGATTTCGCCATCGGCTTGCCCGTGGCCGGGCGCGAATCGGCTGAGAGCCAGGCACTGGTCGGTTTGTTCGTCAACACGTTGGCGCACCGGGTACAGATCGATGCCCGGCAAAGCCTGCAATCCTTTATCCACGACCTGAATGGGCGGTTGGCCAATGACCTGGCCCATCAGGCGCTGCCGTTCGAGCACTTGCTGGACGTGCTGAACGTCGAACGTAGCCTGGACCGCACGCCGGTATTTCAGGCGATGTTCAACTATCAGGCTGACCACCGCGATTCGCGCACCCTCAGCCTGCCCGGCATCAGCGTGGAATCGTTGGCGCTGCCCGATGGCGTGGTGAGTGCCAAGTTCGACCTGACGTTCAATGTGTTCAGCCAGGGCCGTGGGGCCGATGCCCGCACCGGTCTGATCGTCGAATACGCCACCGCGTTGTTGCGCCCCGACACCAGCCAGCGACTGGCGGAGGACTACCAGAGCCTGCTCGCCAGTCTGGCCAGCCTTGACCTTCAACAGCGCTTGCTGGAAGTCCCGCTGGGTTCAGTCGCGACCCTGGACACGGCGGGCCCGTCCACGCGTTTGATGGGCGAAGCGGATTTCGTCACGCGCTTCGAAGTACAGGCCGCCGTCCATCCTGATCGTATCGCGGTGTGCTGCGCCGATCGCCGCTTGAGCTACGCCGAACTGGATGCCCAAGCCAACCGCCTGGCCCATTGGCTGCTGGCGCAGGGCGTCGGGCAAGAGTCGACGGTCGCCTTCTGCCTGCCGCGAGACGAAAGGCTACTGGTATGCCTGTTGGGCATCCAGAAGGCCGGCGCAGGCTACCTGCCGCTCGACCCTGCACATCCAGCGGCAAGGCAGGCGCAGATTCTCACTCGGGCGCGGCCGCAATTGCTGCTCTGCGACACGCTGTTCGCAGACGTGCCCGGGCACCTGCGCAGTTGCCTGTGGGCAGACCTGCCGTTGTCCCAATTCCCGACACACGCACCGGGCCTGGCGACGGCCCTCGAGCAATTGGCTTATACCCTCTACACCTCGGGCTCGACCGGACAACCCAAGGGCGTGCAGATCAGTCGAGGCAGTTTCGCCAACTTCCTGCTGGCCATGGAGCAGGCGCTGCCTCTGGATAATGTGCAACGTTATCTGGCCCTGACCACCGTGACCTTCGACATTTGCGGCCTGGAGCTGTGCCTGCCGCTGGTACGCGGCGGCACGGTGGTGCTGGCCGATGATGAGGAGCGACAGGACCCTCTGTTGCTCGCAAACCTGATTCAGGACCAGGCCGTGGATCTCATCCAGGCCACACCGGCCACCTGGGCGATGCTGTTGCAAGGCGATCGCCAGGTACTGGCCGGGCGTGTGGCCCTGGCTGGTGGTGAGGCGCTGGCGGCGGAGATGGCGAGCGAGCTCAGGCAATGCGTGGCTCACCTCGTCAACGTCTACGGCCCGACGGAGACCACAGTGTGGTCTACCCAGACGCCGATCGATGTCCTGCAAACGCCCGTTGCCCCGATTGGCCGGCCGTTGCTCAACACCCGTTGCCACGTCCTGGATGAACACCTGTGCGAAGTGCCGCCCGGCTGTGTGGGCGAGCTGTATATCGCCGGTGACGGTCTGGCACGCGGTTACGCCGGACAACCGGGATTAACCGCCGAACGCTTCATCGCCGATCCGTTCAGCCGCGAGGGCGGGCGGTTGTACCGCACCGGTGATCTGGCGCGTTGGCAACCCGATGGACAGCTGTATTACCTGGGCCGCACCGATGACCAGATCAAATTGCGCGGTTATCGCATCGAGCTGGGGGAGATCGAGGCTGTGCTCCTCAGCCATCCCGATGTATTGCAGGCGGTCGTGGCCGTGCAAGGCGAGCATCTGGCCGCCTTCTGGGTCGCCAGTAGCGCTAACCCATCTGACGAAACCGCGATCCACAGCTATTTGCAGGCCCGTTTGCCGGCCTACATGCTGCCGACGCATTTGCAGGCGCTGGAACAACTGCCCCTCAATACCAACGGCAAAGTGGATCGCAAACAACTGCCGCGGCTGCAATTGGACGTCAGCGGTACTGTCGCCGTCCAGCGTGCTCTGACGGCCAGCGAGACCCTGTTGGCCGAGGTCTGGGCGACGGTGTTGAACCGGCCGCAGATCCCTGTCGACGGGCATTTTTTCCAGTTGGGCGGACACTCACTGATGGCGGCCCAGGTGCGTGCGCGCTTGCGCGAGCAGGGCCTTGAAGTGCCCTTGCGCTGGCTGTTCGAAACGCCTGTTCTGGCGGACCTGGCGCAGCGCATCGAGGGCCTTGCGCCTCACTTGGACCTCGCTTCGTTGCAGATCCCTCGCGTCGACCGACAGATGGACCAGCCCTTGTCCTCGGCGCAGCAACGGGTCTGGTTGATGCAGCAGCTGGATCTGGCTGACAGCAGCTTCAACATGAGCAGTAACGTACGCTTGCACGGACAGCTGGACTGCCAGGCCCTGGAGCGTTCATTGCAGCGGTTGGTGGAACGCCATGCGATCTTGCGCACCACCTATCACCAGCGCGGCGGCGAGTTGTACCAGCGGATCCACGCACAGATGTCGGTGGCGTTGCAAACAATCGTGTCGAGCGCGGCGCAGTGGCCGGCCGATGCCCGCGACGTTGCACTGCGACCGTTCGACCTCGCCGGCGAGGCACCGCTGCGGGCGGTCCTGTACCGGCTCGGTGAGCAGGACCACGTGCTGCAACTGGTCATGCACCACATTGCTTCGGACGGCTGGTCCGGCGCCGTGCTGGTCGATGAACTGATCCAGGGTTACGAGGCCTACAGTGCAGGTGTGCTGCCGCCACAAGATGAACTGGCGATCCAATACGTGGACTATGCGGTATGGCAAGGTTCTGCCCCAGTACAGCAGCGTCAGCGTGAGGGCCTGGATTTCTGGCGACAGACCCTGGCCGGCATTCCCGCCCAAGTGCCGTTGCCGTTCGATTTCCCACGCCCGGAGCGCGACAGCGGCACCGGGGCGGCGCTGGACTTCCAGTTGCCGGCGGCCACGGTTGGCCGGTTGAAAGCGTTCGCGCAAGACAGCGCAACGTCACCGTTCATGCTGCTGCTGACGTGTTATGCCGCCGTGCTGCAGCGCGAAACCCAAGGGCGCGACCTGGTCATCGGGACGGACGTGGCCAACCGCGAGCATCCTGCCACCGAGTCGTTGATCGGCTTCTTCGTCAATCTGCTGGCCTTGCGTATCCGCCTGCAACCGGAGCTGAGTTTCCGTGAGCAAGCGCAGCAGGTCCGGGAAGTGTGCCTGCAAGCGTTCGCCTGGCAGGACACGCCGTTCGAGCGTGTCGTCGAATGCCTGGAGCTGCCACGGGTGGCGAATGTCCACCCGCTGTTGCAAACCTTGTTCGTGCTCGACAACACGCCGCGCCAACAACGCCAACTAGGCAACTTGCAGGTCGAGCCACTGACTGGCGAGCAGCACCATTCCAAGTTCGACATGGCCCTGTTCGCCAGCGAAGACGGCGACGCGATCAATCTGCGCTGGGTGTATCGCACCAGCCTGTTTCGCCGGGCCACGGTCGAACGCCTGCGCGATGCTTTCCAATCGCTGCTGGACATGGCCCTTGGCGCGCCAGATAACCCAATCGATACCCTGATCAAGACTCCAGGAGGAGCTGCCGCAATGTCCACGGACAATCCGCTGCAACGCAAAATGAGCAAATTGGGCAAGATGCGCCAGAGCGGGTCGCCTGTCACTCGCGAGCCCTTCGAAGCCCGACCGCTGCGCGAAGGCTCGAAGTTCCCCTTGTCGATTCAACTGCGTGACCGCGAACTGACGCCGGCCATCTGGGCCGAAGCCAACCGCGAGAAGGTCGAGAACTGGCTGCTCGACCACGGTGGCATTGTCTTTCGTGGCTTCGATCTGCCGACGCCGGCGGCTTTCGAAGCGTTCTGCCAGGCCCTTTGCCCTCAGCTGTATGGTCAATATGGCGACCTGCCGAAGGAAGAGGGTGGCAAGAACATCTACAAATCCACACCCTATCCCAAGGACCGGATGATCCTGTTCCACAACGAGAGTGCCCATCAGCATCGCTGGCCGCGTCGGCAGTGGTTTTACTGCCAGATCCCGGCCACGTCGGGGGGCGCGACCCCGATTGTCGACAGTCGCCAGGTCTACCGGGAACTGCCGGCCTGGCTGCAAGCGAACCTGCGGCGCAAACAACTGATGTATGTGCGTAATTTCAGTACCAGCCTGGACGTCAGCTGGCAGCATTTCTTCCAGACCGAAGAGCGGGCCGACGTCGAACGGATCTGCCGTGAAAGCAACATCGAGTTCCAGTGGCGCGGAGCCAACGACCTGCACACCCGTCAGGTGTGCCCGGCGGTCATCCTGCACCCGCTGACCGGCGAGGAGAGTTTCTTCAATCAGATCCAGCTCTATCACCCGGCCTTTCTCGATGCTGACGTGCGCGAACAGTTCCTGCGCGACGGTGAAGCTTCGATGCCCCGGCAGGTGTTCTACGGTGACGGGTCCGAACTTGAACCGCAGGCTATCGAGGCCATCAACACGGCCTACGAGCGTTGTGCCGTGCGTTTCGATTGGCAGCAGGGGGATGTGGTCATGCTCGATAACATGATGGCGGCACACGCCCGGGACCCGTTCGAGGGCGAGCGCAAGATTGTGGTGGCCATGGGGGAGATCTATGGTCGTGACCAGGTGATGGCTGCGCCGGCGCAGACTGAAGAGACACACGCAGAGTTGGAATTATGATGGACCTCGGACTCACGCTTTCACCCCAGCAAAAACAATTGGCCCAGGCCAACCCGCAAGCCTGGCGCTGGGTTCGGATGCAAATGACGGGCGTGCCCGAAGGCATCGTCGAACAGCGCCTGCGTGATTGCCTGCGGCAGCATCAAGCGTTGCGCCTGCGCTACCAGCGTCCGGTTGGCGCCACGGGCTTGCGCCAGCGTGTTGTCGAGCCCTTCGAGCTGCGCCTGGACTGGCGTCAGGGGCGCTCGGGTGACACGCAGAATGAGCAAACGTGGCTGCGCGACGCTCAGCAGCATTGCCTGACCGAACAGCCCGATGTATTGGCCTGGTTGCTCGACGATTGGCTGCTCCTGGCGGTCCCGGTGTATTCGCTGGATCAGCGCAGCCTGATCCAGTTGCAGGCGCACTTGCTGGGGCGCGCCGTGCCATTGGACGCCGAACCCATGCAGTATGGCGAATACGTCGAATGGATCAACGGCCTGCAACTGGATGAAGATGCCGAGCAGGGCGTGCAGTTCTGGCGTAACCAGGCCTTGCAGGACGTGCCGGGCATGCGTTTGATCGAACGTTATGGGGTCGCCAGCGGCCAGCATGCCGTGGTCCGGCTGACGCTTGCGCCGACGCTGCCGGTGGCGTTGAACGCCCTGGCCGAGCGCGAAGGCCTGGCGGTCGAGCCGCTGGTCCTGGCCGCCTGGGGAGCATTGCTGGGCAGACTCAATGGGCAGCCGCACGGCCAGTTGGGTTTGCAGCATGACCCTCGTGACGACTATGAAGAGCTATCGGGCGCCTTCGGGCTGTTCGAGCAGACCCTGCCGATGACGGTGCGGATGTCGGAGCACAGCACCTGGATCAACCTGGCACGGCCGTTGGCACGGCAACTGGAAAACGCGGTGGCCTGGCAGGAATATGTGGGCCAGGCCCAGTTGCTGCCCGACTGGCGCGCCAGCTTCCAGGCCGGGCTGCGTATCGTGCATACACCGTCGCTGCAAGGCGTACAGGTCTTGTCCTTCGACACCCCGGTCGAACTGCAATTGCAGCTGACACTCGATGCCCGGGGCAGCGCAGAGCTGATGCTGGCCTACGATGGTGGCCTGTACCGTGACAACCAGATGCAAGTGTTGCTCAAGCGCTTCGGCCATTGGCTCGAGCAATTGATGCAGTCACCCAATGAGCTCATCCAGCGCGTCGATTGCCACTTGCCCGAGGAACTGTCGGCGTCGCCGATCCGTCCCGCCCTGGTGCCGGATCTCGATATCGTCGCCACCGTGCGCGAACACGCGCGGACACAACCGGATCGGCCGGCGCTGCGCTATGCCGAGCAAATATTCTCCTATGCCGAACTCGATGCCCTGAGCGATCGTGTTGCCGGCAGCCTGCATCAGGCCGGCGTCGGCCGTGAGCAGGTGGTCGGCCTGTACTTGCCGCGTGGGGCGCAGATGTTGATCGCGATGCTGGCCTGCTTCAAGGTCGGCGCGGCCTATCTGCCCCTGGATCCGCAGCAACCACCCCTGCGTCTGGCCGGCATTCTCGAGGATGCTCAACCCGCACTGTTGCTGCATCTGGAAGGGCTGCTGCCCGAGACCTCGGTCGATACGCTGTGCTGGTCGCAGGCATGCGTCGGGCCAGTGTTCGATACGCCGGTGCAGGGCGCCGCGCAAGATCTGGCCTACGTGCTTTATACCTCGGGCACCAGCGGCAAGCCCAAGGGCGTGCAGATCGAACAAGGTCAGTTGCGCCATTACGTCACGCAGGTGACCCGCGCGCTGCAGTTGCCCGAAGGCGGGCATTATGGCCTGGTCTCCTCGCTGCTGGCGGACCTTGGCAATACTGTGCTGTTTCCGGCCTGGTTGCAGGGCGGTTGCGTGCATGTGCTGGAACAATCCACCGTGACGGATGCGCGGGCCTTCGCCGAGGAGCTGGAGCGCCACCCGTTGGACGTGCTCAAGATCGTCCCTTCGCACCTTGAAGCCCTGATGGGCGAACATGCGGCCGAGGCTGTTCTTCCACGTCGCGTTCTGGTCCTGGGCGGGGAGCCGATCAGTGAGCATTTGCTCAGTCGTCTGGCCCAAGCGAAACCAGCCTGTCGCTTGTACAACCATTACGGTCCTACGGAGACCACCGTGGGGGTGTTGTGGCGGGCGATCGATATCGACCAGGGCGTGAGTGGCAGTGCCTTGAATCAAGTCTTGGGCGATAACCGTATCCATCTGCTCGACGAGCAGCAACGACCGGTGCCACCTGGCCAGGCCGGGGAGTTGTGCATCAGCGGGGCCAGTGTCGGGCGCGGTTATGTGGGCGGTGTCGGCGGCAGTGCCTTCGGTGTCGATCCAGACGGCAGCCGCCTGTATCGCACCGGCGACCTTGCCTTGCGCCAGGCCGATGGTGCGCTGCGCGTGCTCGGACGCAACGATCAGCAGGTGAAAATCCGCGGGTTCCGCCTGGAGCTGGCGGAAGTGGAACAGGCGTTGTTGGCCCAGCCGGGGGTATTGCAGGCCGCTGTCTTGCTGGAGGGTGAAGCCGACCATGCCCGCTTGCTGGCGTTCGTGGTCAGGGACGAGGTCGTGTTGCAGACCACCGATCATCTGGGGGCCGCCCTGGCTCGCCAGTTACCGGACTACATGTTGCCCAGTGCCATCCTTGCGCTCAAGACCCTGCCCCTGAACAGCAATGGCAAGCTGGATCGCAAGAGCCTGCTCGAACGCGCCAGGCAGCGCTTGCAGAGCACCCGCGTAGCACCTGCAGGTGAGCTGGAAACGGCCATCCTGGCCATCTGGTGCGAGGTGCTCGGCGTTGACGAGCTGGGCGTGACCGACCACTTCTTCAATGTCGGCGGACATTCCCTGGCCGCGATCAAAGTGGTCTCGCTGATTCGCGAGCGGCTGTCCCTCGAGTTGCCGACCAACCTGCTGTTCGAACGGCATACTGTGCGTGACCTGGTCCGAGGGCTGGACAACCACGACAGCGCCGGCCCCTGGAAGGTCTTGCAGGACGCGGATGAGCATGCGCCGGCCTTGCTGCTGGTGCATGGCGCACAAGGGCATCTGCAAGCGTATCAGCCGCTGGTGGACAACCTCGAAGGCAACGTCGCGGTCTTTGGCCTGGCCGCCCTGGAAAACGGTTGGGGCGAGGGCGACATGGATGCGTTGTTGCAGCAATACGTGGCGAGCATCCCCGTTCAGCTGAAACAACGCCCGTTGGTGCTGCTGGGTTGGAGCCTGGCGTCGCGACTGGCGTTGCTGCTGATCCCCGCTCTTCAAGCCAATGGCTTCAGCGTCGAGGGGCTCGTGGTACTCGACCACGATGCGCAGCGCAGCCTGGCCGGCGAAGGCGATGAGGCGGGGCAGTTGATCGCCGATTTCGCTTTCTACTGCCGCAGCCACGCCCAACCCATGGGCGAGTCGCTGCGTGAGCGTTTGACGGGCCTGTTGGCCGGTCATGACTACGCCGAGGGGGTTGCCCGGCTGCTCGACGATGCCCAGGTGCGAGCACACCTGCAATGGGACGCCGCCGATGCGGATTTGCTCAAGCTATTGGCGCAGTATCGGGCGATCAAGATGCGCTTGTATGAACAGGCGTTGCCCATCGTCGACGTACCGCTATGGCTCTGGCGCGGCAATGCCCATGCCGATTTGCGGGCCTCGTGGCAGGCGTATACTCGGCACGCTGTTCATCAGTGGACGCTGGACGTGGGCCATCACGAGATGCTCGGGGAGCCGCGACTGGTCGAAAGCCTGCTGCCTTTACTGTTGGAAACCTCTGCCAAGGTGGTGTCTGCCCCATGATCCTATTGAAAGAACTGCTGCATGACGCTCGATGGCGCATTCTGCTGGCGATTCTGAGCAGCGCCTTGAGCGCGGCCACCAGTATCGGCCTGATCGGCTACATCAACCGCAGCCTGGAGCACGGTCTGGACGATATCGGCCGCGGCTTGTTGCTGTTCGGTGGCTTGCTGATCCTGCTGTTCCTCAGTGGTATCACGTCGCAATGGTTGCTGGTGCAGATCGGGCACCGCCTGGTTTACCAATTGCGCCTGCGGCTGGTGGGCAAGGTGTTGGGCACCGCACTCGAACGCATCGAGCGGCTGGGCAGCCCGCGTATCTACAACGCCCTGACCAAGGACGTTACCACCGTCGCCACGGCGTTCAAGCAGCTGCCGATCTCCCTGTACAACGGCCTGTTGCTACTGGCTGGGCTTGCCTACATGGCGTGGCTGAGCGTGCCGTTCTTTTTCCTGACCCTCGGTGTGATTGCTCTGGGGGTGGGGCTCGATGTGTTGCTCGGGCGCAAGGTCAAGGCCTTGATGCAGGCGGTACGCCGACAGGATGACCAGTTGACCGAGCAATTCGAGGCTGCCATTCAGGGCCGCTGCGAGTTGGGCCTGAGCCGGGAGCGCCGGCACCTGCTCTATGAGCATAAGCTTGAACCCATCGCCCGGGCCTCGCTGGATGCGTCGGTACGTGCCGACACCCTGTGGGCGGTGAACCTGAACTGGACGACACTGCTGGTGTTCGTGCTCATCGGCACGCTGTTCTTTCTCGGCCAGGGGCTTGGGTTGCTCAGCCAACAGGTGGTGGTGGGCTACGTGCTGGCGATCATGTTTCTGCGCACGCCGATCTCGATGATCCTGGATGCCATTCCCGCAGTCATTCGCGGCCATGTCGCCTTGCAGGCCATCGATGCCCTGGCATTGGGCGAGACGGTGCAGTTCAAGACCCCTGCACAAGCGGCAGAACCCTTCGGCGAGTTACGCCTGTCAAACGTGCGCTATCGCTATCCCGGGCAGAGTGACGAGTTCGCGTTCGAGCTGGGGCCGATCGATCTGTCGATTCGTCGCGGGGAGTTGATCTTCATTGTCGGTGGCAATGGCAGTGGTAAGTCGACTTTGGCCAAGCTGCTGACGGGACTCTACGTGCCCACTTCGGGGAAGGTTTCGCTCAATGGCGTGGTGCTCGATGCCAGCACCAGCGAGTGGCATCGCGAGCATTTCGCGGCCATTTTTGCCGACTTCTATCTGTTCGCCGATGTGCTGGGCGAGGCGGGCAACCATGAAGGCCTCGAAGCTCGGGTGGATCACTACCTCGACCGCCTGGGACTGGCCCACAAAGTCCAGTTCGCCGCCGGGCGTCTGTCGACCACGGCACTGTCCCAGGGCCAGCGCAAGCGCCTGGCGCTGTTGTTGCTGATGATGGAAGGCCGGGAAGTGTTCCTGCTGGACGAATGGGCGGCAGATCAGGATCCGGTGTTCCGTCATGTGTTTTACAACGAGCTGCTGCCGGAATTGAAGGCGGCCGGCAAGACGGTGATCGCAATCACCCATGATGACCGTTATTTCGACGTGGCCGACCGGGTCTATCGTCTCGATTACGGTCGTCTGGTGGACTATGACCGAACGGCGGAAAACCCGTTCCAACTGGCAAAGTAAGGGGCCGTCAGACGGACCGCTCCTGCTCCTTGCACTCATCGAGGGGGCAACTGCTGCAATAGCCGACGCCAGGCAGGCGATAGCGAATGCAGCAGATGCGCCTGAGGCGCTGCGGCTCGTCCTCGCCGATTTCCTGGTAATGCACGGGGGCGAACAAGGGGTTGCGTCGCCCGTTGGGGCGCAGGCGAGCGTTCAGGATCTCTCTGGCCGGTGCGGTGCTGTGGGCGTTGGCCAGCGGGTGCAGGTCGATACGGCTGGTGACGAACTCAAAGGTATTGCCGGCATTGCTCCAGAACAGTCGGGGCGATGCCCGGGAGGCACTGACCAGGGTTTCGATGACGGGCTCCAGATGGTCCTCGATCAGGGTATGGAATCTTTCGAAGGCGGTGCCGGGAGGCAGGGGGTGGCCGGCATGGGACAAGTGCAATGCCTGCGGTCTGGCGTCGTTACCCAGTTGGATTCCAGTGTCGCCGAGCGCCAGTGGCAGGTCCCAGTGCTGGAGCAGGTTGGCGGCCATCACCGGTGCCAGGAACGTGCTGAAGTACCACTTGGACCACAGTGAAACCAGGGCCAGGCGCTCATCGGTCTTGTACCGCGTCTGCAACTCGTCGACGAAAGCGTTGAAATGCCCGGGCTGGAAGAATCTGTCGCCCGGTACGTCCGTTCGAGGATGGCTGCGCAGTTGCAGCTTTTCACCATGGTCGGCCAGCGGACCGGTGAACAGCGGGGCAAGGCTGGGAATCATCGACTCATCCGTGGACCGCGTATTGAGAGCGGTTATCGTTCAGAAGGGCTCGAAGTATAAACAGGGCGTTGCGGTCTTGCGACTGTTCATCGTCGAGAAGAATTTTGAGAAACAGGCGAATATTTTAAAAATATTAATGAGAATCGATACCATTAGTATTGTATCGTAGAACCCTCCCGTCATACCCCAAGGAGCAAGCAATGAGTTTGGACAGCCCGGATACCCGTTTTCTGGTTGTAGTCAACGAGCAGGAGCAATACTCAATCTGGCCGGATTATCGAAGTGTTCCCGATGGCTGGCGCGCGCTCGACGTCAAAGGCAGCAAGCAAGAGTGCCTGGACCATATCGAAAAGGTCTGGACCGACATGCGCCCGCTGAGCTTGCGCCAGGCCATGCAGGAACAAGGACAGGGCTGATCGCCCGCGACAGAGTTTCTTCACTCAGGGATTCAATATGGAAAGCGTCCAGCCCCGTCTATCTTCCAGCGCAACCTTCACACTGGAACAGTTTCGCCAGCAAGCGCCGCGTGAACTCAACACCAACCCGTACCTGCAACGCCAGGCCGCCCGTGAGTCGAATGCGCGGTCTTACCCGCGGCGTATTCCGTTGGCGCTGCAAGAGGCCCATGGCCTCTATGTCCGCGATACCCAGGGGCAACTGTTCATGGATTGCCTGGCAGGGGCGGGGACGCTGGCGCTGGGGCACAATCACCCGGTCGCCATTGCGGCCATGCGGCAAACGCTCGACTCGGGTTTGCCCTTGCATACCCTGGATCTCACGACACCGGTCAAGGATCGTTTCGTCGAAGACCTGTTCGATGCGCTGCCGGAAAACTTTGCCCGTCATGGGCGCATCCAGTTTTGCGGTCCGACCGGTGCCGATGGCATCGAGGCGGCATTGAAACTGGCCAGGACGGCCACCGGACGTAAACCGATCCTGTCGTTCTCCGGCGGCTATCATGGCATGACGCTTGGCACATTGAGCCTGATGGGCAACCTGGGGCCGAAGCAGGCACTGGGCTCGATGATGGCTGACGTGCAGTTCCTGCCGTATCCCTACGACTACCGTTGCCCGTTCGGCATCGGCGGCGAAGCCGGTATCGATGCAGGCCTGCATTTTATCGAGCAGTTGCTCGGCGACCCGGAGTCGGGTGTATTGCCTCCCGCGGCCGTGGTGGTCGAAGTCGTGCAGGGCGAGGGCGGAGTGATCGCGGCGCCGATCCGCTGGCTCCAGGGCCTGCGCCAATTGACCCGCAAGTTTGGTGTGGCCCTGATCATCGATGAAGTGCAGACCGGCCTGGGTCGTACCGGCAAGCTGTTCGCTTTCGAGCACGCGGATATCGAGCCGGACATCCTCGTGCTGTCCAAAGCCATCGGAGGAGGATTGCCGTTGGCCGTGATGGTGTACCGCGAAGAACTCGATACCTGGAAACCAGGCGCCCATGCCGGCACATTCCGCGGCAATCAGATGGCGATGGCGGCGGGGGCGGCGACGCTGCGCCACATCATCAGTGAAAACTTGCCAGGGCACGCCGATGTCATGGGGCAACGACTGATGGCGCATCTGCGTCGGTTGCAAGGCGATTACGCGTGCCTGGGCGATGTGCGTGGCCGAGGCCTGATGGTGGGGGTGGAGATCGTCAGCGATAAGCCGAGTGATACTCGCGTACCGGCTGCGGATACGGCCCTGGCCCAGGCCATCCAGCGTCAGTGCCTGCGTCTGGGAGTCATTCTGGAGCTGGGAGGGCGCCATGGGGCCGTTGTGCGATTCCTGCCGCCGTTGGTTATCCAGCCTGAGGAAGTTGACGTATTGGTCGAGCGCTTCCGGGTTGCCTTGGTCAATGCTCTGGAAGAGGTCAAGGGAAGGGCGCTGCACATTGCGTGAAGCAGGGCGCTAACGCCTGAAGCAATGCCCCGACTTGTCGGGGCATTGCTTTTCAGCCCCGAGGCCCGCGCTACGCTGATTGGAGCTGAGCTTCGATTGCGTCCTTGTCGATGACCGACCAGACCTCGTGGATCCTGCCGTCCTTGAACGCGTAGAAGACGTTTTCCGCGAACGAAATTCTTTTTCCATCCACCGTAAGGCCCATGAATTCCCGAATTGGCGTGCAGTTGAATACCAGGCGAGCCGCTACCTTGGGAGGATCGATCACCAGGAATTCCATTGCAAAGTGCAAGTCAGGGATATCCCGATAGTTCGCTTCCAGCATGCTCCGATAGCCATACAGGCCTAACGGTCTTGCGTTGTGAACCACATCCTCGTGCACAAAATGGCCCAGGCTTTCCCAATCCTGTGCATTCAGGCAGGCAAGGTAGTCGCTATAAAGATCGGCAAGATTCAAGGGCATGGGAACGTTTCTCCGCTATGTGTCTGTTCGCAGAGCTTAGTCACACTGTGCCGAGTCATATCATTGCCCGAGCCATGGCGTCTATAGAGCGTCGGTTTATGCGCTCGACGGCTCAAGCTGCAACAGTTCCCGCGCATTCGCCAGGCTGACCTGCTGCGTTCGCTCACTGCCTAATCCCATTCGCTCGAACCACAGCAAGCTGTCTACCTGCCATTGTTCGATATCAGGCTGCGAAGTCTGGCCCAGGTCGGAACTGTAGAGCGCCCTGGGTACGTCGTGTAGAACCTTGCTGAAGTCTTCCCATGGCTGATAGCCGAGCAGATAGGTCAGGGCGGTTTGTTCGGTGTACACCATGGGCGCTTGCGCCAGTTCCAGCAGGGCGCTGGCGTCCAACCCGGTCAAGGGATTCGCCGGCTGGTTGAGCATCAATCTGGGCACATCCAACCGCACGGCTGCGTCTATCAACAAACGGACTTCCTGAGCGTCGGCATGGCCGGTGGAGATGACGATCGGGTAGTCCCGGGCCATTCGCAGTACATCCAGGGTCTGTGGGTTCAATTTCCCCTCCTGGCTGACTGTCAGCGGCCGGATCGGGTATTGATCCAGAATCCAATGACCGCTGTTGCGCTTGAGGCGGGACTGGTGGGTGCGGCCCGTGACGGTGGGAAGGTGGACGATCAGCCGGGCTTCGCTGTCCCCGTGATGGCACAGCGAACGCTGCACTACCCTGAAATCGATACCGCCGGCGATTTCGTTGAGCACCACAGAGCCTGAGACCGGAAGCCCTTCCTGCCGGGCCTCCCAGGCTTGCGCAGCGCTGCAGCCCAGGTGATTCTTCAGTACCACCCAGCCGTTCAACGAGCGGTAGCGACGACCCGCCTCCATCACGCCGTGGCGCCGCAGGTAGGCGTCGGGACCTGCGTGATAATGCACGTCGATAAAGGCAGCCTCGAGCAAACGCCGTGGGTGGTTCATGCGGCCACCTCCAGGTCGATACCCAAGTGGTCGCGCACGGTGCGCATGACCAATGCGGGCGCGTCGAGCAATGGGCGCATGCCGCCGTCGGGGATGGATAACCGATAGTGGCGTGCCTGCTCGTTGACATGCACATTGATACCTCGCACGAGCTGTGACTGTTCGCCATAGACGGTCAATAACGCACCGGCAAAGCTGTGGCTGGCTTGCCGCAGGTCGAGGCGATTGAGCAGCCGGAAACCCAAGTGCAGGCGTCTGGCCTGGAGTGCGGCGCTGGCCTGGTCGATGTCGATTGGTGCGCTGGGGCGTATCCGGGTCGCCGGTTGTACGAGTTGATCGAGCAGTTGGAGCGCTTGCTCGAGCTCGCCGAGCAGCGCCAGATCAGCCATTCTTCCCAGTCGACCGTCAAGAATTCCATCCGCCAGGGCAGGCGAGGACAGCAACAGCACGTTGCTGACATGGGGCGCGAGACTGCTGCCCAGCAGTGCCTGGACGACTGCGCCACCCAGGGCCGAGCCCACCAGCAGATCGATCTGGCCCAGGCCGGACAACACTGGCTGCCAACGTTTGGAAAAATCCTCGAGCGATTCGTTTTCGTCGGCCAGTAGCGATAACGTGTCGAATATAACCACCCGGTAACCCGCTTTTACCAGTGGGGCGATCATGGGGTTGAAGAACTGTCCTTCATCCCAAACAGGCATGACCGGCGACATCACCACCGCCAGTTGATTGCCATCGCCCCATTGGCTGCTGACTGCATTGGACGTTTGCATAATCTTTCTCCCGGGTGATCAGGCGATTTTGTCGAGAGCCAACAGTTGCTGGCTGTTGCGCAAGATCCGCGTGGTTTCGCTCAACAGGTCGTGGACGATCTGGCGGGCGGGTTTGATGTCCCCCACCAGATCCAGAACTTCACCTGCCCAGATCGCCCGCTGGTCGAGGTCGTCCGCGAGGACAGCCCTGGCGTAGTCCTGGCGGATCGAGTCCGGCGCCTCTCGCAGCGCCTCGTCGCGGCCCAGCCAAGCTTGCGAAAATTGGTTCGCAATGGCCCGCCCGCTATAGTGTTCAGGCCATTCGATGCCGCGCACCAGATCGAAAATTCGCGTGCGCACCGTGTCCGACGTACAGGATTCGATCAGGCGCTTCTTGAACGCGTTCGAGGGCAGGGCCTCCTCGGACGCGAGGAAACGTGTGCCTAGCATGACCCCGTCGGCCCCCAGCATCAGGGCTGCCGCCATGCCACGCCCATCTGCGATGCCTCCGGCTGCAATCAGCGGAATCTTGTCGCCGATCAGATCCTGCACGGCGGGCAACAGGGGCATCAGGCCGCGACGCAAGCTGTGTCCGCCGGCCTCGGCACCTTGGACGATCAACGCATCGGCGCCGGCGTCCAGGGCCGCACGGGCCTGGTCCAGTTCATGGATTTGCACGATGGCTTTCGCGCCAGCCCGATGGATGATTGGCACGAATGCCGACGGATCGCCAAATGACAATGCGACAGTGCTTGGTCCGTATTCCAGGGCCAAGTCCAGCAGCGCCATGTTTCGGGCCACGGTGAACATCACCAGGCCAACGCCCCATGGCTGCTTCAGTTCCCGCATGGGCGCCAGCTCGGTGCGCATCCACTGCTCGTCGCCATAGCTGGCGCCTACCAGCCCCAACCCTCCGGCTTTGGAAACCGCGGTGGCCAGCCTTGCCCCCGAGGCCCCGCCCATCGGCGCGAGGACGATAGGGTGGGAAATATTGAAGCGTTGTGTGAGGCGCGTGGTGAGATCAGCCATATCGATACTCCTTTTCTTTGGCGGGCGGGCCGGTGCGGGCCTGCCCGTTCTGGCTTTTGGATTCACTCAGCGATGAGTGCCGCGGTCAGCGCCTGGGGGATGTAATCGCTCACCTGGTAAAGGTGGAACTCCCAGGTCCCGGTGTCCTTGAGCCCTGAGTAACGCGACATGAATGACTCGTCGTGAAACAACGAGTCGAAGGCGTCCTTGCTGCTCCATTGCGCCTGGTTGATGACCGTTTTCCCATCGAGGCTTTTATACAGTCGGCTCCATTGGAAGGCCGGGTAGGTTTGCGCCACGTACCGGACGGTATCGCGGAGGACGGCGAGGGCGGCATCTTGCTGGCCTGGGTTCACATGGACGACGTTCACCAGAAAAATGGCCTGGTCTTCATCCGATGCGGGCACCTGGAATTGTTCGATCTGAGTCATGAGTCATTCTCCTCGGGATGGGGGCGGGTCATTGCGTCAGTCGGGCGGATCTCGCCGGGCTGCCGTTTTCCCAAAGCAATGGATTGATAGGCTCGGCGAACCGGACTGCGTCGACGCGGCCGATGATGACGTCGTGAGTGCCGTAGCCGAGGCGTTTGTCCAGAGTGCAGATAAGGCTCGACTGTGCATCCACCAGGCAGGGCAAGCCCTGGATGTCTTCCCATTGACCATGGGCGAAACGTTCGGGGCCTTTGACCTGGCCGGCGAACACCGGTACCAGGGCACTATGGGCCGCGCTAAGCAGGTTGACGCTAAAGCGTCCGGACAGCATGAGCGGGCTGTGCAGGCTGGCGGAGCGGTTGATGCAAATCAGTAGCGCGGGAGGCGCGGTGCTGACGGAGATCACCGCAGTCGCGACCATGCCCACCGGCGCATCGCCGTCGCGGCTGGCAATGATCGCTACGCTTGACGTCAGCCTGCGCATGGCGTTCTTGAACTGATCCGCCAATTCTCCGGCATCGACGTCGGTGGCGACCGGCAAGACCGTAACGTTGCCCGAAGCACTGCGGGCCTGAGAATATCTGCTCATGCCACGGCCTCCATGATCCTGCCAGGTTTGTGCGGCGCGCGTTGGCCGGCTTGCTCCATCAGCGGCAACACGTCCTTGACGAAGCGCTGAAGCCCGCTGTGGTAATCCAGCCAGGTCAGGTTGATGCCGTCCACGCCCAGGTCGGACCAGCGCTGCATCTGGTCCACGATCATCCGGGAGGTGCCTACCAACGGCACGCCAGCAAACCCGGCCTTGAAATGGAAGCGGAAACGCTCGGCATCGGCGGCATCCTTGAACATGCCGCTTTGCACGCCGATCTCGCGGGTCACGTTATCCAGCGCGGCGTCGTCGCCATGTTGGGTCACGTAGTAGTCGAGCTGCTGGTGTGCCTGATCCAGAGTGTCTTCGTGAACGACATAGGCGTAGACCCAGATCTGCAGCTCCCGACCATGTTCCAGGCGCGCCAGGTCGCGATAGGCCTTGATCTGCGCGCGGATGGTGTCGTCGTCATCTTCGTGCTTGAGGATCAGGAACGCCGCATCGCAATGCTGGGCACAGAATTGGCGGCCCCTGGGAGAGCCGCCGGCGTTCATCAGGAACGGCCGGTTGATCGGTTTGGGTTCGGCGTAGCCTTGCTTGACGTTGAAGAACTCGCCTTCATAGTCAAAGTACCCGTTGGCCTCCCATGCTGCCTTGGCGATTGCGATCCACTCATCGGCATGGTCGTAGCGTTTGTCATGGTCGCGCTGGTGACCATTGAACATGCCCATTTCCTGGCCGAACCAACCGCAGATCATGTTCAAGCCGAAACGGCCACCGCTGATGTGATCGATGGTCGCTGCCTGCTTGGCGGCAAACAAGGGATGGACCGTGGATAAGTGCGACGTGGTGAATAGCGCGATCTGTTCGGTGACCGATGCGAGGCCGGCGGCCCAAGTGTAGGTTTCGTAGGAAACGCCCATCGGATTGCTGGCGCCTTCCCATCCGCGCCAACGGCCCACGGGCAACAAAAGCTCAAGGCCAGCGCGATCGGCCAGGGTGGCGATCGCCAGGTTGCTTTGCCAATCAGCCGCTCGGTGGCGCTCCGGCGCGGTGGTCAATGTGCAGCCGCCTTCAATGTTGAAACCGAACACACCGAGTTTGATTTTGTTCTGGCTGTCGCGCACCGGATTGGGCTTGCGAATGGACACGTTTGTGGTGGTCATGTCATGAGTACTCTTTCAAAGGAATGGAATAGGCGCAGCTCAGACGTTGGCTTGCTTTTCCCTGGATGACAGCCAGGGCTGGTCATAGCGGTGCAGGGCGCGGGCCTGTTCCAGGGTCAGGCCCTCGCTGACGCTCTGGATGATGTCCTTCTCGGTCTGCTCGACGGCTTGGGCGCGTTGGATGACCTCTTCGACCTTCTCGGCAGGTATTGCCAGGCAGCCGCTGCTGTCGCAGATCACCAGGTCACCCGGATTGACCGTGACCCCGGATATCTGTACGGGTACCTGGGTTGCCTTGAGCTGCACTCGGTTTTTTGCCGACTGCATGAAGCGGGCACGACTGAACAGCGGGTAGTTCAGGCGTCGGACCGTGTCGATATCCCGTGCGGCACCGTCGATCAGCGTGCCGCGAATGCCCCGGCTTATCGCGACGTGGGTCAGGATGTCGCCCCAGGTTGTGCAGTCGGTGCGCCCAGGGTTGCTGGAAACAATGACCGCGTCGGGCGGTACCTCATCGATGTAGTTGGCAGCGGTTCTGAAGCCGTTTCTTTCCTGCACAGGCTCGTACAACACCGTGTAGGCGAAGCCCACGCAGCGGGTTCCCGGTACCTGCTGGTTGAGCCCTGCCAGGCCCCCGGCCAGCCCCAGGCTATCGAGTGCATCCGACAGACTGGCGGTGTCGAGTATCTCGCAGGCTTTGAGCAGCGCATCGTTGTCTTGCACGGTGTGAGAGATGATCGCGTTCATGCGTGGGCTCCTTTTTCCAGGGCGTGCTTGTCCAAGTTTCCGAACTGCCGGGATGTCGGTCCGTCAAGCCGCGCCGCCCATTCGAGGGTTTGCTTGACGATGTCTGCCGCCATTTCGAAGGTACTGGCCGTTCCTCCCAGGTCGTAGGTGCGGCAGTCACTGCGCGCGACCTGGGCAACGGCGTTGCGAGTCGCCTGGGCGGCATGCACGTACCCGAGGTGTTCAAGCATCAGCGCGACTGACAGGAACATCGCGCTCGGGTTGGCCCGATGCAGCCCTGCGTAGGCGGGCGCGCTGCCATGCACCGGTTCGAAGTAGGCTCCCTGGACCCCGATGTTCGCGCTGGGTGCCAGGCCCAGGCCACCCATGACTCCGGCCCCAAGGTCGGAAAGAATGTCGCCGAACATGTTTTCGGCCACGATCACTCCGAAGCGCTCGGGCCGTCGGACCATCCACAGCGCAACGGCGTCGACGTTATCGATGTTGCATTGGATGTCGGGAAAATCCGCGGCAACCGACTCCAGGATCTCTCGGGCAAACGCGCCGCTGTACCGCAGGACGTTAGGTTTATCCGCCAGCGTGACGCGGTCATAGCCTTGCCGGCGCGCGTGCTCGAAGGCAAAGCGGAACAGCCGTGAAAGCCCTGCGCGGGTTTGCAGGCGCACCGTCATCGTGGCATCGGTGCAGCTCTCTCGCGTCCACGGCGCTCCATTGCGTTCGCGCTCAGCCAGTATCGGCTCGAAGGCTGGCGGAATGCTTGCAAAGTCCAGCCCCGCATAAAGGCCCTCGGTGTTCTCTCTGATCACCGAAAAACGATAACGGTTATTGCCCAATACATCGGTAACAGGGCGTACGTTGGCAAATAACCCGAGCTGCTGGCGAAGTTGGATTACCGGCGAGACGTAGACTCTCCCCGTGCCCCTGAGTGTTGACGAAAGTTCTGCTTCTGCTTCGCGAAGTGGTTTGCTGGTAATCGCACCCAACAACGTTGCGTGACTATTCTTTATCAAGTCCCAGGTTTTATCGGGAATACAATTTCCTTCTTTTTGCCAGCAGCTCCAACCAATATCCCCAAACGTGAGATCGAGGGGAAGTTCAAGGGCTTCGAATAACGGCAGTACCGCCTCGGTGACTTCGACACCAATGCCGTCGCCTGCCAATACACATACTTGATGGCGCTGGCTCATTAGCGGACGCCTCCACTTGCAAGCGAAGGCGACAACGTTGTCGGCAATGGCTTGATGGTTCTTTCAGGCTTGCGGCTACCTTGTTCATGCAATATCTGCAGGGCGTGGAAAGTTGACGCAGGGTTGTGCGTTCTGATCACGTCGTCCAAGCGGTGCTGAACATCGAAAGGCATGTTGTAAGTGCCCATCATGACATCCGTCAGCGACAATGGAAGGCTGCTGGCCGGGACGGTATCGGCAGTGAGCTGGGATAAATGCAGGGCGCTTACCAGGTCATAGTCATTGCGAATACCGGCACGGTGCAGGTACGCGACAAACACTCCCAGGTGCAGGTTGCCGGCTCCCTTGCCCATGCCGCAGATGGACGCATCGATGTATTCCGCCCCGGCATCCATGGCGGCGATCGAGTTGGAAAGCGCCAGGGACAAGTTGTTGTGGGCATGAAACCCCAGGGGAATCAGGACCCGACTGGATATTCGTGCGATCAGCCGGTCGACATCGGCCGGAATCATATTGCCATTGGAGTCCGCGAACACCAGCAAGTCTGCCCCGGCGTTTTCCGCACGCAAGCTCATGTCGGAAATTTCTGCGGGGCCCAGGGTCGTGACATGAGTGATATTAGCGCTGACCTGAAAGCCATAGGTCTTGGCTAGCCGCACGGTGGCCAACCCGTCTTCCAGGCGGTCTCGGCGCAGGCAAACCCTGATCATTGACACGCCATGCTCCTGGAGCACTTGAAAGTCACCGGCGCCGACATTGTGCGGATGCACCATGACGCACAAGTCGATCCGCCCTGCGGCGGCGGCGTGGACAGCGCTCAGGTAGCGACCGTCGACAGCGCTGGTGAGGCCATGTTCGTGCTTGCGTACGAACGAACCATTGCGGTAACCGATTTCGCAATAAGGAATGCCGGCTTCGATCATTTGAGAAATTGCAGATTGGGCGTAATCAACAGTGAAATTGAAATCATTACGGTACCCACCGTCTCGCAGCGTGACATCGATAATCTTTATCTGGCTCATGAGTGCAATCCCTTTATCATGTTTTCGAAGGCACGCAAGTGTGCCGTTTTTACTTCGAGTAAACAGAGGCAATCAGGAGTAGCAATGTCTTGCGCAGCCGCATACGCATAACGATCTGCCAGTAAAGGCAGTGTTATTTATCGTATGGGCAGGGGGATTATTATTATAGGTGTGTAGCGGGTGTGGCTGGGTGCGAGGTCTGGTTAAGGTGAAAGCGTGTTTGCCTGACCTGGTTTGATACTGGACAATGTCTTATAGGTTGTAAACAGGTTGTTTTTAACACCGGCTGTTAAAAATTTCCCAATGCTGTCGAACCTTTTATTAACGATGCTCTTGTGCAAAGCAATGTATGAGGAAATCCATCATTGCACGTATTCCCGGGGCCGTTCGCATGTCGCGATGGACCACCAGCCATAGTTCGGCATGTAACGGCTTCTCTTCGATTGGAACCCTTTGCAAACCGCCGGGGGCATCGGCCATGAAGACCGGCAGCAACGCGATACCAGCCCCCGCCCTGGCCGCTTCGGCCTGCACGTCGAAAGATTTGACCCTCAGAACGACGGGCCGCTGGCCTGCGGCATTTTCCAGCCAGATGCGCTGGGGGGAGGGTTCCTGTTCATCGTCATGGGCAATGAATTCATAGGTTGAGGCGGTGCGGTTCTGAAGATAGGACGGTGCAGCAAAGAAACCGAAGTCCAGGGTGCCGATCTTGCGTATGACCAGATCCGTCTCGGTCGGTCGTCCGACGCTGATCGCGATGTCCGCTTCGCGCCTGGCCATGGAGGCCATGCGCGGGTTGGAGAGGATCCGCACATTGACGTCAGGGCATTGCCCCCTTAACCGACCGAGATGGGGCGCTATGAAATGCGTCGTCAGGTGGGGCGGCGAGCTAAGGGTTATGTCGGCGACTTTATCGGTACGTATCGCGCAGACCGCGCGACTCAACGCGCAGGCCGTTTCCTGCATGCGGTTACCCAGCTGGGCGATCCGTTCGCCGTTTTCGGTCAACTCGTATCGGTGGCTGCGTCGGTCCACCAGGCGTATTTTCAATGCTGTTTCAAGGGCAGCTATCCGTCGTGAAACGGTAGCGTGTTCGACGTTCAATGAACGCGCTGCGGCGGCCAGGGAGCGTATTCTCGCGAAGGCGATGAAGTACCGAAGGTTTTCCCAATCGAACTGGGTACTGTCCACAGGGAAATCGACGGCCTGCGTGGCTATGAGTGAGGTGCTGCTAACATCCATATCGTGACTCCGTCCGAGTGGTTCCGATCGATAGAAACTCCGCTGAATTCGATAAAGACCGTGGCTCGCCACGGTCTCCGATGAATGACTTTAGTGCAAAACCGCTTGGGTTTCCGGCGCAAGTCCCGGATGTCGTGCCCCATACACAAGCACCTTGGTCGCGATCGTCGTGGCTGCCAGCGCGCAGAAGACCAAGCCGCTGACAATGGTGCCTTCCATGCCCATGCGTGCGAGGAACCATCCGCCCGCTGTCGCGCCAAGCGTTACCCCCAGATTGATGAACGAAATGTAGAGACCTGTCACGAATTCGGGAGCCTCCGGGGCTTCGGAGGTCAGCCAGACCTGGGTGACGATCAGGCCGCTGGTATGGGTGGCTCCCCACAGCACAACGATCAAGATCATTGGCAAGATGGCCGCACTGGCGAAAAAGTGAAGGATCAGGTACGCCGCGCCCAGCATGACCGGGTGCATCAGCGTGGTGCCCACCTTGTTTCTTGACAGCAAGCGGCCTGCCAGCAGATTACCGGCCACTCCGCCCACGCCGAACAGGATCAGCATCGCACTGATCACTTCACCACTCATGCCGGCTTCACGGGACAGGTATTCGGCGCTGTAGGAATACACCGAAAACATCGCACCGAAAATCAGTGTGGAGGCCAGGATATTGAGCCACAGCGTCGGTTTGCGCAGGATGGCCAGCTGTTCCCCATAAGGCGTCCGCTGTCCGGCAAAGGTATCGGGTAACCGGGCGATGATGCCCAGGCCGGCAATCACGTTGACCGCTGTGCAGAACAGAAAAGCGGCTTCGTAGGAAAAACGCGCAGCGATCCAGGTTGTGATAGGTACGCCGAGCACCATGCCCATGCTGGTGCCGACAAACGCCTTGGCCGTCGCCTGCGTCGCCTGCTCCTTGGGATAAAGAGACACCACGGCGACAAACGCCAGAGAGAAATACACCGGATGGAAGAACGCCGGGATGATCCGCAGGATCGCGAGTGATCCGTAATTGGGCGCATAAGCCGACAGGGCGCTGGAACCGGCGAAGATGAACAACGACAGGGTCAGGATTCGCTTGCGGTTGTAACGCGAGAACCACAGCACCATGAAGGGGCCGAACACGGCGATGATCAAGGCGAACAGGCCCACCAGATAACCCGCTTCGGAGGCGCTGACGCTGTAGCGTTCGATGATCACCGGCAGAATACCGACCACGCCGAACTCAATGGTGTAGACACCGAACAAACCCAGGGCAATGAAGAACAACGGGTTGAACAGTTTCATGGCCTGTCCTCCAGGGTCACGATGACTTTGCCGAACTGCTCGCCGGCCTCCAGGTATTGGTGGGCCTGGACTATTTCCTCGAAGGCAAACGTCCTGGCGATCACCGGAAACAGGCTGCCGTCCACCAGACCGCTGGATACGAATGCCTTGCCCTGGGCAAACAGGACGGGATCGTTGACGACTTCGTGCAGCAGGTAGCCCCGCAGCGTGAGACTTTTTCCCAACACGGTGAAAAGCGGAAAGGGCGAGGGCTCGTTGCTCAGGGCTCCATATTCGATGATGATGCCGCCGCGGCGGGTGGCATCCGCCAAATGCTCGATACCCGGTCCGCCGACAGGATCGAAGACGACCCGGACGCCATCACCGGCGGTGATGTGCTCGACGCGCGCTGCCAGATCTTCTTTGTCGCTGACGATTACATGGACTGCACCGGCCGCCAGCAGTTTGCGCACCTTCTCCTCGCCACGGGTCACCGCGATAGGGATGGCTCCTACTCGGTTGGCGATCTGGATGGCGGCCAGGCCGACGCTGCTCGAAGCCGCGGTGATGAGAACGAAGTCCCCCGCGACCAGTCCCGCCACGGGCAACAATGCGCCCCAGGCCGTAAGATATTGCATCCAGACTCCTGCGGCCTGTTCCATGCTGAGCGTGTCGGGATGCCGGACCAGCATCGCCGACGGGACTACCGCCTGCTCGGCATAGGTCCCCCATCGAGCGATGCTGGAAGGGGGGACCAGGCTGACTGGGTCACCTATTTCGAAGTCGTGCACGGCGTTGCCCACGGCTTCGACAACACCGGCTGCTTCATACCCCAGTCGGCTGGGAAACTCGGCCTGTTCAAGGTATTGGCCGCGCCTGAACATCGATTCGGCGCGGTTGAGGCCGATGGCTTTTACGCGGATGAGGACCTCATCGGGGCCTGGCTGGGCGACTGGTAAATCCTCGATCCGTAGAACCTCTGGATCACCATATTCATGGAACCGAACGACACGTGTCATGGCTTTTCTCGCAAGGATTGGGAACGTTTGCAGTCTAGAGGCGCGTCCAATGCAGAAAAACGCGCTGGAGTTCCGGTGTTAACGGATATATGTGTCCGCAATGGGAATTGGTTGGCGCTGGGGTAGCCGGCGGCCGACGCTGCGAACCAGTACGTAGAACAGCGGTGTGAAGAGCAGTCCGAATGCAGTCACGCCCAACATGCCGAAGAACACAGCGACGCCCATTGCCTGGCGCATCTCTGCTCCGGCACCGGTTGAAATCACCAGGGGAACGACGCCCATGACAAAGGCAATCGAGGTCATCAGGATTGGTCGAAGTCTCAGCTTGCTGGCCTCCCAGGCGGCGTCCATCGGGGTATGTCCCTGGCGTTCCAGTTCCCTGGCAAACTCGACGATCAGGATGGCGTTCTTCGACGCCAGGCCCACCAGCACCATCAGGCCGATCTGGGTGAAGATGTTGTTATCGCCTCCGGTCAGCCAGACGCCCGCCAACGCCGAGAGCACACCCATCGGCACGATCAGGATCACAGCCAGCGGCAACAAAAGGCTTTCGTACAGTGCCGCCAGTACCAGGAAAACCAGCAACGTGCTGACCGCCAGTACCCAACCGGTTGCGTCACCGGCCAGCCGCTGCTGGTAAGTCAGGTCTGTCCATTCCATGCGTATACCTTGAGGCAGGGTCTGCCGGGCGATGCGCTCGATGGCCGCCTCCGCCTGGCCCGAGGAGTAACCAGGGGCAGGCGCGCCGTTGACGTCCGCCGCTGTAAAGGCGTTGTAATGCACGACCATTTCCGGCCCGTAACCGGGATCGACCGATAACAACGTCGACAGGGGAACCATGTCGCCGTATGCATTGCGTACCTTCAAGCGCGTGATGTCTTCGGGATTGGCCCTGAACGGCGCATCGGCCTGTGCCCGAACCTGGTAGACACGCCCGAAAAGATTGAAGTCGTTGACGTACAAAGATCCCAGGTAAATCTGCAGGGTTTCGAACACATCGGTCACCGAAACGCCGAGCTGCTTGGCTTTGACCCGGTCGAGATCGACATCCAGTTGGGGCACGTTGATCTGGTAACTGGAGAACAGCGGCCCCAGTTCCGGCGCTTTGGCAGCCTCGGTCATGAAGGCTTTGACTGCGCTGTCGAGGGCGACATAGCCCAGGCTCGCCCGGTCCTCGATCTGCAATTTGAAACCGCCAAGCGTTCCCAGGCCCAGGACCGGTGGCGGCGGGAAGACTGCCGTGAAGGACTGCGAAATCCTGCCGAATTCGCCATTGAGGTCGGCTGCTATCCGGTTCGCCCCCAGCGCCTCGCCGGAGCGTTCGGCAAAGGGTTTGAGGATCACGAAAATGATTCCCGAGCTCGAGGAATTCATCAGGCCGTTGACGGACATGCCAGGAAACTCGAGCGTATGGGCAACGCCAGGATGCTTGAGTGCGATGTCGTTCATCTGCTGGATGACCTGCTCGGTGCGGTCCAGCGAGGCTCCGGCAGGCAATTGGGCGAAACCCACCAGGAATTCCTTGTCTTGTGCCGGGACGAACCCCGTTGGCAACGTGTGGCTGAGCCATGCGCAGGCACACAGCAGAACGCCGAATAACGCGAACGTCCTGCCCTTGTGCGCCAAGACACCGCGTACGCCGGCGCCATAGCGGTTCTCGGCCTGCTTGAACCGGCGATTGAAACCCTTGAAAAAACGCCCCATGACCTTGTCGATGCCACGCTCCAGCGGATCCTTCGGTGCGCCATGTGGCTTGAGCAGCAGCGCACAGAGGGCGGGAGAAAGCGTCAACGAGTTGAACGCCGAAATCACCGTGGAAATGGCAATGGTCAAAGCGAATTGGCGGTAGAACCCACCGGAGAGACCGGGCATGAACGCCAACGGAATGAACACACAAACCAGCGTCAGGGTGATGGCTATGATTGGTTTGCTGACTTCTGCCATCGCCTGGTGAGTCGCCTGGCGAGGTGACAGTCCCTGGCTAATCGTGCGTTCGACGTTTTCCACGACCACGATCGCATCATCCACGACGATGCCGATCGCCAATACCAGGCCGAACAATGACAACGCGTTGATTGAGAAACCGAACGCCAGCAGGAACGCCAGTGTGCCAACGATGGATATCGGCACGGCCAACAGGGGAATGACAGAGGCCCGCCACGTCTGCAGGAACACGATGACCACCAGCACGACCAGCACGATGGCTTCGAATAGGGTGCTGATGACCGCATCGATGCTGGAGCGAACGAACTGGGTCGGGTCGAAGACGATTTTGTAATCGACGCCGGCCGGCATATCGGCCTTGGCTTGAGCCATGATTTCCCGGGCACGGGTAGAGATATTCAGTGCGTTGCCGCCCGCCATCTGGAAGACGCCGAAGCCCACCGCCGGTTGTCCGTCCACCAGTGAGCGAAGCGCGTAGGTCGAAGCCGCCAATTCGATCCGGGCCACATCGCGCAAGTACGTTACGCCTCCATCCGGCACCGTTTTGACGACGATGTTGCCGAATTCCTCTTCGGTTTTCAGGCGACCCTGGGCATTGACCGAGAGCTGCAGCGGGACGCCAGGACGCATGGGTGAAGCGCCTATGACGCCGGCCGCGACCTGGATGTTCTGTTCCCGGATGGCCTGGACCACCTCGCCGGCGGTGAGACCTCGCTGTACCACGCTGTCGGGGTCGATCCAGATGCGCATGGCATAATCGCCGCCGCCCCAGATGCGCACTTCGCCGACACCGGGAATACGTTCGAGCTGGCTCTTGATGTTCAGCACGCCATAGTTGCGCAGGTAATTGGCGTCGTATTCGTTTTTGGGCGACACCAGATGAATCGCCAGGGTCTGGGTCGATGATGATTTGCTGGTGGTCACTCCAAGGTTCAGTACATCGGCTGGCAGGCGCGGCAGGGCTTCGGATACCCGGTTTTGCACCAGTTGCTGAGCCTTGTCCGGGTCCGTGCCCAAGGCGAACGTCACGTTGATCGCCAACGTACCGTCGCTGTTGGCTTGGGATTGCATGTACAGCATGCCTTCCACACCGTTGATGCGCTCTTCAAGGGGCGCGGCGACACTTTCAGCCACCACTTTGGGGTTGGCGCCTGGGTATTGAGCATTCACCACGATCAACGGCGGCACGACATCGGGATACTCCGACACCGGAAGTCGCGTGAGTGAGAGAATGCCGGCCAGCAGTACAAGGGCGCTGAGGACACCGGAAAAAATCGGACGGTCGATGAAGAATCCGGACATGTTCATCATTGTTGCGCCTGTGGTTGTGACGGCGCGCGTACCGGAGCAACCTGGGTGCCCGGCGTCGCCAGGTGCAAGGAACTGACGACAACCTGTTCCTCGGGTTCGATCCCCTGGTCAATGACACGTAGCGCGCCCTGGCGTATCCCTGGCTTGACTTGGCGGTACTGAACGCGGCCCTCTGAATCGACCACCAGGACGTATTTTTTGTCCTGGTCGGTGCCGATGGCGCTGTCGTCAACCAGGGTAGCGGGGCGGCTGGCGCTGCCTGGCAGCAGAACCCTGGCAAACAGGCCCGGGCGCAGCTCGCCGTTGCTGTTGTCGAAACTGGCTCTGACCCGGATAGTGGCTGACCGGGTATCCAGGCGATTATCCAGGGAGCTCAGGTTGCCTTTGCGTGGATAACCCTCTTCATGGGCCAAGCCGAGCATGACCGGTACCGGATCGGCCGCCGGGCGGTTGCCCAGGTAGCGCAGGAAGGTTTGCTCGTCCACATCGAAGTCAGCGTAGATCGGTGAGATCGACACCAGATTTGTCAGGGCCGTGGAGCGTTCCCCCACGTCGACGATATTGCCCGGTGTCACTTCTACCCGTGAAGCTCGACCGTCGAACGGCGCGAGGATGCGGGTGTGCTCCAGGTCGAGTCGGGCCAACTCGACCCTGGCCTGGGCTTCATTGACCCTGGCCTGGGCTTCGTTGGCGCTCTGTATGCGCTTGTCCAGGTCGGTTTTTGCGATGGCATTGCTGGTGATCAAATGCTCGTAGCGCTGCAGCTCTTTCTGGGCGAACAGACTCATCGACCTGGCTGCCACCAGCGCGGCCTGGGCTTGTTGCAGCGTGGCGGCATAGGGGCGCGGATCGATCTCGAACATCAGGTCGCCTTTGCGCAGCAGCGCGCCGTCCTTGAAGTGGACGCTGATGAGCGTACCGGCCACTAAAGGCTTGATGACCACGGTGTCGGTGGCGACCAGGCGACCGGTATAGCTCTGCCAGTCAACGACGTCACGTGTGACGGCACTCATCACTTGCACTTGGGGCAGCGGCGCGGAGGCGGTTGTAGCCTGGGCAACCGGCGACCGCGTGCCGATTGCCAGGCCGGCTAGTGCCACCAGCACCAATACCCCTAGTGCCCAAGCGGGCACGCCGGTCAACCTGCGAATAAACAATGACATGGCAAGCATCCTTTCTAATGGAAAAATCAGACTTGAGGGACACTCAATGGCCGTTCGATCGGCTTGGCCCTGCCCCAGCGCCGCATGGCGGGCCGCTCGACGAACGCAAATAGCAGCCAGCCACCCAGGAGCGACAGGCAGAACGTGGCCGCGAGAATGAGAGACGCCGGTACAACAGCAAAACGTTGCCCGTCCAACAGCGACGTCACGCACATCATGATCAGCAGGTGGATCATGTAGAACCCGAACGAAATCTCCCCCAACCAGACCATCAGCGGATGGCGAAACCAGGATTTGCGTTGCGCAACATCGGCGGCAGCCAGGCTGGTAATCAGTAAGGCAATCGGAATGACGGTGGTGAGTGACAGGCTGTAGATGAAGGGCACTTCTCCTGCGAGGAAGTACGCCACCGTCGCCAATGTCAGGGCCGGTGCGACCGGGATGGCAACCCAGCGTCCCGTCATCAGAATCCGCGCCATCAGCATGCCGAGAACGAATTCGAACAGACGAAGTGGCGGAAAGTAATACGCCAACCACCACTGGTTCAGGGAGATCGGGTATTCGGCGATATGGGGCGCATCGTTGACAAACTCGGCGATGAGCCAGTGAGTTGCAGCCATTGCGCAGACGGTCAGGCCGGCGGTCAACCAGAGTCGGTCCGCTGGAACCTTCCACAACGCGCGTAAGAGAAACGGGAACGCCAGGTAGAAAACCAATTCACAGCACAAGGACCAGGAGGGCCCATTGACACTGAGGAAGACCGACATGTCCGGCACCCAGGCGTGGATCAGCAACAAGTTGGGCAACCAGGCGCCGAGGGCCGTCAGCGGTACGGCGAACGCGATCATTGCCAGGATGAAGGTCACCAGATGGTTGGGGTAGATCTTGACCAGGCGTCGACGCCAGAATGCCCCGAGCGTATCGTTCCTGCGGGCCGACCAAGTGATGACGAAACCACTGAGCACGAAAAAAAACGAGACCCCAAGCCAGCCGCCCACGCTGAACAAGCGCTGAAAGCCGGCGACGATGTGCTGGTCGGCAAAAGGATTGAACCCGATGATGTTCGTCAGTGAGGCATGAAAGAGGAACACCAGGGCGGCGGCGACAAACCGAAATCCCGTCAGAGAGTCGAGGCGCACGTTGGCATGGCTGTGGTACAGGCGTGAATGCGTCATGAGTCGATACCTTTCAATAAAGATCCGTGGCACTGTCGAAGGCCGAAGTGCCGGGCCAATTCCATGGGGCAGATCGCCAAAACAAAGCTGAACAACTCAAACTGCATTCGCATGAAGGCCGGCTTTCAAGCCGGTCTTTTCATGATGTCTCCTTATCGCATCGCAAGGCATGCGTCATTCAAGCGCCATACACGGCATTGCACAGATCGACGGTGAACTGCCCGAACATCCCCTCGAACGCGGTATTTGTGAACGCGACCACCGAGATCTGCTGCGCCGGATCGACAAACCAGGAATGACCAAAAGCCCCACCCAGGCGCCAGGTACCGACGGACTCCGGGGTTTGTGCCGCCGGCGGGTCAGTCAACACGGTGAACCCCAGGCCGAAACCGCGGCCAGGCCAGTTGGCGAGCTCCAGCTGGCCGGTCTGGACGGTTCCCATCTCTTTCGCCAGGTTTGCCGGCATGAGAGGGCCACCCCCCTGGCGCAATGTTTCGAGCAAGGTCAGGAATTCTTCGGCGGAGCCGATCATCCCGGAGCCCCCGGAATGGTAGGCGCTGCTGTCGAGGGCCCGGTCCGCATCCATCCGGATGCCTGCGGTGTTCTCGAAAACCTCGATCACTTCGACGCCATTCATGCGACGAGGCGCGGGATCGGCATTGAGATAGGCGGCCGTCAGGCGGGAGGTGTCGATAACATTGAAACGGGTATCGGTCAGGCCGAGCGGCTCGCACACCAGTTGATTGATCGCATCGGCCAGACTGCTCTCGCATACCCTGGCGATGAGCGCGCCCAACACGTCGGTGGCAATTGAATACCCCCAATCGGTACCAGGGCGATAGAGCAGCGGCGCGGTTGCCAGTCGCCGGATGTTCTCCTCCAGGGTGAGCGGCGCGTTTTCCAGACCGTCGCACACACCGGCACGCGCGTAGGCACCGCCACCCTGGGCTTCGAGAAAACCGTAGCCCAGGCCGGCCGTATGGCTCAGCAATTGGCGTACGCTGATCGGCGTTCGGGTGCCATCCGCCAGGGTTGGCTGGAACTCCGGTAGCCAGCGGGCGATAGGATCATCCAGGCCAATGCGACCTTGGGCCACCAAGGCCAGGGCGGCGGCGCAGGTAATCGGTTTGGTAACCGAAGAGAGCCGGAACAAGGCGTCGGTGCGCATCGGCAGGCCAGCCTCTCGGTCGGCCAGGCCCGCGGCGTTGCGATAAGTGATTTCGCCGCGACGGGCAACCAGCACCACGGCGCCCACCAGGCGTTTGTCTTCGATGGCACTGGCCAGGGCAGCGTCGATTCGCGTCTGCATGGGGTCAGTGGCGATAGCGCTGGATAATTGGATGGATTCTTTTGCGGTCATGATCGCGATTCCCTGCTGTAATGGACGTCGCCATGCTAGGTCGCAGACGGCAGAGGAAACAGAGGCTAGAATTCCGGACACATCGGACGTTTCGTTCCGCAATCCAAGGCGCAAAACTCAAGGAGAGAGTGTGGACAACCTCAGCGGAATCTCGGTTTTCGTCCAGGTCGCCGAAACTCGCAGTTTTGTCGCGGCCGGACGGCTACTGGGGGTGTCGTCATCGGCGATCGGCAAAAGCGTCGCGCGCCTGGAACAGCGCCTGGGAGTCAGGCTGTTTCATCGCAGCACCCGAAGCATCAACCTGACGGCGGAGGGCATGCTTTTCCTGAATCGCTGCCAGCGCGTGCTCAATGAACTGGAAGCGGCGGAACTTGAGCTATCGAGCACCAGCAGCGAACCGCGGGGCAAGCTACGCGTGAGCCTGCCCCTGGCCGGGCAGTTCCTTTTCACGTTGTTGTCCAGCTTTGCCAAGCGATACCCGGACATCCATCTGGAACTGGACTTCAGCGACCGCCTGGTGGATGTCGTGGAAGAGGGCTTTGATGCGGTGGTCAGGACCGGTGAGTTGAATGACTCTCGCCTGGTGGCGCGGCGACTGGGCGCTTTCCGTTTCCTGCTGGTGGGCGCCCCGGCCTATTTCCAGGCCCAGGGTATGCCCGTGGACGCCAGCGACTTGAGCAACCACGACTGCCTGTTATACCGGGTGCCATCGACCGGCAAGCTCGAACGCTGGCCGCTACCGGACAAAACCCACAACGGCGCGCAGGATCTGCGGGCCGTGCTGGTCTGCAACAACATCGACATGCTTTTCAACGCCGCGATAGAGGGACGGGGCATCGCCTGCCTGCCGGAATTTGCCGTCAAGGAGACTCTTGAATCCGGGGAACTGCAGGCCGTGCTAACTCAAGAGGTAACCCGCACCATCCACTTCAGCGTGCTGTGGCCGCCAAATCGCTTTATCACACCCAAGCTGCGCTGCTTCGTGGATTTCATCTCCTTGCATATGTGAGCGGGCGGGGATGTCGGGGCGCGGCGCGTCCGGATCCTGAGAAACCAATGAGTCAGCCGATCAAGAGGGTGCCGCTGACGATTACCGCGCATGCCAGGACGCGGCGTGCAGTGAGTGTCTCGCCGAGGAACACGTAGCCAATCAACGCGGCGAACAGCACGCTGGTTTCGCGCAGCGCCGACACCGCGCCCAGGGGCGCTTCGTTCATGGCGTAGATGACGATTCCATAGGCCAGCAAGGAGACCAGCCCGCCGGCCAAAGCGGTAAATATTCCGGGCCGGAATGAGAACAGGCTGCGGGCGTCGCGCACACCGATGTACACCAAAGGCATCAGGACGCCCCACAAGGCACACATCCACACGGTGTAGGCCAGCGGCGCGCCGGAGAGCCGGGTGCCGATGCCGTCGGTGACGCTGTAGGCCGCGATGAAGCAGCCTGTTCCCAGCGCATAGGGCAGGCTGGGAACCGACAGTTTGCGCCCACTGAACGCCAGCGAAATGATTGCGCCCGACACCAGCGCGATTCCCAGTAATGTGCTGGGGGCGATGTGTTCTCCGGCAAAGATCGCGGCGCCCAGGGTGATCAACACAGGTGACGAGCCACGGGCAATCGGATAGGTCTGCCCCAGGTCGCCGAGCCGGTAACTGCGCACCAGGAACAGGTTGTAGCCGACATGCAGCAACGCCGACAGCAGCGCGTAGCCCCAGCTGGCGGGCGCTGGCGGGACCATGAACGCGGCCGCGACAATACAGGCGATGGCGACCGCGATGCACATCATTGTCATCGACCAGAGCCGGTCGGCGCCGCCACGCAGCAGCGCATTCCAACCGGCGTGGAGGAGCGCAGCGAAAAGAATCAGCAAAGTGATATGGATAGGCATGCGCCGATGTTAAGCAACCCGGTGCCCGGACGACAGAGAAGTCTGCTCATCCTTTCATGAATAAAACTTCATGCATCATCCATTAATCCGTTGGAATTTCAGCGCCTCGCTCATCAACCACTGGCGGAAGCTGACAATGTGCGGTTGCGATTCGATGCCTTTCGGGCAGACGAAATAGTAGGCCAGCGGTGAAGGGAACGACACGTCGAACAGCCGCACCAGGCGACCGTCACTGATTTCGGCTTCAACGTGTCCGCTGCGTACCAAGGCGACGCCATGGCCGAGCAAGGCTGCTTCGACCGTCATGTTGGTATCGCCGAACCTGACACTCTCCTTGAGTGGCAGGAAATCCAGTCCGACTTTTTGAAACCAGGCCTCCCATTTCGGCGCCAACTCAGCGCCATCTCGCGCCAGCAACGGGTAGTGCAACAGTTCGACGGGGCTGTGGGGTGTCCCGAAGCGCTTCAGCAGATCCGGGCTTGCCACCGGAAACACCTGTTCACCGAACAGAAACTCAGAATACAAGCCAGGATAACTGCCCTTGCCGAGTCGGATCGCGACGTCCGCCTGGGCATCGGAGAAGTGGATGATCCTGTCCGTGGTGTCCAGTGAGACCAACAGCTCGGGAGACTGGCGGGCGAGGCCGGGCAAGCGTGGCAGCAGCCATTTCAGCGCGAAGGAATAAGTGGTGCTGACTTCGAGCCGGACCCTGTCCTTTTGTTCGCGCAGGTCGGCCAGGGTCGCCTCCAGGCTCATGAAGAATTCCCGCACGATGGGCGCCAGCGTAGCGCCTGCTGCGGTCAGGCTCAACGACTTGCCACGCTCGAACAGTTGCAATCCCCAAAGCGCTTCGAGATGCCTGAGCTGGTGACTGACCGCGCTCTGGGTGACATGCAGTTCCTCGGCGGCAGCGGTAAAGGTCGTGTGCCGGGTGGCTGCTTCAAAGGCACGCAATGTGGCGGTCGGTGGAAGGTCTCTCATATATGGATGTCCCGGCGAGTCTTGGAGATGCGAGGTATGAACGTGAGCTCATGTTAGAACATCTCAGCGGGGCAGGATCAGCGTATCGGCGACGAAGCCGGATGGCGGGTCGATGATTGCAAACGGCGGCAGGGCGCTCGTGGCCCTGGCGTCGTCGGCTGTATCTGCGTGTCTTCTACAGCGCAGGACGTTGCAGCTTGACCCATTCCTGCACCGTGGGTCGTTGCCACTGGCGCTGTGCGTATTCCACCAGCGCGCCGGGCACGGAGTCACCGTTGAGTATCAGTCGGTTGAGCATCACCGCCAGGTCAACGTCGGCAACCGACCATTGGCCGAACAGGTATTCCGGGTTGTCGGCCAGCAGCGCTTGTGCGGCACTCACCAGCTTGCGCGCTGCCGACTCGGCCGTTGGCGACAAAGGCGCCGATTTGACCCCGTAGAACACCACCAGTGTCGAACGCTCCTGTCGGATCGGGAGCAGGTCACTGCGCAACCATGCCTGTACTTGTCGTGCCTTCGCCCGTTGGAATCGATCCTGCGGATAAACCGGGGTCAGCGGGAAAGCCTCTTCCAGGTACTCGGTGATCGCCGATGATTCGGACAAGGCGAAGTCGTCATGCACCAGGGTCGGCACCCGCTGGGTCAGCGAAAGGCTCGAATAGTTCTCGGCCAGGTTTTCGGACGCACCGAGGTCTATGGGGTTCATTTCAAAGTCGATGCCCTTTTCACGAAGTGCCACGAAAACAGACATGGCATAGGGGCTGCAGAACTGGGCGTCAACGTACAGGCGCAGGCGGGACTGGGTCACGGGGGCATCTCCTTATGTATGAAGGGCCCACGCTACGAGTTCGCGCATCATAAATACAATTCAGGTTTTTCATGGGGGTATTCCTGGCCGGAATAGCGCTCAGTCAGCATCGCTCTTACGCCCGAAAAAACTGCGTCTACACTCGTTTTTGCTGGCCAGGAAGGATCGACGGCTGCCACAGGTTTTCGTTGGGTCCTTGAAAACTTTCTTCAAGACAAGGAGCTGTCATGACTTCCCCTGACTCTCTTGCGATTGCACAACCCATGAGTCTCAATCCGGCTGCCAGCGCATCTTCGAGTAAATGACTCAGCTGGGTTTGCACTCGGGCCTTTCATTGAAAAGTTTCCATAAGAGCTTGCGCCAACCGGCGCATTTCCCGGTCGTCGTGCAAGTCCACGGCGACTATTGCTGTCCACACTGCGCGTAGGAGAACTGTCGTGAATACACTGCAAGCCTTTCTTACCGATTCGAAAGCGCTTCCGCTTTTGTCGTCAGCAACGCCGCTCGTCCAATGGCAAGATGTCAGTACCAGCGCATTGGCGCAGTACGCGCCGTCCGACGCCTCATTACCCATGGGGCAATATGCGGTCGCCACCGTGATGAACTGGGCACCGGGGCAGGGCTTTGCCGGCGCTATCCCGACATGGGAAGTGGGCGATGGTACCTGGGGCGTCATCGGCTTCCTGCCGCATCCTGGATTGCAAGTGATGCAGATTCCACTGAGCGATCTGGCCGGCTATGACTTGACCGACCCACGGAGTTGCGGACAAGGCGTCATGCACTGGGCGCAGCTTGAGGAAAACGGTTCCAATCAGCTCGCGATCCCGATGTATGTCAACGATGGCGAGACGTTCAATGCGCTGGTGTTCACCCCGAGCTACCCGACCCTGACGTTCTACGATGCGCCGAACACCCAGCTGTATTTTTCACTCCAACAACCGGCCAAGCTGATCAATCTGATGGATCCGGCGGTCTGGGCCAATGCCGTCATGCGAGTGGCCAACAACCTGGGCTTCGCCGCCGGCTGGCCGACCTGGGAATACACCACGAACCGTGGCCTGATCGGTATCCCGGCCTATGACCTCGGTGCGGTGCCCGACGCGAGCGCCGAGAACGTCACCACCGTGCTCAAGTTGCTGCACCGCACGTTCTTGTCGCTGCAAACCTGCGAGAGTGTCTCCTCATCGCTGTCCTCCGGGGTCTTCGTCGATTTTACCGCCCCGGCGATTGCCGATCCGACGTTGCAGATTCTTACCGATTGCCTGTTCGGTGCCGTGCAGGTTTGCCTCAATGCCATTCCGGGTGTCGGCGGGCCGCTGGCGGCGCTCGTCTCGTCGGGGGTGCAGGTGGCCCTCGACGCGACCAAGAGCAGCGGCGGTACATTCTCGCTCGAGCAATACCAGACCATGCTCGTCGCCGCGTCCAATGCCACGATCAACTACGTCACCCAGTTGCACGACAAGTTGCAACAGGCAACCGGAGACGATTTGCAGACGCTGTGGCAATCCACGTACGACGATCCGCTCTCGGGACGCAGCATCACCCTCGGGCTGCTCGCCAATACCCCGGCAGAGGTCGTCAACGGTGACAGCTATTGGGCGCAACTGTCGCAGCAGCTGGAGGTGAGCTATCTGGACAACCTGAAGGTCCAGATCACCGCGCAGTTGTTCGGCATCTGGTCGCGCACTTACCAGAATCGGCCGGCGGACAAGCAGTGGTGGTACGGCACCGTTGCGTCGGTGACCGCCCCCGGCGGCGATTGCTCGAAGTACATTGCCAGCAGCGATAGCGATCTGTCGGTCTGGTACAACGATGCGCAACAGGTGGACGATTACGTCACGCTCAATGAGTGGTGGATGCAGTTGCTCGCCAGCAGCAGTCCCGAGTATCCACCGCCCTCGTTGGTGTACAACCTATTCTCCAACGACGGCTTTGGCGTGACGACCGGCTGGCTGGGGACGTTCACCAAGGAGCAGCTCTATACCCAGTTCTTCCTTCAACAGACCCAGATCGGCGTGATCGGGCCCCAGACGTGGGTGTACAACCAGTCGGATGCGATTGTCAGTGCCTCGATGATTGACCTGAAGGCAGGCTATGCGCTCGCCGGTTCTACGGACACCCACGGTCAGGTGCAGGTGTATTCATCCAACGCCATAGTCAGCGAGATGAACTCAACGTGCGGGTTCTCGCAGCCGGTCATTACCAACGAGTTGGCGCCCATTTTGACGTCCTGAGCTTCATCACAGAGATTGACAGTCCCCGGACGTGGCAGCGGACGGGGGCTGTATTGGGTGAGTGTGAACCCGCTTCCAGCTGCTACCCAGAGTCTCCTCATCCTTCCATGAGCAGACTTTAATGCATCCCAAATCCTTTGGACCTTCAGTGCCTTGCCGATCAACCACTGACGGAAGCTGACGATGTGCGGCTGCGATTCGATGCCCTTTGGACAGACGAAATAGTAGGCAAGGGGGACGGGAATGGCACGTCGAACAACCGCACCAGCCGGCCATCGCTGATTTCGGCTTCAATATGTCCACTGCCGAGAGAGACTCGGCAAGCGTGGCAGCAGCCATTTCAGGGCGAAGGAGTACGTGGTGCTGACTTCAAGCCGGCCCCTGCCTTTCTGTCCGCGAAGATCGGCCAGGGTGGCCTCGAGGCTCATGAAGAATTTCCTTACGATGGGCGCCAGCGTCGCCCCTGCTGCCGTGAGGCCGAGCGACTCGCCACGTTCGAACAACCGCAATCCCCAAAGCTCTTCGAGATGCCTGAGCTGGGGGCTGACCGCGCTTCGAGTCACATGCAGCTCATTGGCTGCAGAGGTAAAGGTTGTGTGTCGGGTGGCGACTTCGAAGGCACGCAATGTAGCGGTCGGTGGCAGATCTCTCATGTATTGGCTATCCGGCGAGTCTCTGGAAATGAGAGGCATGAACATTGGCTCATGTTAGAGCATCTCAGGGGGGAGGGGATGAGAAGTTGGCCATCGTGGGCTGATTGAACTGCATGCGGGACACCAGGGCTACAGCCGGCATGGCAATTTCCGTTAATCTCTTCCTTGCGCTCCCCAAGCCAATCAATTACCCCCTTTTCTTGCAGGCCCTCGGGTCCCGAACCGGATATCAATACACCAGGTTATGGTCAAGCACATCGAACCCGACATGACGCTGCTGAAAATGCCGTCCCTCAAAGCGGTGAAGTCGTTCGTAGCGGCTGCGAAATACCAAAGCTTTACCCGTGCGGCGGAAGCCTTGTGCGTTACCCAGGCCGCCATCAGCCGACAGATTCGGGAGCTGGAGGGATATCTCGGGGTCAATTTGTTCAAACGGGTTGGCCGGGCGGTGGAGCTGACCGAGGCAGGGGTGATTTTTTTCGACGCGGCCCAGATGTCTTTCGTCAATATTTCACAAGCGGCCGAACGCATCCGGACGAAAAACTCCGGCAAGAAGATCCTGACGCTCTGCTGCTCCCCGGCGTTCTCTGCACTGTGGTTGTCGGCGAGGCTGCCGACATTCTTTTCCCAGAATCCTGACATCGATCTTAATTTCATCACTACCCAGAATTTCCTGTCGATGGAGCCTGGGATCAAGCCCGACATCTTCATCACCAAGATGGCCAGGATCCAGGATGGCTACCGTAGCTATCCGTTGTTTCACGATGTCATTTATCCGGTATGCACGCCCCGATACCTGGCCGATCATCCCGAATTGTCGAGCCTGGAAGCCCTGCGCGATGGTGTTCTGTTGAACCTGAGCCCCTATGGGCGCGCCCAGGTCGCCGAGCACGTCGATTGGGGAGTCTGGTTTGCTTTCCACCGTATTGTCATGGACGAGCGTCCGCATGACAGTCCTCACGTGCTCAATGCCAACGATTACAACCTCATCATCAGCATGGTGTTGACCCATCAAGGGGTGGCGCTCGGCTGGAACCATCTGGTAGCGCACCTGATCGAGAGCGGCGCGCTGGTCCGCCCGGTCGCCGATGAGATGGTGCTCAAAGAGAGCTTGCATTATCTGACCTTCAGGGAAGATCGCCAGACGGATGAGGCCTGCTGTCGGCTCAGGGACTGGCTGCTGTCCCAATTCGGCCGTAACGCCGATTGATAACATTTTGTTATGCATTGATCGGCATAAAGGTTTCTTGTCGATGCGCAAGGCCAAGACGTAATCTTGGTCCAAGCCGCAAGCACCACTCGGCGTAACCAGAATAATGCCTCAAGGACTTACGACTGCCATATTCGTAGGTTTGAAAATAAGAAGCCGTCGTCACTGCCAATTGGGATAGATACGGTCTGATAAGGTTTTAAACGGCGAAAGCCGGTCTGCCCTGCATCGAGTACTGTCAGCCAGCGCTATAGACAGTGTTCTGATGACGCCTCAAATAATGGAAGTTTATACCGTGCTTCGAAGAGCGCAGGCCGTTGCGCTCGTTGATACTTCCGGTCATTCATATTCGGAGAAGTTGTCGTGAGATTCGAAGGTATTTATACACCCGCCGTCACGCCTCATAAGCCTGGTGGTGAAATCGACTGGAACGTATTTGCAGAAGTTCTGGAATATCTGGTGGAAGCGAAAGTGCATGGCATTATTATTGGAGGCTCGACGGGCGAGTATTATGCGCAAACCGCCGAAGAGCGTCTGAAACTTGCAGCTCATGCCAAGGATGTCATAAACAACAGTGTGCAACTCATCATTGGCACCGGTGCGATCCGAACCGAAGATGCCGTGTTGTTTGCCGAAGACGCCAGGGCCATCAAGGCCGACGCCATCCTTGTGACAACGCCTCCCTATGCGCTCCCGACCGATCAGGAAAACGCCATTCATGCGTTGACCATCGATCGTGCGGCCAACATGCCGATCATGCTTTACAACTATCCAGGTCGGATGTGCGTACAAATGAACGAGGAATACCTCGCACGCGTCGGCAGGTCGAAAAACGTTATCGCGATCAAGGAAAGTTCCGGTGATATGGGACGCGTGCACTTGCTCGCTCGTGAATTTCCACATATCGCACTGTCCTGTGGCTGGGATGATCAGGCACTGGAATTTTTCGCCTGGGGGGCGAGAAGTTGGGTGTGTGCCGGTTCCAACTTTCTGCCCAGAGAACATGTGGCGTTATATGAGGCCTGCGTGGTCGAGAAGAACTACGATAAGGGACGTCAAATCATGTCCGCGATGATGCCGTTGATGAACGCACTGGACGGCGGAAAGTTTGTGCAGTCGATAAAGTTTGGTTGTGAACTGAATGGGCTCAACGTGGGCGATGTACGTGCGCCGCTGCGGCCATTGAACTCAGAGGACAAACGCAGCCTTCAGACTGTTATCACTCATGTGAAGCGCACCGTCGCCCACATTACTTCGGGAGCCAACCATGCGTGATCTATTGACCGCGGCTGAATATGCAGCCATCGCCAAATCGATGTCGTTTCCCTCTAACGCATTCATCAATGGCTCGTTCAAGCCCGCGCTTTCGGGCAATACGTTTATCACCAGCAATCCCGCTACGGGCGAGGTGCTTGCCGAAGTCGCCGCCTGCAACGCCGATGACGTGAATTACGCCGTCAGCAAAGCCAGGGAGGCTTCTGAGGATGGTCGCTGGAGGTCGTTGCCGCCCGGCGAGCGCAAGGCCGTCCTGTTGAAGTTTGCCAAACTGCTGGAGGTCAATAGCCATGAACTGGCGGTCCTTGAAAGCCTGGACAGCGGCAAGCCGGTGCGCGAATGCCAACTGGTGGATGTACCGGACACCGTCCATACGTTGCGCTGGCATGCCGAGTTGATCGACAAGATTTACGACAACACCGCGCCAGTCGGTGATGGAGCACTTGCCCTGGTGGTACGTGAGCCGATTGGTGTGGTCGGTTGTGTACTGCCCTGGAATTTCCCGTTGCTGATGCTGGCCTGGAAGATTGGCCCGGCGCTTGCCGCCGGTTGCTCAGTCATTGTCAAGCCCGCCGAGCAAACCAGCCTGACCACGCTGCGGGTCGCCGAGTTGGCCTTCGAAGCGGGCGTGCCGGCCGGTGTGTTGAACATCGTCACCGGCACCGGGAAGGATGTCGGCGAGCCGATCGGCTTGCACAAGGATGTCGACATGGTGAGCTTTACCGGTTCGACAGCCACCGGCCGCCGATTCCTGCACTACGCGGCGGATTCGAACCTCAAGCGCATCGTGCTCGAGTGCGGCGGCAAGAATCCTGCCGTGGTCATGGACGATGCCGAAGACCTCGATCTGGTCGCTGAACAAGTGGTCAATGGCGCGTTCTGGAACATGGGCGAGAACTGCTCGGCGACCTCACGCCTGCTGGTGCATGAGTCGGTGAAGGATGAGTTGCTGGCGCGCATGGGCGCTTACATCCGTGAATGGAAGATGGGCGATCCACTGGATCCTCACAATCGGGTAGGGGCCCTGGTCAGCCCGGAGCACTTCGAAAAAGTGAAGTCATACCTTGAGTACGCCACGGCTGGAAAACTTGAAGTGGCCTACGGCGGTGAAACCGAGGGCGACGCCTTCGTCGAGCCTACGGTTGTCGTTGGGGTCGACCGGGAAAGCCGGCTGTTCCAGGAAGAGATTTTCGGTCCTGTACTGTCAGTCACCACCTTCAGTTCAATCTCTGAAGCCGTTGCCTTGGCAAACGACTCGGTATACGGCCTCGCCGCCTCGGTCTACACCGGCAGCCTGCGCAAGGCGATCAAACTGTCCCGTGAGATTCGGGCCGGTATCGTGACCGTCAACTGCTTCGGCGAAGGCGATGCGTCCACGCCGTTCGGTGGTTACAAGGAGTCCGGCTTCGGCGGTCGAGACAAGTCCATCTTCGCCCATGACCAGTACACCGAGCTGAAGACCATCTGGATCGATGTGTCGGATCGCTCCGTGGACGAGACCGTAAAATGAGCCACCATTGCATCAAGCGCTTGCCGGTCGATACCGGGGTTTCAGGGTGGGAAGCCATCTCGACGCGTGTGACGCCGGTGCGCATGCTTGATGGCAATGTCACGGCGGACTGGTTGATCATCGGTGCCGGATTTGCCGGATTGTCAGCCGCCCGCCGCCTGTCCCAGTTGCGCCCGCAGGACTCCATCGTCGTCGTCGATGCCCATGAAATCGCCAAGGGGCCGGCCGGTAGGAACTCGGGTTTCATGATCGACGTACCGCACAGTCTGTCATCGGGCGAGTACTCGGTCGCCGGCGAGTCCGCCACGGCGTTGGAGATTGCGCAGAACCGGTTTGCCATTGAGTTCGCGGCGCAAGCGGCGCAGGAGTACGGCATGACGGCCGAAACGTTCGATCCGTCCGGCAAGATCAATGCAGCGGCAACCGAGCGCGGCATCAAGCTGAACCTCAATTACGCCAAATCCCTGCAAGCCATTGGTGAGCAGTACGAATTGCTCGATGCCGCCCAGATGCGCGAGATCACCGGATCGAATTATTACCACGGGGGGCTCCGCACGCCTGGCGCGGTGATGATTCAACCGGCCCAGTACATCCGCGACCTGGCCCACGGCCTGGCGGATAAAATCACCCTGTTCGAGCGCTCACCCGTGGTCGAGTTATCCCGTCAGGGGGGCAGTTGGCTGGCCAAGTCTTATCGTGGTCGCGTCAGTGCCGCCAAAGTGATCCTCGCGGTCAATGGTCATGTCGAGGATTTCGGCCACTTTCAGGGCCGCCTGCTGCATGTGTTCACCTACGCTTCGATGACGGCGGCCTACAGTCATGCTGAGTTCAATCGTGACGTTACCGGGCAGGCCCGGTGGGCATTGTTGCCTGCCGATCCAATGGGAGCGACGGTCCGCAAGGTCACTGCAAATGGCTTGTCGCGAATCGTCATCCGGACCCGATTCACGTATGACCCGAGTATTCAGGTCTCGCTCAAGCGGGTGGCGCAAGTGGCGCAGGAGCAACGACATTCTCTGGATGCGCGCTTTCCTGAATTGCAATCGACACCGCTGGAGTTCAGTTGGGCCGGACGTCTTTGTTTAAGCCGCAACAGTGCTCCGGCGTTTGGAGAGGTGGAGGAAAACCTGTATTCGGCGTGCTGCGAAAATGGTCTGGGGACCGTGAAGAGTACGCTGGCAGGTGTCATGGCTGCTGAGCTGGCAACCGGGACGGATTCAAGGTTTCTCGAAACCTTCAGCCGCAGCCCTGAACCCAGCAAGCTTCCGCCAAAAATAATAACCAACCTGGGGGTCGGCTCGGTCATTCGCTGGCAAGCCCTCAGAGCAGGTCGAGAAGGTTGACTGCCCTGTACCACAACGGCTTCCGTTCCCCGGAAGCCATCACTCTCTGTTGATAGGTAGATGAGGAAGACCATGAAAAAAATGTGGAAGGCACTGTGCGCCCTCGCAATGGTGGGCCTGATGAGTTTGTCCGCCCAGGCGGAAGAAAAGACGATCACCATGGGAACATTGTCGTGGGAAGACCTGACGCCCATCACCGGCATCACCAAGAAGGCGCTGGAAAATTCCGGCTACACCGTGAAAGTCGTCGAGTTCTCCGAGTGGGGCATTGCCTACGCCGCCCTGACCAAAGGGGATATCCAGGTGCTGGCGTCGCAAATCGACTACGCGGCTTACGACTACTGGAACAAGAACAAAAACCGCCTGGAAAAACTTTCGCCGGTTTCCTTCGGGCTCTATCAGGGCATCGCCGTACCGAAGTACGTGACGATCGATTCCATCGACCAGCTTAACGACAACGCCGATAAGTTCGGCAACAAGATCATCGGCATTGAACCAGGCTCGGGCTTGATGAGCGATGCCACAAATGCGGTCAACAGTTACGGCCTCAAGCCCAAGTTGCTCGAAGGCAGTACTGCGGCAATGACCGCAGCGCTGAAGTCGGCGGTAGACCGCAAGGAGTGGGTAGCCGTCACTGTCTGGGAACCGTCCTGGATGGCGCAGAAATATGACCTCAAGTTCCTGAAGGATCCAAAGGGTGTTTTCCCACCCGCACAGGGTTACTACTGGGTAGGGCACAAGGGTTTCTCCGAAAGCTACCCTCACGCACGTGAAGTGATGGCGGGCGTTTACGTTCCCCTGGCCGACATCACTCAGATCAATAGCGCAGTCAAGGACGGTAAAACCATGGCTGAAGCGGTCAAGGACTGGACCGACAACCATGCCGAGCTGATGAAGCGCTGGGCTAATGTGAAGAATTAAGACGCACGTAGTTTGCCACTGCCGCCTTTCGTTCAATGAGAGAAGCCAGAAGCACTGGCTCGATGGGTTACCAAAATGACAACGGCTGATATCGACACCAACGAAGTACTGATAGATTGCCAATCAGTCTGGAAAATCTTTGGCAATAGAGCCCCGGCGGCAATGCAGGCTGTGGTGGAGCGGGGCTTGAGCAAGACCCAGGTCCTGCAGGACTACAGTTGCGTGGTCGGCGTCTCTGACGTCAGTCTCCAGGTTCGTCGCGCGGAGATCTTCTGCATCATGGGGTTGTCCGGCAGTGGCAAATCCACGCTGATCAGGCTACTCAACAAGCTGATCACACCGAGTGCGGGGAAAGTGCTGGTCAAGGGCAAGGATCTTTCCTCATTGACCCCCGCGCAATTGCGCGATGTGAGGGCGCGCAATATCGGCATGGTTTTTCAGAGCGTCGCGTTGTTGCCAAACCGTACCGTACTGGAAAACACCGCCTTCGGCCTGGAAGTCCAGGGCGTCGGCAAGGCCGAACGCTACAAGGTCGCAGAACGTGCGTTGGCCAAGGTAGGGCTCACCGACTGGGCTTCACGTTACCCGAGCGAGTTGTCCGGTGGCATGCAGCAACGCGTCGGGCTCGCCCGGGCCATTACGGCGGATCCCGAAGTCATCTTGATGGACGAACCATTCAGCGCGCTCGATCCGTTGATCCGCCGTCAACTGCAGGATGAGTTCCGTCAGTTGACCAAGGAGCTGGGAAAGTCTGCGGTATTCATCACCCATGATCTGGATGAAGCGATCCGCATTGGTGATCGCATCGCGATCATGAAAGACGGCGTCATCATTCAAGTTGGCACGGCGGAAGACATCGTGCTCAATCCTGCGGACGACTACGTCGCGGAGTTCGTTGCGGGCATTTCGCGCCTGCATCTGGTCAAGGCTCATTCGGTGATGACGCCGGTGGAGTCATACCGGGCCGCGAACCCTGGCTGTGATATCTCAAGGTTGCTCAAGACCACGCTCAACGCCGACATCAATGAGTTGATCGGCCTGACGATGAAGTCCGAGCGTGATGCATTGGCAGTCGTCGACGCCGGCGCGGTGGTCGGGATCATCACGCCGCGTGACCTACTGCGGGGCGTCCAGGGGATTCCAAACGAATTCACTGAGCGTTCGTGCAATGCGATGGCGGAGGTTTCCCCATGAACACGCCCGACTTTTCCAGTCAGTTCGACGCTGCGATAGACGCCGGGCTTGGCTGGCTTGCAGACAACGGTGAGTTCGTATTCGACGCCATGAACGCGGCGCTGGCCGGCGTTTATAAAGCGGTCTTGTGGTGCATTGCGTCACCACCGTCTTATGTCATTGCGCTGTTGATCGCGCTGATCGGTTGGCGCGCCGTCGGCAGGCGCTTCGCGATCCTGTCCGGGCTGGCGTTGTTGTTTTGTGCCTTTATCGGTTTGTGGGCAGAAACGGCAAGCACCCTTTCCTTGGTACTGACGGCTACGTTCCTGGCCTTACTGGTGGCTATACCCCTGGGCGTATTGGCGGGGCTCGCACCGTCCATTGATCGTGTCGTAGACCCCTGCCTGGATCTGATCCAGACGATGCCGCCTTATATCTATCTGCTACCGGCAATTGCCTTGCTGGGGTATGGCCCGGCCACCGCGCTGCTGGCAACCTTCATCGTGGCGGTGCCACCGGCGTTTCGCCTGACGTCGCTGGGCATTCGCATGACGCCCAAGGCCTTCATCGAACTGGGCGACGCCAGCGGCGTTACCGGTTGGCAGATGTTCTACAAGATCCGCTTGCCGTTCGCGCTTCCCAGCATCATGGCCGGTGTGAACCAGAGCCTGATGATGGCGTTCGGCATGGTAGTGATTGCCGGCATCGTTGGATCGGGAGGCCTGGGTGAGTCCATCTATGGTGCGGTCCGCACACTGGATATTGCCAAGTCCATCAACGCGGCCATCGCCATCGTGATCCTGACCATGATTCTGGACCGGCTGGCGCAAAGCGCCGTTCGAGCACCCAACGGAGAGCAACCATGAACTTTTCTCCCGGCGCCTTTCTGGCACCCGTCGTCGATTGGCTCAACGCCAATTTCCACGGGTTGTTCGTCGTCATCAGCAAGGTCATCGAAACGACCCTGGGTGCAGTGGAAAGCGTATTGCTCGCTCCTCATCCCTACGTCCTCATTGGCCTGGTGGTCATGGCGGCGGTGTTTTTCGCCAACAAGAAAGTGGCGGCGTATGCCGCTGTGATGCTGGCCTTCTGTTTGTTCTCGGGGCTCTGGCGCGCCTCCATGCAAACCATCGCCCTGGTCGCGGTGGCGGTGCTCATCTCGGTCGCCATCGCGTTCCCTTTGGGCGTCCTGGCCGCGCGGATAAAACGTGTCGATGCAGCGCTTCTACCGGTTCTGAACATCATGCAAACCGTCCCGCCCTGGGTGTACCTGATCCCTGCGGTGATGTTGTTCAGCCTGGGACGTGTGCCGGCGATCATCGCTACGATTGTCTACGGCATCCCACCGATGCTCCGACTGACCACCCTGGCGTTCAAGCAGTTGCCCAAGGAGCTGTTGGAGCTTGGACAGGCCTCAGGCGCATCGCCGCGGGACATCCTGTTCAAGATCGAACTGCCAACGGCCGCGCCGACCCTTTTGGTGGGCCTTAACCAATGCATCCTGCTCTCGCTCGCGATGGTGGTATTGGCGGGGCTGGTGGGGGCAGGTGGGCTGGGCGCCGAAGTGACGCGGGGTCTCACTCGAATGGAGATGGGACTGGGCTTGCGCGCCGGTCTGGCGATCGTCGCGGTGGCGTTGCTGCTGGATCGGCTGTCGCGCGGCGCACTGCAACGCCATTCGCCGCGTAAGCTTGTTTGAGCGAGGCGAGGCAGTCAGTGATCACACGGCGTCAGTTCAGCGGAGTGATGCAAGGTAAAAACCTTCGCTTCCTGCCGGAAGAAAGGGCAACACCCGCACGAGAAACCCGCGCAGGCTTTCTTTTGCTCGAGCATTTTTCGTTACCGGCGTTCACGCAGTTCCTGGACACCCTCGTGACCGCGAATCTGTTGCGGCCTGGCCTGTTCTCGACCACCACATTCGGGCTGGACGGCGCCGAGGTCGTCAGTGATCTCGGGCTGGTGATTCGTCCCGATGCGGTACTGGCTCGGGAAACGCTGCGGGGGCTGGATCTGTTGGTGATCTGCGGCGGTTATCGGACCGAGCTGAAGGCCGATGATGGCCTGATCGCGTTGCTGCAAGGCGCGTCCTGGCTCGGCATCAGCCTGGCGGGGTTATGGAATGGATCGTGGTTCCTCGGCGTTGCCGGTTTGCTCGATGGCTACCGGTGCGCCATTCATCCGGAGCACCGACCGGCGCTCGCGGAACTTGCCAAGGCGACTCAGGTGACCAGTGACGCTTTGGTCATCGACAAGGATCGGCTCACCGCGTCGAGTCCGGCGGGCGCTTTCCAGATGGCGTTGAGCTGGGTAGGCGGACTGCATGGCAAGGCGCTGGTGGATGGCATTGAAGACATTCTGTCATTCGAAGAATCGCGGTACAGGCGTATCAAAGCTTCCCCACTGGTATGTGTGAGCCCGCCCTTGCGCGAAGTCATTTCGCTCATGGAAGCGAACCTGGAAGAACCGTTGGCGATGCCTGAACTGGCCCGCTATGCCGGACGCTCCCGCCGTCAACTGGAGCGGTTGTTCAAGGAACAGCTGGGCACACCCCCTCAACGTTACTACCTGGAACTGCGCATCACCGAAGCACGACGACTGCTCCAGTACACGGCGCTTTCGCAAACGGAGGTCCTGGTGGCCTGTGGGTTTGTTTCCCCCAGCCATTTCAGCAAGTGCTACAGCTCGTATTTTGGCTATCGCCCGTCAATGGAGAGACGGCGGGTCAAGTGATTCGTCAGCACTCACATTTTTAAAAACTGCGACTACACTCGCTCTTGCTGGCCCAGAAGGATCGACGGCTGCCAAAGGTTTTCGTGGATCCTTTGAAAACTTTCTTCGAGACAAGGAGCAGTCATGACTACCCCGGACACACTTCTGCAAAGGCAGATCAGCCTTACGCATGCTTTCGTGGTCAACAATGCGGCGTTGCATTCTCAGACCTGGAAAGACATGAAGAACCCGACGTCGAGTCAGGTTTCGGACAATATTCTTACGCGTCTCAAGGCCTCCAAGGTAGGCGGCGGTTATGACATCGTCTGGGGCCCCGCGCTGGTGCCGGATGGCGAGCACGTGGCGCACATTACCGTGGTGCTGGCCGACAGGAACAATGAGAACAACCTCGTCGTCGTGACCAGTGGGACACTCATCGACTCCATGAAGGATCAGGTGGACGATCTGGATATTTTCCCCATGGTGTCATTGCAGAGTGTTATCCCGGGCTGCCAGGTGACGGCGAGTATCGCCGAGGGCACTGCAAAGGGTGTGGGCGCGATACTGACGACGGCACCTACTGTCGGTTCTCAGGACACGCTGTGCGATTTTCTAGGGAAGCAGAAAAGTGGGACGAACATCCGCTTGGTCGGTCATAGCCTCGGCGGCGCGCTGATGTCGGTGGTCGCGCTTTATCTGAAAGACAAATTTCCGGGCTTTAACTACTTTTGTGAAACCTTTGCCGCCCCCACGGCGGGCGACGGTCTTTTCGCGAGCTATTTCAATAAGCAAATGGCCGGTCATGCGTTGCGCATCTACAACAGCCTGGATGTCGTTCCGATGGCGTGGTGCGCCACTTCGCTTAATTTCTCCCTGACGGTCTATGACAACGCCATTGATGACTTCATGAAGAATTCGGTGTGCTCCAACATCGACAAGGTTGTGAATAACAACCTGAACTATACGCAATGGGGAATGGGCAGCGCGAACATGGAACTGCGGCTCTGTGGGAAACCCAATTCCGATTGCAAAAGCTACGAGTCTCAGTCCGGCTATCAGCACATCTACGAGTACATGACACTGCTGGGTTTGCAGCCTGGCGATATACCGATGCCGCCGTCCGGCAGTTAATGGAATAGTTTCGCTGTCCTGATATTCGGGTGGCAGGCAGAGGCCTTCCATGGGAAGCCTGCCACTCGGATATCCGGAAACTTTCTAATTGCAACGGTGCTTGAATCGTCTTCTGCCAAGAACCGTAGTTTTTTCTCGCTCATCAATCGGCGATTAATTGCGGAGCAACTATGTCTGATGCCGGATTCTGTTTTTTGTGTTTTCTCGCCACCGCGGACCAGCCGATGAGGAAGCTGAAATGACCAACCCGAACGCCGTGAAAACTTACATCGGCTGTTACTACCTCACCAACGTTATTAATACCAGTACCTGGTTCGCCTACCGCCAGGGTGATTCGTTGGCCTGTCAGCTATCGGACAACGGCGACTTGAAAGACGCGACCTTATTTGCCTTTTACCTGGGGGATAGCTTCACCCCCGACACTGTCAGCCTGGGCGGCCACAACTGGCTTCAGGTCCAATCGGTGCACGACGGGGTGTGGTTGGACTTTGGCAGCTCGATTCCGGGCGGTGCCGCAGGCGATTTCTATGTTGCGCTTACCTCTCCAGACACACCTGCGACCCTTGCTCTGTCGAGCGGCACCAAGTACGGGATCCCGCCAATGAATAACACCATCTGGATGGAGCTCGTCCAAGGCAAGTCGGTTGTATCGGTCTTCTATATGGACATCCTGGACAAGACGGTCGTCTGGACAGATGTGGCGAAGGCCGTGGAGTTTGCCAACGTGTCTGCACCTCTCACGACGAAGCAGCTACTCCCGGCTGCATGGGACCTGAACAAGCAGACTTACGACCAGACCGACTTCGGGTATCTGTTCCTGAACAATGCTGATTTCTCCGGTACCCGGGTGACAAACAGCAATCTGAGCAATGTCACCTTTTCGGGCACCGCGAATTTCCCGGAGGCGGTGCTTGATGGCAGTAATTTTCGCGGTTGCAAGTTGGATGGCGCGAGCTTTTGTAACGCCTCGCTCAAGGACGTCGATTTCAGCAACGCCAGCCTGAAAGGATGCGACTTTTCAGGGGCAGTGTTCGACAACTGTAACTTGGAAGGCGCTGACCTGACAGGCGCCGACCTGTCCCTGGCGACCCTTTCGGATCTCACCAAGCCCATCTGCATCACTCGAGCTGAGACAAACCGAACTATTTTTTCGAACGCCCGGGTGAACAAGATCCTCACGCATGAGTTCGACGGCGAGGATGATGATATCTACGTCTGGAGCTATGCACAGATGGACGGTGTCCAGTTCATGATGGAAGATCCCGACCACCCGGGCGCGGCGATCCTCGATGGGACGCTCGATAATCTGATCGCAAAATATGCCGTGCTGACCGGCGTGCAGTTCGGTGCCGTGGGCTCTCCAAGCATCAGCTACTCGGACTTTTCCAACGCTCAGCTCGGGGGCGCCAACCTGGTGAACGCGGACCTGTCCTACACCAAGTTCGACCATGCCACCTTCTCGACACCGGACGGCAAGCACCGCTGTAATCTGAGCGGTGCGTACCTGCTCAATGCCACATTCAGCAACGCGGACCTGTCGTACGCCATGATGCCGTTCTGCTACTTGTATGGCGGCAAAGCGACGCTGGTCGATGCGACCATCAAACAGGTGGACTTCACGGGGGCGTACCTCTTCGCGGCTAATTTCTCGGGTGTAAGTGGACAGAATGCTGTGGGTGCCACCTTCGACGGAGCGTGCCTCATCAACGCCAAATTCGTCGGTGTCGATCTGGCGACCGTGGATGATCAACGCGCCTGCTCGTTCGCGAGCGCGTGTCTTCAAGGGGTCGATTTTTCCGGTGCGAACACAAAGGGCGTCAATTTCACGGGAGCGGCCGTCAGCACAGAGGAAGGCACCTTGAATGTCCATGGCGGCCGGGAAGATACGACCCAGCTTACGTACGGCATCACACAGCTGCCGGAGAACACCATTGACGCGACGTGCCCGAACGGCCAGACAGGGCCGTGCACCGGCACTATGTGGCACGCCAACGACGCCCCCATGAGCGACTGGCATTACAACGACCACAGCTGACCGCGAGACACGACATATCCTGCGCGAACGTTCGCATCCAATATCATCGATAACAGGGAAGCAATCATGAATCAAGGGAATGATGGGGCGGCCGGCCGGCGCACGGACAAACTGCCCGGACCGACCGAGACGCGCACGCTGCACTTCGACCTCCGGCACTGCAAGGACCCGGACGACGTGCTCCTGCACGCGAATCTGAGGCAATACCGGCTCGAACGTCACACGCCGCAGACCCTGGCACGGGCCAGCCAGGACACGCCTTTCCTGGCCCTGCTTGCTCAGGAGCACGTCACGCATTACATCGAGGACCTTCCCGTCCCCTCGAACCGCCCGGCACTGGTCACCGTGTCCACGGGAACCGGTGAGGGATCGATCCGCAACACCCTCTCCATGTTCTTGCACGTTCCCAAGGCCGGCAGAGCGGCTGCACGGGAAGAAATGAAGAGGCGCGGCAAGGACGTACTCGCTTCGGCACGCGACAAACTCGCCAGGTACGGCATCACGTCGGAACATCTCGAACCGCTGGTCCTGGAGGGCGATTTCCCGGACCACGTCGATAATTACGTCGAGGCCATGGAGGCCGCGGTGGCCGTGCTTTTCCATCACCCGAGCCTGCTGAATCTCAGTGGTGACAACGGCGGTGCCATCCCGGCGTATATCAAGGAAAGCTGCATCAAGGAGGCGATTGCCAATGATGCCAACACCTTGGTGGATACGATCAACGGAGCCGGTGACGCGTGGCAGAAAAAAGTACCGCTGCTCGACTGGAATAAACAGCAGGTGTACGACGGCGACAAACCGCTCTATACGTCCAAGCTCAACGAGGGCGTGCGGATGGCCGTGTCGAGTACATTGCCACTGGCGATCCAGTTATCCCGGCAGGATGAATACCTTCGCGGCGCGCTGTGGAAAGTGTTCGAGGGTGTCGTATCGAGCGAGTACCAGGGCACGGCCGGCACTCATTCAATGCGCCGGCGTGACCAGGACTCCCAATGGCAATTGAAGAACCTGACCCCGGGCCTGGGCGTCGTGGTCGACCCTGCCAGCGTGAAGTACGACGGCAGCAACATGTCCGTGACGGTGGAGAACCAGTGGCTCAGGCACCTGGGAGCCTACATCGAGTTCCTGGATGCCCGCGGCACTCCCGTCGCGCCACCGGATTCATGGCCGGCGGTTTCGGTTCCCAGTATGTTCAGCGGCACCGCCACAACCAAGTACCTCGACCGAGTCGGGCCCATCGATGAGATCGCCGGTATCCCTATCGATGTCACCGATATGACGCTGTCGTTCCCCGTGCCGGACGCGGCCAACGCGGTGAACATCCATCTGGCGGGCCTTGGGATTTTCGGCCCCGGGCATACCGACCGGCATATCTGTCTCCTGGGCATCTTCATGACGGCAACCTTCGAGTATGCGATCCCGATCATCGCGCTCGCCGCGGGGGCCGCCTTGATGAAGACGGAGTTCGTCACCAATCTGCTGAAGGACAACGCGGTCTACGTTGGGATCCTGGGTGTCTTGGCGACGATCGACGCGGCGATCATCGACTACGCATTGACGGGCGGAATCAAGGAGGTTCTCCTCAAGCTGGCCAACATCATCGGGCCCTTGTTGTGGAAGACAGGCTTGAAGGCGATGTTGCTGGAGTTTATCGCGCAAGGGGCCCTGGAGGAGGCGATCCCATTCGTGGACCTGGCCCTGGAAGCGGTCAACGCGGCGATTACCGCTGTGCAGCTTGGCCAGACGATATTCGAGGTGCTTGAGGCCGCGCCGATCTATACCTCAACGGTGACGAGGACCATCGATCTGAATATCACCCTCATGCCGGACTCGCAGTTCCATTACTTCCCCATGCAGGCGACGCATTACGTGGTCACTGTCTCGTACGACAGCCAGGTGACGGTCCCTTCCAAGACGTTTTCGTTGTCGCAGGGGACGAACAACCAACCCATCCCGATCAGTTTCAAGGGCGTTCCGGGTGGAGGAAAGTTGAAGGTGACTGCCATTTTCTACGCCGACGACGGATGGGTTGCGGGCAAAGGGGGCACTGACTGGACACCCGCGTTGGGCACGGACGGCAGCACGCTGGTGATACCGGACCTGGAGATCAAGAACAGCTTGCCTCCACTGACCAAAAGCTCGGTCTACGAGCACGTGGAGAAGCTGGTCTACGAGGGCGGTGCGCACGTGTGGAGCAAGGGCGCGCCGCTGCCGACGGCCACGGCGACCTCCGGCTCGGATCTGCTCAGCCTGACGAGCATTACCCTGGCGCAGGGCCCCGCGTCGATCGGCTACGGCTGGCAGGCCACTCATCTGAACATTCCGGAAAACCTCCCGACCAACCCCCGGTCGATCGATGCCATGTACACGGTGCAGAACGTGTCACTTCTCGCGCCACCGGAGCAGGCCTACCAGCCACTCGACGTCGGCTATACCGGCAAGTCCGGCATCTGCTACGACCTGGTGAGCCCGTCGGACGGGTCGGGGAGAAACTTCTTTCTCGACGGCAACCCGATTGCAGCCGGTAGCGAGTATGACGCACCGTCGTATGTTCATCTTCGCAAAGTCACGCTGAGCTATGACAACGAAGCGAAATGCGCTCCTCTTCAGTCCGGGGTGGGGCAGAGCTATGGTCGATTCCCGGCGGGTATCCCACTGGACGATTTCGTCCTGCACCCGCAGGGTTATGTATTTGCCATCAGTACCGGGCGAAGCAAACTGCTGCGATGCGAGCTGTCGAGCGCACCCGTCGCGGATGGTGAAGCCCCGGACGCCTGCCTGCTCTGCGGCAAGGGCTCGCGGGAGGGGCTGCTGTCGGATCCGGTAGCGATCGCCATCGGTCTGGATGGTGTAGTGATGGTGCTCGAAGCCGACAACGCACGGGTGCAGGCGTTTGACATCCACGGTAATCCGGTCAAGTACTTCCAGGACAAGACCTCGTCGACGTTGGCGCTGAACGCCCGTGGACAGGCGACTTATCTCGACCTGGACGTGGAGGCCAAGGGGTATGTCTACGTGCTCTCCTATACCGACGACGGCAGTTCGCCGGATGACTACTACATGGATATCTACACGCCGCAGGGCGATCTTTTGGTGTCAACGCAAGGCGTCGCCGCCGGCAAGCTCACCGTCAGCCTGGACCGGAACGTATATGCGCTCAACTACGAGCTGATCCACGGCGCGGACGGCAAGCCCGAGCCCTCGATCAGCCATTGGATGCCGCCGGCTCCGTCCAGTTGAAATGAGTTTGCGCCAACCTGTGGGAGCACGGCTTGCCCGCGATAGCGGTGGGATGGTTATTCCACCGCTTCAAGCACCCCCCGATCCTCACCCAGGAACCCACCGCTCTGATGGTGCCACAACCGCGCATAAGTGCCGTTCTTCGCCAGCAGTTCGGCGTGGGTGCCTTGTTCGACGATGCGTCCCTCGTCCATGACAATCAGCCGGTCCATGGCGGCGATGGTTGACAGTCGATGGGCGATGGCAATGACCGTCTTGCCCTCCATCATTTCATCGAGGCTTTCCTGGATGGCGACTTCGACTTCCGAATCCAGCGCGCTGGTGGCCTCGTCCAGCAACAGGATCGGGGCGTTCTTGAGCATCACCCGCGCGATAGCGATGCGTTGGCGTTGCCCGCCCGACAGCTTGATGCCGCGCTCACCCACCAGCGTGTCATAGCCTGAATGGCCTTGTCGGTCGCTCAGTTGACGGATGAAGCCATCGGCCTGGGCATTGGCCGCTGCCCTGCGGATCTGTTCTTCGGTCGCATCCGGACGACCGTAGGCGATATTGTCGCGAATGGAGCGGTGCAGCAGCGAGGTGTCCTGGGTGACCATGCCGATGGCGCTGCGCAGGCTGTCTTGCGTGACCTGGGCGATGTTCTGGCCGTCGATGCGAATCTCACCGCTGTCCACGTCATAGAAGCGCAGCAGCAGATTGATCAGGGTCGATTTGCCGGCGCCGGAGCGGCCCACCAGGCCGATCTTTTCCCCCGGACGGATGTCCAGGCTCAGGCCATCGAGCACCTGGCGTTCACCGTTGTAGTTGAAGCGGACATTGTCGAAGGTCACCGCACCGCCAGTGGGCACCAGTACGCCGGCATCGGGTGCATCCACGACCTTGGGGCCGCGGGTCAATGTCGCCATGCCATCCTGCACGGTGCCGATGCTCTCGAACAGCGAGGTCATTTGCCACATGATCCAGTGGGACATGCCGTTGATCCGCAGCGCCATGGCCGTGATTGCTGCCACGGCCCCGGTGCCGACTTCGCCCTGGTGCCACAACCACAAGGCATAGCCGCCGGCGCCGAGAATCAGCGCGACCACCAGCGCCTGGTTGACGATTTCGAACTGGCTTACCAGGCGCATCTGGCGAAAGCCGGTGAGCTTGAAATCTTCCATGGCCGCACGGGCGAAGTGCGCCTCACGCTTGGAGTGCGAAAACAGCTTTACCGTGGTGATGTTGGTGTAGGCATCGGAGATGCGCCCGGTCATCGACGACCGCGCATGGGCCTGTTCCTGTCCGACTTGCCCCAGGCGTGGCACGAAGTACAGCATGGCCAGGCCGAACAATGCGACCCAGGCCATGAACGGCAGCATCAGTTTCAGGGCGAAGCCACCGGCCAGGGCGATGATCGCAATAAAGTACACCCCGATGCCGGGGGCGATTTCGATGACAGTGAACAGTACCTCGCGCACGGCGAGGGCCGTCTGCATCACCTTGGTCGTCACCCGTCCGGAGAACTCGTCGGAAAAAAACGAAAGGCTCTGGCGCAGCATCAGGCGATGGAAATCCCAGCGCAGCCGCAACGGCAGATTGATCGCCAATACCTGGTGCTGAACCATGGTGCGCAGCGCCACCAACCCGATGCTGGCGAGCAACACGATGCCGATGCCCCACAACACCCGGCTTTCCTGTCCCTGCGCGTCGCCGCCCGCTTGCCAGGTCGAGAGCAGGTCCACGACTTGTCCCAGAAAGGAAAACAACCAGGCTTCGTAGATCGACACCCCGGCACTGAGCAGCGCGAACACCAGGACATAGCCGCGAGCGCCCCGGGTGCAGGCCCACAGGAAGCGGACCAGACCGACAGGGGGAGGTGGTGCTTCATCGGGTGGGAAAGGGTCGAGTCTTCGTTCAAACACACGAAGCATTGGGGTCTCCGGAAAGTTCTTGATAGGGGATTTTGCCACTTAACGGCTGCCTGAGGGGCCGCGAGACAGGGGCGGCGCGCCAAGGCGTACCTGGACGAAACCGGACATGAGCCCATGATTGGCCGACCCATTGCACCGCAAAGCCTCACGAGAGGGGCGAGTGGGGGCTGAAGGGCGAACCGTGTCACGCCTTGCCCGGCGAGCAGTGGCGCCAGCTAAGGTTGGCCCGTGACCCGATCAGACCACGTCCGTATGCAGGTTCGGACCTGTGCCTATCAACGTCAGTTCCACATGCCCCGGCGGGGGCACCTCAGCGGACTTCGCGCCAGTATCGGCGCTGGCCGGCGCGCTGTTGTCCGCCGCACTGAACAGCAGGTTGCTCTCGTTGAGCCGGGAGGAAACGTTGCCGTCGATCACCAGTTCGAAACGTTGTCCGTCGCCATTGGCCTCGAAGCTCTTCAGGTAAGTGCGTGTGTCGTCGGCATTGTTTCGGATCGCCAGCGTCCCGTCGTATCCGTTGCCGATGCCGGTGAAGCCCAGGGCACTGAGATCGATACGGTCTTCGTCGGGATTGAAGTCGAGCAGGCGATCGCTGCCGCTACTGTCGGCGCAGCGGAAGCTGTCGGCCACGCTGGCATAGCGCAATACGTCGCTTCCCGCGCCACCGGAAAGCAGGTCACGGCCGAGATTGCCCTGCAGCAGATCGTCTCCCGCCAGGCCACGCAGGATCTCATCGGTTTCCAGGCCTTGCAGCTTATCCTCGCCAGAGGAGCCCACCAGTCTGGCGGTGCCATCCGTGCTGCCGAACGTCGTGTCAAGGCTGCCATCGGCATTCAGGCGAACCGCAGCAAAGTCACTGCCATGGTTGGCGTAGGCGTGTCCGGCCAGCAGGATCCTGCCATCGTCCAGCAAAGTGATTTCGCTGGCCAGGGCCGAGTCGCCGGGCAGGTCGACGCTGACCGTCCCCTGGTTGCCGAAACTGAGGTCCAGGCTGCCATCGGCGTTGAGCCGGGTCACGGCAAAATCCTTGAAGGTGCTGGTGCTGGCCACCAGGATCTTGCCGTCGTCCTGTATGGCCACGTCGCCACGGTAGCTGCCGAGAAAGGACAGCGACGCGATGCCGCCCTCGCCAAAGTCGGTATCCAATTCCCCATCGGCCGTGTACTTGAGCAAGCTGTTCTGGAAGCCGGGCGCGCCCTGGACCAGCAGGCCTCCATCTGCCATCGGGGTCAGGCCTTGCATGAACTCGAACGTGCCGTCGGCTTGCAGCGTCAAGGTGCCTTGCGTGCCAAACGCCATGTCCCGGGTGCCGTCGGCATTCAGCTGGGCCACTTTCAGAGTGTGACCTTCCAGCGCACTGACCAGCACGCCCCCGTCGGCCTTGGCCTGTACCAGGGGGGCTGAACCAAACCCGCTGGGCAGGCTGGCCGCGGCATTGCTGTTGAAGGTGAGGTCGGCTTTGCCGTCCGGCCCCCAGCGCTGGACGATGGCGGTATCGTCATGCCCTTCGTGGGCAGTCACCACCGCACCGTCGGCCTGGACCTGAAGCGTGTATGTCTTTTCGAGAGGGATCTGCTTGTGGATCACCTGTCGGCCGGCGTTGCCGTAGTCCTTGTCCAGACTGCCGTCGGCAAGAAGGCGGGTGAGCGAAAAGTCCATGCCCTCGTCCAGGTCGTCGCTGTACTGGCTGAAGCCGGCGATCAGAATCGAGCCATCGGGCTGTATCACCACGTCCTGGGCATTATCCGCATGTCCCGCGATATCGACGATCATCGTCCCAGGGGCGCTGTAGGTGGTGGCCATGTTTCCAGTCCTTTAGAGCATCGCAAAGCGTTGACTCTAGCCCAGTACCATTGATGCGCCAGGGTTTCTGGACAACTGGCATGGCAGGCAATCCAGCTGGCCACGGATGAGCGGGGCTCAGGCATCTCCTCGAAAGCGGGCGTCCGTCACAGGTAATTCATGATGAACCAGACGTCTGCATTCGCGGTTCCTGCGCTCAGGCCAGGATCGAGTATCCCGCTGCTTCCCGAGGGCAGGACGCGCAAATACCGCGCTGTCAGGGGGATGCTGAAGGTTCCGCCCGCGGCGGGGGACTCGCCAAGGACATAGCTTTTGTTGAGTTCCAATGGTTGCTGGTCGTTGCCAAGCAGTTGCAGTCCCAGGCCCTTGGCGGTGGACGTATTGTTGAGGTTGACGATACCCAGGCTGGCATTCCATGCGGGACTGTTCGGGGTCGGGGCGAGTGTGTAGGTAATCTTGTTGATGCCCTTGGGGCAGTTGTTGACCCTTATATTGAAACTGACCGGGGCGGATTGCGAACCATATTCCGCAAATGAACTGAGCTTGTGTTTGCCCATGTCCACGGTCACGTCTGGCGTGTCGCAGGATTGGGCAACGATGGAGGTGCTGCTGGTCACGCTCATCGCCAGGGGCGTGATGCTGTCGAAGTAGTAATAGCCATATATTCCCGAAGGAAGCTTCAGCAGCTCGCCCTGGGTGTCGGCGATCTTTATCAGGCGTAGCGCGTGCTGGGAGCCATTCCACCCCCAGGTGCCGGAGGGGCCGTTATCAATGTTGGGGTAGCCGCGTGCCGGGGTGTTGTTGATTTCGACGCGTATCCACTGCCAGGCGATGCCTGTATTGCCTATCGGGAATATGTTGTTGCCGGGTGTCGTTGTCCCAAGGCTGTTTTTGATGCCATAGGTATACCCCGAGGGGCACGTGTAGGAACTGTTTACGCCTTGCAAGGTTTTTGTCGGCGTTTCATAAAGGACCGTTCCATTTGGGGCATCCCGGGGCACCGATATCGTCGGCGGAAAATCGAATTGCATGGTGGTCAGGCCGTGTCCTTTCACAAAGGAACAGGCTGCCTCTGCTCCCTGGCCCGTCAAGGCGAGGAAAACGATGGGTACTATGGTTTTTCCTGGTGTCATTCAAGACCTGCTCTGGGTGGGTGCGACGCTGCGCGGGGATCGATTTGAAGTCGGAAGGTTGACGGAGGCTGGGACAGGGATATTGGAATTCGACGATAAGATCTGTGGTCGGCTTTTGGAATCGGAAGATTCCTATACTCCACGTCCGCAGCACCGAACCGATCGGGTGGACACGCCTGCGCTGGGGCCGGAATCGCTTGGACGGTGGTCCCGAGCTCTTTCACAACACTCAAGATCCCTCTGCCGCTGACGACATAGACCTTGATGACTCAAGCCAAGGAGCAGTCGCTATGGGCGTTAAAGAGGTAGTGATGGGCGTGTCGCTGTGGGTGGCCCTGAACGGGGCGTGCCAGGCCGAACCGGCGTTGACCGAAGGCGTTATCCGTTTCACCGGGAGCATCGTCGAGCCAGGGTGCCGAACGGACATGAACCCCGGCGTCGCGATCGAACTCGTCGAATGCCCGCGTGCGGCCCGCGGCGCTACTCTCGATGTCACACACATGGGCGGCCAGGGCAACCAGACACCCGGCGTCTCGGCACGCCTGATCGCGGACAGCGGCACGGACGAGCCTTATTACAATCAGCGCTACGCCCTGGTGGACGCGGCCGGAAAGCCCGTGCTCGATGGCACCTGGCTGGTGACGCTGACGGCGCCATGAGGCGCACCGTCAGGGCCTGCATTCGAGCCTGACCCGCTCGTAGTTCAGAGCCTTGTCGCGCTCGGGCAGGGAGTAACTCGCCTGGCATTGCTTGTCCGCCCATTTGATGGTGAGCGTGGCGCTCGGGTCCTGCACCAGGGCCAGGGCCTTGCCGGAAGGATCGGCCATCGCGATCTGCTTGCCGCTTGAGTCTTCCAGCACCGTGCCGAACGGCAGATGCTTGTGCATGGCATCGAACAGTTCGAACTGGACCCGCCGACCGGTTTGCGAGGCGTAGCGCACCAGTACGGCGGCGCCGCGTCGAGGCACGACTTGTTGGGTGGCATTCTCGATCTCGACATCGGCGCCCAGATCACGAGTGTCGAGGCTGATCCAGTTCACCCGGTAGGGTTGGGTGTTGGGGATGACCGCAAAGCCGTTGCGGCCGGTTTTGGTTCCGCTGAAACTGCTGATCTTGACGCCGCCGGGTACGTCTGGCACCTCGGCCAGTGCAAAGGTTTCACCCAGGGTCTGCCCGAGGTTGATCCCTCCCGCGTGGGCTACCACCGAACCGGCGAGGTTCAGGTTCTGCGAGGTGTAGCCGCGACCCTGGCTGTAGCCCGCATTGATGTCCACGAAGGGCTGTCGGGTACTGATGCTCGCCGATCCCGAATTGCCGCTGGTGCTGCTGTTGCCTGCCTGTACGGAATAATAGGTGTCGCTGTTTTCCGATAGGTAGCCGTTCACCCCCAGTTGAGTGCTGTCGCCGGATTTCTGGCTGGTGGTCGAGAAATACGCCCGGGGTGCCCGTGGTTTGGAACCGAGGGGAAACGACAGCGACAGGTTCATCTGTGTGTCGTTGTTCGAGGGGCCGAAACTTCCCACGTCCTGGGTGTGGATCACGCCGAGGTTGTAGGTCAGGTCACCCCAGTTGTTGCTGTAGCCGGCGGACACACTCTGGGATCCGCCTCGTCCCCAGTAACGCTGGTCGGTAGCGTTCAGGTAAAGGCTTCCGAACTGCTGGTTGCGGCCCAGGCTCTGGCTCACGGTCAGGTCCGTGCGGGTCTTGGAGTTGCCGCGACGCTGTTCGGCGTAGCTCTGATCCTCGATATGTTCGGTCAGCGTGCGGTAACCCTCGGTCGAGTAACGGTAGGCAGCGAGGGTGAAGTTGGTGTTGGTGCCACTGAAAGTCTTGGCGTACAGCATCCGCAGGCTGTTGCCTTGTGTGGTCTGGCCGTGGGACTGGCTGGACGAATGGGTCAGGTCGAACGACACGGCCCCCCAGGGCGTATTGCGACCCAGGCCCATGGACAAGGCCCTGAAATTATCGGTTGCCTGTACGCCGACGATGCCGGTCGTGTTGCTGCTCAGGCCGTAGGCCAAGGTACTGCTGAGCATCTGCGGCGATGCCAGGCCTTCGGTGTTGCTCTTGTACTGGCCCGCCGAGACGCTGTAGTTGACCTGCCCCTGGCGCACCATGATCGGCAGGCTGGAGAAGGCCTGGATGGTTTCACGTCGGCGGCCGTCCGCTTCGATGATCGTCACCTGGAGATCACCGTTGGAGCCGCTGGGGTAGATATCGCTGATCTCGAAAGGACCAGGCGGCACGTTGGTGCTGTACAGGATGTAATCGTTCTGGCGAATCTCCACGGTGGCGTTGCTTTGCGCAACGCCTCTGATGACCGGTGCGTAGCCACGTTCGCTGTCGGCGCGCATGCCCTCGTCGGAGCTCAGCATCAGCCCGCGGTAGCGGACGCTGTCGAACAACTGCGAGTCGGAAAAAATGTCCCCCGCGCTGAACTGTCCCTTCAGGGCCGTGACGTCATGTTGCACATAGCTACGGTTGCTGGTGAACGTATTCGGCCGGCCGGTCTGGCTGTTGAAGTTGGATTCGTTGCGCAGCCTCCAGCCGCCGAGGTTGATGCCGTTGCGCAGACCCAGGTTGTTGGAAATCGTCGTGGCGCTGTCGGTGCTGTTGCGATTGCTGCTCAACTGATAGTTGATGAACCCAACGGGCACTCCCGCGTCCCACAGCGCGGGGTCGACATAACCACGCATGCCTCGTTGCATGGCGATCTGCGGAATGCTGATCGACAGTCGCAGGCGACTGGGGTCGTAGTTGACGGTCGCCTGGTCGATCAAGGCCGGCAGGTCATGGCAGGCGTCCGGCGCAGCGTTTTTGAGGCGGTCCGCCACTTCGGGCCGGCTCAGGTTGATCCCCAGTTGCTGCAAGGTTTCCAGGGTCAGGCAGGCTTCCACTTTTGCGCTTTTCTCAACGCGCCGAAAATCGATATCGCGACGGCCGACCAGCACGTCGTTGCTGTAGACGTCCACCCGATAATTTCCTGGCAAAACGCTGTTGGCCGAGAGCAGCAGATCCAGGTCCACGGAGGACGCTGCGCCTTGCAGGAATGAGGTATTGAACTGGCTGACTTGAAGGGGTTCTTGAACTGCCGGGTCGCCAGCTTCTGCGAGCTGGGTCAGGCCTGCCAACATCGCCAGGTATAACGCGTTAAGACCAAAGTTAATGGACGACGTCGTTTTTGTCGGGGAGTTGGAGTTGCTGCGTGGGAATAAAGACATGCCCAGCCCTATATCGCTACGGACGACAGAAGTTAAGGTTCGTTATTGAAATCGGAGAGCGTCGGGAACTGCTGTGAGTACGGCGATCGTTATTGCACTGCTTTTCCATTGACGGCCGATGCACCGGTGAAAGTCGCTGCATAGCGAACTTGCGCACCGTAATCGTTGATGCTTGAAAAGTTGACGCTCGAATAGTTCGAATGTGTGGCCTGTTTAAGAGGGAGCGTTTTGGTCTCGCCGGGCGCAATCATCATGGAGTCCACCGGGTGTTCAGTGCTGGAGCCTGAACGAACGGCCACTTCCGACAATGAAACGTGATAGAGACTCGGGTTGCTTATCGTCAATGTCGCATGACCTTGCTGCTCGCCCAGTCGCCACGACAGTTGTTCAGGCGCCAGATACGCTTCTGACGCAAGGCCGACAGGGCGGAAGAACACCTTGATGCGCTGGCGTACCGCCAGTTGCAACGTGTTCGGCGTCTTGGCGGCCTGGGGGATTTCCTGGACATTGAGCCATACCACCGATTCCTTGTCGGTTGGCATGCCGGTGCCCTCATAGATAATCCGCAGCAGTTGCTGTTCCTTGGCCATGATCCTTGCCAGCGGCGGTGTCACGGCAAAAGGGACTGGCGCTTTCTCGGTCTCGCCGTCGATCCAGGATTGAATCAGCAGGTCGTCACCATTGTTACGTACCTTGATGCTGACCTCTTTGTGCTCGGCGTCGAACACCAGGCGGGTCGCGCTCAGCGAGATGCCGGCGCTTGCCTGTGCTGCAAGCAGTGCGCAGTGCAAACCCACGCACAACGATAGGAAGTGTCGGTTGAACATGACTGGATGCCTGAAATTGAGAAAAGGCGGGACCCTGAAGTCCCGCGCAGTATCAGCCCCGTCCGGCCCTTACTCGTATTGCAGGGTGAACGGCAGGGTGGCGTCGCCGCGACCGGCCACGGCGGTCTTCGGATCGGCAGTAGTGACGTAGGCAGCGGAGAACTTCAGGGTCGCGCTGCCGTCCTGCAGGGTGTTTTCGATTCTGGCGGCAGTTGGGGAGCTCAGGTCGATCTGGTCGCCATTGGCGTTCAGCAGGGCGATACCGATGTTCTTGGCTGCGCCTACACCGTCAGTCAGCTTGAGGACCTTGGTGCCGGTCACGATGCCCGAGCCCGCGCCTTTGGTCGGTTCGAAAATCATCGCAACCTTGGTGCCGGCGTTGCAGTTGATCTTCATGTCGAAGTTTTCCGCGCTCAGCTTGCCGCTGCCGATGGGTGCTGCTGCTGTGCCCATGTCCTTGATGGACACTTCACCCATGGGCACCGAGATGGTTTTATTCAGGCCGGCACTTTCGATGGAGCAGGCGTCGTTGTTGATGATGCCGCTGAAATTGATAGTGCCACTGCCGGCCAGGGTGGGCGTTACCGGATCAGCTGCAAACGATTGACCCGCGGCGGCGAGCATTGAAAGTGTCAGCAGTGTCAGCGATATGTTCTTCATTTAAATATCCATATGTCGGAGATAAGTTGCGTTCTAAACGCCGGGCCAATTTAGTTTTTTGCCGGGGCACGGGCCATCAGACAATTCTGATTGATGTCAATGGGCTAGTTGTGGGCGGAGCGTTTAGAGCGATGAACGGGCCTGCGCCTCATGCACAGACCGTCAATGTATGAATGTTGGAGGAGGGCGCGCGAAAGTTGAAAGTTATAGAAATGACAAGTAGGCGCGAAGAGAGTTGTTCAACTGAAGATATTGTTCTCCAGGCAATACGTCAGCAGATCCTGGTCGCTGGAAACTTCAAGTTTACGCATGGCGGCGATTTTCTGGGTGCTGACGGTCTTCGCGCTCCTGGACTGGCTTTTTGCGATGGCAGTGACGCTCAGCCCCGAGACGAACAGGCGCAGAATCTCGAACTCCTTGGGCGATAGCCTCGACAGCCGTTCATCCAGCGCGACGTTCTGCTCCCTCACGCTATGGGCCAGGGGCCTTGCACTCTTGAAAGGGCGTCCCTGGGCGATGGCCGTGAGCGCAAGCTGGATGTCGTCCTGCAACTGGTTCTTCTGGATGACACCGACCACGCCCAGTTCATGGAGCCGTGTCAGGATCAGCGGGTTGGAGATCATCGTCAGCAGGAGGATTTTCACCTCCGGGAAGTGCCGTCGCAGGTACTCCACCAGTTTGAGTCCATCACCGTAGGGTGAGTCGGCCGGCATGTTGAAGTCCGTGATCACCAGGTCGACCGGCTGGTGTTTGAGAAGCTCTATCAGTCCATTCGAACAGACCGCCTCACCGACGATCCGGAAGCGGTCGTCGCGTTCTATCAGCTCACGCACGCCCAGCAATACGATGGGGTGATCATCCGCGATCACGACGTTGAGTGTGGCCATGTTGGCTATCCCTAATACGTTATTGAGTCATACCGTCATGCCAGTGCGTCGAGCATCGCTCTCAATCGCCCAAGCATAGCCTCGATGTCGCCGGCCAGGTCAGGTGTCATGTGCCGGCCCTCCAACCGGTTCTCCAGGTCGATGCAGGTTTGCGCCAGGTCGGCCGCCTGCACGGCGCCCAATGCCCCGGCCATGCTGTGCAGTTGCCGGGCTACCGCGGCGGTGTCGTTGCCTTGGAGCGTGGCATTGAGCGTGTCGATATCCTGCTGCATCGTGCTGAGGAACAGGTCCCGCATTTTCGGCGACAGCTGTGGTCGGTCGGCATTGTGCACCGTGTCGGCCGCAGGCGGTGCCGGGCTGAAGGGGGGCGGCTCGGCGAGCTTGCAGTGTTTCAACAGCTGTGTCCGCAGCATGTGCAGGTTGAGCGGCTTTACCAGCCAGGCATTCATGCCGACCGCAGCGCAGCGCTCTCCCTCGTCGCGCAGGGCATTGGCGGTCACGCCGATGATCGGCAGGTCCGGCTCGTTCCTGCGCAGTGCCTGGGCCAGTTCATAGCCGTTCATTACCGGCATGTTCACATCGGTCAGCACCAGGTCGAATGAGCCGGGCAACCATTGATGCAGGGCCTGCTCGCCATTCGCCGTGGCGACTACCGAGCAGCCCAGCGCCTGCAGTTGCTCCTTGATGATCGCCCGGTTGATCGGGTTGTCCTCGGCCACCAGGATGTTCAGGTCCAGGTGTCGTGGCGGCTCCATGGTCGATGGGAATGTCCGTGAGTCGGTGCCCTGCTGGGCGAAACGTATTGCCCATGCCATCGCCCGGATGTCGTACGCATCCACGGTCCAACCGGCGCGGGTGTACTCCGGCGGGTTAGGACCGGCGGCCCTGGCGATTATCCGCGGGCCAGTCCAGGAGGACTCCTGGGACGAGGGCAGTACATCGAGCAACAGCGATGATGCGCACGGCGGCTGTTCCGGGTTGACGATACGGGTTTCCTGGCCTAGTCGTTCGAGCCAGTTGCAGACATGCTGCGCCAGTTCAGGCGTGGGTGCCTGTACATAGACGGGCGGGGTGTGCGGATCGAATTGCGGGCAGTCGCCCAGATGGCCTTGGCCGCAGGCAAGCTTGAGTTGCAATGAAAAACTGCTGCCGAGCCCGGGTTCGCTCACCACTTTCAGCTCGCCGGCCATCAGTTCGCATAACCATCGGCAGATCGCCAGGCCCAGGCCGGCGCCCGCTTCGCTGGACGCATCGCGAACCTGGTAGAAAGGGTCGAACAGCTGGGCCTGTTGCGCTTGGGAGATGCCGATGCCGGAGTCGCTGACCTGCCACAGCAGGCTGGCGACGTCGGCATTCTTGTCCAGGACTCGCAACCTCAGTACGACGCGTCCGTTGTCGGTGAACTTGATCGCGTTGCTCACCAGGTTGTTGAGGATCTGGCGGATCCGCAGCGGATCGCCCCGCACCTGGTCGGGAACGGCGGGGTCGATACAGGCGTAAAGCTGCAAGCCCTTGGCCTGGGCGAAAGCGCTGTAGGCCCGCAGGGTCTCTTCGGTCAGTTCCAGCGGGCAGAAGTCCTGGGCCTCGATGGTCATCTGCCCGGCTTCGATCTTCGATACATCCAGTACGTCGCTGATCAGTTGGAACAAGGTGGCCGACGAGCGCTGGATCGTGCGCAGGTATTCCTGCTGGCGGGGGGCCAGCTCAGTCAGGCCCAGGAGTTCCAGCGTGCCCAGTACGCCGTATAAAGGCGTGCGAATCTCATGGCTCATGGTCGCCAGGAAACGGGTTTTTGCCGCATTGGCGGAATCGGCGGCGTGCAGTGCCTGTTCCAGCGCCGCGGCATCCTCGATGTGGCGGGTCACGTCGTTGAATGCGCAGATCCAGACCTCCTGCCCGTGATAGCGAGCCCCGACGAAACCCACCTGCAGATGGCGACCGTCGATCTGCAGCTCCGTCTGGCCCGCACGGGTGAGCAGTTGCCTCTGCTCGAGTGCGGCGATCAGTTTGTCACTTGGCTGCCATTGTTGAAGACGCTGGTTCTGCAGGAGGATCTTGTGATCGCTGCGACGTATCACGCACAGGCCGGTGGGAGCGCTGTCGATGATCGCGCGACTGAAGGCCTCGCTTTCGGCGATGCTCTGGTGGGCCTCATGGGCGGGCAAGACCACGCGAGTCTTGTACCACCGGTTGAAAGCCCAGCCACCGCCGATGCTCGCGAGCATCAGCGTCAACATGCCCAGCAAGGGCCACCAGGCATAGTCGATGAAGCTCTTGAAGCCGACCACATAGACGGCTGTCCAGGGCTGTTGCCCGTCGCTGGAAATCTTGAGCACCAGGCCATCGAGACGAAAGTTGAGCCCGTCCTTGAGGTCTTGCCCAGGCTTTTCGGCGCCTACCAGCAGGGCACCGTTGGGGGCTACCAGGCTGAAGCGATCGTAGATCGACCACTCCATGATGCGCTCGATCTCGTTGAGCTGGTTCAGGTTCAGCAGCGAAGCCACCACCACCCAGGGGCTGGCACCCCGGATACCCAGCTGGGTGGCCGGCATGTCGATGTTGATGTAGGCCAGGACGGTCGGCGGGGCGCTGTTGTCCGTTTCGGCGCTATAGCGCACCCAGTGCACGCGACTGTCCGCAGGCCGAGGGTTGTCCTCATGCAGCCGTTGCAATATCTGGTTCATGACCTGCTGGTAGGTGCCGCCCTGGATCTGGCCGACGCCGCGCAGGCGGCCGGCAGCGGGCACGGCGATATCGAAGTTGTCCGGCATGTTGAACAGGAACACTTGCGGCGACTGGTAATACGACGCCGACCAGAAGGCGCTGTAGTAGCTGGCCAAATGGGCACCCAGGCCGAAGACCCGGTGGCGTTCCCCCGGCTCGATGGTGGCCGGGTTGATCTTCACGCTGAAGGGCAGGGAGAAAGACAGTTCCTGGCCTTTGTAGATGCCATCGCCTTCATCCGGCAACGGCTCTTCGACAAACATCCGGAACTGCCCGGTATCCAGCGGCAGGCCTTTGGCGCTTTGCCGGGCAATCGCATCGAGGAAGGCGTCCTGTTCGCCGATGTTTTCCATCAGCCTGGCGAAGTGAAACCGAACGGTGTCGCGCTGCTCCTCGATCATTCGGTTCAAGCCCCAGGCACTGAGACCGATCAATAGCGACGCCAGACCGCCCAGCACGATCAGCCCTTTGTTCATCTTCAAGGAGCTGCTGGTCAGTTTCTGTAGAAGATCATCGGAATGGGTCATTGGGCCAACCTTTGAAGGACGCTCGGAAACGTTGCGCACCGCGCGACCTTGGACAAAATGAAAATGGATTTCCAGTCGTCAGTCGACCAAGGCCGGCCCATCCTGAGTCAGCAATTGCTGGAACTCGCTGGACGACACGGCATGGGAGATCAGGAAACCCTGCACCTGGGTGCAGTTGATTCTACGCAATAGCGCCAGCTCCTGCGCCGTTTCAACCCCTTCGGCCACGACCGTCAGGCCCAGCTGGCGGCCGAGCGCGACGATGCTGGTCAGGGCCTGGGTCAGTTCTTCATTGGTGGTACAGCCGTGCACCAGCGCCCGATCGATCTTCAACTCGGTGAACGGTGTCGAGACCAGGTTCATATACGAGCTGTAGCCCTGGCCGAAGTCGTCCTGGGAAAGGCCAAACCCCTTCATGCGCAACCGGCATGCACCGGCGTAGAAGTTGCTGATGTCTTCGGGCATGGAGCACTCCATCAACTCGAAGCAGATCATCGCCGGAACACCCTGGTGCTCGAGGACGAACGCGAGGATCCGGTCCGCCAGGTCCGGGCTGTTGAGCAGATGCGTGGGCAGGTTGATCGACACCGGGATGGCATAGCCCTGGCTGCACCATTGGTTCTGAGCGACGATCGCTTGCTCCAGGATGTGCCAGAGCAGGCATTCTTCCAGGTCGAACGCCTTGAGTGCCGGCAGGAAAACCCCGGGCAGCAGAAGCCCATGCTCGGGATGAACCCAGCGCACCAACGCTTCGGCGGCCACGATCCGCCCGTTGGCCAGGGACTTCTTGGGTTGGAACCAGGCGCGCAACTCGCCGCTCTCCAGTGCATTGCTGATGGCCAGGTGGTCGATCTGCGGGCCGGGAAGGGGCAGGTCAGCCTGGCGCAGGCCGCCCAGTTGATCGGTGAGATTGCGCAATGCGGCGAGCTTGACCGGCTTGGATATCAGCCCTATGACTTTGACGCCCAGGTTACGGGCGGCCAGGCTTGCGCTCGTGAGCATTCGTCTGGACGCCACACTCATGATCGCCAGCGCGGGCCGGGCGCCGGAGGCGGCCAGTCCCTGGATGAACTGGATGCCGTCCATGCCGGGCATCAACAGATCGGTCAGGACCAGATCGAAATCACGCTTTTTCAGGCAATCCAGCGCCGCGCTGCCTTCCTGGGCGAATTGCAGGTCGAAATCCCCCAGCTCGCTGAAGAGGTTCTGCAGATACACCTGCTGGAATGGGTGGTCTTCGACGACCAGTACGCTGATGGGTTTCATGAGGGGGTTCTTTCGTAGGGCGCCAGTTGGTTATGCAGGGCCTGCAGGGTGAAAGGCTTGACCAGGCAGTGGTTCATGCCTGCGGCCAGGCACAGTGCTTCTTCGCCGCGCATGGCATTGGCGGTAGCGCCGATGATCGGTACTTCGCAGCCAAGGCGGCGTAGCTCGCGAGCCAGTTCATAGCCGTTTATGCGGGGCATGTTGACGTCGCTCAGCACGACATCGAACCGACCCCGGCGCCACATCGCCAACGCTTCTTCACCGTTTCCGGCCAGTTCCGCCGTGCAACCCAGTTCCTGCAATTGGTCATGCAGGATCAACTGGTTGATGACGTTGTCTTCCACCACCAGGATATGCAGATGCAGTTTTTTCAGGTGCCGCGGCCAGATGTCATGCGCAGGTTCGATGGCGCACAGGCCCTGGGCGCGGCTGACGGCCTGGTGGATCGCGTTCAGGTGATTGATGTTCACCACCCAGCCGTCGGCAGCCTGCTGGGGGTCGTTATAGCCGTCGCCGGTCGCCATCACCAGCGACCCGGTCCATTGCGGGGCCAGGCGTTGTTCGAAGGAACCCGGGTGCAGCTCGAGCAGCACGGCTCCCTGGGTCGGAGCGCCCGGGGCAGGGCGATCGAGTTGCGCACGTGCGCCCCAGCGACGCAACCAGCCACTCATGGTCTCGGCCAGTTCACGGATGGGGGAAACCACGAAGACCACTTTCGGCAGCAGAGGCGGGACGCTGCTCGCCGGCGCGGGCGCCATGGGCTGTTCGAGCGAGAGGGTCAGGGAAAAACTGCTGCCCAGCCCGGGCTCGCTGACCACGCGGATACTGCCATTCATCAGATGCGTGAGACGCTGGCAGATGGGCAGGCCCAACCCGGTACCGGCGATCACGTTGGTGTGGCCGCGGGTCTGGTAGAAGGGTTCGAAAATGCGCGACTGGTCTTCCTGGGTTATTCCCTTGCCCGTGTCGGAAACCTGCCAGAACAGGCTGACCCGCTCACCGTCCCGCCCAGCCAGCTTGACTCGCAGTACGATTCGGCCTGCATCGGTGAATTTGACTGCATTGTTCAACAGGTTGTAGAGGATCTGACGGATTCTGGAGACGTCGCCGATGACCCGCTCAGGTACCTTCGGATCGATGACGGCATACAAGTCCAGCCCTTTGCCATGGGCTGCGGCCGCATAGCCCTGGGTCGCCTCGTGAATCAGGTCCAGCACGCTGAACTCGGTGAGCTCCAGGGCCAGTTGCCCTGCCTCGATCTTGGAGACGTCCAGGACATCGCAGATCAATTGCAGCAATGTCGCCGAAGAGCTCTCGATGGTGCGAAGGTAGTCGGTCTGCTGGGCATCCAGTTCGGTTCGCGCCAGTAATTCCAGTGTCCCGAGCACGCCGTACAACGGGGTGCGGATCTCATGGCTCATCGTCGCCAGGAACAGGGTCTTGGCTTCATTGGCGGCGTCGGCCAGCTGTCGTGCCTGCTCCAGGGCTTCTTCGATCTGCGTGCGGGTGCTGATATCGCTGAACGCGCAAAGCAGCACGTCTTCGCCTTTGTAGCGGGTGGGGGCGCAACTCAGGTACAGGTGGCGTCCGTCGGCCGCCTCGAAGTAGTCGGTGACCTGCGGGTCCATGGCGTCGAAGGCCCGGTAGATCCATCGAGGGCTCAGGCGCTCGCGTTCGCCGCTTTGCCCCAGCCACTGCTGCGACAGGGTGTTCTCCAGGACCACCTGGCCATTGGCGCGGCGCAGCACGCACAGGGCCACAGGGGCCGTCTGGATCACATCGCTGCTGAACAGCTCGCTTTCCACCAGGGCCTGGATGCGGCTGATGGTCGGCGCGATGAAGCGATGTTCGAGGCGGCGAATCAGTATCCACACCAGGCTGATGCTGAACAGGCAGAACAGCAGGGCACCCACGAGGCGGGGCCATAGCGCCAGGAGGACGTCTCGCAAGTCGATGGAGTACACCAGCTGCCAGTCGGAGGACTTGAGCTGCTTGCGCATGACCAGGTGGTCGGGTAGCCAGGCATCGCCGACGAAGCCGAAGAAATTCTGCCGTTGCACCTGCAACAGGTTCTGGCTGAGTTGCGCCGGCTGGCTGTTGCTGAATACCAGCATGCCGTCGGGATTGAACATCATGAATTGCCCGGCGCTCCTGTCGTCCAGGGCGTGGGACACCTCGCGACCGTCCATTTCCAGCCCCAGCCAGCCGGAGTCGAGGTCGCGCCGATCGAGACGAATGAACATGTACAGCTGCGAATGACTGCTCGACTGATTGGTCAGCCAGAGCTCATTGACCGAGGCCCTGTTGTCACCTTTCAACGCTTGCAAGCGGTCCAGCATCGCCGAGGGAAAATCGCCCACGGCAGGGGTCGCCGTGTAAAGCCGCTTCACTCGCACATCGTTGCCGCTGCTGACATAGAGCAGGTTCACTTGTCTGCTGGTCAGGTAGTCCCTGACCCGCTCGGTCAACCAGATGCTCCATTGCTTGCCTTGTGCGTTGCCCAGCAGCAGGTGGATCTCCTCGGGCGACACCTGTGGCTTCACCCCCTCGGGCTTGCGGATGGCCGACAGGCTCAGGCTCTCCAGCAATGCCCCACGGGTCGTGAAGAACGTATGGGCCTCGGCGATGGCGCTGCTCATGTGGCTGCGCCTGCGCGATACCTCGGCATTGAACGTCAGCAGCAGAAAACTGTAGACACCACTGAGTATGCCCACGAGCAGCACCACGCCAAAGATGCGCAGCAGGCGTCGGGCGGCATTGGGAGTGGAGAGGAGGGGGTTGATCTGGTGAAGGTAGTTCTTCAATTTCATCCAGCCAACCTAGCGAGGCGCGAGCCGCACGGGTATCAGACGATTCCGAAAGCGTGGCCTCGGGAGCCTGGCATGGGGCACGCGCTGGCGGGCCTGACACGTGCGACGGCCATGCCCGCCGGCCCTCGATTCGAGTGTCGGCCCGGCATAGGACGATTCTTAAAATGCCGAAGGTGGGCGTCTTCAAAGGCTCCTTGCCAGGGCGATGAAGTAGACTGTCGCCCGGAAATCGATCGTGCTGTGCATCGATTCGAATGTTGTCAGAGGTAAGCTACGTGAGTAACCGAGGTGAGCAGTCGCTGCTCAAACAATCCACTTTCCTGATGTTCGCCGTGGCGATTGCCGGGATCTGCACCGGTTTCATAACGGGTGCCCAATCCATCCTGTTCGATGGTTTTTTCTCGTTGGTCGCTACCTTCATCAAGGTACTGATGCTGATCACGGCCAGGTTGATCGCCAAGGAAAGCAACCACCGCTTCCAGTTCGGATTCTGGCATCTGGAGCCCATGGTCCTGCTGATCGAAGGCAGTTTCCTGCTGCTGATCGCCATCTATGCCTTCCTCAATGGCGTGTCCGGCATCATCAACGGTGGCCGTGAAATCGAGCTGGGCATGGTGATCATCTATGCCGCGGTGTTCACCGTCGTCGAGTTCGGCTATTTCTTCTACGTTCGCTACCGCAATCGAACGCTCAAGTCATCGCTCATCCAGTTCGACAACATCAGTTGGCTGGTCGACGCGATGCTTTCGGTGGGCCTGCTGGTCAGTTTCCTGGTCGCTCTGTTGCTCAAGTCCCAGGGTTACGGGCAGTGGGCGATGTATGTCGACCCGTTGATCCTGATCCTGCTGGCGCTGAGCATGCTGGCACCGGCCTTCAAGATCCTGCGCCCGGCTTTGCGCGATGTATTGGGTATCGCACCGGATCACCTTGACGATACGGTGCGCCAGGTGATGGACGCGGCCACGGTGGAACACGGCTTCGAGGACTATGTGTCCTATGTCCAGAAGCACGGGCGGGCGCGCTTTATCGAGATCCACATCGTGCTCCCGGCGGATTACCGGTTGCAAACCGTAGGGCAACTGGACGCGATCCGTGAGCAGATCTCTGCCAGGTTGGGTCAGGCCGACGCGACGCGGTGGCTGACCATTTGCTTTACCGGTGATCGCAAGTGGATCGCATGATTGCACACCGCCCTTGAAATGCCTGACTGAGGAGCGCGACGCCCGCTCGCGCCACCTCAGCCGGCCCCCAGGCGTGTGTCCACTGAGTGCGCGCCGCCACCACGCGCAACGATGTAGAGCGCCAGGAAACCCATCAATACCGGAAACTCGATGCCCCGGTCTATCCAGGGCCAGGTCGGTCCGAGCGCATAGCTGATGGCAAGCATCTGGATTGCGATCAGCAGGGCCACCAGCCTCGTGGCGAGCCCCACCGCCAGCATCAGGGCGCCAACGGTTTCCAACAACATGACCAGAAACGCGAGCTGCGCAGCGAAGGGCAGGCCCATGACGTTCTGGATGAGGTTGATCGACCCGGCCATGGGATCGGCCATCGACCCGTGGGACGTGCGCAGCGCCTTCGGCAGTCCGTGGGTGAACAGGACGATGGCGAATACCGTGCGCAGCAGGGCGTACAGATAAGGTTCGAAGCGGTCGGCCCGCAGGTTCACGGCGGCCAGGGCGGAGCGCAACGTCGATGAATTCTCTATGGTCATGGGGAGTCCCTTGCGCAGTTGCGGGGCTGATGAGTCACAGGCTCCGCTCTGGACGGGGCGGCGTGCCTGGCGGGGATGGAGGGCATTGTTCTGGTTTGGGAGCAGGAGATAAACCGTGTGAAGTTGCCAGGTGAATTCAATGGCGACGAACAATCGGCTCCGACTGGAAACGAACCGCAAGGGCAACCGGTTCATGGGTATTTTCCAATACTTCAACCGACGCTCGGCTTTTCTATTTAATAGAACGATTTGATCGAAATTAGCTGGCTTTTTAGGTAAGTGAGTTGCGCGCAGAATTCACCTCATTGCGGCTCACCAAAGGTGGTGAGCCCTTCAAGAGGAAACCACCATGACTCACCCCAACGTATCGTCCAGCACCGTCACCAACACCGCTTTCGGCCCTGCCGCCTCGTTGTCTTCATCCGCTGCATTCGCCGGGCGCATCTTGCTGAGCGCCATCTTCCTGCTCTCCGGCGTCTCCAAGATCGGCGCATCGGCGGGCATGGTCGCTTATATCGAATCGGTCGGCCTACCGTTCCCGAGCCTGGCCCTGGCAATCGCCATCCTGGTGGAAGTGGTCGGCGGTGTTGCCCTGATTCTGGGCTACCGCACACGCCTGGTCGCGGCCGGTCTGGCCCTGTTCAGCGTCGCCACCGCGCTGGCGTTCCATAACCAGCTTGGCGACCAGAATCAGTTCATCCACTTCTTCAAGAACATCGCCATGGCCGGTGGCCTGTTGCAGGTAGTTGCCTTTGGCGCCGGCCGCTTCAGCCTGGATGCGCGCCGCGCCTGACCCTGGGCCGGCCTGCCGCCGGCTCGCCATTTCCTTTTTTACGAGGTGAGAGATGAAAGCGATTCGCGTAGCACAGTACGGCCCGGTTGAAGGTTTGTCGTTCGAGGAGTTGGCCTCGCCGGTTCCAGGCCAGGGTGAGGTGTTGATCGAAGTGGCCGGCAGCGGCGTGAACCCGGTCGATTGGAAGGTCCTTTCCGGTGCCATGAAGGCGTTCATTCCACTGCAGTTGCCCTATACGCCAGGCGTCGAGGTGGCCGGTCGCGTCGCGGCGGTAGGGGAAAACGTCAGTGGCCTGGCTGTCGGCGACGAGGTGTTCGGTTTCATCAATATCGTTGGCGGGTATGCCACCGAGGTGGTCGCCAGCGCGGAGCGTCTTGCGCATCGGCCCAATCGCCTGACGGCGTTGCAAGCCAGTGGTGTTCCGGCGGTCGCGTTGACTGCCTGGCAGGCCCTCCATGAGCATGCACGGATCAAGGCCGGCCAGCGCGTGCTGATCCACGGCGCGGCGGGCGGTGTCGGCAGCATGGCGGTGCAGATGGCGCGTATGGCCGGCGCCACCGTTATCGCCACCGCCTCGGCGTACAACCATGACTACTTGCAAGCACTGGGTGCCGCGCAGGTGATCGATTACAACCAGGCTCCGTTCGAGTCTGTCGTGGACCGGGTCGATGTGGTGCTGGATCTGGTCGGTGGCGATACCCAGGTGCGTTCCTGGTCGGTGCTCAAGCCCGGCGGTGTATTGGTCTCCCCGGTGAGCCCGCCCGACGCCAGCCTGGCCGAAGCCGCCGGGGCCTGCGGCAAGCATTTCGCCACACGCTCCGACGGTGCGCAGCTCCAGCACATTGCCTCGTTGTTCGAATCCGGTGAGCTGGTGATCGAGGTCCAGGTGCTGCCCTTGTCCCAGGCCGAGGACGCGCTGCGCCAGAGCAAGGAGCGGCACATACGTGGCAAGCTGGTACTCGACGCCAGTCGATAGGTCCGTGGCGGCAATGAATCGAACCGGGCAGACGCCCGGTTTTTTCATGCGCAATTTCCCGACACCCTCGACAGTCTTCCGACAGACCGCCGCTCGCAAGTGCGAGAAGCTGGCCTCCGGTTTCCATCGGAGGACATTGCCATGCAGCGTTATGAAAAGACCGACTTTCCCGTGGTCGAGACCCGTCGTCATCTCGAGACCGGCCCCATCGTGCTGGTCACATCCGGCTGGCGGGGCGAAACCAACATCATGACCATGGGTTGGCACATGATGATGCAATTCAGTCCCGCGCTTTTCGGCTGTTACATCTGGGCAGGCAACCACAGTTACGAACTGATCCGCCGCAGCCGCGAATGCGTGATCAACGTGCCCACCGCGGACATGGTCGATGCGGTCGTCGCGGTGGGCAACAGCTCGGGGCATTCGCTGGACAAGTTCGAGGCGTACGGGCTGACCGCGGCGCCGGCCCACCATGTACAGGCGCCGTTGATCCAGGAATGTTATGCCAGTTTCGAATGTCGCCTGGCCGATGATCGCCAGATCGACGAGTACGGTCTGTTCATCTGGGAAGTGGTGAAGGGGCACGTCGCTGCCACGGTGAGCGAGCCGGCCACCTTGCATTACTATGGGCAGGGTCGTTTTCGCGTAGCGGGCCCGATGCTCGACCTGAGCGAGCGCTTCAAGCCGCAGAACCTGTAGGGCCGCTCATGCCTGGCGGTAAGTGCTGGGCGTGACCCCCACCTCGCGCCGGAAGACCTGGGAGAAATGGCTTGGGCTGCAATAGCCCACCTCCAGCCCGATATCGATGATGCTGCGATCGGTTTCGAGCAGCAGTTGCCGGGCCCGACTCATCCGCAGGCGGATGAAGTACTGCGAGGGCGACAGTCCCGTCGCGCGCTTGAAGACCCGGCTGAAGTGGTACTCGCTCAATTCGGCGATCCGGGCCAGTTGCGCGAGGTTGAAGTCTTCGGCCAGGCCCTCGTTCATGACCGCCAGGACGCGACGCAACTTGTAAGCTTGCAAGGCGCCGCTGCGTCGGTTGTCGCCGTGCGGATCGCGGTATCGACGGATCAGGTGCACGGCCAGGGCCTGGGCCAGGCTGTGGACGAACAACGGGCTGGGCTGGCGTTGCTCGGTGAGTTCGATGCGCAACTGATCGAGGATGAAGTCCACCCGCTCATCCCGGGCCCCGGAGATGTCCAGGAAACTCACCGGATCGGGATGGTCCCCCAGGACATCGCGGGCAGCCTGATCGATCAGCGACAGGCCCAGGTACAGGTGCATCACTTCGAAGGTGTCGCATTCCACTGTCTGCCAGCGCATTTCGTAGGGATCGCGGGTATTGGTGAGGAAGAAGTCGCCGGCCTCCACGAGGGCGGCTTCCCACGCGCCGCCGAGCGCGCGCTCCTCGACCCTGGCCCGCCCCGCCAGTACCCACACCAGCAGCGGCTCCACAACGGCGGGCACCAGTATCGGCTCGACGATGCTGTGATGGCTGAACAGCTGCACCACCACATCCTGCATGGCCGGGTGCGATGGCAGTGCCTGCGCCGTTCCCGGCAAATGTTGCGGCATGGACTCGGCCATGATGCGCTGGGCATCGCTGGCGGCCAGGTCGGTATCTTCAGGCGGGTGCACAAAAGGCTCCATGGGCGACACTCTCGGACAAGGGCGGCACCGATAGGGTAACGCAGCAATGGCCTGCCGGAGCAAGAGTGTCCGTCGACTCAGTTCGCCAGGGCCGGTATGGGGGCGTCGAGGGCGAGGGCGGCCCGTACAGGGTCGAAGTATTCGCGGATGAACGCCAGCTTGCCGTTTTCCACCCGTACGAACAGCACGTAATCCTGTTCATAAAGGCGTCCGGTGTGCTTGATCGTTCCCTTGGCCTTGACTTGCGCGACGGCCTCCAGAGGGTTCGTACTCGGTTGGATACGAAGGTCGTAAAAGAGAAAGTCCTGCACCGCGCCGACGAACCAGCCGACATGGCCCAATACCTGATCGCGCCCCTCGAGCCGCGCCGGATGGCCGAGGGCAGGGGCAAACGGCAGCTCCCATACCAGGTCATCGGCGATCAGGTTCTTCCAGCGCTCATGGTCATCCACAAACAACTCGAAATGCAGGTGCAGCAGCCGCTCGGCAGTCATCATGGTCATCACTCGTCTCAAGGCGAAGGCGGGGCGTGCCGGACGGCAGGCCTGGAGCATTTGTCTCACGGCACCACCGTCATGAAAAGCCAGTTGCTTTCGACGTTCAGGTTCGATTTTCTCGAACGATCAGAGATCGGTCGCCTGTGCCTTGAAGCGCTCGATCAGCCAGCTGGCCGCGGGGCCCGGGGGCATGTCGGTGCGGTAGACGACGTCAAAGCCATAATCGCCGCCTTGGCAGTCGGGCAGGTCGAGGTGCACCAGACGGCCGCTGGCCAGGTCGTCGCTCACCCTGTCGATGGGCATGTTGCCCCAGCCGATGCCTTCGCGCAGCAGCGTGTGCTTGGCCCCCAGGTCGGCCAGTCGCCAGGTGCGGGTGCCGATGACCGCGAACTCCTGGTCCTTGGTCAGGCTGGAGCGGTCGGTGAGGACCAATTGCACATGGGCGCGCCCGGCACCCGGCGCATGGGGGGCCGATTGGGCCAAGGGATGGTCGGGAGCGGCGACCGGAATCAAAGCCACCTTGCCCACGCCGATGCGTTCGATGCCGTCGAGGTTATGGGTCAAGGGGCCGCTCACGCCCAACGTGGCCGTCCGGTCCAGCACCCGTTGCGTCACCGCGCCCAAGGCCTCGACGTGCAAGTGCAGCGACACGGTCGGGAAGCGCTCGCGAAAGGCCTTGAGCGCGTCCACCACACGCTCGCTGGGCAGCATCACATCGAGGACCAGATGCACCTCGGCTTCCAGCCCATGGAGCAATCCACGCACCTTGGCCCGCAGGCCGTCGATACCGTTGTAGATGGTGCGCGCCTCGGCCAGTACCGTGCGCCCGGCATCGGTCAACTGGGGTTTGCGGGTGGTCTTGCGGTCGAACAGGCTTACGCCGAGCTGCATTTCCAGGTTGGCGATGGAGTAGCTCACCACCGACGTGGCCCGATGCAGCTTGCGGGCGGCACCGGCGAAGCTGCCGACGTCCACCACGGTCAGGAATACCCGAAGCTGGTCGAGGGTTGGCGTGCCTGGGTCTGAAATCATTTCTAATCGCTCGAACGTTTTCTTGAATGTTATCCGGATTTTTCCGACAAGCCACTGCGATCGATGGCCGCGAGGCTGCGTCGTTCACCTCGGCGCAAGATCCCGACAGCCTCGGCAAGCCTGCAAAAGCCTGGATCGGCCCGTTGCGAGACAGTGAAGCCGTCGATAACGACAGCGCCTCACAGGCGCCGAGCCGATGAATGTCTCCTCGGCTCGCAACGCAGGAGAGCAATCATGAGCGATATCAAGCAGCATTTTCCCAACGAAGTCGAAGGCAAGGTCGCGCTGGTCACCGGTGCCGCCAGCGGCATCGGCAAGGCTATCGCGTTACTGCTGCATGCCCGTGGCGCCAAGGTCGTCGCCGAGGACCGAAACCCCGCCGTCGAGGCGCTGGCCCGTCCCGGACTGGTGCCGCTGGTGGCCGACATTACCGAAGATGGCGCGGCCGAGCGCGCGGTCGGGCTGGCCGTCGAGCAGTTCGGCCGGCTGGACATCCTGGTCAATAACGCCGGGATCATCATCAACAAACTGGTCATCGACATGACCCGTGAAGACTGGGAGCACATCCAGGCGGTCAACGCCACTGCGGCCTTCCTGCATTGCCGCGAAGCGGTCAAGGCAATGATGCCCAACAAGGCCGGCGCCATCGTCAACATCGCGTCCTATGCCTCCTATTTCGCCTTCCCGACCATTGCCGCCTATACCGCCTCGAAAGGTGCCTTGGCCCAGCTGACCCGCACCCTGGCCCTGGAAGCGATCGAGCATGGCATTCGTGTCAACGCGGTGGGCGTCGGCGACGTGGTGACCAACATCCTCAACGACGTGGTCGAAGACGGCCCGGGTTTCCTGGCCCAGCATGGCGAGGCCGCGCCCATCGGTCGTGCCGCGCAGCCAGAGGAAATCGCTGAAGTCGTCGCTTTTCTCGCCTCGGACCGCGCAAGTTTCATCGTCGGTTCGGTGGTCATGGCCGACGGCGGCATGACCGTCACCGCGGGTTGATCGATCCACTGTCATACAGGAGAACATCATGAGCATGTTGACCAATGTGGCTTTCTTCAACGCTCGGCCTGGGCAGGGCGAGGTGCTGGGCCAACGCCTCCTGGCGTTGGTCGGCCCCACCCGGCAGGAACCTGGCTGCGTTCGTTACGAGATCTACCGGGCCGCCGATTCCGCCGAGCGCTGGTTCGTCTACGAAGACTGGCGCTCGCCCGCCGACTTCGACGGCCATATGCAGACGCCCTATGTGAAGGCCTTCATGAAAGAGCTCGACTCGCTCTGCAGCGAGGCCCCCGAGATCCGCGCCTTCGGGCAGCAGCCCGATCCGGCTGGATCCTGAAACCCGACCATTCACAGGAGATACGGACCATGAGCAAGCAGCACTCGTGGCTGGTGACCGGTTGTTCCACCGGTTTCGGCCGATTCATCGCAACTCATCTGCTGGAACGCGGCGAGCGTGTGATCGTCACCGCTCGCAACGCCGAGCAGGTACGGGATCTTGCCGACCTTGGCGAGGCCCTGATACTGCCGCTGGATGTCACCGATGCCGAGCAGGCCAAGGCCGTCGTGGCGCAAGCCGAGCGCCTGTTCGGATCGGTGGATGTGCTGGTCAACAACGCCGGCATCGGCTATTTCGCCGCCGTCGAGGAGACTGACCCGCAGTCGGCGCGGCGGCTGTTCGAGGTCAATTTCTTTGGCTCCGCCAACATGATCCACGCCGTACTTCCCGGCATGCGCCAGCGAGGCCGAGGCATGATTGTAAACCTGACCTCCATCGGGGGCCTGGCCGGCTTTCCAGCAGTGGGTTATTACTGCGCGAGCAAGTTCGCACTGGAGGGGTTGTCGGAAACCTTGCGTGCCGAGGTCGAGCCGTTGGGTATCGGTGTCATGACGGTCGAGCCCAGTGCGTTTCGCACCGAATGGGCCGGTTCGGCCACCCAGGTCAGCGAGTCCATCGCCGATTACGATGCCACCGCCGGGCAGGCGCGTCGCGCCTATGACGCTTCCATAGGCCGGCAGGAAGGCGACCCGGCTCGCGCGGCTGCGGCGATCTACTCGGCGGTCACCGCGGCGCAGCCCCCCCAGCGTCTGTTGCTGGGGAACCGGGCCGTTGATGTCGCAATGGATAAACTCTCGGCCATGCAGACCGAGTTTCGCACTTGGGAACGCGTTTCCCGTGGGGCTGACTTTCCTTTGCCTGAAGCTTGAATACGGCCCGCAATGTGCACGGGTGCAATCTACCCAAAGCGAGTATGTGTTGCTCAAGCCCCGCCAGGGACGGACGGGGCTAAGCATGGGGGCTATTCAACAGAAAAGCCTCAGGCCACGACAGTGGCCGCTCCAAGGACCCTTGCTCCTGGGGGCTGTCATCGATGGGCCAATCCGTTACCGCTCCAGTAGAACAGGCTGAGTGGGCATGCCGGCTCCGAGATCGACGCGGCCCATTATTCACGAATCGTGTTCCGCACCATTACTCCGAGGCCATTGATGGGGATTTCATTGGGCCTATGCTGGGGATCAACTCCGATCCCGCATGACAGAAGAGCCCACCACCATGACCGGCCCTCGCACGCTTTATCAGAAACATATCGACAGCCATACAGTCTGTACCCTGGACGATGAGGGGCATGTCTTGCTCTACGTCGACCGGCAGGTGGCCAACGAATACACAAGCCCGCAAGCCTTCAGCGGGCTTCGTGAAGCCAAGCGCAGCGTTTGGCGTCCGGGGGCGACGCTGGCGGTGGTCGACCATGTCAACCCGACCGCCCCCGATCGTATCGCCACCATGCCCGATTCGGGCGGTGCCTTGCAGGTCTCTTATTTCGAAAAGAACTGCCGGGACTTCGGTATCGAGTTGTTCGACGTGCTGGATAAACGCCAGGGCATCGAGCATGTGGTGGCCCCTGAGCAGGGCTTCATCTTGCCCGGCATGGTGGTGGCCGCTGGCGACAGCCATACCACCACCTATGGGGCCCTGGGGGCCTTCGGTTTTGGTATCGGCACTTCCGAGATCGAACACCTGCTGGCGACGCAGACGCTGGTTTACAAGCGGCTCAAGACCATGCGTGTCACGGTCACCGGCAAGCTGGGCGTGGGCATCACCTCCAAGGACATCATCATGGCGTTGATCGAGAAGATCGGGGCGTCCGGTGCGACCGGTTACGCCATCGAATTCGCCGGCCCGGTGATTCGCTCACTGAGCGTCGAAGCCCGGATGACCATCTGCAACATGGCCGTCGAGGCGGGCGCACGGGGTGCATTCATGGCGCCCGACGAGAAGGTCTATGCCTATCTCAAAGGCAGGCCACGTGCTCCTCAGGGCGAGCTATGGGATGCCGCTCAAGATAAGTGGCGCGAACTGTTCACCGATGAAGGCGCGGTGTTCGACAATGAAGTCCGGTTGGACGTCAGCGCCCTGGAGCCGATGGTGACCTGGGGAACCAGTCCGGACCAGGTGTTGCCCGTGGGTGGGACCGTGCCAGACCCCAAGGCCGTCGCCGATCCGATCCTGCGCCAGGGCATGCAGCGCGCCCTGGCCTACATGGGCCTGGAGCCGGGCATGGCGTTGAGTGACGTGACGATCAGCCATGCGTTCATCGGTTCGTGCACCAATGCGCGCATTGAAGACTTGCGCGACGTCGCTCGCGTGGTGAAGGGCCGGAAAGTCGCTGCGACGGTACGAGCGATGATCGTTCCCGGATCGACTTCGGTACGTGCCCAGGCGGAGCAGGAAGGACTGGCCAAGGTCTTCCTCGATGCCGGTTTCGAATGGCGTCAATCCGGATGCTCCATGTGCCTTGCAATGAACGATGACGTGCTCGCTCCGGGGAATCGCTGCGCCTCCAGTACCAACCGGAATTTCGAGGGGCGCCAGGGGGCGGGCGCTCGCACCCATCTGATGAGTCCTGCGATGGTTGCCGCCGCAGCGATCCGGGGCCGCCTGACGGACGTACGCCTGTTGACCGAGGAGGCTTGAACCATGCAACCCTTTGACAGCGTGACCGGAAAAGCCGCACCCATCCTTGCCTCGAACGTCGACACCGACGTGATCATGCCCAAGCAGTTCCTCAAGGGCATCGACCGGAGCGGACTGGATAAAGGCGTGTTCTTCGACCTGCGTTTTTTGGAGTCCGGCGAGCCCAATCCAGACTTCGTCCTCAACCGGCCTGCCTGGAGCGGTGCCCGTTTCCTGGTGACCGGGCCCAACTTCGGGTGTGGTTCAAGTCGTGAGCATGCGGTATGGGGGCTCAGGCAACTGGGGATCCGTGCCCTGATCGGTACGAGCTTCGCGGGTATCTTCCACGACAACTGCCTGCGCAATGGCGTGCTCGTGATACAGCTCTGCCAAACGCAGTTGCAGGCGCTGGGGCGGGTCGTGAGCGACGGGGCGAGCGCCACGCTTACCGTCGACTTGCCCAACCAGCAGATTCGATTGAGCGACGGGTCGAGCATCGGCTTCGCCATCGACGAACTGCGCAAGCAAGCCTTGCTGCTGGGCCTGGATGCCATCGGCAGTACCCTGCGGCGAGCGGTGCAGATCCGGGATTTCGAAGCGCGGTATCACGCCGCCCATCCCTGGCTGGGCTGAGTTTTTTCACGGGCATCGGGCGGCGACTGCCGGATGCTCAAACCAGGGATAGATCGTCGAAATGCGCCTCGAAGAACTCGATGCAGACCCTCAGCTTCGCCGACTGGCTTAGCCGTGTCGGGTAGGTGGCCCAGACATTGGCGCTCTGGAAATGGTCGGGCAGCACCTGCACCAGCTGTCCGCTCTGCAGCATGGGTTTCACGTCCCATAACGAACGCAGGATGATGCCTGCGCCACTCAAGGCCCAGCGCGACACGATCTCGCCATTGTTCGATGAAAGTGGCCCGCTGACCCGGACCGATTCTTCGACGCCATCCTTTGTCAGGTTCCAGATGCCGAAGGCATTGTTACGCTCCTTGAGCACCAGGCAATCGTGCCCGGCCAGATCATCCAGAGACGTCGGGACGCCACGCCGCTGGAGGTACTCCGGAGCGGCACAGAGTACCCTGCGGTGACTGGCCAGCTTCTTGTGCAGGAGGTGGTTGGGCAGGTCGTCACCCACGCTGATTTCCATATCGAAGCCTTCATTGACGATGTCAACCAGACGATCGAACACGTCGAGACGGATCTCCATGCGCGGGTACAGTTGCGAAAGAGCAGGAATCGCTGGGGCGACATGGTTGCGGCCAAAGCCGAAGGAGCTGCAGATGTGCAAGCTTCCCTGCAATTGCTGCCGGGCGTCGGTCAGCTCGCTGATGAAATCCTCCATGTCCCCCAGAAATCGCGTGGCCCAGGTGCGGACACGTTCGCCTTCGTCGGTCAACGCGACCCGGCGGGTCGTGCGATGCAACAGCCTGGTCCCCAGTGTCGTCTCCAGGACCGCCATCCGCTTGCTCACATACGCGGGCGAATAGCCCAGTTCCTCCGCCGCGTGGCCGAAGCCGTTCTTGCGGATAACGGTGAGGAAGACACGCAGGTCTTCGGGCAGTAAGGAACGCTCGCGATTGATGCTCATATGCCTCATGACCGCTCATTGATCTTTGATGTGAACGATAAGAATGCCCAACTTACCAGCAAAGATATATGGATAAAAACTGTCCACTTGTCAGCCTGATTCCAGGCTTTATGATCGCCCCACAAATAAATAAAAAAGAGGCTTCTATGGGGCGGCTATTCGAGGGTTGCGTAAAAGTCATTGTTCCCTGTGGTTCTTTGGGGGCAGGTGTTCGCGAAGAAGAAATTGCCTATGGGTTGGCAGCCGGCGCGCAAGTCATTGCTTCGGATGCCGGATCGACCGACAGTGGCGCGGCTTATCTTGCACTTGGCAAATCGAAGAATAATCGCGGTTCGGTAAAGCGCGATCTGACTATATTGATGAAAGCCCAGGCATCCTCTGGCGTGCCGATTATTATCGGTACTTCCGGACAGGCCGGTGGCGATCTCAATCTGAACTGGACGCGGGATATCGTCATTGAAGTTGCCGGGGAACTCGGGGTGACGCCGAAAGTTGCTCTTATCTATTGTGAGCAAGAGAAAGACACCATCAAGCGACTGAATGCCCAAGGGCGTATCAAGCCTCTTGCGCCACACGGTGAACTGGACGACGCAACGGTCGATGCCTGCGAGCACATTGTCGCCGCGCTGGGGGTCGAGCCGTTCCTCGCGGCGCTTGATGGCGGCGCGGACATCATACTGGCCGGTCGCTCCACCGACACCGCCGTCATTGCCTGCTATCCGATCTGGAAGGGTGCGCCCTGGGGGCCGTCCTGGCATGCCGGCAAGACAGGCGAATGTGGCGTGCAGTGCGCCGTCAACCCGACCCTGGGCTCTGGAATATTGCTGAGCGTGGATGCCAACGGGTTCAATGTGGAGCCTCTGAGCCGGGACAACCTGTGCACGCCCCACAGTGTTTCCGCGCATATGCTCTATGAAAACAGCGATCCGTTTCGCTTGTTGGAGCCGGGAGGCATCCTGAATGTCGCCGACGCTCGTTATACCGATCTGAACGGGCGCACCGTTAGGGTGGAAGGGTCGCGCTGGGAGCCGATGCCCTACACCATGAAGCTGGAAGGCGCCGCCGCGGGTGCCTATCAGACCATCATGCTGGTGGGTATCCAGGACCCGGACGTACTCAACGACATCGATGGTTTCCACGACCGCCTGCTCGAAGCGCTCTATACCCGTACCCGCCAGTCCATTCCCGCCGACGAGTTGGGTGAGTTTCATATATCCCTGCGCATGTACGGTTGGAATGCGGTCACCGGGATGAAGCCGCCCGCAGGAACCTTGCCACCTCCCGAGATCGGCATGTTATTCGTGGCCACGGCTGCAACCCAGCAACTGGCGGACACCATCGCGCAGGCCTGCAACCCGTACTTTTTCCATTATCCAAGTGTCATGGGCAAGGAACTGCCTTCCTATGGATTCGCGTTCACGCCCGCGGATATCCCTCGCGGCCGGATTTTTGAATTCAAGCTCAATCATGTCGTGCAGCTTGAAGACCCAATGGAGCTGGTACGTATCAAGTGGATTGACCTTTCTGAGGCGGCGTCAGCTGCGAAGGAGTTGAATCGTGATTAAGTTGCGCGATGTCTGCCGTCATGTTCGATCGAAACAAGCCGGACCGTTCTGGATTACCTTCGATATCTTCTTCAATGGCCGCGAGAACTTTGAACGTTATTCCCGCAGCGACGCACTCTCGCCGGAGCAGTTTGCCCGCTTATATGGCACCGATCCCGAACGGGTGAAATACATCCCGGTGCCCAATCTGGAAATGGTCAAGATCTCCTTCCCCCGCGCTACGCCGCAAGGCGGAATGGTCGAGCGTGACATGCATGCGGGTCAGCAGTACGTGCGGTTGCTCGACGTCGTGATGGACTGAAATCGTCCGTCATCGATCACCAGGCTTGTACGAGAAAAGTCGGCGCGACGTCTCGTATAAAGCCTGGAAACCGACCGCTCAAACTGGAACAAGAGGTGAATATGCAAGAGTCGACCATTGCCCGGCGGCTGGCGCGCTACGCCCATGGGTTTGCGCAACAGCGTCTGCCTGACACCATCGTCGCGATCGTGCGCCAGCGTTTCATCGACAGCCTGGCATGCGTGCTGGGCGCCTATGGAGCGCCGCCCATCGATGCCGCCGTCCGTTATGCCGAGTGTCATCGCGGCGGGACCTCCAGCGTGTTTGGCACAAGCCTGCAGACAACGGCCGAAATCGCCGGGTTCGTGAACGGCGCCATGGTGCGCTTCCTGGATTACAACGACGGATACATGGGCCTGGAGCCCGGGCATCCCAGCGACAACATCCCGGCCTGTCTGGCGGTGGCGCAAGCCGAGGAGGCGAGTGGGGAGCAGCTGATATCGGCCATTGTGCTGGCGTATGAAATCCAGATGCGGCTGCAGGATGCGGCCAGCCTGAACAAGCGCGGCTGGGACCACGTCAATTACATCAACGTCGCCATGGCTGTGGCGGCCTCCAGCCTGATGAAACTGGACGTGGGCCAGACTGAACAGGCGATCAACATCGCGCTGAGCGGCCACTTGGCAATGCGCCAGGTCCGTAGCGGAACACTCTCGGACTGGAAAGGCTGCTCGGCGGCCAATGCGTCACGCAACGCCATTTTCGCCGCACAACTGGCGCGTCATGGCATGACCGGGCCGTCGCCGGTCTTTGAAGGCGACATGGGCTTCTTCAAACTGGTTTCCGGGCCCTTCGAGCTGGACATGGATCGTTTCGGTTCGCCTGAAAACGGTGACTACGCCATACGACGCTCGCTGACCAAGACCTTTCCAACCAACGGTGAGCTGCATACCGCCGTCTGGGCGGCGCTTGATATACGCAAGCGTATCGCCGGTCTTGAAGAGATCGCCGCCATCACCATCGAAACCTCGGAATTCAACCGTCGGGTGTTGGCCGATACTCCGGAAAAGTGGCTGCCCAGGACCCGGGAGACCGCCGACCATAGCTTGCCCTACAACGTCGCCCGGGCATTGATGGATGGCGACATCACTATCGGCTCCTATGCCGAGCAGAAGATCCACGACCCAGCGGTGATCGGCCTGATGGACAAGATCATCGTGGTGGAGGATCCCGGACTCACTGCGTTGTTTCCCCGGCATCTGGCCAACCGTCTCGTCGTCACGCTGAGATCGGGCGAGACCGTCGTCAGCGAGATGATCACCGGGCCCGGCTCCGTGGAGACGCCCATGACCGATCACGACTTCGAACGTAAATTCAGGCGCATGGCAGCCCCCCATATCGATGCATCGGCACAGGCGACGATATTGGATTTCGTGGCCGGGCTTGAGCATCAGGCGCGGTTCGAGGACCTGTTTGCGGCGATGGCCCGATAGTTCCGGGCGGTACGTCACACCTCACGCAACGTACAGGCCCGGCAGGGCAGGGAGCCCTCGCCGGGATGCAGGGATCAGGCGTGCCCCTGTCGGGAGGTTCCTGGCAGGGTTCCGGTGTACCGTGCGCGCGCGCGGGCATCGAGATGTTGGTTGTATTGCTCGCTGGCGTGGGCAATCCAGCCAATCAACCGACCGACCCCTGCCAGTGCGATTTCCTGCCCGTGCAACCCAAACTTCCTGCCAATGAAGCTCACCAGGAGAATGAATTCCGGTGGGTATGCCACCAGCTCGGCAGCCACTGAAAAAGCCTTCTGCAATTTGGCGAACTCTCCGTCCCCAGCGAATGCCTCGGTCAACGCCTGCATCAGGTTGCTGGCCCGCGGATCGTTGATGGAGTGCACATTCGGACCGAACCCCACAATACGTCCGTCCTGGCTGTAGCGTTGCAAGATAGGCTGGGTAGGATCCGTCGCCGTGCAGATCTCCTCGATCATCCTGCTGGCTGCTTCGTTCCTGCCATACGCGATCTTGTGGCCCCTGGCAGCGGCGAGTCCCGCGATCACGGCGTAGTAGGGCGTGGCACCTGTCGTGGCGGCGACGCGAACGCTGTGGGTGGTGTGGTCCAGCTCATGATCGATGCTGAGAATCAGCAGGCGTCGAATCAGGTCAGCGAGTGCCGGCCGGACCCCGCAAGCCTGGGTGATGAATTCATGCAGCGGCTGCGTGCTCGGCTCGGTTGCGCCCACCACTAGGGCGGCGAACCACCTCACCACATCCGCACCGGTGCGGGCATAGCTTTCGGTGGAAAGATCGAAGGCCTTGGGGTTCTCTCTCTGCACCAGCGGAAACAGTGCAATCGCCTTTTCCGGCGCGGACAGGTGTTCGTAGATTTTCAGTAACTTGCCGCTGTCTTTCGGAACACGCGGCAGCGAAGCGCCGAAGGCCGAAGGCACCTGCCACATCAGGCCGGCAACCTCTTCGACCGTTGCATGGTCGGCCAGCTCGGTGACGTCGTGCCCGCGGTAGAAAAGCCCATCATCGGTGATGAGGGTGATGGCGCTGTCCGCAGGCGGCGAACGTTTCACCGAAGGCTTCGCCCCCGCCGGGTGCTTGACCAGGCGCTGGATGTCTTCGGCCCAATAGCGGCGCTTGGGGGAACCCGGGATCTTGATGGAACGGATGTTCTTGCGGCTGACATAGGCGTACAGCGTAGGGAGGCTGACCCTGAGCATGGCTGCCGACTCTTCCGCCGAAAGGTACAGGTCTTCTTGTTCTGGCATGACGGATTCGTTCAGGTTGATAAATATATGTCCATATTTACTGTTTATTCGACGAATTCGTCAATGTTCATTCCGGCAGCATTTTTCCTGTACCCGTGTCCGTTTTTTCATTCGACGGGCTCATTCGCATTCGCGGATGAACAGTACGATGATTCGATCGACGATCGTCCTATCCCTGATCAAACAAGGCCTACAGCTCTTTCGGATGAGTTCGGAAACGACAGACATTGACAAAAAAAATCAAGATTTACAGCTTATTCCCGCCTATGTAGATTTTGTTAAGAAGTTGCTTGTTCACATTGATTTCAACTCCATTATAAAAATAAGAAGGTGCACGCATGGCTTGGCTAGGTTTCGCAATGGTCGTTACGTTTATGGCGTTGATCATAAGCAAGCGGCTCTCCGCGGTTACGGCGCTGGTACTGATTCCGGTGGCTTTCGGATTGGCGAGTGGCGCAGGGCCGGAGCTGGGCGCAATGGTGATGGATGGGGTGAAGCAGGTCGCGCCCACCGCACTGATGTTGATGTTCGCCATCCTGTATTTCGCGATCATGTTCGACGCCGGGCTCTTCGAGCCCGCTGTACGGCGCATCCTGCGTCATGTCGGGAACGATCCACTTCGAGTGGTGTTGGGTACGGCCTTGCTGGCCGCCGTCATTTCGTTCGATGGCGATGGCGCGACGACCGTTCTGATTGTCACGACAGCCTTCCTGCCACTGTATCTGCGCCTGGGGATGAATCCGCTTATCCTGGCGTTGATGCTTCTGTTGACCAATACGGTCGTGAACCTGATTCCCTGGGGCGGGCCGGTCGCCCGTGCCGCCAGTGCGCTTCACGTCGACGTAGGGGAAATGTTCCTGGGACTGGTGCCCGCCATGCTGGTGGGGCTTGCCTATGCCTTCCTGGTCGCGTTCTGGATCGGCCATAAGGAGCGGCGTCGCCTGGGCTGGACACCCGCGCAGAAGGAGGCCGGGCCGGCGCTGGACCAGGTGCCGCTGCCTGAAGTCCGGGCCGAGACACAAAGGCCCAGACTGTTCTGGATCAACCTGGCGTTGACCGCCGGGCTCATGTACGCCATGGGTACGGGGTTGGCGCCCTTGCCGCTCGTGATGATGGTGGGCTTTTGCCTGGCGCTGTTGATCAATTACCCGCGCCTGGCCGAACAGAAGGCCCGGATCGCGGCTCACGCCGAAAGCGTGTTGACGGTCATTGCCTTGATATTCGCTTCCGGGGTCTTTACCGGCATCTTGTCCGGCACGGGAATGGTCGACGGGATGTCCGAGAAAATCGTGCAAATGATTCCTGAGGGGGGCGGCCAGTACTTCAGTATTCTGACTGCACTTTTGGCCTTGCCGCTTAACTTCCTGCTGTCCAATGACGCGTTCTTCTTCGGCATCCTGCCGGTGCTGGGGGCTGCCGGCGCCGAATACGGGATCACCCCGATGCACATTGCCCGCGCCTCTGTCCTGGGACAACCGGTACATGCACTGAGCCCCCTGGTCGCGGCGGTTTATCTCATCAGCGGGATCATCAAGCGTGATATGGGCGATATGCAACGATATTGCTTGCTCTGGGCAATCGGCAGCAGTCTTGTATTGATAGTCACGGCCATCATTACGCGGGCGATCATCTAATAACTTTCTATTTGCACAGTTCGCTGCACCGAAGTTGAAGGGGCGCTGCTCGCGCCTGCACGTCAACAATAAAAATAATAGATGAGGTGGTCGATGAACTCGATTAACGCCGTCGTTGTGGCTTTTTGTTCAATGGTTGTTATATCGGATAGTTGCCTGGCAGCCGCCATCAGTTATCCGGACCGGTTTCAGCACGAAGGCAAGTTGAATGCCTATCTTCGTTCTGTCTATATCAATACGCGCATATCCAACGACTTGATCGAAGACCGTTTCGGTGGATTTCCCGATGGCAACGAACTGGGCGGGACCGGGGTCGGGGCAATCGTTGATTACAACTCCAACTATTGGGCCGGAATTGTAGGCTTCGATGCCTCTCTCTACGCTGTGGCGATGCTCGACTCGAAAGACAACGGCCGGGATCTGTTCGACGACACCGATGGAACCAATGGCGGCTTCGCAAAGCTCGGCCAAGGTTATCTGAAGGCGCGCCATGTGGGGGACGGATGGAATGCCGACGCACAAATAGGGCGAGGCCGTTTCGATGCCGGCACCCTGGTGAGCCTCGATACGCGGATCGTTCCAGGCTCCTACCAGGGCGCCCGTACCCATCTGAATTTCACCGACATGGGGATTGGTCCACTGCCGGGAACGCTGGGGTTCGAAGCCGCGTACATCAACAGGAGCTCGCCCCGGGACCGGGAAGAATTCGAGCACCTGCTGAGCCAGACGGGGGAGAAAATAAAGGACCTGTACACCTACGGCATCAAATACGATTTGAAGGCCATCGAGCTGAGCTACGATCACGGTGTATCGCGGGACTTCAATGAAAATACCCGTTATGGCCTGACCTTGCAGGCACCGCTTGGCAAGCGCGCCGGGGTTGTGCTGGACACCCAGTATTATCAATTCGAAAAGGCCGGGCCAATATGGGAGCGTGACTGGTCGGCAGGCCAGGCGGCCTATGATGACGAGGCCAGTTGGCTGAACATCAACCTGGGTCTGCTGCTGGATAAGGTACGCCTGGGAGTGTCCTTTTCCGAAACCAAAGCCCAGTTGAGCAACGGGCAACTGGGGTATGCCTACTTCGATCATGCGGACAACGTCGACGGCAAGATGGATGCCTGGACGCGCTCCGGCAATGACTTCAATAACGATGGTGAAAGGACCTGGCAGGTCGGTGCCGAATACGACCTCTCCGGTCTTTCGCTGTTCGGCGCTTCGCTGGACGGCTTCAAGGCCATGGCCATCTACAAGCAAGGCGAATTCGACGCCAGCAATCCCCTCAGCGGCCAACGCACCGATGTGCGCGAGCGGCAGAAGGAATATCGCGTCTATTACCGATTCGATGAAAAGGAATACGCCGGACTTTCAGTAGGCGTGATCTATATCGACTACCGGATCAACGAGGATTTTGTCGCCCTTGTATCCGCCCAGCCGGATAACGTGGTCAGCGGATCGGAAGCGCGCGTGTATCTGGACTACGCATTTTGACCATCGACTGACCGATCGAGAACCCCCTGATGAAACCACGCCATAGAATAGTGATCACCCAGCGCTTTTTTGATCCCGAAGCCGTCGCCTTCCTGCAAGCGAACGACTGCGAGGTGGTCATCGCCGAGCCTGACCGCGGGCAAACAGAGGGGCAGTGGAGCGAACGCCAATTGATCGCGCTGCTCAATGAGGCAGATGGCTGGATTGTCGGGCATGCGAACATCACGGCCAGTCTGTTAGGTTCACTCCCACGCCTGAAAGTCATCGCTCGCCGAGGCGTGGGTTATGAACGTGTCGATACGGCGGCGGTGATTGCCACGGGAAAGGTCGCGACCATCGCACCTGGCGGAAACGACGCCAGTGTCGCCGATCATACCGTGGGGCTGATGCTTGCCGTCTGTCGCAAGCTCAAGCAATGCCAGGCGGGCCTGGCCGGCGGTGACTGGACGATTCCCCTGGGAAACGACCTGTACGGCAAGACCGTCGGTGTGGTGGGACTGGGGCGGATCGGCAGGGCGGTGGTGCAGCGCCTGTCCGGGTTCGACGTCACGACCCTGATCCATACCCCTCACCCGGATGAGGCACTGAAAAGCAGCGGCCAGGGTTGTCGTTTCGTCGATCTGCAGACCCTGCTCAAGCAAAGCGATTTCATTACGCTCCACGCCCCGCTCACTCCTCAGACCCTGGGAATGATCGACAGCCAGGCGTTGGCGTCGATGAAACGTTCCGCCGTGCTGATCAATGCCGCACGGGGTGGGTTGGTGCGGGATGCGGACTTGTTGCTGGCCTTGCAACAGGACCTGATAGCGGGGGCGGGGCTCGATGTTTTTGAAAGCGAGTCGGATCCGGCGCTTGCCGCCGTCAGCGAGCAATTGATCCAGCTTCCCAACGTAGTGACGACGCCGCACGTAGCGGCCTCCACGGTAGAGGGGCTCAATCGCACCAATCTGATCGCTGCCCGGTGCGCGATGGCGGTCCTGCAGGGGGGCAATCCTCCCGGGCATTGCGTCATCGCGGATGGTCGGCAGGCCACCGCGCCAAGGGTGACGCCATGAGCCGTCGCGCAAACCCGTCGGTGGCTGTCGACCCCCAGGTTCACCCTGATCTGGTTGCCGTTGCGACGACCTTGCGTGAACTGGATCTGCTGCCTGTCGTTCACGGGGACGTGCAGAACGTCCGGGCCCAACTGGAGCGGATCAACGCCTGGGCGAACCAGGGCAGCGTGCCGCTGTGCTACGAGCGCACGCTGGGGTTTTCCGTCAACCGTCGCCGGGTGGCGTGCAAGCTGTATTGGCCGCAAGCCGAAGAGACGCCGATGCTGATGTTTTACTGTCACGGCGGAGGGTTTCGGCATGGATCGGTCACCGGTTGGGACGCTCCTTTGCGCCAGTTCGTGCGCGACAGCGGCCTGGCGGTGCTGTCCATCGATTATGCGCTGTCGCCGGAATACCGGTTTCCTGTGGCGTTCAATGAGGTGGTCTCCATCGTGAGCCGGGTCATCCGTCTGAACGCTGTCACCGATTGTCGGGTACGCGGGTACGTACTGGCGGGGGATTCCGCCGGCGCCAACCTGGCCCTGAGCGCCGCCATTGCCCTGCGCGACGCGGGAGTGGACGCGTTGCGGCAGCTGGTCCTGTTTTATGGCAGCTACTCCAGGAACGTTACCTCCGATTCGTGGCGACGCTTCGGCGGATACGGCGGGCAGAATCTCTCGGCCGAAACCATGAGCGCCTACTGGGCGAGCTACTTGGGCAATGATGAGCGCGACTGGCGAGTGCAGCCGATCCTGGCTGACCTGGCGGGTCTGGCGCCCGTGCGCCTGATTGTCGGAGCGCTGGATCCGTTACTCGACGAGAACCTGGAGCTCGCGGACAAGCTGCGGCGCTGTGGCGTGGCGACGCACTTGGATGTGCTTGCGAACATGCCCCACGGGTTCATCCGTTTCAATGAGGTGGCACCGGTGGTGCGGCAGGTGATCCGTACCCAGGGCGCCGCGTTGCGTGAGGTGCTGGCGGTGTCTTTTCCTTGATTGTCAGGTGATTGTCCGATGCTGATTTTTCGAACCTTCGCGATGGCCGCGCTGCTTGCGTCAGGGTGCCTGGCAGGCCTGACGGCAATAGTTGTCCATGCCGCCGTCGACGATAAGCTTCCGGTCGGCCCTTCGGCAGGCGACATGGTGCTGTCCCCGTTCTATCGGTGGTCCGATGCAATGCCCGCGCTGCCCGGTGTCGTTCTGAAAAAAGAGCCGCTGGCATTGCAGGAAACGATGCCGGCCGCCTCGCAAGCGATGCGCATCCTCTACAGCTCCACCGACCAACGCTGGCAGTCGGGGCAGGTCCCCGTGAGCGGGGTGCTGTTTCTGCCGAACGTTGCGCCACCGTCCGAAGGTTGGCCGCTGTTGGCTTGGGCACACGGCACCGTGGGCATCGCCGACCGCTGCGCCCCCTCATGGACGGGACTGCGCGAGCGCGACGCGGCCTATATCAATCGCTGGTTGGAACGTGGGTTTGCGGTGGTCGCGACGGACTATCAGGGCTTGGGCGGTCCGGGACCTCATCCCTATACGTTCTGGCAGGCGGAAGGCCGCTCGATCCTGGATGCCATTCGGGCCGCCCGGACAATCGGCCCCCAGGTGATTTCCGATCGCGTGTTCCTGGCCGGGCAGTCGCAGGGCGGAGGCGCCGCGCTGGGCGCAGCGATACTCGCCGAGACCTACGCGCCGGAGCTCAATATCCTCGGCGCGGTGCTCACGGCCCCGAACAGCACCTTTCCCGACGGCCCCGTGGCGTTGCCGGCGCGCCAATCCAACACGGTATTTTTATCGTTGGCCTCCGGTGGCCTGCGGGAAAACGCGCCGCGGATCGAAGATCTGCTGACGTCGAAAGGCCTTGCACTGCTCGAAGTCGCCCGAGAGGGTTGTACCCGTGAAATCGCCCGCAAATCACGCGAGCTACAGGTCGAGTCCGTGTCAGAGCTTCTGACCGTCACACCCGACATCCTGGATGCGCTGCGCATTCCAACGACGGATATGCCCCTGGCATCGATTCCATTCCCCGTGCTGATCGCCACCGGCCAGGCTGATCGGACGATTGCACCGCTGCGCCAGTACGCGGTCGCGGCGGCGTTATGTGCCGCCGGCAACCACGTTTCCTGGCGGCTCTATGACGGGTTGGGGCACGATGGGGTGCTGCATGGCTCGTTGAACGAGGCCTTTGCCTTCGCGCGGGCGCAACTGGATGGACAAGGTTTTGCCTCGACCTGTCGCGCCCTCGAGCGGCCCGGTCCGCCCGGTGAGCGAAACCCGCATGCGCCTTTCAATGACGATTGAGGCGGGTTACAGGCCACGGCCATCGAGCCTTTCTGACAGGAATGTCAGGAAGCGGTCAGCCTCCGGACACTTTCGTTATCTAGACTGGAGAATGGCTTGATGCAGGCTGTGGTGCCTGCCTGTCCCGCTTCCAGAGGAATTACCTGATGCGCCTGCTTATCGTCGAGGACGAGGAAAAGACTTCCTCCTATGTGCATCGTGGCTTGAGTGAACTGGGCTACATCGTCGATGTGGCGAACAACGGCATCGATGGCCTGCACTATGCGCTGGAGCTGGATTACGACGTAGTGATCCTCGATGTGATGCTGCCCGGCAAGGACGGATACGATGTGCTGCAAGGCTTGCGCGTGCACAAGAACACCCCGGTCATCATGCTATCGGCCCGAGGAGCGGTGGACGACCGCGTACGAGGGCTGCGCGAGGGCGCGGATGATTACCTGGGCAAACCCTTTTCGTTCGCCGAGCTGGTGGCACGGGTCCAGGCCCTGATACGGCGTCGCGCTGGCGACACGGCCGACTTGACGCATCTGCGCATCGACGATCTGGAAGTCGACCTGCAGGCGCGCAAGGTGACCAGGGGCGGGCTGCGCCTGGACCTGACGGCCAAGGAGTTCTGCCTGCTGAGCCTGTTGGCGCGGCACCAGGGCGAGATCCTGTCGAAGTTGATGATTGCCGAGCAGGTCTGGGACATGAACTTCGACAGTGACGCCAACGTGGTCGAGGTCGCGATCAAGCGCGTCCGGGCCAAGGTCGACGCGCCGTATCCGCGCAAGCTGCTGCATACCGTCCGTGGCATGGGTTATGTGCTGGAGAGCCGCGAGACTAATGCTCGCCAGGCCGGGCTCCCATGATGAAGCGATCGATAGCCCGGCGGCTGGCCCTGATGTTCGCGCTGGCCGCCATGCTGATCACATCGGTCAGCGCGACGTTACTGCGTTGTTCGTTGAAGCAATCGCTCAATGAGCAGATGCAGAACGAGCTGATCCTGCGCCATTCCGTGCTCGATCCGGTGCTCGCCAAATACGACTCGCCGGCGTTCTGGGTCGGCCTGCGACAAAAACTGGATGGCCTGACGCCTGCCGATGAACGGGTGCGCTACTGGGTCGTGGTGGATAACCCGGCCTACAGCTACGGCGGGCAGATGCCGGATGGCCAGGACTGGTCGAGGCGTCCGGATGGCTTCTCCACCCTCGAAATCGCTGACCGGGACCGTCCGATGGAACTGCTGGTCAAAACCATTCCCGCCCTGGGCAGCCGTCCTGAATTGCGATTTATCGTGGGGCTGGATTCGACGCCATTCATGAAAACCCTGGACCACTTCACCAGGATACTGATCCTGATTTCCGCCCTGGGTGTGGTACTGGTGGCGTTGCTCGGTTACTGGATTGCGCGTTTTGGCCTGGGACCCGTGAGGCGACTCAGCAGGCAGGCCAACAGCCTGCCGCCGGGCGATTCGAAGCAGCGGCTGGACACCGAGGCACTGCCGGGCGAATTGCAGGAGCTGGCGATGTCGTTCAACGGCGCCCTGGCTCGTCAGGAGGCCGCCTGGTGCCAACTCGAAGGGTTCAATGCCAATGTGGCCCATGAACTGCGAACGCCCCTGACCAACCTGATCGGGCAGACCCAGGTGGCCTTGGCTCACGGTCGGGATGTAGGCGAGCTTCAGGACCTGTTGCAGTCGAATCTCGAGGAGCTGGAGCGGCTGGGGGGCATCGTCAATGACATGCTCTTCCTGGCGGGGGCTGAAAGCGGGCAGCGGGCAACCGAGCTGAGTGATGTCTCGCTCTACGAGGAGGCGTCCAAGACCGTGGAATATCTCGAGCCCGTCTTGCACGACAAGCAACTGAGCGTGGTCATCACCGGCGATATGCGAGTCCGGATCGACCGGCGCCTGTTTCACCGTTCGCTGGCCAATCTGTTGCAGAACGCAGCGCGCTACGCGGTCCCGGCGAGCACCATCACGGTCAGTCTGGTGAGCCAGGGAATGCAGGTGGAGGTCAGCGTTTCCAATGCCGGCGAGCCCATTGACGGCGTACATCTGGAGCGTCTGTTCGAGCGTTTCTACCGTGCCGACGCCGCCAGGGCCCGAAGCGATGCGCACCACGGCCTGGGGCTCTCGATCGTGCGGGCGGTGGCGTCCATGCACGGAGGGCGCGTGTTCGCCCGCAGCCAGGACGGGTTCAATACGTTTGGATTTTCCTTGATGAACCAGGCCGTCCGCTAAGATTCCGATCCGTTTGGCGTTTGACATCTTCCTGTCAGTCGCCGGTCACCTTGACGTCAGTCACCCCTCCCTAGAGTGCTACGACCATCCCGGTGAGGACAGTCGTGGAGTCCGTTATGAACATCCGAAATGTATCGACCGCCAGCTTGCTGGCCGTTATCGCGTTGAGCAATCCGTCCCTGTTCGCCAAGGAACAGACGCAAGACCCGGCCTACGAATATGGCATGCCGCTGGACATCGCCCGGGTCATTCGCATCGAGGCGCCGGCCCCGCAAACGTGCGAGGTCGTGCGGGCCAAGATGACTTATGTGAATACGCAAGGCGTCATCGAGCGCGTCAGTTTTCTGCAATTGGCTGAGGCGTGCGCCATCCAGTAAGCGTCCGGCAATGCCGGCTCATCCTTCGAAATGGAGAATTCCCATGATGTGGATCAGCACAACAACACCCGTAGACATCAGAAACCGGCTGGTGAGGCTGGCCCGCGTGCTGGCGGCCAGCGTCACGCTGCTCAGCGTGGTGAGCGTCGAAGCCACCGACAAGGTTGCGCCGAAACCGCAATGGTCGACACGCGATATGCCGTCGCAGAAAGGCCGGATTATCCTCATCACCGGTGGTACGAGCGGTATGGGCTACGAGGATGCGCTGGCACTGTCCCGCGCAGGCGCCGAGGTCATCATTGCCGCTCGCAATCCGGAGCGCGGTGCCCAGGCCATCGCCCGGATCAGACAGGCCGTGCCTGACGCCAGGGTGCAGTTCGAAACGCTGGACCTGGCCGATCTTTCATCCGTACGCGGCCTGGCTGAAAGACTCAACCGGAGGCTGCCGCGACTGGACGTCCTGATCAACAACGCAGCCATCATGGCGCCGCCGGAGCGAGGGACGTCTGCCGATGGCTTCGAGCTCCAGTTGGCAACCAATTACCTGGGGCATTTCGCCTTGACCGGCCTGCTGGTGCCGTTGTTGCGCCAGAGCCAGGATCCTCGGGTGGTTAGTCTGTCGAGCATTGCCGCCGCTCGTGGCGCGATGAACTTCGATGATCTGCAGGCTGAGCGCAAATACGAGCCCTATGCTGCCTATGCGCAATCCAAGCTTGCTGTCCTGCATTGGGCATTCGCGCTGCAACGGCGCAGTGAGGCAGCCGGTTGGGGCATCCGCAGCCTGGCGGCGCATCCGGGTGTCGCGGTCACCGAGCTGGTCGAACGTGGCCCCGGCTTGAACAGCGAATTCGGTCAGCGGTGGGCGCAGGACCGTGACGCGTACCACTCTGCCGCGCAAGGGGCGTTGTCCACACTGTATGCAGCCACTGCGCCCGAGGCCGCCGGCGGGGCCTACTACGGCCCTATCGGCGACGAGGAAAAACGCGGCCCGCTGGGCTTCGCCAGAACGCCGACGACCGCGACCCACGAGGCGGATGCCGAACGGCTCTGGACCGTTTCCGAACGGCTCACAGGCGTCACCTATCGCTGATGTTCCCGTTGGGCACGGGGCATATGCCCCCGTGCCTGCCCCTTGGTGCATGGCCATTCCCCAGGAGCTTCCATGAGTAGGCTTACTTATCTGCATCGGTTGAGCATCGCCCTTAACGCACGCGACGAGGAACTGCGTCCGGCGCTGTGTGGGTTTCTGCTGTTTCTCTGCCTCTTCGCCGGTTACTTCATGCTGCGCCCGATCCGTGAATCGATGGGCATCGCGGCGGGTGTGGAAAATCTGCAATGGCTGTTTACCGCGACCTTTCTGGTCATGCTGGCTGCCGTTCCTTTGTTCGCCTGGCTCAGCGCCAGGGTTCCACGCCTGCGACTCGTTGACTGGGTGTATGGATTCTTCGGCATCAACCTGCTGATGTTCGTCGAGCTGTTCGAATACCAACCGGACAGTCTGTGGCTGGCTCGGGTCTTTTACGTCTGGATATCGGTCTACAACCTGTTCGTCGTTTCCGTGGCCTGGAGCCTGATGGCGGATGTCTTCGACAGTGAACAGGCCAAGCGCCTGTTCGCTTTCATCGCTGCAGGCGCAAGCATCGGCGGGCTGTTGGGACCGGCCCTCAGCGCGGCGCTCATTGGTGTCATCGGCGCTTCGGGGTTGATGCTGTTGGCGGCTCTGTTGCTGGGTGCCACGCTGGTCTTGAAGCGCAGGCTCATGGCATGGCGCGAGGAGGGCGGGGCCGGGCGACCGGGTGCCGCACCGACGCAACATCCTCGCCAGCCCCTGCGCGGCAACCCGTTCAGCGGCTTCACGGCCGTGCTCCGGTCACCCTATCTGTTGGGGATCGCCGGCTTCGTGGTGCTGTTGGCCACGGTCAGTACGTTTCTCTATTTTGAACAGGCCCGCCTGGTGAGCGAGCACTTCCCGGATCGTGAGGCGCAGGTTCGTGTCTTCGGCACCCTCGACGTGATCGTGCAGGCAGGTGCCTTGCTGTCCCAACTGTTCATCAGCGGGCGCATCGCACCGAAGCTGGGAGTGCGTGCGCTGTTGGCAATCGTGCCGTTGATCATGTGCATCGGCTTTCTGGGGCTTGCCTTGGCGCCCGGGTTCGCGTTGCTGGCGACATTGATGGTGGTGCGGCGGATCGGCGAGTACGCGTTCGTCCGGCCGGGCAGGGAAATGCTGTTCGCCTCGTTGGATGCCGAGAGCAAATACAAAGCCAAGAATTTTATCGACACTGTGGTTTATCGGGCGGGTGATGCCATGAGCGGTTGGGTGAAAAGCCTGCTCGATGTGCTGGGGCAGGGGGCCGGACTGGCGGCCATGATCGGTGCGTGTTGCGCGTTGGTGTGGGGATTGCTCGGCTGGCAGTTGGGACGGCGGGCTGATGATGGACAGGAAGAGGCGGAGCTGCACGCCAGTGTCGCCGAGACGTGAATCCTGTCGTAATCGACGAACGGCAAATTGTGACCAATAATAAAATGAGTCACAATTTGTCATCGGCCTTCAGGATGCGTAAGCTGCCCACATGAATCAATCATCATCACCTTCGCCCAGCACTCGTGGCCCAGCCGATCACGACATCCGAAACCAGATTGTCGCGGCCGCCAATGAGCACTTCAGTCAATACGGTTACGCCAAGACCACAGTGTCCGACCTAGCCAAGGCCATCGGATTCTCCAAGGCCTACATCTACAAATTCTTCGACTCCAAGCAGGCAATTGGCGAAGCCATCTGCTCCGGTTGCCTTTCGAAGATTGTCGAGGCCGTGGAACAGGCCACCCGGGAAGAGGACCTCTCTTCCACAGAGCGTTTCCGACGCCTGGTCAAGACTCTGATCACCACTGGCGTGGATCTGTTCTTCAACGACCGCAAGCTGTATGACATTGCCGCCTATTCGGCCTCGGAGCGTTGGCCCAGCTCGCAAGTCTACAACGAACGGATCAAACGCTTCGTACTGGACGTGGTGCGGGAAGGGCGCGAGAGCGGTGAGTTCGAACGCAAGACGCCGCTGGATGAGACCGTGGAGGCGATACATCTCGCGCTGCGGCCCTTCGTCAACCCGCTGCTGTTGCAACACAACCTCGATTACGTGGAAGAAGCCCCCACGCTTATCTGCAATCTGGTCCTGCGCAGCCTCATGCCCTGAGCCAGTCACGGCCGATGCGATGAGGATTGCGTTGTCTTTTTTGTGACTGTTGACACAAATGGTCACATGAATAATCATGGCGCATCTGCTTTTCGAGGGTCTGCTATGACCAGCTTCGCCCAGGTGGTGGCGCAATTCGATCCAAGTGTGCCTTTCGTCTGCCCGCCTGAATGGCGGCAGGGCCGGACCATTTTCGGCGGGCTGTCGGCGGCGCTGTCGCTGGAAGCGGTCTTGCGCGAGCGTCCCCAGGGCTTTCCTCCCTTCAAGTCCGCGCAGGTGTCATTCATAGGGCCAGTGACCCAGCCCCAGACTTTCGATGTCAGCGTGTTGCGCCAGGGGCGATCCGTTACTTCGGTATCAGTGGATTGCCTGTCCGGCGATGAGCTGGCGCTGCGCACGACATTGCTGTTCGCCCAGCCGCGGCCCAGCCGGATCGTCCACGACTCCTGGGGATGTCCAATGGTGGAAGGGCCGTCTCGATACGCCACCCTGGAGCTGGATAAGCGGATTGCGCCGGCCTGTGCCTGCAACTTCGAGATGCGCCCGGCGGGCGGTTCGCTACCGGTGTCCGGCGCCGACAATCCGGAGCTGCTGATGTGGGTACGTCATTTGGATGCGCAAGGCGTGGACCCGGCGGTGGCGTTGATCGCGCTGGCAGACAGCTTGCCACCGGCGGCCATGACCTGCTTTACCGAACCTGCCGCCATCAGCTCTGCCTCCTGGACGATTGACCTGCCACAGCCGGCGGCGGCTGGCGAATGGTTTCTGGTCAGCTCCTTCAGTCAGCAAGCCCAGGAAGGTTATTCGTTGCAGGACATGGAGGTCTGGGACGAAAGCGGTCGGCGAGTGCTTTGGGCGCGCCAGACCGTGGCGATTTTTACCTAGTAACACATCAACTGCTCCATACCTCAGCAATTGTTTCCAGAGTCCGATAATGAAAAAAATAATGCTCAAGGCCCCGGTGGGTCTCGCTGTAATGCTGTCCACTTCCCAGGTGCTTGCCAGCGGTTTCGCGCTTAACGAGCAAAGCATCAGTGGGATGGGGGTGGGGTTTGCCGGGCGCTCTTCCTCCGCTGAAGATGCCAGTACCGTCTTCGGAAACCCGGCGGGCATGTCTCGCTTGAAGAAGGAGCAGGTCAGCCTCGGGGCGGCCACATTGTTTGCCAAGAGTGACATCAGCCAGACCCGCAGTACCTTCGGCGGCCAGGAGGACGGCGACATGGTGCCGACGACCACAATACCGATGGGGTATTACGTCAAGCCTGTGGATGAGCACTGGGCCGTTGGCGTTGGCTTCTATGTACCGTTCGGTCTGATTACCGATTACGGCAGCGACTTTGCCGGGCGTTATTACGCCAACAAGAGCGAGGTCAAGACGCTGACCTTCCAGCCGACCATCAGCTACGCCTTCAACGACAAGGTGTCGATCGGTTTCGGTCCTACGATCAATCGCATCAGCGGCGAGATATCAGGGATGGTGCCAAACCCGCTCACTCCCGGCAGCAACGACGGGAAGCTGAAAAGCACCGGTGACGACACGGCGCTCGGCTTCAACGCCGGCATCCTGGTGCAGGCCACGGACCGGACTCGTCTGGGGCTGACCTACCATTCCAAGGTCAGCTATCACCTGGATGCCAAGTCCAAGCTCACCGATGGGATCTTCAGCCTGCTGGGGGTCAGCGGTACAAGCTATGACGCATCGTTGGACGTCGATACCCCGGAATCGGTGGACTTCTCGGTCACTCACCAGCTCAACGATGACTGGACCCTGTATCTGGGCAGCACCTGGACGCGCTGGAGTCGTTTCAAGGAACTGACCATCGAGAACTCGGGTCTGCCTCCGTTGCTGAGCGGGGCGCTGGGTACCATCAGCGAAGAGCAGAACTGGCATGACACCTGGGCCCATGCGATTGGCGCGGCCTACAGGCTGAACAATCAGTGGGTTCTTCGCGCCGGCTTCTCGGTCGACCAGTCACCGGCCAACAACACCAATCGTGGGCCTCGGATCCCGACCGGGGACCGCAGCGTGATCAGCCTCGGTGCCGGTTGGACTCCGGTGGACGATGTCACGATCGACGTGGCTTATTCGTACCTGTGGGAAGAGAGCGTGCGGGTCAACGATGCCTCCGCCAGCCGTGGCGCGTACAGTTCCAAATACCGGAACAGTGCGAACGGCTTCGGCGCTTCCGTCAGCTATCGTTTCTGAGACCACTGAGCCGGGAACCCATGCGGGCTCCCGGCTTCTTTTCACCCTCTCGAACATGCCCCGCCTGGTCGTCGACTCAGGTGCCCATCACCTGTGTCATCAAACGCTGGTGAAACCGTCGTGGCGTGGCCCAGGTCAACACGGTGATCGCCTTGTTGCCAAAGCCCGGTACGACGCTCATGCGGCCGGCTTGCAGCGCGCGGATTCCGGCGCGTACCACCGGCTCGGGTTGCATCATGACCATTTTCAGGGCCGGCGTGAGCTTCTGGCTGGCGTTTTGCGCGAACCCGGTGTCCGACATGCCCGGGCACAAGGCCGTCACAACGACGCCGTCGCGCTTGAGTTCCTGGTGCAGCGCTTCGCTGAAGCGAAGCACATAGGCCTTCGCCGCGCAGTACACCGAAAAGTGCTTCACACCCTGATAGGCCAGCAGGCTGGCGACCATCAGAATGTGCCCGCGTCGCCGGTCCCGCATGTCGGCCGCGAAGAGTCGCGTCATGGCCGTCAGGCTGGCGATGTCCAGATCGATCATCGCCAGGGATTGGTCCAGGGTGTGTTCCACGAAAGGGCCTTGCAAGCCATGGCCGGCGTTATTGATGAGCACGTCAATGGTGATGCCGCGCCGAGTCAATCGCTCGTGCAGTTCGATGGCCGCCGGGATCGAGGATAAATCGACCTGCTCGACGATCACCTCAATGCTGAACTGCTCGCGCAGTTGCGCCGACAGTGCTTCCAGCTTATCCAGCCGGCGGGCGACCAGGACCAGCGATTTCCCCTGTTCGGCATATTGTCGGGCGAACTCTTCGCCAAATCCGCTCGAGGCGCCCGTGATGAGTACCCAGGAATTGCCGTTGGCTTGCATGTTGCTGTGCTCCGGTGGTTTTAACCGCAAAGAAAAAGAGAAGGGCGTTGGTCAGGTCATCGAGTGGCTACAGGCTCAGGCTCAGGCTCGGCAGGCTGCCAGCCGCCGCCGAGGGCCCGGAATGCGGCGACGGCGGCCCGTGCCGATTCCGTTCGGGCCTGGGCCCGGGCGTCGGAAGCCTGCAGCAGCGTCTCGTCGGCGTTGAGCACATCGATCAGGCTGGCCGTCCCTTTCTGGTAAGCGATAAAGGACGATTGGCGAGCCTGGGTCAGGGATGTTTCGCCGGCGGTGAGCGTGGTGGCCTGGGCTTCTCGATTCACCAGGGCAGAGAAAGCGTTCTCGACGTCTTCAGTGGCCCGCAGCACGGACTGGCGATAAGCGGCCAGGGCTTCGGCTTCTTGTCCCTTGGCCTGATCGATCTGGGCATTGATGCGGCCGAAGTCGAACAATCTCCAGCGCAATCCCAGCGCGCCGGACGCCTGGCTGGCGCCGCCGGAAAACAGATGCCCGGCGGAAACGGTCGTAGCGCTGCCCAGCAACGCGCTGAGGGAAAATTTCGGATAGTACTCGGCGACGGCCTCACCGATGCGCGCATTCGAGGCCGCCAGGCGACGCTCGGCCACGATCAGGTCTGGCCGGCGACGCAGCAGATCGGCGGGCGTTCCCATCGCACTGATTTGGGGTGCCAAAGGGATACTGCCGGTAGGGGTCAGTTGTGGGCGGTGGGTGCCTGGCGGAGTGCCAAGCATGACGTCCAGCGCATTCATGGCGGCATCCAGACCCGTCTGCAGGACCGGTACGGTCGCCTGCACTTGGGCGAGTTCGCCCTCGGTCTGATGGACCTGGTAGCTGGCAGCGAGGCCTTTGCTGTAGAGCAACCGGACTTTTTCCAGCAGGTCCTGCTGGGTTTTGACCTGGTGGTTGGCGATATCCAGCCGGGCCTGCAGGCCGCGCAGGGTGATGTAGATGTCGGCGGTTTGCGCGGCGACGGCCAAACGGGTGGCTGCCGCACCGGCCTCGGACGCCTGGTACTCGGCCAGGGCGGCTTCGCGTCCGCGTCGCAGACCGCCAAAGATGTCCATCTCCCAGCTGGCGCCCAGGTTGAGCTCGTAGGCATTTCCATAACGATCAAAACCTGGGGTTGAATTGAGCACTTGGCCGATTGGGGTTTCGACCGATTGGTAGGTGCGGGCGGCCTGGCCACTGATGTTCCCCGACGGTAACAGCGCTGCATTGGCCGCTCCCAGGCCGGCCCGAGCCTGTGCGACCCGTGCCGACGCCTGCGCCAGGTCCAGATTCTGCTCAAGGGCCTTGGCAATGAAGTCGCTCAGCACAGGATCGCCAAAGCCCTCCCACCAAGTGACCAGGCTGGCGCGTGACGCGGCGGATCGTTGTTCGACGGCAGACTGGCCGATGAACCGATCCGACAGCGCGGCGTCCGGGCGGTGGTAGTCGGGGCCGACTGCGCAACCAGCCATCAGGCTGGCGCTCACCAGAAGAGCAAGGGGGCGAAGAGGGAGCATCAGGATTCCTCGGGGGGAAGCATGTTTTGTGACCATATTATATTATGGTCACTGCCTGTCAATTGACTCTTCAGGAACGAGTATTCTGTAGTGTGCAGGTTATAACCAGAAATGGCGGCGGTTCGCTTACGCAGGGCTAAGATTGACAGGCTGTGACCATTGACAGTATTGGTCACAAGCATAAGAATGTCGCATCTTCCTCTGCTCAATAAAGGGAACCTATGCTCCGGCCTCGTCCTGCCATCCTCGCCGTTTGCTTGTTGCCTCTCGTCCTGACGGCGTGTGGCGATTCATCCACCGCCAAGGATCCGCGCACGCTGGCCCCTCTGGTCAGGGTCGCTGACGTTCGGGGTTCGTCCGATAGCTCACGCTCGTTCACCGGTGTCGTGGCCGCGCGCGTCCAGAGCGATCTGGGTTTTCGCGTGTCGGGCAAGGTGCTGGAGCGTCTGGTCGATGCCGGCCAGAGCGTCAAGAAAGGGCAGCCCCTCATGCGCCTGGACCCGGTCGACCTGGGCTTGCAGGCGCGAGCGCAACAGGAGGCGGTGACGGCCGCCAAGGCTCGGGCCAAGCAGACGGCCGATGACGAGGCGCGCTACCGCGAGTTGGTTGCCGCCGGGGCGATTTCCGCGTCGGGCTACGACCAGATCAAGGCCGCCGCCGATACCGCAAAGGCGCAGCTCAGCGCTGCCGAGGCCCAGGCCGATGTGGCCCGCAATGCGTCCGGCTATGCCGTGTTGGTCGCGGATGCCGATGGCGTGGTGATGGAAACCCTCGCCGAGCCGGGGCAAGTAGTCAGCCCAGGGCAACCCGTGGTCCGACTAGCTCGGGCCGGTCAGCGCGAAGCCGTTGTGCAACTGCCCGAGACCCTGCGCCCAGCGCCGGGCGCCAGCGCGCAGGCGACGCTGTATGGCAGTACGGCCGGGGCCGTCACGGCAAAACTCAGACTCCTTTCGGATTCGGCCGACCGTGTGACGCGTACCTTCGAAGCGCGCTATGTGCTGGAAGGTGCGCTGGCCAATGCTCCACTGGGCTCGACCGTCACCCTGCGCATCGCCGAAGCCGCCGCCCAGGGGCGGGTGCTGCAAGTACCGATTGCGGCCTTGTACGACCCCGGCAATGGCACTGGCGTGTGGGTCATTGACGGCGAGCCGGCAAAAGTCAGCTGGCGACCCGTCCAGGTATTGAGCTTGAGCGACGACGCCGCACGCGTCACCGGCCAGCTCAACGTGGGCGAACGTATCGTCGGGCTGGGCGCACATCTGTTGCATGAAGGCGAGTCCGTGCGACTGACCCAACAAGCTGACATGAAGGTCGTGGAGAACCGCCAATGAGCCTCAATTTATCGGCCATCGCCGTTCGCGAGCGCTCGATCACGATTTTCCTGATCTTCCTGATTGCTGTCGCGGGAGCCCTTGCCTTTTTCAAGCTCGGGCGTGCGGAGGATCCGCCTTTCACGGTCAAGCAGTTGACCGTCATCACGGCCTGGCCGGGCGCGACGGCGCAGGAGATGCAGGACCAGGTGGCCGAGCCGCTGGAAAAACGCCTGCAAGAATTGAAATGGTATGACCGAACCGAAACCTACACCCGGCCGGGCCTCGCGTTCACCATGGTATCGCTGCTCGACCGCACGCCACCGTCAGAGGTGCAGGAAGAGTTCTACCAGGCGCGCAAGAAACTCGACGACGAAGCCACCAGGCTTCCGGCGGGTGTCATCGGGCCGTTGGTCAACGACGAATACTCGGACGTGACCTTTGCGCTGTTCGCCCTCAAGGCCAAGGGTGAGCCGCAGCGCTTGCTGGTGCGCGATGCCGAGGCCTTGCGCCAACGCCTGTTGCACGTGCCAGGCGTGAAAAAGGTCAATATCATCGGCGAGCAGGCCGAGCGCATCTTTGTCTCGTTCTCCCATGATCGCCTGGCCACCCTGGGCGTTTCGCCCCAGGACATCTTCGCGGCGCTCAACAGCCAGAACGTGCTCACACCCGCCGGTTCCATCGAAACCAATGGCCCGCAGGTTTTCCTGCGGGTGGACGGCGCCTTCGACAAACTGGAGAAAATCCGTGATACGCCCCTGGCGATCCAGGGGCGCACTTTGAAACTTTCGGATGTGGCGACGGTGGAGCGGGGCTACGAAGACCCGGCCACGTTCCTGGTGCGCAACAACGGTGAAGAAGCCTTGTTGTTGGGTGTCATCATGCGAGAGGGCTGGAATGGCCTCGATCTGGGCAAGGCCCTGGACGCCGAGACAACCAGGATCAATGAGGCCATGCCGCTGGGCATGACCCTGACCAAGGTGACCGACCAGGCGGTGAACATCAGCTCGGCGGTCGACGAGTTCATGGTCAAGTTCTTCGTCGCCTTGCTGGTGGTGATGGTCGTCTGCTTCATCAGCATGGGTTGGCACGTCGGTATCGTGGTCGCGGCTGCTGTACCGTTGACCCTGGCGGTGGTGTTCGTGGTGATGGCGGCCACCGGCAAGAACTTCGACCGGATCACCCTGGGCTCGCTGATCCTGGCGCTCGGGTTGTTGGTGGACGACGCGATCATTGCCATCGAGATGATGGTCGTGAAGATGGAGGAGGGCTACGACCGGATAAAAGCCTCTGCCTATGCCTGGAGCCACACGGCCGCGCCGATGCTGTCCGGTACGCTGGTGACGGCGATCGGTTTCATGCCCAACGGTTTTGCGCAGTCCACCGCTGGCGAATACACCAGCAACATGTTCTGGATTGTGGGCATTGCACTGATCGCCTCCTGGGTGGTTGCAGTGGCCTTTACCCCTTACCTGGGGGTGAAGATGTTGCCGGACATCAAGAAGGTCGAGGGCGGCCATGCCGCCATCTACGACACCCCGCGCTACAACCGCTTCCGTCGGATCCTGACGCGGGTCATTGCGCGCAAATGGCTGGTGGCCGGCGCGGTTGTCACGCTGTTTGCCATCGCCATCCTGGGCATGGGGCTGGTCAAGAAACAGTTCTTCCCAACCTCTGACCGGCCCGAGGTGTTGATCGAGGTGCAGATGCCCTATGGGACCTCCATCGAGCAGACCAGCGCCACGACCGCCAAGGTCGAGGCCTGGCTGCAAAAACAGGAAGAGGCCAAGATCGTCACGGCCTATGTCGGGCAGGGTGCGCCGCGTTTCTTCCTGGCGATGGCGCCGGAGCTGCCGGATCCATCGTTCGCCAAGGTCGTGGTGCTGACGGACAGCCAGGAATCGCGGGAAATCCTCAAGTTCCGTTTTCGTGAAGCAGTGGCCGAAGGGCTCGCGCCGGAGGCCCGTCTGCGGGCGACCCAGATCGTGTTCGGACCGTATTCGCCATTCCCTGTGGCATACCGGGTCATGGGGCCTGACACGGCGAAGCTGCGCGAGATTGCCGCGCGCGTGCAGGATGTCATGCAAGCCAGCCCGATGATGAGGACCGTCAACACCGATTGGGGCCCACTGACGCCGACGCTGCATTTCAACCTGGATCAGGATCGCTTGCAGGCGGTAGGCCTGACGTCCAGCGCCGTGGCCGAGCAATTGCAATTCCTGCTGGCCGGCGTACCGATCACGGCGGTTCGCGAAGACATCCGTTCAGTGCAGGTGATGGGGCGCGCCGCGGGCGATATCCGCCTCGATCCCGCCCGGATCGAAGGCTTCACGCTGGTGGGCGCGGCGGGCCAACGGATTCCGCTGTCCCAGGTGGGCGAGGTGGATGTACGGATGGAGGACCCGATCCTTCGCCGTCGCGACCGTACCCCGACCATCACCGTGCGCGGCGACATTGCCGAAGGCCTGCAACCGCCGGATGTCTCGACCGCCGTCATCAAGCAGCTGCAGCCGATCATCGACACGCTCCCGGACGGCTACCGTATCGAGCAGGCCGGGGCGATCGAAGAGTCCGGCAAGGCCGGCAAGGCGATCCTGCCGCTGATGCCGATCATGGTGGCGCTGACGTTGCTGATCATCATCGTGCAGGTGCGTTCGATCTCGGCCATGATCATGGTGTTCTTCACCGCGCCCCTGGGGCTGATCGGCGTGGTGCCGACGCTGCTGATCTTCAACCAGCCGTTTGGCATCAACGCCCTGGTCGGCCTGATCGCACTGTCGGGGATCCTGATGCGCAATACGTTGATTCTGATCGGGCAGATCCACCAGAACGCCCGGGAAGGTCTGGATCCGTTCCACGCGGTGATCGAGGCCACGGTGCAGCGGGCCCGGCCGGTGCTGTTGACGGCACTGGCGGCCATCCTGGCGTTCATCCCGCTGACCCACTCGGTCTTCTGGGGAACGCTGGCCTACACGCTGATCGGCGGCACGTTCGTTGGCACCATCATGACGTTGGTGTTCCTGCCGGCGATGTATTCCATCTGGTTCAAGATCCGTCCTGCTGCGACCGTTCGAACCGAAACCGCGAGGCCGGTCTAGACGATTGATCGCTGGATGAATCCTGCTTCCGACCCAAATAACAGAAATGCCACTCGATGAGTGGCATTTTTTTTCGCCGAAACCGCCTGGAGGGCAGCTGGACAGCGCTTTGGCGAACGCTGTTGCCAGGGGCGCCTGGCGGGTGTTTCGTATCGATCCGGCAAGCTGCACTTTCGATCTGTGGCCAGTGAAGGCACAATGCGCATCCTTTTTTGGCTGGCCTTGCCGGGGGCCTCGAAATGATCAAGACACCGTACTACCTCATCGACAAGCAAAAACTGCTGGCGAACATGCAGAAGATCGCCTACGTGCGCGAGCAGTCCGGGGCCAAGGCCCTGCTGGCGCTCAAGTGTTTCGCCACCTGGTCGGTGTTCGACCTGATGCAGCAGTACATGGACGGCACCACGTCCTCGTCGCTGTACGAGCTCAAACTCGGTCGCCAGAAATTCGTTGGCGAGACCCATGCCTACAGCGTGGCCTGGGCCGACGATGAAATCGAGGAAATGATCGAAAACTGCGACAAGATCATTTTCAACTCCATCAGCCAGCTGCAGCGTCACGCGGATGCTTGCGCAGACAAAGTGCGCGGTCTGCGGGTCAACCCGCAAGTGAGCAGCTCCGATTACCTGTTGGCCGACCCGGCACGTCCTTTCAGTCGCCTGGGCGAGTGGGACCCGGTCAAGGTCGAGGCGGTGATCGAGCAGATCTCCGGCTTCATGTTCCACAACAACTGCGAGAACGGCGATTTCGGCCTGTTCGATCAGATGCTGGGCACTATCGAGGAACGCTTCGGTCATCTGTTGCATAAGGTCGAGTGGGTCAGCCTGGGCGGCGGTATCCATTTCACCGGTGAGGGCTATGCCCTGGATGCTTTCTGCGCACGCCTCAAGGCGTTCTCCGAAAAGTATGGCGTACAGGTCTACCTGGAACCGGGCGAGGCGGCGATCACCCAGAGCGCTTCGCTGGAAGTCACCGTGCTCGATACCCTTTACAACGGCAAGCATCTGGCCGTCGTGGACAGCTCCATCGAGGCGCACATGCTCGATTTGCTGATCTACCGCCTGAACGCCAAGCTGGCGCCCAGCGAAGGCGAGCATACGTACATGGTTTGCGGCAAGTCGTGCCTGGCCGGAGACATTTTCGGCGAATACCAATTCGATCGTCCGCTGGCCATCGGCGATCGACTGTCGTTCATTGATGCGGCGGGTTACACCATGGTCAAGAAAAACTGGTTCAACGGTTTGAAAATGCCATCCATCGTAGTGAAACAACTCGACGGTACCGTCGAAGTGGTTCGTGAATTTGGGTTCGAAGATTATCTGTCCAGCCTCTCGTAACTGGCGGAAAGGAGAATTGAAAAAATTGAAGAAGAACGTCCTTATCATTGGTGCAGGAGGTGTCGCCAAGGTGGTGGCCCACAAGTGCGCGCAGCACAACGACGAACTCGGTCGTATTGCTATCGCGTCGCGCAACATCTCCAAATGCCAGGCCATCATCGACAGCGTCAAGGCCAAGGGTAGCCTCAAACAACCCGCTGAAATCAAGGCTTTCGCACTGAACGCCCTGGACATCGAGGCGACCAAGGCGCTGATCCGCGAGACCGAATCGCAGATCGTCATCAACGTCGGCTCCGCTTTTCTCAACATGTCGGTGCTGCGTGCCTGCATCGATACCGGCGCGGCCTACCTGGACACCGCCATTCACGAAGAACCGGGCAAGATCTGCGAGACCCCGCCCTGGTATGGCAATTACGAGTGGAAGCACCTCGAAGAATGCCAACAGAAGAACATCACGGCCATTCTCGGCGCGGGTTTCGATCCGGGTGTGGTCAACGCCTACGCGGCGCTGGCACAACAACAGTATTTCGACCAGATCGACTCGATCGACATCCTGGACGTCAACGCCGGTTCCCATGGCAAGTATTTCGCCACCAATTTCGACCCGGAAATCAATTTCCGTGAGTTCACCGGACAAGTATGGAGCTGGCAGAACAGCCAATGGACCAGCAATACGATGTTCGAGGTCAAGCGTACCGATGACCTGCCGGTCGTGGGATCGCAGAATCTCTACCTGACCGGCCACGATGAAGTGCACTCGCTGTCGAAGAACCTCGGCGTGCCCAATGTGCGTTTCTGGATGAGCTTCGGCGAGCACTACATCAATGTCTTCACCGTGCTCAAGAACCTGGGCCTGCTTTCCGAGCAGCCGGTCAAGACAGCCGAAGGGCTGGAAGTCGTGCCGCTGAAAGTGGTCAAGGCCGTGCTGCCTGACCCTAGCTCCCTCGCACCCGGCTATACCGGCAAGACCTGCATCGGTGATCTGGTCAAGGGCACCAAGGACGGTAAGCCGCGCGAAGTGTTCATCTACAACGTGGCTGACCACGAAGAAGCGTACGCGGAAACCGACAGCCAGGGCATTTCCTATACCGCAGGCGTACCGCCGGTGGCCGCCGCCTTGCTGGTTGCCCGTGGCGAGTGGGACGTGCAACGCATGGTCAACGTCGAGGAACTGCCCGCCGAGGCTTTCCTCAAGGCACTGGATGTCATGGGTCTGCCGACACGCATCAAGGATGAGCACGGAGACCGTCCCTGGAACTGAGATGCTTGAGATTGCCTGATCAGGCGAATCTCGTTTCTCGTTCCTGGCCTTGAAAAAATGGACCTCTGAAAAGAGGTCCATTTTTTTTGCGTGACCGCAGGGGTCATTGATCCGGAAACGGCAGCGACAGCAACCATTGGCTGAAGGCTTTCAGTGAAGGCAGGTGCTGGTAGCGGGTCGGGTAGGCGAGGAAGTAGCTGCGTCCACTTTCCATCGGTTCGGATACCGTGACCAGCTCGCCACTTTTCAATTCGTCCTGCACCAGAATGTGCGGGATCAGTCCGATGCCGATGCCCGCGGACACTGCCTGGATCAAGTGAGCCGTAAGCTCGAAGCCGGGACCGGATCTCATTTGCCGATGGTCGAGGCCATGGGCGTCGAACCAGTCCGACCAGACGCTGGGCCTTGAAACCACGTTGAGCAGCACCTGCCCGGCAATATCCTCGGGTGACAAAGTGCGGTATCCGGGCAGCGCCGAGGGGCTGGCAATAACCACCAGTTTTTCTGTGAGCAGCTTGTGCGAGATATAGCCGGGCCACTCGCCGGAGCCTGCGCAGATGATCGCGTTCATGTCCTGGGTGGACGCCTGGACGTCTTCGCGGATAATTCTGGAATGGATATGAACCAGTATGCCTGGATGCCTGGCGTAGAACTCATGCATCCGGGGCAGCAGCCATTTCGAACCCAGCGTTGGCAGCACTGCCAGGTTCAAGGGGCCCCCGTCGTTCCGGTACGAAATGGCTTGCAACGTTGCGCTGCGAATGCGCCCCAGCGCTGCCGTCAATTCGTGCTGATAGAGTGCCCCGACCGCCGTCAGTTCGATTCTGCGGCCTTCACGTCTGAAGAGTTCGATGTCGAGTTGTGCCTCCAGGGTTTGAACCTGGCGGCTGACGGCGCTCTGGGTCAATGCCAGTTCTTCGGCGGCCTTGGTGAAACTGCCATGGCGAGCGGCGGCCTCAAAGGCAACCAACAGAGACATCGAAGGCGTCAATCTTCTTGGATTCATTCATAAAGCTCATGCAAAAACGGCAGGAATTACGTTTGTTCCAAGGACGTATAGACGCAAGAATCAGCAAAACCAAATGCGTCCGTTAAGCGTACCGTGTCCCGAGCATGCGTAACGAGAATGCATAGATTAGCTTTTAGCCTGCAGGAATCCCATCATGATTGCCCGGTTAGCGCCTTCTTCCCCCCAGGAAGCGACCTATGACGCTTTTTTAAACGCCCTCGAAAGGGCGGGGTTCCGCGGCGAGATTGCCCGCCACCTTGGCGACCGGACGGTATTGGCAACCGACAACTCCATCTACCAGCGCCTGCCCCAGGCGGCGGTGTTTCCGCTCGATGTAGAAGACGTGCAGTGCCTGTCGCGCCTGGCTGACCAGCCCGAGCACCGTCAGGTGGTGCTCACGCCTCGAGGTGGCGGAACGGGCACTAACGGGCAGTCCCTCACCGATGGTGTGGTGGTCGACCTCTCTCGCCATCTGAACAACATTCTGGACATCAACGTCGAAGAGCGCTGGGTCAGGGTGCAGAGTGGCGTGGTCAAGGACCAATTGAACGCGGCGCTCAAACCCCATGGGCTGTTCTTCGCACCTGAACTGTCGACGTCGAATCGCGCCACCATCGGCGGGATGATCAATACCGATGCCAGTGGCCAGGGGAGCTGTACCTACGGCAAGACGCGCGATCACGTCCTAGAGTTGTCGACAGTGCTGCTGGGCGGCGCCTGTTTCACCAGCTCGCCTGTCGATGCGCAGCAATTGTCCGAACTGGCCAGTCGCGGTGATCGGGTGGCGCAAGTCTACCAATGCGCCCTGGACATCGCCGACACCCAGGCTGAGCTGATCGAGACCACCTTCCCGAAACTCAATCGTTGCCTGACGGGCTATGACCTGGCGCACCTGCGTGAACCGGACGGGCGCTTCAATCTCAATAGCGTGCTCTGCGGTTCCGAAGGGTCACTCGGCTTTATCGTCGAGGCAAAACTGAACGTCCTGCCCATCCCCAAATATTCCATCCTGGTGAACGTACGCTACGCGGGATTCATGGATGCCTTGCGAGACGCGAAGGCGCTGATGGGGATGAAGCCGCTGTCGATCGAGACCGTGGACTCCAAGGTCCTGATGTTGGCGATGAACGATATCGTCTGGCACGGTGTCGCGGAGTATTTCCCTGAAGACCCCGCCAGGCCGACGCTGGGAATCAACCTCATTGAATTCAGCGCCGACGATGAAGAGGTTCTCCAGCAGCGTGTCCATGAGTTCGTGCAGCATTTGCAGCGCGATACCTCCGTTGTGCGCCTGGGCCACACGCTGGCCATCGGTGCCGATGCGCTGAAGCGCGTCTATGCGATGCGCAAGCGCGCAGTGGGCTTGTTGGGCAACGTCAAGGGAGAGGCCAGGCCACAGCCGTTCGTCGAAGACACCGCTGTGCCTCCCGAAAACCTGGCGGATTTCATCCTCGAGTTTCGAGCACTCCTGGACAGCCATGGCTTGCAATACGGCATGTTCGGCCACGTCGACGCCGGTGTCTTGCACGTGCGCCCGATCCTGGACATGAAGGATCCTGCCCAGGCGGCCCTGATTCAACCTGTTTCCGATGCGGTCGCGGCCCTGACTCAAAAATACGGTGGGCTGTTGTGGGGGGAACATGGCAAGGGCTTGCGGTCGCAGTATGTGCCGGATTATTTCGGTGACCTGTATCCGTCCTTGCAAGCGTTGAAGGCGGCGTTCGATCCCGGCAATCAACTGAACCCGGGCAAGATCGCCACGCCCGCAACGGTCCCCGATGCTCGACTGACACGGGTCGATGAAGTGCAGTTGCGCGGCGATCTGGATCGTACGATCGACGAGCGCGTCTGGAAAAGCTATGACGCGGCGGTGCATTGCAACGGCAACGGCGCCTGCTACAACTTCGATCCCGATGACGCCATGTGCCCGTCATGGAAGGCCACGCGCAACCGGGTCCACTCGCCGAAAGGCCGGGCGTCGTTGATACGTGAATGGCTGAGGCGGCAGGGGCTTGAGGGCGTCGATGTCCTCGCTGCAAGCGATCGGTTGCGGTCCGCCGCGCCTTGGAACATTGCCCGCCGCGCGATCAACAGCCTGTCGCATAAGTTGGGCCAGCAGGATTTTTCCCACGAAGTCTATGAGGCGATGGCGGGGTGCCTGGCCTGTAAATCCTGCGCGGGCCAATGCCCGGTCAAGGTGAACGTGCCGGAGTTTCGCTCGCGTTTCCTGGAGTTGTACCACAGCCGGTACCTGCGTCCCTTGAAGGACTACCTGATCGGCTCCCTGGAATATACGGTTCCCTACCTCGCCAGGACGCCGCGCCTCTACAATTTCGTCATGAGCGCGCGGCCGGTTCGCTGGTTACTCGAACGGGCGGCCGGGATGGTCGATAGTCCGCTGCTCAGTCTGGTGGACTTCACGGCCGCTTGTCGGACATGGGGCGTGGAGGCCGCAACGCCTGAACGTCTGGCCGCGCTGTCAGACGAGCAGCGAGAGAAAAGCGTCATCCTCGTCCAGGACGCCTTCACGCGCTTCTTTGAAACCCCGTTGCTGGTTGACTGGCTGGAATTGATTGCTCGGCTTGGCTACAAGGTCTACCTGGCCCCGTACGCGCCCAATGGCAAGCCGCTCCAGGTCCAGGGTTTCCTCAAGGCGTTCGAAAAGGCCGCCAACTTCAACGGGCAGACCTTGTCGAGCCTGCAGCACTACCGGATCCCATTGGTGGGACTCGATCCGGCGATGACCCTGGTCTATCGACAGGAATACACCAAGGCCGCGGGCGACGTGACGCCTCGGGTGCTGCTCGCGCAAGAGTGGCTGGCCAGCGCAATGCCGCACACGCAGGTCGCGCAGTCGGATGAGCCTTATCAGTTCCTTCCCCATTGCACGGAAAAGACCAACGAGCCAGGCAGTGTCGCGTTGTGGCAGAAGATATTCGAGCGCATGGGACTGGTTCTTCAGGTCCCGGCCAGTGGCTGCTGCGGCATGTCGGGGACCTACGGTCACGAAGCACGCAATGCCACGACATCGGACACGATCTACGGACAGTCCTGGAAACCGCTCATCCAGCGGCTCAACCGGACGGGGCGAGTCGTTGCCGATGGGTATTCCTGCCGTAGCCAGGTCAAGCGCCAGGAGGGCACAACGGTGCTGCACCCCCTGCAGGTCGTGTTGGCACGTGTGAAGGCGCTGTCGGACCTCACCTGACAGGCATCCGATCTCCCGGGGCTGCAATGGCCCCGGGAAACCCCTCGATCGCTTTGTATCTCTGTGTATCAGAACCCCACGTCGATACGGACTGTTTCCAAAACAGGCCGCCGTGACACATCCGCGATACCTCCCCGGCATTAAATGACCCCATCGAGACAGCGCAGGGCCGTCTTGCCTCGGGCAAATCCGTTGGCAAACCGCTTCCAACCGCTCTCACATTTCGAACCGCTACCTGCCGTCCCCAAGGGAGATTCACCATGGCCACGACTCTGTTGAACCCAACCTCCTCACCGCGCCTTCGGCGGCTGCTCGCGCCCTCTGTCCTGGCGATTGCCTTGTTGCAACTGGGCGCCCTGGGGGCTGCCTCGTCGCAAGCGAACGCCGCTGAAGTACCGGCAAGCACCGTCGGCGCCATTACGCCGGGCAGTCACACTTCGTTCGGATCGCTGAAGCATGTAAAGGCGGGGCTACTGGAGGTTTCCTATGCCGAGGTCGGTCCCGTCGACGGGCCGGTGGTGATCCTGCTGCACGGTTGGCCCTACGACATTCACAGTTACACCGACGTGGCGCCGGCACTGGCGGAAAAAGGCTACCGGGTGCTGATTCCGTATGCCCGCGGTTATGGCGATACGCGCTTTCTGTCGGCCAAGACCGTTCGCAACGGCCAGCCCGCCGCGCTCGCCAAGGATCTGATCGACTTCATGGACGCGCTGAACATCAAACAGGCCGTGCTGGGCGGTTATGACTGGGGGGCGCGCACGGCCGACATAGTCGCCGCGTTGTGGCCCGAGCGTGTGAAGGCGCTGGTTGCCGTCAGTGGTTATCTGATCGGCAGTCAGGATGCGGGCAAGGCGCCTTTGCCGCCGGCCGCTGAGCTGCAGTGGTGGTATCAGTTCTACTTCGCGACAGAGCGTGGCCGTCTGGGCTATGAGAAAAACACCCATGACTTCGCCAAGTTGATCTGGAAACTGGCTTCGCCCAAGTGGAACTTCGATGACGCCACCTACGACCGAAGCGCTGCCGCTTTGCAGAACCCCGATCATGCCGCCATCACCATTTTCAACTATCGCTGGCGTCTGGGCCTGGTCAAGGGGGAAGCCCGTTACGAGGCCCTGGAGAAAAAACTGGCGACATTCCCGTCCATCGGCGTGCCGACCATCACCCTTGAAGGCGATGCCAACGGGGCGCCGCATCCGCCTGCCGAGGCTTATGCCAAGCGCTTTACCGGCAAATATGAGTATCGCCTGATCAGCGGAGGCATCGGCCACAACCTGCCGCAGGAAGCCCCGCAGGCTTTCGCCCAGGCGGTGATCGACGCCGATCACCTGTGAGCGTCCTTGAAGGGAGAGCCGCGATGAAACACCGATACCTGACCTTGCTGGCCGCCGCCCTGGCGACCTTTGCCGGAGTCGCCCTGGGCGACTCGGGTGACGGCAATGCCTCACCCATCTATGGCGTGAAGCTGCCCGAGGGCTATCGCCAGTGGGCGTTGATCGCACCGGCGCAGGAAGCGGCGCCCCTGAACGAGCTCCGGGCCGTGGTGGGCAATGATCGGGCGGTCAAAGCTTATCAGGCGTCTACGCAGCCGTTCCCGGATGGTACGGTGCTGGTGAAGCTGGCCTGGAAACATGTCCAGTCGCCGGAATTCGAGCCGGCCTCCATTCCCGGCGCGGCCACCACCGTCCAGGTGATGGTCAAGGACTCGAGCAAATACGCATCGACCGGCGGCTGGGGCTTCGGTCGCTTCATCGACGGCAAACCCGCCGACGAGGCCCAGCACCAGACCTGCTTCGCCTGCCACCAGGCGCGCGTGCAGAACCATGATTATGTCTTCACGCGGTGGGCGCCATGACTCGATCGCATGTCGATCAGAGCGATACCCGGCGAAGCCTGCCGCTCAATGGGACGATTCGATTGTCTGGCGTGGGCAACGGCCTTCCGGTCAGGCCCATGCCTTCGCTCACCAGCACGGCGTCCGGCACTACACACAGGTTGGACGGGGTATCGAGGTTCCGTGCGAGCACATTGACCTGGGCTGTCTGCAGATTGCAGCTCAGCAACCGGCCCGAGAACCGGGTGAAGCCGCCATGTCGGACCTCGCCGTTCCAGTCGGGCAGCAGGGGTTGTTGCAGGTGGTCGCAGAGTTCCAGCACCAGCACGTTTCCTGTCGGGCAGAGCGCCACGCCCGTGGGCAGTTGCAAGCCGCTGATCAGCAGCTCGATCTGCCCACTGTCGGGGTGGACCCGAATGACCTGGCCGGCCCGGTCGGCAAAGTCGATGCCCTTGCGGCTCGGGTCGCCGTGCAGTTCGCCGGAGAACAGGCTGATCAGCACCGCGTCTGTCGCCGGTTCGTACACCAGGGTCACGGGGACGGCTTCCTGACCCTGAGCCAGTTCAGGCAACTGGACCAACACGTGTTCGTCCTGTCCGGCGGTGAACTCCACCAACTGGTTGGTATCGGGTTTGACGGCCAGCCAACTGCGGCGAGAGGGGTGATAACACAGCGCGTTCAGATTGCCCCGGCTGCGAAATACTGGCTCGGGCGGTGTGTATTGCATGTCCAGCAATTTCGATCCCTCGACGTAGTCGGTCAGGCTGGCGAGGCAACGTCCGTCACCGCAGGCGATGTCCGACAGTCCCATGATTTCATCGCGCAGCATGCGAACCTGCATGTTCATAGCGCGAAAACCGTCCGCCAGGGTTTCGCGGGGCAGGTAGGTGCCGGGCCGGCGGGGGGCTGGGCGCAGTCGACTGATGCGGCCGCTGAAGGTCTGTTCCGGCAGGCCGGAACCGGCTTCCGCCAGCAGCAGGCTGCCATCGGCCTGTACGCAGACACCGCGAGGGTTCAACAAGCCTTCGGCGATGATCGTGCTCGGGCGCAGGTTTTCGCTGGGCTGCGCGGGGATCTGGATAAGCATGGGACTTCTCTCCGTTGTGAAAGGGGCGTGATTACTGCGGCGGTTGCCACGGTTCACCGGTGAGATAGGCTCTGAGCAGCGCCCGCTGGCAGGGTGACATCGAGCGCACCACGGGCATGAACAGGGTGGTGCCTTTGTAGGCGTCCGAGGTCCGGGCGAGAATGGCGTTCTTCGCGCCCATGATTGCGTCGGGCTGGTTCAGCGGGATATAGCGCGACATGGCGGGGAAGGCCAGGTAGTGAAAGCGCAGGACGTTGGGGTACATCAGCGGCCAGGTGATGGTGGTGCCGTTGGGGATGCCGAAATCGGTCTGGGCGTACTTGCGAAAGTTGGTGAAGCAGGCACTGCTCGCAATGCCGTTGGCCGTGCAGGTCAGGGCGACAAAACCCGCCTGGGCGGCGCTGCCCGGTTTGAGGGTGACGGGGAAGCTGACCGATAGCTGGCCGCTGTCGACGGTGAGCGAGTCGGGGAAGTCAAGGAAATGCCAATATTGCCGGTCCGTATACACCGCAGGGGGTGCCGCTTGCAGACCGATTTCGGTGGGACTGGTCACGGGGCCGCCCAGGTAGCGGACCTGCAGGGTGATCGACAGGCCGTCGGGGTAGTCGTCCAGATAGACGTTGCGTTGGTCGGCATAGACCCGGTACGTGGATTCGATGGCTTGCAGGGTAGTGCCGGCAACGGTGCCAGGTGCGGTGATCGCCAGGGCGCTGTTGCGCAAGGCCTGCTGCTGGTCGAAGGTCGTGGGGATGTCGACGATGCCCCCGTACAGGTAGTAGTCCGATAACCACTGGCTGGTCGGCGGCAGGGTCGCCAGGGTGGTGGTGCCAGCGCTGATGGTGACCGCGCCGTAGTTCGCATTGGGCCCAATGGGGCTGGTGATGTCGTCCCGTACCGCCCTGAACGTTTCCTTGGGAATGACGTTCACCATGTCGATGCTCAGGTAGCCGTTGCCGCTGCCTAGTTCGGCATAGCCGGCACCCCCCGTGCCTTGGTTGACCAGTTGCCGGCCGGGTTGGCAGTTCAATGGTTCGTCGGCGAAGGCCGGGGCCAGCGTACCGATCACCCGGCCGATGCTCGGGTTGGGCGTGTACCTGCCGGCGGCATAGTCGGCGTCCAGTTGTTCGGTGGTCATCGTCGGGCACATCTCGAACATGACGAAACGCAGGACGATGCCCGTCGCCCCCGGTGCCTGGATGATTGCGCGCAGGCCCGCGCTGTTCTGGTTCCAACTGACGATGCTGCTCAGGGGAAAGGTCAGTTGGAAGGTGCCGCTGGCATGGAAGGAGCCCGGCGCATCCATTGTCTTGGGCAGCAGCACACGTCCCGCCACGTCGAAACTGCTGCACACGGTATTGCCGTGGATCAGCAATTGGATATCGCTGTTGCCGCCGATCTGCAGGCCGCCAACGACGATCTGCGTGGTCGTCGTGCCGGTGGGGTCCAGGTCTACCATCATCGGGCCGGACACCGGTGCCTGGCCGGTGACCGGGTCCATCGAGCCGAGCAGGTACACTGGCTGGCCCACCAGGTCGCCGGTGGTGCTGATGCCACCCGGTATGCCCTGGGAGCTGATCAGGGCGTTTTGCATATCGACGACGTGCTGCCCATAGTGATTCCAGCCGCCGGCAGTGTAGTAGTCACCGTTGGGGGCGTTGATCATGTCGTTCAACTGGTCGTCGGTGTAGGACTGGGCACCCGGTGCCAGGGTCGAGGTGGTCAGGTCGAACAGCGGCCACTCGTCGTTGCCGTCGTAAGGAATGGTGGGGGAGTTGTTCGGCAGGCTGACGTCCGTGCGGATACCGCCCCAGAAATTCAGTCGGGGTCCGTTCAGGATGCTCATGATCTATTCCTCGTCCTTGATGGCGTTGACGACAGGCGAATTGGCGAATTTGAACAGATAGGAAAAGTCGGACTTGTAAGGGTTCTTGACCGGTGTCGCCATGGAGTGGCAATTCATGCAGCTGCTGTTGGGCTGGATATAGCTCTCCATGGTCACGTTGGCCGAGAGCGCCGGTGTCGGCTGGCCCAAGGGGTTGCTGGGGTTGTCGGGCATCAGCGGGCGCTGGGTGGTGATGAGCTGGTAATACTTGAGCACGCTTTTTTGCAGGCCAGGATCGGACTGGTAGTTGGCATTGACGCCGTTGGTCACGTCGGCAATCGGGGTGACCCGGTTCAATGGGTTCGGGGTCTGGAACGTCGTGCCGGCCTTGGGCACGCAGACCAGGTGCGCACCCTGGGTCTGCCAGTCGCAGGGGGACTGGTTGAGGCTGGCGACGGGTGCGGCAGCGTTGAAGTAGGAATAGACCGTGCCCGAGGTCGGCTGATCGACCCACTTACCGCCCGACAGCGCCTTGGGCGGCACATTGTCGACCTGCTCGAAGGTCGACCAGATCCACTGCGGGTACCCGTTGGCCTTGGTGATGATGTGCAGCCCCACCAGTCCCAGGTACGCCTCGGTGACACCGTTGCGCTTGCCCTGGTCATCGAATGTTGCCACTTGGGCGATCTGGGTCAGGTAGTGGCTGGCGTTGTCGTTGGGGGTGAGGATGCGCCAGCTCGACTTGACCTCGATGACCCCGTTGGGAAAGTCGATGTTGCGCGCCTTGGAGACCACATCGGCGTTGTAGTACTGGTTGTCGACGATGTAGTCATAGGAGGTCTCGTTGGCCGAGATATCGTAGTAGGTCGGGTTGCCGGCCTGGTCGATCAGCCAACCGCCGACGGCCTGGTCGACGGCGTTCACCTGGGTGCTGTTCTTCAGGGCGGCGATGTTGATGATGCCCAGACGCTTGGCTTTTTGCGGGCTATTCCAGGGGCCCGGATTGGCGCCCTGGGGCAGAAAGATTTCTTCCACGGTCTTGTAAGTCTGCCAGACCGTGTAACCGGGGTCCCCGGGTTGCTTGTTGCAATCGGGGTCGCCACGCTGGCCGTCCTGGGCCGGCCAGTTCAAGGCGATGAACATCTGCCAGCTGTATTGATCGAACAAGTCCTGGCTGGCATTGGCGGCAGGCGCCGTGGTGGGGGGCTGGCAATCGAGGGTTGTGGTTGTCTTCGGCATGGCCTGCTGAGACGGTGCCAGGGCGAGCGCGGGCAGGCTGACGACACCGAGTAGCATCGCGGTGAAACCAAGAGAAGTGTTCATGATGAGGCTTCATCCTTGATCAGGGTTTGCGCTGCATGAGCTTGTTCCATTGGGCTTTCTGGCCGTTGCTCTGGGACGCCGGTGGCTCGAACAACTGGCAGGGCGGCGGGTTTGCCGGGCACATGGCGGCCACCTGGGCCCAGGTCTGGGCCGGGTCCGGCCTGGCGATGCGGAAGTTGGTGTAGTTCTGGCTGACGATGGGCGCATTGGCGACGCTGGCGTCGCCGGAGAAATAGAACGATTGCGGCTGCCGGTAAGGCGGTTGCCCCGTCATTTTCTTGTAGAAGGCGTAGCCGAACAGGATGGGGCCTTGAGGGGAGTCAACGTCCAGGGCGTAGGCCTGCACGCTGCCATCGAGATGCTTGCTGCGCTCGGCGCTGTAGGGCAGGTGCTGGACGAAGTCTTGCCGGGGCGGGTGATTCATCGGCGAAAACATGCAGCAGGCCGGCATGTCCTTGGGGCGGTCCTGCGGGTAGGTCAGGAAGTACGCCTTGTTGCCCAACGACACGAACGAACAGGTGTAGTTGTTGTTCTTGATCGGGAAGATCGGCAGGCAGTATTTCTCGTAGTGTTCCATCATCGCGCCGAAGCCGTCGCCATCGGCCGGGATGTAAGTCGTGTCGTAGTAGCTGGTGCCGCGCGACACGGTGTAGTCCGCCGGGACGAGGGTGCTGGGCGGATTGCTGTAGGGCGGCGGGTTCTTCTCGTAGTTGTGCATCACCCGGTACATGGTCCAGTCACTGATCCAGAACGCGGGGAAGAATGGATCGGAAGGGTCACCCGGTGCGCGCTTGGCGATGCAGTTGCCGTTCTGTTCGTTACAGCCCTCGGTGTTATGTACCCCCATGGTGAAGTACACGGCGCCGCTGTCCTGTTGGGCGAACAGTGGGGGGCTCAGCAGCAAGATCGACAGCAACAGTCGATTCAAGATGGTTTTCATAGGACACCTCCTGTGAAGTGCCGGGTGGCGGACGCGCCACCCGGTCATCCCGCGTGAAACGTCAAAGGTTGTTGTAGTCGCTCATCGAGAGCTTCTTGGGCGGAAAGTTGAGCTTCACCAGACGCTTGGCCCACAGCTCCAGTATGGCGCGGCGGCTTTGCGACAGGTCACGGGTGATGGGCATTGCGAGGGTGCTTTCTTCCTGGTTCGGCTTGCTGATCAAGATGATCAACTGATCGACGGCGCCCTCCACGCGCGTGCGGGAATCGAGCGGCATGTATTTGTTCATGATGGGGTAGAGGTAATAGAAGGTCTGCAGGACTTTCGGAAAGATGAAGGTGTTCCATATCTGCTCCGGAGCGTCCGTGGACGTGCACATGCCGTTCCAGGTGTCGACGAATTCCTGTTGCAACGGCATGTCCAGGGGCAGGACCCGGATGGGCGCGAGGAAGTCGACGAAGGCCTGGGTGAGCGGAAAGCTGAAGGGAATGACCGGTTTTTTGTCATTCTCCTTCACGAAGAAGCGCAAGGTAGGGAAACCCGGCGCCACGGCCCGGCAGGTGATCTGGGCGATACCTTGGGCATTGGTGGTGATGACGGCATAGGAGTAATGGATGCTGGCTTGATTGTCCTGCAGTGTTCCGATGCCGATGTGAGGGTTTTCGAAGACCAGGCAAGGGCGCAGGTTGACGGCGACCGGTGTACCGGAAACCTTGAGAAAGTCCTGATAAGCGACTGGGTTGCCCACGGGTTTGGGCACGTCCTCCAGGTCGGTCAGCCGGCGACCGCTGCCAGTGCTGCGATAGGGCACGACCGTTGACGCGTCGGTGAACTGCGGCAGCCAGGCCGTGTTTTTGGTACGGTCCGGCGGGTTGTCGTAGAACAGCGTGAAGTCGGCTGCGTTACTGAACGCCAGGTAATAGTCGCTGGTGGTCACCATGTAGGGATTGCCGTACTCCGCCACATACAGCGTGGTGTCGGCGGCCGGCTGACCATTGTTCTGCACCATGATATTGAACGTCTTGCGCTCACCGACGTCGATGAAGCTGCCGCTCTCGATCACCTCGGCGGTCCATGTCTGCTGGGTGGCGGCGACGGTCTGGGGAGCGCCGTACAGGCCCAACTGACGTAGAATCAGGGGACCGGATTCCAATATACCCTTGGTATAGTCATCGAGGGAGATATCGAGGATACCCGAGCGCTGGTTGAAGGCAGCCTGCCGGTATTCCGCGAAGCTCAAGATGACCGCCGGCTTGAATTTTCCATCCTTTTCGGCGCCCAGGTGGTAGGTGCCGGCATTGTATTTTTCCGGGACGGGAATATCAGCCGTGTCATCCACTGGATAGCTCGGAAAGGTATTGCCCAGGTCAAGTGACAGGGTGTAGTCGTTAATCTGTGCTGAAATCACCCCCAACTGGACTTTTTCTGTCTTCTGGGAATGTGCTTTGCTCATCGACACCGCCTGATCGGGCACCAGGCGCAGCCCGCCAGGAGCGGTGGGGTATTCATTGGCGAACCACAGGCCCAGGACTGCCGAGGTGCAGCTGTAGGCAGGGTTGAAGAAAATCTCGTTGACGTTTTTCAAGCCTTTGTTGTACAGATCACGCACTTTCGCCATGACGTTCGGGTCGTTGGAGCGGGTGTTCACGCTCTGCGGGTAATCATTGAATATGCCGTTCTTGTCGTAGCAGGTCAGGTAGACGCAAAAGCGGAACATCAGGCCCTGCGCCCCTTGCTGCTCCATCTGTTGCTGGAGGTTGGCCAGCAGGGACGATTTGCCGATCAGCCATTCCAGGTTCTCCTTGGGGAAGCAGGTCTGCCAGGTGGTGCTGACGTTTACCAGGCCACCCAGAGCCCCCCAACTGAAGTTCAGGAAACGGTCCATCATCCGGTACTTGCGGTTGAGGGTCAGGCCGCAGGACGTCCCCCCCAGCACCAGTTTGTCGAAATACAATGCGGTGAACGTGTTTTGCCATGGGCTGATATCCACGAAGCGCGCAGGGGTCTGGGCTGCGCTGCCCAGGGGGCTGCCGAGCAACTGGTAGGGCGTGCCCACCAGCGGATCCTGGTTGATGTAGGTATTGGCCTGCAGTTCGCCGCCGATGACGGTCGACTTGGTTTTCCCGTAGTTCACCAGCCCGCAACCGTTGTCGCCGAACAGATCCCATTCGGCGGGCATGTACGGGTCATGCTTTGGATTGATATTGCCCGGCACCTGCTGTACGTAGGTCGGCATGTTAGCCATGTACTGGGTGGAGAGGGTCCATGGCATCAGTGTGTCGGGGGCGTTTTGGCGGTCGATGCCGAAGTGCTTCACGAACGGCCAGTTGATGTCCATCGCCACCGCGTCATACAGCGGGAACATGTCGTTGTTATTGGCCGTCGGCGGGTTCCAGAACATTTCGCCGTTGAGGTAGATGCGGGGAAAATTCAATACGCTCATGTCGTGCTCTCCTTAGCGTTGCCACTGGGCGCGTTTCAGCGACCAGACGAAATCCAGTTTGTTGTAACCGGTGAAGTCCTTGTCCGGCAGCGGCTTGGTGGGGTAGGTGAGACCGCCTTGGGTCGGGATGGCGAAATTGAAGTAACCGTCGTTCTGCGAATAAGCGGCGGTGCTGTGGCAGGCCAGGCAGGACGACGTGTCCTGGAATGCCGATTCCAACTGCGAGTTCGCCAGGACCTGGGTAATGGGTTTGAACTCCACGCCGATCAGCTCGTACTTCGACAGCGCCGGGTTATTGGCCTGGAACTGGTTATTGACCGGTATGGCATCCGGTGTCGGCCCGGTGAGATTTTTCATCGGCTTGGGTGGATAGCCCTTGGTCACGGTGTACTTGTGGTTATTGATGTTTTCGAAGGTGGTCCAGACCCAGTTGGCGTCCAGCTTGTTGACGACATGCAAACCACTCAACGCCGCATAACCGACCTGGTAGCTATTGCCCACGGCGTAGTAGGCCTGGGCCACGTAGTAGCCATCGTTTTCCAGCTGCGTCTTGTAGTTCGCGTCCGCGCCGATCCACAGCCAGGCGGCTTTCAACTCCCAGGCCGTGGCCGGAAAGTTCAGGTTGCTCGACAGGGCGTCCTGGCCATTCATGTTGTAGACATTGTTCTTCACGATGTAGTCGTAGGTGTCCTGGCCCATCAGCAGTTGAAAGCGCACGACGAGACCTTTTTGTGCCTCAGGTACGGCTTTGCCTCCCATTTCCAGGCTCTGGCCGTCGACTTGCTGGGTGGCATTGAGGTTGTGCAGCAGACGGTTCGGGTCCAGTCCCAGGGCTTTGGCTTGCCTGAGCACCTCGCCCGGTGGCCTCATGCGGCTGTCATACGTACCGGGGTTGACGCCGTTGGCCAGATAGACCTGGTCGGAAGGCTTGAATAACTCCCACTGGCGGTTGTAGCCCCTGGTGCCGGTCTGGTTCAGGCAGACGAACCAGTTCCAGGCCATGGTCTCGGGGCTTTGGTTGAACGCTTTACGCGTCGCGTCAGCGTCTGGCCCGAAGGTGAGGAAGTTGCTGCAATCAAAGCTATTGGTGTCCTGTGCCTGAGCCAAACCGGCCAGGGCACTGAGAACGGTTATTGAAATGGCTCGCCGCATGGAAGCTCCTTGGCATTGGCCGTGTCGGTAGGAGAGCGCCCCAGGAAGTGTTCCAGGAGCAGTTGCTTCACCGCCGTGGCCGCAAGTTGCTGGGGCAACGGCAGATCACAATTGGTAATGAGCAGCGGGCCGGTTTGCGCGCTGGTTGGCAGGCGGCCATGACTGCCGCGGATCAATCCGGTGTCCAGCGGAATCAGGTCCATGTAGTAGCGAAAGCCGAGTTTTTTCTGCAACAGGCGGCGCGCCACTTTCAACGTGGGGAAACGAATGGCGGGGTCGATGAACAGCTCCAGCGGGTCGTAGCCAGGCTTGCGATGGATGTCCACGGTGCGGGCGAAATCCGGCGCCTTGCGGTCGTCGAGCCAATAGTAGTAATCGAACCAGTAGCCCGGCGCCGCGACAGCCACCAGTTCACCGCTGCGCGGGTGATCCAGTTGCCAGGCGCGTTGCTCGGTTTTATCGAGCACTTGCTCGACGCCGGGTTGTCGCTGTAACAGTGCCTTGACCTGCGCAATGTCCCGCGCCTGCCGCACGTAGACGTGGGCAATCTGGTGATCGGCCACGGCAAAGGCTGCGCTGGCGCCTGGGTCGAGCAGTTCCCAGCTAAGGGACTGGCGCACCTGCAACAGGCCTTCCGAACGCAACAGGCGGTTGATGGACACCGACTGGTGGACGGCTTCGATGCCGTATTCAGAGAGCAGCATCACCGCCGCGCCTTGTGCCTGGGCAAAGTCCAGCAGGCGACCCACTTCGCTGTCGATGGCCCGGACCTCATCGTCGATGGACGGATCGTCGGGGCCGAGGCGTTGCAGGCTGTAGTCCAGATGAGGCAAGTAGATCAATTGCAGGTCGGGCCGGTTGATTCCGAATTCGGCGATGGCGCAATCGACGATCCAGCGGCTCGAGGCGATGCCGGCCGCCGGCCCCCAGAAACTGGGAAACGGAAACTGGCCGATCTGCTGTTCGATCCGCTCATGCAGGCTGGCTGGCGAGGAATACAGGCCGAACAGCTTACGGCCATCGGCGGGGTAGTGCGGACGGGGGGTGATGGCGGCGTCCACCTCGGCGTACATGTTGTACCACCAGAACAACTGGCTGCAGCGAAACCCGGGCAGTCGGCGCTGCAGCGTATGCCAGATCTTTTCACCCTGGACCAGAGCGTTGGGTTGCAGCCAGAACCGCACTTCCGCCTGGTCGCGAAAATACCAGCCATTACCGACGATGCCGTGCGCCGACGGTGCCTGCCCAGTCAGGATCGAGGCTTGTACCGTGGACGTGACGGCCGGGAATACCGGTTGCAGGTAGGTCATCCTGGCCGTCTGCAACAGGGCATTGATATGCGGCGTCGCCGCACCGAGCAGCGCCGGCGTCAGCCCTACCACATTGATCAGCAGCAGCGGTTGACGAGGGGGCTCAGCGTGCATTGGCGTACACCTCCCATGACTGGGGATGCAGCAGTTGCCGGTGGCGCAATTGCTCTTCGACCCAGTGCAGTTCCCTGGCGATGCCCTGGAGCTGGGCCTGGGCGGTGGCAGGGCGCAATGGGGCAGGCAGCACGCCCCAACTGTAAGTCTCCACCTCAAGGACCGGGCGAAAATCCCCATGGTCGGCAATAAAGTCGAAGGTTCGTGACAGGGCGTCCTGGCTGCCGCTGAGCTCGGGCAACAGCAAATGCTCGCTGAACAGCGGAATGTGGAAATGGATTCTCAATTCGGCGTGTTGCTGCGGATGGTCTGCGTAATCGCCGAGGGCGATGGGCAGGTCGGCCCAGGCTTGTAAATGCGCCTGCTCATCCTGGGCTTTCACTTGGTGCAGATAGGTGGTTTCAGCGAAGTCCGCCAGGGTGTCGAGCACCTGTTCGCGCCGATCGGGGGCCTGGGGCAGGCGGCAGATCAGGGCGTTGGACAGCTGGATCTTGCCAACGGGCACCCCGGCCTGACGCAGCCGGTCCAATGACTGATAGCAATCCTCGAAGACCACGGCCTGGTGGCAGACGTCGAAACACAGCGCCAGATGGCTGCAGTGCGGGTCCCTGGCCTGCAGGCGATGGAAGAAGGCGATGGCCTGTTCGGTGTTTTCCAGCACACAGTCTGGTTCCATCTCCAGGCAAAACACGATTTTCTTGCCCGTCTCCAGGTGGAGCCGGGCGAGGGAGGCTGTGAGCTGGCGTAGCTGATGCTCGGCCCGCTGCTGCAAGTTCCCGTTCCAGTGGGCGGCATAGCCCAGGGGCACGGTGGAAATCACACCTTGGGCACAATCCGATGGCAACGCCTGGGCGAGGATCCGCGCCAGATTCAAGCTGTACTCCAGCCGTCGCGGATCGGCCCAGTGGGGCAAATAGACCTCGGCTTTCACCGCGCCCTGATGAAACTGGCCGTAGGGAAAACCATTAAGGGATGTCAGGCGCAACCCGTTGCATCGCAGCAGGTGGAGAAAGTCCGTGCGCGCCGACGCCTGTTGCAGCTCCCGCGCTGCGAGGGCGCTGATCCACAGGCCGCTGTCCTGTTCGTCGAGCCCGCGCAGCCTGCGAACGGCCTGGAAATGCTCCGCGATGGACGCGCGCAGCGTGGCCAGGTCCGGTGTCGGGTGCACGTTGCTGCAATAACCGAGCTGTGCGGCATGCCAACCGGTCGCGACCGTCATTTGATCACCGGTTCCTGGCCTCGCAGGGCTGAGTTGTCTTGCCACTGTTTGCGCTGATCGATGGGCAGCGGTTTACCGACCAGGGCCTTGTCCAGTTGGCCGCTCTGAGCAAAGAAATCCACCGGGTTATGGAACAGCACCTGTTCCACCTGGGCCTCGCTGAAGCCGGCCGCGCGCATGGCTTCGCCGGTCTTGGGCACCTTGAGCGGGTCGCTGATGCCCCAGTCGGCGGCGCTGTTGACCACCATCTTTTCCGTGCCGTACTGCTGGAGCAACGCAACCATGCGCTGCTCCGACATCTTGGTGTTTGGGTAGATGGAGTGGCCGCGCCAACAGTCCGTGTCCAGCACCAGGGGCAACGTCAGCTCGTTGAGGTGGTCGATGATCACCAAGTGTTCGGCGATGCCGACCTCGCGAATCACCGCCAGGGTGCGCTTGGTGCCGCCGATTTTGTCCCGGTGCGGCGTATGGACCAGTACCGGCAGGCTGAACTGCTTGGCCAGTTCCAACTGGGCGGCCAGGAAACGGTCTTCTTCCGGGGTAATGTCGTCATAACCGATCTCGCCCACCGCCACCACGCCGTCCTTCACGAGGTAGCGCGGCAGGATCTCCAGCACCTCATTGGCCACCGAGAGGTCGTTGGCCTCCTTGGGATTCAGGCCGATGGTGCAGAAATGGTGGATGCCGAACATGCTGGCGCGAAAGCGTTCCCAACCCAACAGCATGTCGAAATAGTCGATGAAGCTGCCGACGCTGGTCCTGGCCTGGCCTTGCCAGAACGCTGGCTCTATGACGCCGGTTATGCCGGCGGCCGCCATGTTCTGGTAGTCGTCCGTGGTGCGGCTGACCATATGGATATGCGGGTCGAAATATTTAGGCATGATGCATCCTCATCAATAGAGCAGGGGATCGTCGGACGGCTAGGAGGCGGTCAAGTGCTCACGCCATTGCGGCGGCAAGCGTTGCTGTCGGGCCAGGCCTTCCAGGCGCTGGCGCTGCGCCGGGCTGAGCAAGTCGAAGGCAATCGCCAGGGGCAGCCCGGCCGATACCGTACGCCCGGCCGCGAGCTGTTCGGCCAGCAGGTCGAGGGCCAGTTGGTTGAGGGCGACGCTCTGGCGCTGCTCCAGGCCGAGCAGACGGCGTATATCGAGCCCCATGCCCAGTGCCTTGAGCACCAGTTGATGAAAGGCCCGGTCGTCGTAATGGCGCGACGGATAGAGGGTGTCCAGGGAAAGGGCGGCGAACACCTGGCTGTTGCTGGTACGCCCGGCTTGCAGCGCAAGCTCCACGCACAGCCCCTGGCTGTCGAGCCAATCGAGGGCTTTGAGCAGGGCGATCTTTTCCTGATCGTCGCCCCACAGGAACAACTGGCGCAGCAAGGGCAGCTGGCCGGTGGCGGGTTGCCGTTCCAGCACCTCGGCCAGCAACAGCGCCCGCGCCAGCTGCACATGGCTCCAGCCCGTCCCGTGGGTCCACATGTCTTGCTTGAGGCCTCGCTTGCACTGGCTGCTCAACAGCGCCGCGCTCGTGGCATCCGGGCGTTGGGTAAGCTGTTCCAGTGCCTGGCGCCACCACCGCAGGCCGGCCTCGTCGAGGTGCTGGAGGAAGGCCTGGCGCTGTTGCTCCAGGCAGTCCCGGCGCATTTCAAGAGCCGTCGATGACGACCCGGCAACGTCCTTGTTCATGTCGGTTTGATCCAGCGTTGGAAGTGGGGAAGCAGGAAAAACACCAGGACACATGACAGGCTGCCCAATGGCTGGTCGGCTACCGCCAGCACCAGGGCATCGAACAGCGGCAGGGCCGCCAGGCCAGCGCCGATAAACGCACGGACCTGCCGTTGTCGGGGGTTGGCCAGATGACGCCAGTAGTGCCAGCCCAGCCAGCCAAGCCAGAGCAGCAGCACTGGCCAGAACCAGGGGTTATCGTTATGAATTGCCAGGACTATCGGGCTCAGCATCAGGACCAACGGCAGGCGGTTGAGCAGTTGGTTGCGGTGTTCCTGGCGAGCCAGGTAAGTCAGGCCGCTGATGTAGACCCCCAGCAGCATGGCGCAGAGCCAGATCGGCGCCGGTGGAACCGCCAGGCTGGTGGCTGCCACGAGGTAGAGGGCCGAGCGACAGGCCCCCATCAGCCAGACGCTGTGGGCGTACTTCTTGTGCAGCAGGTTGTAGCCCAGGATGCAGGCCAGTAGCAGGAGGGCGCTGCCCAGCAGCCAGTATGGCTGATCGATCAGCCGGCTCAGGCCCAGCATGGCAACGGCGGCCAGCCCCAGCAAGAGGGCGCAGGCGAGCCCGACCTGCTGTCGGCTGACCAGGCCGAGGGTGATGGGGCGCGGGTTGTGGTGTCGCTGATCCCAGTCGGCGTCCAGCAAGTCATTCAACAACATGCCGGCCAGGTACAGCATCGACAAGGCCCCCAGCAGCAGGATCCACACGGCCGAAGACGGTGGCGCCAGAGCCCCGGCACTGCTCGCCAGCAGGGCGGCGGCGAGGGTGTTGGTCCATACCGTAGGTAGATTGGAAACCCGGCCCAGGGTCATCCAGGTTTTCAGGTCCGGCAATGCCTGGCTCATTGCACGCAACCCTCGCTCAACGCAGGGGCCGGATCGGCGAGACCGGACAGCCGCCGTAGCGCCTGCTCCATCCGCGTGGCGTCGATCTCATGCACATCCAGCGATTCGCCGATCCGGCTGAGCATGGGAATGGACAGCTCGCCGCCCAGGTGCTGACGGAACTCTTCCAGGCCCAGCAACAGCAGCGAGCGGCCTTGTGGATCCTTCAGGCTCAGTTCCGGTGGGTTCAGGCTGAAGCCGAGCCTGAGTAGCAGGCCCACGATACGCTCGGCGTCGGCATCGCTCAGCAGGCCCAGAATATTCGCGTAGAGACCATCAAGGGCGATGCCCACCGCCACCGCTTCGCCATGGCGCAACCGGTGCTGGCTGAGATTTTCCAGCTTGTGGGCGGCCCAGTGCCCATAGTCCAAGGGGCGGCCGTTACCGCGTTCGAAGGGATCGCCGGCACCGGTGATGTGGGCCAGGTGCAGCTCGGCACAGCGGCGGATGGCATGACGGCTGGCCTGGTGATCGAAGCGGGCCAGGGCGTCGGCCTGTTGCTCCATCCATTGAAAAAACGCCGCGTCCTTGATCAGCGCCACCTTGACCGCCTCGGCCAACCCGGCGATCTGGTCGCGCCGGCCCAGGCTGGTCAGCAACTGAAAATCGTTGATGACGGCGGTGGCGGGATAGAACGCCCCCAGCAGGTTCTTCTGGCCGAAGGCATTGATGCCGTTTTTCACGCCGATGCCGGCGTCGTTCTGGGCGAGCACGGTGCTCGGGACGCGGATCAGGCGAATGCCCCGGTGGAAGGTTGCGCAGGCGTAACCTACCGCATCCAGTACCGCCCCGCCTCCCAGTGCCAGCACATGGCAATGCCGATCCAGCCCGTGGTGCAGCATGTCGGCGTAGAGCCGCTGCAACACCTGTGCATCCTTGCTCGACTCACCGGCCGGAACCGCAATGGGCGCAGCCCGCAGGCGCAAATCCGCTGGATGGCTTGCGAAGTAGGCACCGATCTGTTCCAACAGTGGGGGATTGCTGCGCAGCAACTGTTCATCGGCGAACACCAGCACCGTCACCGGCTTGTTTTGATGGGCGGTAAGCTGGCGATGCAGGCAGGGATTGGAAGGATCGAACACGTAATCGGTGAACACCACCGGATAGTCGTAGCTGACTTCGAAACGCCCGTGCAGGAGGGGCTGTGCGTCGCGCTTGCGAAAAGCCTTGAGCAGACTGTAGCCGGCGATGAACAAGCCGGGCAGGACCATGCTGGCCAGGATCGTCACCAGCAGGACATTCTGTTCGACGAGTAAAGTACCGATGGCGGCGTAGGCCAGGGCCAGGCCGGCGTTGGCCAGCACGATCACCGGTACGAAGGCTCGCAGCGGATAGCGCTGCATGCCCGCTGCCACCACCGAGGTTTCCGCCAGCACTGGCACCCCCCGCAGGCAGACCAACGATAGCGTGCCCAACCGGTACCCCAGCTGTCCCGGCTGACGCTGGTGCAGGCCCAGTCGCCCGGATAGCAGCTGGAAGTAGCCGGCTCCCAGGGCATATCCCAAGCCGGCCCCCAGGCACAAGCCGACGAAAATCACCAGGTACCCGCCGACGCTTCCCAGGGTCGCCACCGCCAGCAGCGCCACCAGGCTTGAAGGCACCGGCAGCACCACGTCCAGGGCCAGCAGGGCGATCAGCAACAGGGCCAGGTTGAGTTTTTGCGAGGCAGTCGAGGGCAGGTACAGGTGGAGATGGGTCAGGAATGCCTGGATCTGTTGCTCGAACAACAGGAAGCTGGTGATCACCAGGCCACAGAAGCAGAGCAATGACAGCCAGAAGGGCTTGGCTGGTCCTTTTTTCGAGAGCGCACGATACCACCGGCTGTGCTTCATCAAGCATCCCTCTTGTTGTCTTTGACTGATTCCGTGTCAACTTTTCAAAAGCTATGTCGGCTGGTTTTCGGGTCGATAGGCGGTCTCGTTTTCGGTGGGACCCGCTGCGGCGGGTTGCGCTTGGGAAGACAATTCTGAATCTAGTCGGCCATTGTCGTTTTGCAAGGCCATTTGATGGCAATGTGATTTTTCAATGGAAGGATGATGGCCATCGTCAACCGGGCTCGCTCTCGCAGCGGGGCCAGAACGAAAACGCCGCTCGCCAGGTCGGAGCAGAGGAAGGCGCCGGCGTTGCCGACTTCTTCGAGGGTGACGTTGGGTATTGCGAAGGGGGCGAGGTACGGAGACAGCCGCAGTAAGCAGCGATGTTGGTATCGGTGTAACCCTATAACTATATACCGCACCAAGGGATTAGGAGATACGGAGAATGAGTCTTCGCATCGTGTGATGCCGGCTCATAACCGCAGCTTTATCTCTAATTTGACTTGATGGGTACTCGTATGAACATCGAACTGCCTCCGACATTTGTTTATCCCGATAATTTCGGCACTTCACGTGGAAGTGGTAGAGGCCTCCCAAACCCTGCACCCATGGCGATGATTGGAACAATGATTCAACAGCGTAACATGGCGTATGAAAGAGGGCATTGGCCGCAGATGGTGCAACGTCATCTCAAGGCCATGCGCAACAACAGGCCTGTTCGCTATGGGTTGGACGGCATCATTCTTGGTGAGCTGAAAGTCGTTCACGGAGCCGATTTGCTAATGTTGAGGAATTCAAAACTTAGCACCGCAGATGCGTGGAAACTCGGGATCAAGGAAGGGGCAAAGATCCAGAACACCGAGCAGTTGGCCATCGAGCAGGAATTCTCCGGTGGGATCTTCACGCCCTTCAAAGCGTTTGGTCACTGGTTATTAGGGAAAGGGAAACCTGTCAGTGTTCGACTGGAAAGAATCGGTATTACCCCTGCTCCAAACAAAATTCCAGATTTGATGGCGATTATAAATACCGCAGGGGTTGGGGTCACTACAGTCAATCTCAAAGTTCCCTATTCCACGGCTCAGGACTCAAATGTCGCACGGATTTATCTTGGAAACATTACGCTTCAAATTACCGGAGCCGTTACACGATATACATCGGGTACTCTCAAGTTCGCCGGCAAGGTTAAAGCGTTCTCGGATCGTTATGATGCCAATGCCAGCAGTCATCGAGCTGCATTTGATGAGCATGCCACCAGCGCGCTTCGTGAAGTGGGGAGAGTGGCCAACGCTCGAGACTATGAAATTCGAATAACTGGCGAATTGCCCATCAATTTCTCTAGGTGAACAGCAATGGTAGGACGAGGGAAAAAAATATGTCTGGCTGTTGCTTCGGTGTTGGGAGCGTGTGCGCTGATGGTTTTTTTTGCGCTGGATGGTGTCACGGAAAATCCCAAGAATTTAAGTGATACTCAGGGTATTCCTGCAGCAACGATGTACACCGTCATTCTGATAATCATGACTGCCGCTTCGGTGGTTCTGACGGGGCTGGGTAGTCTGTTTCAAAAGCTTCTAAGCAGCCGGCCCTTTCAATGGCGCATTGGCTTGTATGTGCTTACCAATGCTTTGCTTTTCCTGACGTCGCTCCTGGGTACCTTCGTCGCCGCCATCTATACGTACTACAGCATCGCGGGTGTATTGGGGGGATTGTTATTTGCGCTGTCTGTCGTTCTGATACTGATCGGTGTGCCACGGAAATCGGAATGAAAAAAGCCGCTCGCCTTTTGCAGGACGAGCGGCGTTTTTTCGTGCCCGCCGAAGATTACTCTTCGATGTTGCCCATGGCGGTGGTGTTGAAGCCGCCGTCCACGTACATGATTTCGCCGCTGATGCCCGACGCCAGGTCCGAGCAGAGGAAGGCGCCGGCATTGCCGACTTCTTCGATGGTGACGTTGCGACGCAGTGGGGTCTGCGCTTCGTTGGCGGCCAGCATCTTGCGGAAGTTCTTGATGCCGGAGGCGGCGAGGGTGCGGATCGGACCAGCCGATACGGCGTTGACGCGGGTGCCTTCCGGGCCCAGGGAGCCGGCGAGGTAACGTACGCCGGCTTCCAGGGAAGCCTTGGCCATGCCCATGACGTTGTAGTTCGGCATGGTGCGCTCGGCACCCAGGTACGACAGGGTCAGCAGGCTGCCGTTGCGGCCCTTCATCATTTCGCGGCCGGCCTTGGCGAGGGCCACGAAGCTGTAGGCGCTGATGTCGTGGGCGATGCGGAAACCTTCGCGGGTGGTGGCTTCGGTGAAGTCGCCGTCCAGTTGGTCGCCCGGGGCGAAGCCCACGGAGTGCACGATGCAGTCCAGGCCGTCCCACTTTTTGCTCAGTTCTTCGAAGACCTTGGCGATTTCTTCATCGCTGGCCACGTCGCAGGGGAAGCACAGTTCAGGGCTCGAACCCCAGCCTTGCGCGAACTCTTCGACACGACCTTTGAGTTTGTCGTTCTGATAAGTGAAGGCAAGCTCAGCGCCCTCGCGATGCATGGCGGCAGCGATGCCGGATGCGATGGACAGCTTGCTGGCGACACCGACGATCAGTACGCGCTTACCGGCGAGAAAACCCATGTGTTGCTCCTCTTTCAGGTTATTCGGCAGCTGTTGGGGCCAGGAAGGCGGCCTCCAGCAACTGCTGTGTATAGGGGTGTTGCGGCGCGGCGAATATGCTGCGGGCATCACCTTGTTCGACCACTTGGCCATGCTTGACCACCATCAATTGGTGGCTCAGCGCTTTGACGACAGCCAGGTCATGGCTGATAAACAGATACGTCAGGTTGTACTTGCTTTGCAGCGACCGCAACAGCTCCACCACCTGGCGTTGCACGGTACGGTCCAGGGCCGACGTCGGTTCGTCCAGCAGAATCAACGCCGGCTTGAGCACCAGGGCCCGGGCAATGGCGATACGCTGCCGTTGCCCTCCGGAAAATTCATGGGGGTAGCGGTTCCGGGTTTCCGGGTCCAGGCCTACCTCCTTCAGTGCCGCGATTATCGCCTGTTCCTGTTCCGCTTCGGTACCCATCTTGTGGATCCGCAGGCCTTCGCCGACGATCTGGCCCACACACATCCGGGGGCTCAGGCTGCCGAACGGGTCCTGGAACACCACCTGCATCTCCCGTCGCAGTGGCCGGACCTGTTGCTGGGACAAGCTGTCGAGCTGCTTGCCTTCGAACCGGATCCCGCCCTGGCTGCCGATCAACCGCAGAATCGCCAGCCCCAGGGTGGATTTGCCGGAACCGCTTTCGCCCACGATGCCCAGGGTCTGGCCCTGGGGCAGGCTGAAGCGGATCCCGTCCACTGCCTTGATGTAATCCACGGTGCGCTTGAACAGGCCTTTCTTGACCGGGAACCAGACTTTCAGGTCCTCGACCTCCAGCAGCGGCGGGCCGACAACGTTGGCTGCCGGGTTGCCGCTGGGCTCGGCGGCCAACAGTTCCCGGGTGTACGGGTGCTGTGGCGCGCGGAACAATTGCTCGCACGATGCCTGTTCGACGATGCAACCGCGCTGCATGACACATACACGATGCGCAATTCTTCGCACCAGGTTCAAATCGTGGCTGATGAGCAGCAGCGACATGCCCAATCGGGCCTGCAATTGCTTGAGCAGATCGAGGATTTTCAGCTGGACAGTGACGTCCAGGGCGGTGGTCGGTTCGTCGGCGATCAACAGTTCCGGCTCGTTGGCCAGGGCCATGGCGATCATCACACGTTGGCGCTGGCCGCCGGACAGTTCATGGGGTAGGGCCTTGAGACGCTTGTGGGGCTCGGGGATGCCCACCAGCTCCAGCAACTCCAGGGTCCGGCGGGTCGCGACCTTGCCGACCAGGCCCTTATGGATGCCAAGCACCTCGTTGATCTGCTTGCCGATGGAGTGCAGCGGATTGAGGGATGTCATCGGCTCCTGGAAAATCATCGCGATCCGGTTCCCGCGGATGTGGCGGATGGTCTTTTCCTTCAGGCTCAGCAGGTCCTGGCCGGCATATTGGATGACACCGGTGGGATGGTGAGCCAGCGGGTAGGGCAGCAGCCGCAGAATCGAGTGGGCGGTCACCGACTTGCCCGAGCCGCTTTCGCCCACCAGGGCCAGGGTCTCGCCACGCTTGATGTCGAAACTGACGCCCTCGACCACCCGCTGGTTGCGTTGACCCGCGATGAACTCCACCGACAGGTCGCGTACTTCGATCAGATTGTCCTGGTTCATGTCACTTCCTCGGATCGAAGGCATCGCGAGCGGACTCGCCGATGAACACCAGCAGGCTCAGCATGATCGCCAGCACGGCGAACGCGCTGATGCCCAGCCAGGGCGCCTGGAGGTTGGATTTGCCCTGGGCCACCAGTTCGCCCAGGGACGGTGCGCCGGCCGGCAGGCCGAAGCCGAGGAAATCCAGGGCGGTGAGGGTGCCGATGGCGCCCGTGAGAATGAACGGCATGAAGGTCATGGTCGAGACCATGGCGTTGGGCAGGATGTGGCGGAACATAATCGCGCCGTTCTGCATGCCCAAGGCTCGGGCGGCGCGCACGTATTCCAGGTTGCGCCCACGCAGGAACTCGGCGCGCACCACGTCCACCAGGCTCATCCAGGAAAACAGCAGCATGATCCCCAGCAACCACCAGAAATTGGGCTGGACAAAGCTGGCCAGGATGATCAGCAGATAAAGCACCGGCAGCCCCGACCAGATCTCCAGGAACCGCTGGCCCGCCAGGTCGACCCAACCACCGTAGAACCCTTGCAGGGCCCCGGCGATCACGCCGACGATGGAACTGAGCAGGGTCAGGGTCAGGGCGAACAGCACCGAGATGCGGAACCCATAGATGACCCGCGCCAAGACATCGCGGCCCTGGTCGTCGGTGCCCAGCCAGTTCACCGAGGAGGGCGGCGCAGGAGCCGGCACCTTCAAGTCGTAGTTGATGCTCTGATAGCTAAAAGGAATCGGCGCCCACACCACCCAGGCATTCTTGGTCGCCAGCAGTTCACGGATGTACGGGCTCTTGTAGTTGGCTTCCAGCGGGAACTCGCCGCCGAAAGTCGTTTCCGGGTAGCGCTTGAGGGCCGGGAAATACCAGCCGCCGTCGTAATGCACCACCAGCGGCTTGTCATTGGCGATCAATTCGGCGCCCAGGCTCAGTACGAACAGGATCAGGAACAGCCACAGCGACCACCAGCCGCGCTTGTTGGCCTTGAACAACTCGAAGCGACGGCGATTGAGGGGGGACAGGTTCATCTCAATGCTCCCGGCTTTCGAAGTCGATGCGCGGATCGACGAAGGTGTAGGTCAGGTCACCGATCAGTTTCACCACCAAACCCAGCAGGGTGAAGATGAACAGGGTGCCGAACACCACCGGGTAATCGCGATTGATGGCCGCCTCGAAGCTCATCAGTCCAAGGCCATCGAGGGAAAAGATCACTTCCACCAGCAAGGAGCCGGTGAAGAAAATGCCGATGAACGCCGAAGGGAAGCCGGCAATCACCAACAGCATCGCGTTACGGAATACGTGGCCGTAAAGCACGCGATTGCGGGTCAGGCCCTTGGCTTTAGCAGTGACGACGTATTGTTTGTTGATTTCGTCAAGAAAGCTGTTTTTGGTCAGCAGGGTCATGGTGGCGAAGTTACCGATCACCAGCGCCGTCACCGGTAACGCCAGATGCCAGAAATAGTCGAGGATCTTGCCGCCCAGGGTCAGTTCATCGAAGTTGTTGGAAGTCAGCCCCCGCAACGGGAACCAGTCGAAATAACTGCCGCCGGCGAACACCACGATCAGCAGGATGGCAAACAGAAACGAGGGGATTGCATAACCGATGATGATCGCCGAACTGGTCCATACGTCGAAGTGACTGCCGTGGCGCGTGGCCTTGGCGATCCCCAGGGGAATAGACACCAGGTACATGATCAGTGTGCTCCATAGCCCGAGGGAAATGGACACCGGCATCTTCTCCTTGATCAGGTCAATGACCTTGGCGTCGCGGAAGAAGCTGTCACCGAAATCCAGGTGGGCGTAGTTCTTGATCATGATCCACAGGCGTTCCGGCGCCGACTTGTCGAAGCCGTACATGCGCTCGATTTCCTTGACCAGTGCCGGGTCCAGGCCCTGGGCGCCGCGATAGGCGGAACCGGCCACCGACACTTCCGCGCCGCCGCCGGCGATGCGGCTGGTGGCGCCTTCGAATCCTTCGAGCTTGGCGATCATCTGTTCCACCGGCCCGCCGGGCGCGGCCTGGATGATGACGAAGTTGATCAGCAGGATGCCGAACAGCGTCGGGACAATCAGTAGCAGCCGCCTCAAGATATAAGCCAGCATCGGGTTACTCCACGCTCGCCGGGGCAGCGTTGTTCTGTTTTTCGATGACCTGTTCCACTTCTTCGGCAGGCTTGGTGTCCGGCTTGACCCACCAGGTGGTGGTGCCGATGTCATAGGTCGGCGTGACGTTGGGGTGGCCGATATGGTTCCAGTAAGCCACGCGCCAGGTCTTGATGTGCCAGTTGGGGATCACGTAGTAGCCCCATTGCAGCACGCGGTCCAGCGCACGGGCATGGGCCACCAGGCTCTTGCGAGAGTCGGCGTTGATCAGTTGCTCCACCAACTGGTCCACGGCAGGATCCTTCAGGCCCATGGTGTTGCGGCTGCCGGGCCTGTCGGCGGCCGCCGACATCCAGAACTCGCGCTGTTCGTTACCCGGCGAGCTGGACTGCGGGAAGCTGCCCACCACCAGGTCGAAATCCCGCGAGCGCACGCGGTTGATGTACTGGGACACGTCCACCCGGCGGATCACCAGTTCGATACCCAGGTCGCTGAGGTTGCGCTTGAACGGCAACAGCACCCGCTCGAATTCGGTCTGGGCCAGTAGGAATTCAAGCACCACCGGTTTGCCCTGGGCATCGACCATCTTGTCGTCGACGATGCGCCAGCCGGCTTCCTGCAGCAGTTGGTACGCCTTGCGCTGCTGGTCGCGGATCATGCCGCTGCCATCGCACATCGATGGCTGGAAGGCTTCGGTAAAGACTTGCTCGGGAATCTTGCCGCGAAGGGGCTCGAGGATCTTCAGTTCGTCTTCGCCGGGCAGGCCGGTGGCGGCCATCTCCGAATTCTCGAAATAGCTGCGTGTGCGGGTATAGGCGCCGCTGAACAATTGCTTGTTGGTCCACTCGAAGTCCAGCAGCAGGCTCAGGGCTTTGCGTACTCGCACGTCCTGGAACACCGGGCGGCGCAGGTTGAAGACAAAGCCCTGCATGCCGGTGGGGTTGCCATTGGGGATCTGTTCCTTGATCAGCCGCCCTTCGGTCACGGCGGGGATGTTGTAGGCGCTGGCCCAGTTCTTGGCGCTCATTTCCAGCCAGAAATCGAACTGCCCGGCTTTCAGCGCTTCGACCGCGACGGTGTTGTCGCGGTAGTAGTCGGTGGTCAGCACGTCGAAGTTGTAGAAGCCACGGTTGACCGGCAGGTCCTTGCCCCAGTAGTCCTTCACCCGCTCATAGCGGATCGAACGCCCGGCCTTCACCTCGGTGACCCGGTAGGGGCCGCTGCCCAGCGGGATTTCCAGGTTGCCCTTGTTGAAATCGCGGTTGGCCCACCAATGCTTGGGCAGTACCGGCAATTGGCCGAGGATCAGTGGTAATTCCCGGTTATTCGTGTGCTTGAACTTGAACAGCACCTTGAGCGGGTCTTCGGCGATGACTTCGGCAACGTCGTTGTAATAGCCCCGGTACAACGGCGCGCCGTCCCTGGTCAGGGTCTGGAAGCTAAAGACCACGTCTTCGGCGCGCACCGGATGGCCGTCGTTGAAACGCGCTTCGGGGCGCAGGTAGAAGCGCACCCAGGCGTTGTCCGGGGCTTTCTCGATTTTCTCGGCGATCAGGCCGTATTCGGTAATGGGTTCGTCCAGGCCCTGCTTGGCCAGGGTGTCGTAGATCAGGCTGATGTCATCGGCCGGCACGCCCTTGCTGATGAATGGATTGAGGCTGTCGAAACCGCCAAACCCGCCCTGGCGAAAGATACCGCCCTTGGGCGCATCGGGGTTCACGTAGTCGAAATGCTTGAAATTGGCCGGATACTTTGGCGGCTCGTTGTACAAGGTCACGGCGTGCTGCGGGGCGGCGCAGGCCAGCCCGGCGAACAGCAGGCCACCGGCCTGCATGAGCAGGGCACGAAAAGGCTTCATTGATCTTTCTCCGAAGATTTCAACCACCACGCGCTCAGGCCCAGGGTATAGGGCGGCGTGGTGACGAAGGCGAACCGGTTGCGGTACGCCAGGCGATGATAATTGAGGTACCAGTTGGGAATGCAGTAGTGCTGCCACAACAGCACGCGGTCCAGGGCCTTGCCGGCGGCCACCTGTTCGTCGCGGGTCTGGGCGGCCAGGAGCTTTTCCAGCAGATGATCGACCACGGGATTGGCGATCCCGGCGTAGTTCTTGCTGCCCTTGACCCCGACCTGGCTGGAGTGGAAGTACTGCCATTGTTCAAGACCCGGGCTGAGGGTCTGGCTAAGGGTCAGCAGGATCATGTCAAAATCGAACTGGTCCAGGCGCTGCTTGTATTGGGCACGATCTACCGTGCGCAACCGGGCCTGGATGCCGATGCTGGCGAGGTTCTCGACATAAGGTTGGAGGATGCGTTCCAGGTTCGGGTTCACCAACAGGATCTCGAAGCGCAGGGGTTGGCTGTCGGCATTCACCAGGCGCTGGCCGTTGAGCGTCCATCCGGCTTCCTTCAGAAGTGCCAGGGCTTTGCGCAGGGTTTCCCGCGGGATGCCACGGCCGTCGGTCTGGGGCAGGCTGAAGGGTTCGCTGAACAACCGCGCCGGCAATTGCTCGCGGTAGGGTTTGAGCAACAGCCATTCGTGGCCCACCGGCAGGCCGCTGGCAGAGAACTCGCTGTTGGGGTAGTAACTCAGAGTGCGCTTGTAGGCGCTGCTGAACAGCGTGCGGTTGGTCCACTCGAAATCGAACATCAGCCCCAGCGCTTCACGTACTTTGACCTCGGCGAAGGTGCTTCGCCGGGTGTTCATGAACAGGCCCTGGGTCTGGGTCGGGATCTGGTGGGGAATCTGCGCCTTGATCACCTCGCCGCGGTCGACGGCCGGGAAGTCATAGCCATTGGCCCAGTTCTTGGCCTGGTGCTCGATATAGATATCGAACTCACCGGCTTTGAAGGCTTCGAACGCGACGTCGCTGTCGCGATAGAACTCAACCTCCATTCGGTCGACATTATATTTGCCCCGGTTGACCGGCAGATCTTTGCCCCAGTAATCCTTGACCCTTTCGAACACCAGCTGGCGTCCAGGCTGCACCTTTGTGATGCGATAGGGACCGCTGCCCAGGGGCGGTTCGAAGCTGGTGGCCTTGAAGTCGCGGTCTTTCCAGTAATGCTGGGGCAGCACCGGCAATTCGCCCAGGCGCAGGATGAACAACGGATTGCCCGCCCGCTTGAACACAAAGCGGATTTTCAGTGGATTGAGGATGTCGACCCGCAGCACTTCCTGAAGGTTGGTGCGGTATTGCGGGTGGCCGTCCTTGAGCAACGTCCGGTAGGAAAACGCTACGTCATAGGCAGTGATCGGTACGCCATCGTGGAACCGTGCTTCGGGTCGCAGGTTGAACACCACCCAGCTGCGATCCTCGCTGTACTCCACCGACTGGGCGATCAGGCCGTAGCTGGAGGTCGGTTCATCACCGGACGGCGCGTACTGGCCAGTGCCGACCATCAGCGGTTCGTTCAGCTCGTTGATGCCGTATTGCAGGAAATTCGCCGTGGAAACCGGGCTGCTGCCCTTGAATGTGTAGGGATTGAGCGTATCGAAGGTGCCAAATGCCATGACCCGCAAGGTACCGCCCTTGGGCGCTTGCGGGTTGACCCAGTCGAAATGGGTAAATCTGGCCGGGTACTTGAGCGTGCCGAACTGCGCATAGCCATGGCTTTCGCTGATGGCTGCGCTGGCGGAAGAGCTCAAGGCCAGGCTGATCAGGAGCAGGAGGAGGGGATGTATCAAGTCTGAGATCCGATCCAGGCGGCTTGGGCTTTTATGGCCCGTACAGTAACAGCTTGTATCGGCAGGAAAAAGGCGGGGGGCTGTGGCGAGGGGATTTATCCCCTCGCCACAGGAGTCCGGTGTCAATGTGGAGAGTAGACCGTCAGCATTTGCCCGGGCTTGAGGGCCTTGCCCATGCGCGGATTCCAGCGCTTGAGGTGTTGCATTTCGACGTTGAAGCGCTTGGCCACCACGTACAGCGAGTCCCCTTGCTGGACTTTGTACTGGGTCTGCTTCTTCTGGTTCTTGCTGTTGGCCGCGACCACGGTGTTGATTCGCTTGCCAGTGTTCTTGGTTGCCTTGGTGGCCTTGACGTCCTGCATCACCAGGGTCTGGCCGACCTTGAGCCTGTTGCCACTGAGTTTGTTCCAGCGCTGCAGGTCCTTGGTCTGGACGTTGTTGGCCTTGGCGATCTGCGCCAGGTTGTCACCGCGCTTGACCCGGTAGGTGCGCCGGGCGCCTGCGACTTCCTCGCCGTCACCGGCGGTTTCAAAGACCGGTTTGAGCGAGCGTTGGCTGATCAGCTCTTCGGGGCGCATGGTCGACAGGCTGGCCGTCAGCAACTGGGCCTTGGAGGTGGGTACCAGCAGGTGTTGCGGGCCGTCGATGGTGGTGCGTTGCTTGAAGGCGGGGTTGAGCTGGAACAGCTCGTCTTCGTCGATGTTCGCCACTGCCGCGACCTTGGACAGGTCCATGCGCTGGTTGATCTCGACGACCTGGAAATAGGGCTCGTTGGCGATCGGGTTGAGGTTCACGCCATAGGCATCGGGAGACAGCACCACCTGGGACAGCGCCAGCAACTTGGGCACATAGGCCTGGGTTTCGGCCGGTAGCGGCAGGTTCCAGTAGTCGGTGGGCAGGCCCAGTTTTTCGTTACGCTCGATGGCGCGGCTGACGGTGCCTTCACCGGCGTTGTATGCGGCCAGTGCCAGCAGCCAGTCGCCGTTGAACATGTCGTGCAGGCGCGTCAGGTAATCCATGGCGGCCGTGGTGGACGCCGTGATATCACGTCGCCCGTCGTAAAAACGGGTCTGGCGCAGGTTGAAGTAGCGCCCGGTGGACGGGATGAACTGCCACAATCCGACGGCATTGGCCCGGGAATAGGCCATGGGGTTGTAGGCGCTTTCGATGACCGGCAGCAGCGCCAGTTCCAGCGGCATGTTGCGCTCTTCGAGGCGCTCGACGATGTAGTGCATGTACAGGCTGCCGCGTTCGCCGGCGCCTTCGAGAAAGGACGGGTTGCTGGCGAACCACAGGCGTTGCTGCTCGATACGCGGGTTCACGCCGGCGGTTTCCTGCAGCTGGAAACCCTGGCGCATGCGCTCCCAGATATCCTGGGGCACTTGGGGGCTGGGCTTCTCGCTGAGCCATACAGGCTTCTGCTTGGCGCGGGCAGCCATGTTCTTCGGCGTGGCCGCGTCGGTCTGCGGCACCTGGCCCGTGCTCTGGCAGCCCGCCAGGGTGGCGGACACGGCCACCGCAATGGCTTGAGCCAAGCGGGTCAATGTGTCTGACTGAACGGACCTACGTATGGATGACGACATTGGCTGGAAGTAAGTTCCGGGCAAAAATGTCGGCCGATTCTAGAAAGCGCACCCCAACAGGTCAACCATTCAGAATTTTTGTATCGCCGGACGACGGGCTTAGAACTTATCTTTCCAAGCCCTCAAGGCCGCAAAAACCTCACTCGGCGTCCCGTTTCGCTGGCCGTTCCGTTCGTCTGCTTTTTGTTTAACTAATGTTTCAGCGGTTCGCAGGAAGGGGTTGGTGCGTTTTTCCAGGGCCAGGGTCGAGGGCAGGGTCATGACACCGTCGCTGCGCTGGCGGGCGACTTTTTCCAGACGGGCGGCAATGTCAGGATTGTCGGGTTCCACCGCGGCGGCGAACTTCAAGTTGCTCAACGTATATTCATGGGTGCAGTACACCAGCGTATCCTCGGGCAGGGCGGCGAGCCGGCCGAGCGAGCGATGCATCTGGTCGGGCGTACCCTCGAAGAGGCGCCCGCAGCCGGCGGCGAACAGGGTGTCGCCGCAGAACAGCAGGCCATGATGGTAATAAGCGATATGGCCCAGTGTATGGCCGGGCACGGCGAAGACGTCGAAGTCCAGCCCGAGCACGTTGATCCGGTCGTCGTCCCCGAGCGCCACATCCCGCGCCGGGATGTTCTCGCTGGCCGGGCCATAGACCGTAGCACCGGTGGCTTTTTTCAACGCCTCGACACCGCCGACATGGTCATGGTGGTGATGGGTGACCAATATGTCGCTCAGGGCCCAGCCTGGATGGGCTTCGAGCCAGGCTTGCACCGGCGCGGCGTCGCCCGGGTCGACCACGGCGCAGCGCAGGGTGGCGTGATCCTGTAACAACCAGATGTAGTTATCGGTGAACGCGGGCAGTGCACTGATCTGTATCATCGCGGAATTCGCCAAGCGGAAAACAAAGGCGCATCTTAGAACTTCCTGGCGCGTTGGAGAATGTAAATGACCGATGAAGCGTTCGCTCAGGCCGATCCCGAGTGGCTGGCGCTGATCAGCGCGGCCCGTGAATGGCTATCCGGCCCCGTCGGGCAATTGCTGCTGGAAGAGGAGCGGCGCATGCTCGAGGACGAGCTGGGCCGTTTCTTTGGCGGTTACCTGGTGCATTACGGACCGTCGGCACAGACGCCACCGGCTGCGCCGCAGGTCCAGCGCAATGTTCGCCTGGGGGCGCCGCTGCCAGGGGTCGAGATCGTCTGTGAAGAACAGGCGTGGCCCTTGAGCGAGCACGCCGCCGACGTGGTGGTGATGCAGCATGGCCTGGATTTTTGCCTGTCGCCCCACGGCTTGTTGCGTGAGGCCGCCAGCAGCGTGCGTCCCGGCGGGCACCTGGTGATCATTGGCATCAATCCCTGGAGCAGTTGGGGCCTGCGCCATGTATTCGCCCACGACGGCTTGCGCCAGGCCCGTTGCATCTCGGCGTCGAGGGTGGGCGACTGGCTCAACCTGCTGGGCTTCGCGCTGGAGAAACGCCGCTTCGGGTGCTATCGTCCGCCGCTCGCGTCGCCCAAGTGGCAGGCTCGTCTGGCTGGCTGGGAACGCCGGGCCGGCGGCTGGCAACTGTCCGGCGGCGGCTTCTATCTTCTGGTGGCGCGCAAGATCGCCGTCGGGCTGCGCCCGGTGCGCCAGGTGCGGCGCGAGCCGATGGGCAAGCTGATTCCCTTGCCGATGGCCAAGGTCAATCGTCGCCATATCGAGCCATAACCTATTTTCCATGGCCTGACCGGTATCATCGCCGGCGGGCCTGTGTTTTTTCTGGACAGACCGCATGAGCGATAGCGTAGAACTTTTCACTGACGGCGCCTGCAAGGGCAATCCCGGCCCGGGTGGCTGGGGGGCGCTGTTGATTTACAAGGGTGTTGAAAAGGAACTCTGGGGCGGCGAAGCCAATACCACCAACAATCGCATGGAACTGATGGGCGCCATTCGTGGCCTCGAAGAACTCAAGCGGCCCTGTGACGTGTTGCTGGTGACCGATTCGCAGTACGTGATGAAAGGCATCAATGAGTGGATGGCGAACTGGAAAAAGCGCGGCTGGAAGACCGCTGCGAAAGAGCCGGTCAAGAACGCCGACCTGTGGATGCTGCTGGATGAGCAGGTCAACCGCCACAAGGTCACCTGGAAATGGGTGCGTGGCCACATCGGCCACCCCGGTAACGAACGGGCCGACCAGTTGGCCAATCGCGGGGTGGATGAGGTGCGTGGTTACAAACAGGCCTGATTCAACCCTGTCCACAAAAGTTACAGCCAGCAAAAGCTGCGGTCAGTCATTCCCCGCAGCGTGTTAAGATCCGTGCTTTTGCAAGCCTGCCCGCTGAGAACTGAACACTGATGGCCAACAGATCTGTAGTACTGGATACCGAAACCACCGGCATGCCGGTGACCGATGGTCACCGGATTATCGAAATCGGTTGTGTCGAGTTGATCGGCCGGCGCCTGACCGGTCGCCATTTCCACGTGTACCTGCAACCGGACCGCGAAAGTGACGAGGGCGCCATCGGCGTTCACGGCATCACCAATGAATTCCTGGTGGGCAAGCCGCGTTTCGCCGAAGTGGCCGACGAGTTCTTCGAGTTCATCCAGGGCGCTCAGCTGATCATCCATAACGCGGCGTTCGACGTGGGCTTCATCAACAACGAATTCGCGTTGATGGGCCAGCACGACCGGGCCGATATCAGCCAGCATTGCACCATTCTCGACACCCTGGTCATGGCCCGCGAACGGCATCCGGGGCAGCGCAACAGCCTCGATGCGTTGTGCAAGCGCTATGGCGTCGACAACTCCGGTCGTGAACTGCACGGCGCCTTGCTCGACTCCGAGATTCTGGCCGACGTCTACCTGACCATGACCGGTGGTCAGACCAGCCTGTCCCTGGCAGGCAACGCCTCGGATGGCAATGGCACCGGAGAAGGCTCGGGCAACAAGGCTTCGGAAATCCGCCGTTTGCCTGCTGATCGCCGGCCTGCCCGGATCATCCGCGCCAGTGAAAGCGACCTCGCCGAACATGCCGCGCGTCTGGAAGCCATCGCCAAGTCGGCCGGCGCTCCGGCACTGTGGACGCAGTTGGCTGAGGCTGGCCAGTGAGGGATTGACGATCGGATGCCCGTTGGGGGCAGGCTTGCTCGCCAAGGCGGTGTGTCATAAAGATGGTTGCTGAGCCACCGCTTTCGCGAGCAAGCCCGCTCCCACAAGGGGCGTTGTTTGTATTCATTTCTCGCCACAATCGCCCATACCTTCTACCCTGAGGGCACGGACAGGCTATGGATCCCGCTTGATGTACGACGTTTCGATAGGCAAGAGCAATAGATGGCGCCGTGCCGTTGATTGCCTCATGGAATGAGGAGCTTTCCCAGCATGCAACCGGTCGTGAATCCCAAACATCCTGGCCTGTCGGTGCGGGTCGTCGATGACGGCTTCGCTGCCTATATCTGGGGCAGCGATTTCAGTTTCGAAGTCAACGCCTACGGCACGGCACAGATCGGTCGTCCGGTGAGCCAGTGGCCGATCACTCCTATCGTTCCTTACAGCAAGTGTTATGGCATCGATCCTGAAGAGTTCAGCGGCTTCCACGGTGTTCCGGACAGCGAAATCTTCATGGCGTACCTGGACGACCAGCCGGTGGGCCATTTAGTGATCAGCACCAACTGGAACGGTTTCGCTCACATCGACGAACTGGCGGTGCATGCCCCGGCCCGTCGCCATGGCGTGGCCAGGGCGTTGCTCGACGTCGCCCAGTTCTGGAGCCGCAAGAAAAAACTGCCGGGAATCATGCTCGAAACCCAGAACAACAACTTGGGGGCCTGCCGGCTCTATGAACGTTGTGGTTACGTGCTGGGCGGCATCGATCACCTGCGTTATCGCGGCATCGACCGGCATACCGCCGAGGTGGCGTTGTTCTGGTACCGGCTGTTCGATGACCCGCTGGGCATGTCGGTCAGTGGCTCAGCAACGCCTCGGCTTGTTCCCTGATCAGTTCCAGCAGCGACTGGAGGGTAGGCGAGGGCGCCGTGTCGTTCAGATGCAGGGCATAGAGGCTGATGGGAACGGCGGGCGACACCGGGCACACATCCAGCCCACCCTCCTTGGCGCCCGAGGCCGTGAAGGGGTCGACGATGGCCAGCCCTTCGCCGGCCTCGACCATGGCGCGCATCATCTGATGGGTTTGTACGCGAATCTGGACCAGCGGCGCCGGGCGCAACGCCCCCAGCTTGTTGTCGAATGCGGGGCTCAACGGATCGTGACCTTCCAGCCCCACCAGCGACTGACCCGCCAGATCCTGTAGGGAGATGTACTTTTGTCGCGGTTGCAACCAGCCGTGGGGCGCCAGCAATTGCAGTTTGCCCTGGGCGATCACCTGGCAATGAATGTCCGGGTGTTCGGGATCGTGCAGGCTCAGGCCCAGGTCGCTGTCGCGCAACAGCAGGCTACGGACAATGTCGCGGGTCGGCTGGCTGAGCAGCGTGCAGGGGGCATCCGGATAACGACGACGCAGGGCGGCCATGCTGCGGGGCAACAATTGCTGGGCCAGCGGCGGGGTGCAGATGATCCGCAGCGGAGGCGCTTGATGGTGCTTCAGGCTGGCGGCCAACCGTTGTACCGGTTCGAGGGCGTCATACACGCCCGTGATGCCTTCGCGCAAATCAAGGGCTTCCCGAGTGGCTTGCAGTCGCCCGCGTACACTGGCGAACAGCATGAAGCCCAACTGGGCCTCGGCGTCGCGCAGGATCGCCTCGACCTCAGCCGTCGGCAGTTGCAGCCATTCGGCCGCCGTGCCGAGGTGGCCGGTCTGCAACAGCGCCTGGATCACTTCGATGTGGCGTAAACGCATGCAGGAAGTCCATGTTGGGCGGGTAGGCCGTTGAGTGGCTGAATCCTAACCCAAGTCCAGGTACGACTTCTGCTTAACTTATAACGCTATGGAGGTTTCAGGTTCGCGTGTCAGTTCGATCCCTGACTGCACCAGTACAAACCGGTCGTTGTCCACCTTGTTGACTCGGTCCCCGATGGCCAACTTGTAAGTAGTGACAGGCTCCTTGCCATTACCGTCCGGCGACGGGGTCGACTCCTGGAATTCATACACCGAATAGACGCGACCTTCAGCGTCTCGCGCATGAAACTGTCCGACTTGTACTGCTGCCATTGCTTAGAACCTCTGGAAATAGATCACTCGATTTGCGGTTCTGTAGACCTTGCTCACTCGCGGTAAGTTTTCCTACAAGAAAAAAATAGTCCAGACGGCAGGTTTTCGGTTTTCCGCTGGTCCAATAGTCCGCCCGATCATCTATAAATAGGGCTCCCTAATCCCGAGTCGAGAACACCAATGAGTAATGTCTACACAGTGGCTGTTTTAGTGGGTAGCCTGCGCAAGGCGTCGATCAATCGCAAAGTGGCGCTGGCCCTGGCGGATCTCGCGCCGGCCAACCTGAAGCTGGAAATCGTCGAGATCGGCGAGCTGGCGCTCTATAACGAAGACCTCGATGTCACGCCGCCAGCGGCCTATCAGACCTTTCGTCAGAAGGTCGGCGCCGCCGATGCCCTGCTGTTCGTCACGCCTGAATACAACCGCTCGGTGCCGGCCCCGTTGAAGAACGCCATCGACGTCGGCTCCCGTCCGTACGGCCAGAGTTGCCTGAGCGGCAAGCCTGGCGCGGTGATCAGCGCATCGCCGGGGGCCATCGGTGGTTTCGGTGCCAACCATCATTTGCGTCAATCCCTGGTGTTTCTCGACGTGCCTTGCATGCAACAGCCGGAAGCCTATCTGGGGGGCGCCGGGGCCGCATTCGACGAGGCGGGAAATCTGTCCGAGTCGCTGAGGCCGATTTTGCAGAAATTCATCGATGCTTACGGCAAGTGGGTCGAACAGCATAAAAAGCGCTAGTCGATAGGCCCTGAATCTGTAGGAGCAAAGCTTGCTCGCGATAGCGGCGGACCAGCCACAGCAGTTGTCGACTGATTCACCCCAATCGCGAGCAAGCTATGCTCCCACAGGTTTCGCGTCAGCCGACCTCTCGTCTTAGACCTGCTTCAACCTGTCATTCCTGACAGTAGACGCTCCCATCTCGACGCGTCTTAATAATTCCTCGGTCACGTCGCCTCTATTGCTTTATTGGCAACCCCTCAAGCATCGAGGTGTTCTCCATGGAAAAGCGATTTCCCCCGCGTTATTCGCCAAACAGCCAATCATTGGCAGGCCTTGATCCGCCTTGGTTTCCGGGCTGGACACTGTCCGTCGAGGACTTTGATGCCGGCATTCCGGCCAGGCTGGTGGAAGGTGGGCTGCTCTGCGTTGTCGATCCCTGGACCGACATGGAGATCGGCGACGCCTTCAGCCTCTACTGGAGCGACAGCACAACGCCGGTCTGGAGCACCACCATCGATCTGAACCAGAAGAACGAGCGACTGACTTTTCGGATCGATGAGGGGCATATCGTCAGAGGCGACGCTTTTCCAGTGTTCTACAGCGTGCTGCGGGTAGGCGCCACGCTGCCCATAGAGTCTCAGCCGAAGTGGAAGCTGTTTGTCAAACTCGACCCACCCGGCGGTTTCGATGAGGACCAGGGCACCCCGGGTCACTCGGGTCTGGAATATTCGATTCCCCAGGACATTATCGATAACGGCGTCGGCCCCATCGAGGCCGCGGCGGGTGTGCAGATCACCATCAAGCCCTACAAATTCATGCGCCGTAATGACCGGATCAATGTGGCCTGGGGCAACGAGAACGTCTATCGTACGGTGGCCGATGGCGAGGTGGGGCAGGAGATCATCATCACCATTCCCCCGGAGGTCATCGAGCGAGCCGACGACAGCGATGCCCTTGCCGTGGCCTATCAGGTGGTGGACGAGTGCGGCAACTATCCGGGCGGGTACTGGCGCTGGTCGGCGGTCACCTATCTTCTGGTAGATGTGAACAACAACCGGCTCGACCCGCCGCTGGTGCTGGTCAATGGCTTCCCCGTCGAGGAAATCGACCTTGCCGAACTGGCCGGGAACCCGGTCACCGTCCGAGTCACCGCCAACCGCTACGAGCACGTCATAGGTGATGTGCTGCGCATGACTTGGCGCGGCACGGCCGCCGACAGTACGCCGGTGATCGTCGGCCCGCTGGAGGAAACGGTTCAAACCATTCCCTATTTCTATGACTTCACCATTCCCTATGCCGATGTTGCGGCCATCGCCAAAGGGCGAGCCACGGTGGGTTACGTGCGGATCCGCAGTGGCGAGAAGGATCTTCCCTCGAAAACCACCTCCGTGACGGTGATCGGCGACACCCGCCAATACCTGGCCCCCGACATTGTGGAAGCCGTGGGCGGCACGCTGGATCCGGACCTGAATTTCTACACCCTGTCCATTCCGTACTACCCAGGGCGAACCGACGGCGACGAGATCATCATCGTGTGCGACGGGCGCACTTCCACCACGCTGCCGACCTACCATGAAGTGACCGCCATCGTCAGCGGGGAGGCGGTCGGCGCGCCGGTGCTGGCGAACCTGGCGAAAGAGCAGGTCAAGCGGCTCGATGGCGGCTCGCTCACGGTGTACTACAGCGTGAACGGCCAGCCCGAGTCGGAGCATTTGGCTTTGAGCGTGGGAGTTGCCGCGCCGTCATTGCCTATCCCGACGGTAGTGGAAGCACCCGACGACGTACTGAACCCGGACGACGTTAATCCCGCCATCGGCGCTAACGTGATCGCGACCTACACCGCAACCCTGCCGGAGGACAAGGTCGTGCTGCGTTGGCGCGGTTCGTCGAGCAATGCCCCTGATCAGACAAGAACACTGACCGCGAACACCGCGGGCAAAGTGGTGCCGTTTACCGTGCCGTTCAGGTACGTGACCGAGAACCTCAATGGCACCGTGGATGTCAGCTACGCCGTCACTCGTGGCACGACCTTGGTGGGCAACTCCATTGTCCGGCACCTGACGGTGGGGTCGGCCCTGGAGCTCAGGGCCCCTTCGGTCAAGGAGGCCAACGGCGCCATCCTGAACCCGGTCCAAGCCAAGGACTCGCTCCACATCGTTGTGCCGGCCAACGCCGCGCTGCTGCCCGAGGACAAACTCAAAGTCACCTGGACCGGCGCACCGGGCACGCCGGCCGGGGGGTCGTACACCTCGGAGGAATGGCCGGTCAGGGATGGCTGGGAGGTGCCTATTCCCAACAGCGTGGTGGCGTTCAACCTGGGCAAGGCGGTGACGGTGACCTACACGGTGATCCAGAACGGCGTGGAGTCGCCGCCGTCGGATGCGTTTGTGTTGAATGTACAAGCGATGCCGGTGGCGAGCCTGACGATACCGTTGATTCCGCAGGCGGCGCAGGGAGGACTTGGTACGGAGTTGGATCTGGGGACATTTACCGGACATGCTCGTGTCACTGTCGCCCCCTGGCCGTTGATTGCCGTTGATCAACGAGTCTGGCTGAAGTGTGAAGGGACTGCGAGCGATGGCTCGGATTACACGATTCCGCTTTATATCGGCTCAGAGGTCACCTCAAGCCAAGTGGCCGGCGGGCTCTCCACGACGCTATCACGGAGCGAGCTTGAGAAGCTTCGCGATGGTTCTGATCTCAAGGTTGTGCTACTGGTGACGTTCAATCGCACTAATAATCAGAGTGAGGCGGTTACCTTTCCGCTGCGCACCTATACGGTTAAGGTTGGCACGTACACAACCGGTACTGAGACATTCGAAGATGAGCCATCCATCTACCAGATAATGCCGGGAGAAAAACGAGTTACCGCACATGATTTGACCTTGACCTGCATCGCTGTGGACCAAGAGCCGTATGTACTGGTAGATCCGAAGCACGCTTTTTTAGGTGGATACCTCGGCCTCAACTTCGTATCCCATCCTGGAACAGCGCATGTAACCGTTGAGTTCCCAGGCGCGGGGGCAACCAGATCATGCTCCATTGAGTACAGGACCAATCAACATGATACTCCCAATCCTGAGCAAGGCGTGATGATTGAGGTCATGGGCGGGAACGTTGTACTCGACTCGCGAATACACAAGGAGGGAGAAATCAAAGACACATGGAATTTCACAACTTTAGCTGGACAAATAGCGACTGGGTACCGGCTGACAGCGAACGGCAGAGGGACACTCAGCGGTAATCTAGCGCTGTTCGTCCTTGCCATTACGTGGAATTCCTAACCCGACCGGGAAAAAGGCGACGCATTTATTCAGGACAAAACACCCTGTGAAAGCGAGGAAACTCGCTTTCACAGGCCCGAGCTTGCCGAAACCGCGACAACGCCATCCTTCAGCCTCCGGCTACACCGCCTTGCGCCATTGCCTACAACTGCGCCAGAATCCGCTGGCTTGTGCGCCTGGGGGGCGGGTTCTATCGTTTGCGGGTTGCTGACGAATCAGCGACCGGGTTTGGTAGCCCGTCTTCCACATGGCGTATAGCGTTACCTTGTGCATGCCTTTTGGCTTGTCTGATGGTGGCCATGCGCAGGGCGTCTTCGGGCGCGCCGGTTTTCCATGTGGGCCGGTCTACCAACCTTCGTATGGCCGCCACCCTTTGTTTGGTAGCAAGGGTGATGGCTCCTTATGAGCACACATGGAGCGTCATCTTATGTTTAAAGTTACCCCCAATCCGCCAGAAGCCGATCCAGAATCGAGCGCCCTCGACAAAGCCGCCAAACGCGCCCTCGATTTCTACCTCAAGCCCGACTCCGAAACCGACCCACCCCCAGGCCAACTCTTCACCGTGGTGAACGGCATCGACACCGAATGCCTGCTCGCCAACCTCAGCGAAACCCTGGCCTCGGCCGATGCCATGATCAGCGACCTGGCCTTCGAACTGGAAGGTTCGCGCCGGCATGTGGCGTTGGGCATCCAGCAGTTGATCGAGCTGGGTGGGCTGCTGGCGAACCGCGCACTGGATAAGGTCGACGCACGCTAGTCGATACAGCCTATAAACCTGTGGGAGCAAGGCTTGCCCGCGATGACGGCGGTACATTCAATAGGGATGCAAGCTGGTCCGCCGCTATCGCGAGCAAGCTATGCTCCCACAGGTTTTGTGCCAGTTCGCCATTCGTCTTAAACCTGCTTCCACCTGTGAGTTCTGACAGTAGCCGTCCCGGTCCGGCAGCGGTCTGATAACCCCATCGTCTGAATGCTTCACGACAAAGGGAATCCGACCATGACCGATTCATTAACAGTTCCCGATCAAACGGTGCTGAATCTGTCCCAAATGCTGGTCCTCGCATTCTTTCTATTGACCTTAGGAACTGCCGAAGCGGCCGTGCCTTCGGACACTTCAGAACAAGGTCCATGGGGAGATTGGGGCGCGCCTGCTTACTGCCCTGCGAATCAATATGTCTGGGGCTTCCGGGTCAAGGGTGAACCCTATCAAGGCAGTGGCGATGATTCGGCATTGAATGCAATCCAGCTCATCTGTAAGGACACCAATACCGGGGCGAAAACGTACATTCGCAGTCTCGAAGGGAGGTGGGGAACCTGGGGCAAGGATCACCTCTGCCAGGAGGCCCCCGCTATCAGGTTTGCCATTCAAGTAGAGCGGTTCCAGGGCAGGGATAAGGAAAAAGGCTCCAAGGATGATACGGCTGCCGGCAATATCAAAATGACTTGCGGGTCGGAAACTCTAGTGGGTGATCCGCCCGCTGCGTGGGGGGATTGGACCCGGTTCTATAGTTGCCTTGATGAGGGCGTTAAAAAGATAAAAGGGTTCCGGACCAAAGTGGAGCCTGATCAGGGCAATGGTGACGATACGGCCCTGAATGCAATGCAGGTGTACTGTGATTATTAGAAAAGCCTTGCCTGATTTATCTGTTCTTGTGAGTGAACAGCATCGGTGCATTGATCCCCGCTTTACCGAATATTTGGACTTCCATATATTCACCCTTCGCTCATCCAGAAGTCTCCCACCATGCCCAATCCCCCCACACCCGTCGACATCTTCAAGGCCCTGGCCGACGACACCCGTACCCGCATCGCGCTGTTGGTGGCTCGGGAAGGGGAGTTGTGTGTCTGTGAACTCACCGCCGCCCTGGACCTGAGCCAGCCGAAGATCTCCCGGCATCTGGCGCAGTTGCGTCATGCGGGCCTGCTCAGCGACCGGCGGCAAGGGCAGTGGGTTTATTACCGTTTGCACCCGCAATTGCCAGCCTGGGTCGGCACCCTGCTGGAGCAGGCGCTGGCGGCGAGCACAGAGTGGCTGGCGGAAGATGCCCGGCGTTTGACCGCGATGGCCGACCGTCCAGTGCGTTGCTGCTGATCTTTTCTACATTTTCCTCAAGGCTGTTGTGCATGCTCATTGCGTCGTTGATTTTCCTGCTGACCATTACCCTCGTGATCTGGCAACCCAAGGGGCTGGGCGTCGGTTGGAGTGCCACCCTCGGTGCCGTTCTGGCCCTGTTGAGCGGGGTGGTGCAGGTCGGTGACATTGCCCTGGTGTGGCACATCATCTGGAACGCCACCGGCACGTTCGTCGCGCTGATCATCATCAGCCTGTTGCTGGACGAGGCGGGTTTCTTCGCCTGGGCGGCGCTGCACGTGGCTCGCTGGGGGCGGGGCAACGGACGCAAACTGTTTGCCTTCATGGTGTTGCTCGGTGCGTTGGTGTCGGCGCTGTTTGCCAATGACGGCGCGGCGCTGATCCTGACGCCCATCGTGATCTCCATGCTGCTGGCCCTGCGCTTTTCCCCGGCGGCGACCCTGGCCTTCGTGATGGGCGCCGGCTTCATTGCCGACACGGCGAGCCTGCCGCTGGTGGTGTCGAACCTGGTCAACATCGTGTCGGCGGATTTCTTCGGCATCGGCTTCAACCGCTACGCCTCGGTGATGGTGCCGGTGAACCTGGTGGCGGTGGCGGCGAGCCTGGGGATCCTGCTGTGGTTCTTCCGGCGCGATATCCCCCGTGATTACGATCCGGATCAACTGGACGACCCGGCGAGTGCGATCCACGACACGGCCACGTTCTACGCCGGCTGGGTGGTGTTGGCGATCCTGTTGCTGGGCTGTTTCGCCCTGGAGCCGCTGGGCATTCCCATCAGCGCGATTTCGGCTGTCTGCGCCGCGTTGCTGCTGGCGGTCGCCGCTCGCGGCCACAAGATCTCCACCCGCAAGGCCATGAAAGAGGCGCCCTGGCAGATCGTGATTTTTTCCCTGGGCATGTATTTGGTGGTCTACGGGCTGCGCAATGCCGGCCTGACCGATTACCTGTCCCGGTGGCTCGATGTTTTCGCCGGCTATGGGGTGTGGGGCGCGGCCATGGGGACCGGGTTGCTGACGGCGCTGCTTTCGTCGGTGATGAACAACCTGCCGACGGTGCTGGTCGGCGCTTTGTCCATCGACGCCAGTCAGACCACTGGGGTGGTGAAGGAGGCAATGGTCTATGCCAATGTGATCGGCAGCGACCTGGGGCCGAAAATCACCCCCATTGGCAGCCTGGCCACTTTGCTCTGGCTGCATGTGTTGGCGCGCAAGGACATCCGGATCGGCTGGGGGTATTACTTCAAGGTCGGGGTTGTGTTGACGGTGCCGGTATTGCTGGTGACGTTGGCGGCGCTGGCCTTGCGGTTGTCGTTCTAGACCGCGGCGGCCTCTTCGCGAGCAAGCCCGCTCCCACATTGGAATGCATTCCCTTGTGGGAGCGGGCTTGCTCGCGAAGGCGGTGGTCCGAGCCCAGCAACATTCAGGTATTACCCGGCACATCCGGCCAAAGATCCGCCACCAGGAACACCCGCTCGGCTTCTTCCCACTCGCCGCCGGCGTTTTCGGTCAGGCGCACCATCAACTGGGCCGGGGCCATAGGGTCAAGTGCCCCAAGCCACGTCCGCAATTGTCCGGCGTTCCAGGTCTGGTCCGCCGGATAATGCGCCGGCGCCAGCCAGGCGGCGCGGGGCAGGGGTTGCCAGCGGCCCGGTGGGCGTTGGGCGATGAAGGCCGGCCAGTCGCGCTGGTGCAGCCAGCTACCCCGTAAGTGCCTGGGATGCGCGCCGGCTGGCGGTTCGGCGTGGCCGGGCCAGGGGTAAAGCAGGTAGCCCCCCAGCCAGAGTTCGGAGCGGAACGACTCGATGCCGGAAGGCTCGACGCCCAGCGCCGACAGGGCGTCGCGGCTTTCCGGGCGCGCCGATATCGGCAACTGGTGTTCACGCAGATGAGTCAGTTTGCGGTCGAGCCGGTCGTGACAGCCCGGGCCGAGCCATTGCGCGCTGTCCTGCCCGTTGCCGTCCTGAGGGCCCAAGTACAACTTGATCGCCAGTTCCAGATGATGGACGCCATCGCCGTCGCGCAGCAGCAGGTCCAGCTCGCCCAAGGTCTGGCCTAGATGGCGGATCGGCAGGTTCGCGGCGATCAGTTCGATGCCCGGTGCATGCTGCACGGCGAACTGCCACAACCTTTCGTAATACAGGCCCAGGCGCCGGGTCCGGGCCTGGGACAGGCAGTGCAGCAGGGGATAGCTGTCGCGGTCCAGTTGCCGCAGCCAATGTGCCAGGCGATCAGGTTCGCGCACCCAGTCACTGCCGGTCAGCGGATGGCGTTGGGGCCAGGGCGCGTCGATGAGCATCGGCGGGGCGAGGATCACCCACGCCAGATCGCGCACCTCGGGGTGGCGCAAGCGGCGGGGCAGGTCCAGCAGTTCGGGAAAGAGGATCATTTTGCGAGCATAGCCTGCCGCGACGGCTTAAAGCATTTTGTCTATGGGCCGCTTTCGCCCATAATCGGGTTTTTCGCCCGTCGCAGACCCTCGCAGGAGCCCCATGGAGCAATTTCGCAATATCGGCATCATCGGTCGCCTGGGCAGTTCACAGGTGTTGGACACCGTTCGCCGCCTCAAACGTTTCCTCCTGGAGCGGCACCTGCATGTGATCCTCGAAGACACCATCGCCGAAGTGCTGCCGGGCCACGGCTTGCAGACATCGTCGCGCAAGATGCTGGGCGAAGTCTGCGACATGGTGATCGTGGTCGGCGGTGACGGCAGCCTGTTGGGCGCCGCGCGGGCCCTGGCGCGGCACAACATTCCGGTGCTGGGGATCAACCGGGGCAGCCTGGGGTTCCTGACCGATATCCGCCCGGACGAGCTGGAAACCAAGGTCGCCGAAGTGCTGGACGGCCACTACCTGGTGGAAAACCGCTTCCTGCTGCAGGCCGAGGTGCGCCGTCACGCCGAGGCCATCGGCCAGGGCGATGCCCTCAACGACGTGGTGCTGCACCCCGGCAAATCCACGCGCATGATCGAGTTCGAGCTGTACATCGACGGCCAGTTCGTCTGCAGCCAGAAGGCCGACGGCCTGATCGTCGCCACGCCTACCGGCTCCACGGCCTATGCGTTGTCGGCGGGTGGACCGATCATGCATCCCAAGCTCGACGCTATTGTGGTTGTGCCCATGTATCCCCATACCTTGTCTGGGCGACCCATCGTGGTCGATGGCAACAGTGAGCTGAAAATCGTCGTGTCCAAGGATATGCAGATCTACCCGCAAGTGTCCTGTGACGGCCAGAACCATTTCACCTGCGCGCCGGGTGACACCATCACCGTCAGCAAAAAGGCGCAGAAGCTGCGCCTGATTCATCCGCTTGACCACAATTACTACGAAGTCTGCCGGACCAAGCTCGGCTGGGGCAGTCGGTTGGGAGGAAGGGGCGACTGATGCTCGATCCTGCGCGAAGTTACGACCTGATCGGTGACGTGCACGGATGCGCCCTGACCCTGGAACACCTGCTGGACCGTCTCGGTTACCAGAAGCAGGGTGGGGTCTGGCGGCATCGGTCACGCATGGCCGTGTTCCTGGGCGATATCATCGACCGGGGCCCGCGTATCCGCGAGGCGCTGCACATCGTCCACGACATGGTGGTGGCCGGCCAGGCGCTGTGCATCATGGGCAACCATGAGTTCAACGCCCTGGGCTGGAGCACCCCGGCGTTGCCCGGCAGTGGCCAACGCTATGTGCGCGAGCACACGCCGCGCCATGCCCGACTGCTCAACGAAACCCTGACTCAGTTCGAACACCACCCCGGCGACTGGCACGATTTCCTCGCCTGGTTCTACGAACTGCCACTGTTCGTCGACGCCGGTCGGTTCCGAGTGGTGCATGCCTGTTGGGACGCTGGCCTGATCGAGCCGCTGCGGGGGCTTTTCCCGGATGGCTGCGTCGACGAGCATTTTCTCCAGGCTTCGGCGCAATCGGGCAGCTTTGCCTGCACGGTGTTCGACCGTCTGCTGCGCGGCACCGACATGCGCCTGCCCCATGGCATGACCCTGACCGGCGGCGATGGCCTGACCCGTTCGTTCTTCCGCACCAAGTTCTGGGAGGACGACCCGCAGACCTACGGCGATATTGTCTTCCAGCCCGACGCCTTGCCCGAACCGGTGGCGCGCAGGCTTCTGTCTCCCGATGAAAAGAACAACCTGCTGCGTTACGGCATCGATGAACCGCTGCTGTTCGTCGGTCACTACTGGCGTAGCGGCAAACCCGCGCTGATTCGTCCGAACCTGGCGTGCCTGGATTACAGCGCCGTGCTCTACGGCAAACTGGCGGCCTATCGCCTGGACCAGGAAACCCACCTGGATCCGAACAAGTTCGTCTGGGTCGATGTGGAACGACCGGAGGTGGTAAAGTGACCGCTGTCGCTGTGTTGCGTTTACCCCTGGCCCAAGACCTGAGCGGTTTCGTCAAGTTGCTGCAACGCATGCAGGTGCCTCACCGCGTCAGCGAAGAGGCGGGCGAACAGGTGCTGTGGGTGCCGGACGACATCAGCGAGGACGTGCGCTCCCTGTACGAACGCTTTCCGGCGGGTGATCCCGAGCAACAGCTGGAGCTGCCTGTCAGCAGTACCACCCCACGGCGACCGGGTTTCGTCGAGCAATTGACCCGCAGTCCGATCACCGCCCTGGTGTTGCTGCTGAGCCTGATCGTTGGCGCGGTCACCTTGCTGGGCGACAATCTTGGAACCTTGCGCTGGCTGACCTTCCTGGAATTTCGCGTCGTCGGCGACTACATCCATTTCACCCCCCTGGCAGACAGCCTGGCGGCGGGGCAGTGGTGGCGCCTGGTGACGCCGATGCTGATCCACTTCGGTTTCCTGCACATTGCCATGAATGGCATGTGGTACTGGGAACTGGGCCGCCGGATCGAAGCGCGCCAGGGCGGCATCAACCTGCTGGGGCTGACGCTGCTGTTCAGTCTCGTATCCAATTTTGCCCAGTATTTCTTCAGCGGGCCGACCCTGTTCGGTGGGTTGTCCGGGGTGCTGTACGGCTTGCTGGGGCATTGCTGGATCTATCAACTGCTGGCGCCAAACCCCGCCTATCACTTGCCCCGTGGGGTGCTGGTGATGATGCTGGTGTGGCTGCTGCTGTGCCTGTCCGGGCTGGTTTCGCTGATCGGCTTCGGCGACATCGCCAACGCGGCCCACGTCGGCGGGCTGCTCGTCGGTTGCTTCACAGGGCTGTTGGGTGGGCTGTTCGCTCGCCGTAAAATGGCCCCCTGACCGGCGCCTGTGCCTCTTGAATATGCGCGATAGCGCGGAGAACCTATGTCTTCGTTCAACGAAATGATCAAAAACATCACCCCCGACATCTACCGCAGCCTGAAACTGGCGGTGGAGATCGGTAAATGGGCCGACGGCAACAAGCTCACCGCCGAGCAGCGCGAGCTATCGTTGCAGGCGATGATCGCCTGGGAAATCCAGAACCTGCCCGAGGAAGAGCGCACCGGCTACATGGGCCCGCAGGAGTGCCAGTCGAAGGCGCACGAAGTGCCGAACATCCTGTTCAAGTCGGATGCCATCCATTGATCGAGATTGGCCGCGGTGCAATCAGCAAGATGTCGGCGCGCCTTGACGGGCCGACCGTGCAATATGCCTTTCGCCTGGGTGATGTCGAGGTGCCGGTCAACCCGCTGATCGGCAGCACGGTGCGCCTGGAGTTTCTCGGTGCGATCCATTGCACCCACTGCGGGCGCAGGACCAAGACCAGCTTCAGCCAGGGTTATTGCTACCCGTGCATGACCAAGCTGGCGCAATGCGACGTGTGCATCATGAGCCCCGAGCGCTGCCATTTCGAGGCTGGCACCTGCCGCGAACCGGCCTGGGGCGAGCAATTCTGCATGACCGCTCATGTGGTCTACCTGGCGAACTCGTCAGGCGTGAAGGTCGGCATCACCCGCGCCACGCAACTGCCGACCCGCTGGCTCGACCAGGGCGCCAGCCAGGCGCTGCCGATCCTGAGGGTCGCCACGCGCCAGCAGTCGGGGTTCGTCGAAGACCTGTTCCGCAGCCAGGTGGCGGACAAGACCAATTGGCGCGCCTTGCTCAAGGGCGACGCGGTGGCGGTGGACCTGCCGAAGATCCGTGATTCGCTGTTCGAAAGCTGTGCCGAGGGATTGCAGGGCTTGCAGGAACGATTCGGCCTGCAGGCGATCCAGACCATAGCGGACGTCGAACCGATCGAGATCCGTTATCCGGTGGAGCAGTACCCGGCCAAGATCGTCAGTTTCAACCTGGACAAGGACCCGATTGCCGAAGGCACGCTGCTGGGGATCAAGGGCCAGTACCTGATTTTCGACACCGGCGTGATCAACATTCGTAAGTACACGGCCTATCAGCTCGCCGTGCATCAGTAGAAGGATTCGACCCATGCGCACCGAACAACCGAAGATGATTTACCTGAAGGATTATCAGGCGCCCGAGTACCTGATCGATGAGACGCACCTGACCTTTGAGTTGTTCGAGGACCACAGCCTGGTCCATGCGCAACTGGTGATGCGCCGCAACCCCGAGCGCGGTGCCGGACTGCCGCCGCTGGTGCTGGATGGCCAGCATTTGGAACTGCTGTCGGTCAAGCTGGACGATGCCGATCTGAGCCCAAGTGATTACCAATTGGACGACAACCACCTGACCCTGCATCCAAAGACGCAGGCGTTCACGGTCGACACCAGCGTGCGGATCCACCCGGAAACCAACACCGCCCTGGAAGGCCTGTACAAATCCGGCAGCATGTTCTGCACCCAGTGCGAGGCCGAGGGTTTCCGCAAGATCACCTATTACCTCGACCGCCCGGATGTGATGAGCAAATTCACCACCACCGTGGTGGCCGAGCAGCACAGCTATCCGGTGCTGCTGTCCAACGGCAACCCGATTGCCAGCGGCCCGGGCGAAGACGGCCGGCACTGGGCGACCTGGGAAGATCCATTCAAGAAGCCTGCCTACCTGTTCGCTCTGGTGGCCGGTGACCTGTGGTGCGTCGAAGACACCTTCACCACCATGACCGAACGCACGGTGGCGCTGCGCATCTACGTCGAGCCGGAAAACATCGATAAATGCCAGCACGCCATGACCAGCCTGAAGAAGTCCATGCGCTGGGACGAAGAGGTCTACGGGCGCGAGTACGACCTGGACATCTTCATGATCGTCGCGGTCAACGATTTCAACATGGGCGCCATGGAGAACAAGGGCCTCAACATCTTCAACTCCAGTGCCGTGCTGGCCCGCGCCGAGACCGCCACCGACGCCGCGCACCAGCGGGTCGAGGCCATCGTCGCCCACGAGTATTTCCATAACTGGTCGGGTAACCGCGTGACCTGCCGCGACTGGTTCCAGCTGTCCCTCAAGGAAGGTTTCACGGTGTTCCGCGATGCCGGGTTCTCCGCCGACATGAACTCCGCCACCGTCAAGCGCATCCAGGACGTGGCTTACCTGCGTACCCACCAGTTTGCCGAAGACGCCGGCCCCATGGCCCACCCGGTGCGTCCGGACAGTTTCATCGAGATTTCCAACTTCTACACCCTGACCGTGTACGAAAAGGGCTCGGAAGTGGTCGGCATGATCCACACCCTGTTGGGGCCGGAAGGTTTCCGCAAGGGCAGCGACCTGTACTTCCAGCGCCACGACGGCCAGGCCGTGACTTGCGACGATTTCGTCAAAGCCATGGAAGACGCCAACGGCGTCGACCTGAGCCAGTTCAAGCGCTGGTACAGCCAGGCCGGCACACCACGGCTGGCGGTAAGCGAATCCTACGATGCCGCGGCGAAGACCTACAGCCTGACCTTCCGCCAGAGCTGCCCGCCGACGCCGGACAAGGCGGAAAAACTGCCGTTCGTGATTCCGGTGGAATTGGGGCTGCTGGACGGCAAGGGAGCTGAAATGCCACTGCGCCTGAGCGGGGAAGCCGCTGCGAACGGCACGTCCCGGGTGATCTCGGTGACCGAAGCCGAGCAGACCTTCACCTTTGTCGACATTGCCGAAAAACCGCTGCCTTCGTTGCTGCGCGGCTTCTCGGCACCGGTGAAGCTGAGCTTCCCGTACGACCGTGACCAGTTGATGTTCCTGATGCAGCATGACAGCGATGGTTTCAACCGCTGGGATGCCGGCCAGCAGTTGTCGGTGCAGGTGTTGCAGGAGCTGATCGCCCAGCATCAGAAGGGCGAAAGCCTGGTGCTGGATCCACGCCTGGTCACTGCGTTGCGCACCGTGCTGTCGGACGACACCCTGGATCAAGCCATGGTTGCGGAAATGCTCTCGCTGCCAAGCGAAGCCTATCTGACGGAAATCAGCGAAGTGGCCGACGTGGAAGCGATCCACGCCGCTCGTGAATTCGCACGCCAGCAACTGGCCGACAACCTGTTCGAAGCCCTGTGGCTGCGCTACGAGGCCAACCGCGATCTGTCGAAACGTACGCCGTATGTGGCCGAGGCCGAGCATTTCGCCCGTCGTGCCTTGCAGAACATCGCGCTGTCGTACCTGATGCTGACCGGCAAGCCTGAAGTGCTGAGTGCGACCCTGGAGCAGTTCGACACCGCCGACAACATGACCGAACGCCTCACGGCGCTGGCGGTGTTGGTCAACTCGCCCTTCGAAACCGAGAAGGCCAGGGCACTGGAAGTGTTCGCGGAAAACTTCAAGGGCAACCCGCTGGTCATGGACCAGTGGTTCAGCGTCCAGGCCGGCAGCCCGCTGCCCGGTGGGCTGGAGCGGGTCAAGGCGTTGATGGAACACCCGGCGTTCAACATCAAGAACCCGAACAAGGTGAGGGCGCTGATCGGTGCATTCGCCGGGCAGAACCTGATCAACTTCCATGCCGCCGACGGCTCGGGCTACCGCTTCCTGGCGGACCTGGTGATCCAGCTCAACGGCTTCAACCCGCAGATCGCCTCGCGGCAACTGGCGCCTTTGACCCGCTGGCGTAAATACGACAGCGTCCGCCAGGCCCTGATGAAGGCCGAGCTGGAGCGCATCCTGGCCTCCGGCGGGCTGTCCAGCGATGTGTTCGAGGTGGTGAGCAAGAGCCTGGCGTGATGTGAGTGCTGCGGTCTACCTTCGAGACCGCAGTGCTTTCTTCGCGAGCAAGCCCGCTCCCACAGGGGATTTTTGTTGGGCATGAGTCTTGTGTCCGACGCCAATCCCTTGTGGGAGCGGGCTTGCTCGCGAAGGGCGCACCACCGATATCCCCCGAAATACATCCAGCCATCACCCCACCGAATACCCCGCCATTCACCCCCTGCGCCAACCCTTGCGGTTAACAAAAGATAACGTGCCGTCGATTGTCAGGTCTTCCGAAAGCCCGATAGGATAGGTCAGCTTCCGAAGGGGCTCTAGATTGCAGGTTTCAGGGCTATGCCCGGCGATCGGCGAAGAGAAGGGCCCGCTAACAATAATAATGGGGGAAAGGTCTATGAGTGAGCCTGTCATGGCTGTGGGCTGCCGCCGCCCGCCGGTACTGCGCCGCGTCGCGTTGCTGGCCTCGGCGCTCTCGCTGCTGGGCTCTGCGCTGTTGTCCGCGCCGGCGCTGGCCGTTGCGGCGTCGACAACCGATGTCATCTATTCCGTCGAATCGGCCAGGGCCAGCAAGACCCTGATGCTGGATGTGGTACATGCCGGCCAACGCCTGGTGGCGGTCGGTGACCGTGGGCACATTGTCTATTCGGACGACCAGGGCACCTCGTGGACCCAGGCCAAGGTGCCGACCCGCCAATTGCTAACCGCTGTGTTTTTTGTCGACGACAAGCGCGGATGGGCCGTCGGCCATGACGCACAGATCCTCGCCAGCGAAGACGGCGGCAGTACCTGGACCAAGCAATACGAAGACCTTACCCGTGAGGCGCCGCTGCTGGATGTCTGGTTCAAGGACCCCGACAACGGTTTCGCAGTGGGTGCCTACGGCGCGTTGTTGGAAACCACCGATGGCGGCAAGCACTGGGAAGACGCCAGTGATCGCCTGGAGAACGAGGATCAGTTCCACCTCAATGCCATCGCCGCCGTGAAAGACGCCGGCCTGTTCATCGTCGGCGAGGCCGGCAGCATGTTCCGCTCCGCCGACTGGGGCCAGACCTGGGAAAAGGTCGAAGGCCCGTATGAAGGTTCGTTGTTCGGCGTCATCGGTACCGCCCAGCCTTCGACATTGTTGGCCTATGGCCTGCGCGGCAATCTCTTTCGCTCCACCGATTTCGGCGGCACCTGGGAGCAGGTCGAACTCAAGGCCGCACGGGGTACGCTGGAGTTCGGTCTGTCAGGCGCGACGCTGCTGCCGGACGGTTCCATCGTGATCGTCGGCAACGGCGGCAGCGTGGCGCGCAGCACCGACGATGGAGAAAGCTTCAGCGTGTTCAACCGTCCGGACCGTATTTCCGTGGCGGCCGTCACGGCGGCAGGCAACGGCAACCTGATCCTGGCAGGACAAGGGGGCGTGCGCACCACCACCTCTACCGGCGCTGAACTGAGCAAATGAGCCGCGCATATGAGTCGGGCACAATAACAACAAGGCGGACCCCATGAGCAGTCATCACCAAGACAAGGCGACATTCCTCGAGCGCCTGATTTTCAACAACCGCCCGGCAGTGATCGTCATTTGCCTGCTGGTCAGCCTTTTCCTGTTCTGGCAGGCCACGCTGATCCGGCCGTCCACCAGCTTCGAAAAAATGATCCCCCTGGAGCATCCCTTCATCGAGAAGATGCTCGAGCATCGCAATGACCTGGCGAACCTGGGCAACACGGTGCGGATCTCCGTGGAAGCCACCAATGGCGACATTTTCTCCAAGGACTACATGGAGACTTTGCGTCAAATCCACGACGAAGTCTTCTACATCTCCGGTGTCGACCGTTCCGGCCTCAAGTCGCTGTGGAGCCCGAGCGTGCGTTGGACCGAGGTGACGGAGGAGGGTTTCGCCGGTGGCGAGGTGATCCCCCAGAGCTACAACGGCTCGGCCGACAGTCTGGACCTGCTGCGCAACAACGTGCTCAAGTCCGGCCAGGTCGGACGCCTGGTGGCGAACGATTTCAAGTCGAGCATCATCGACATCCCGTTGCTGGAGTCCTATCCGGACCCGCAGGACCAGGGCAAGCTGCTGGCGCTGGACTACCAGAAGTTCTCCCACGAACTTGAAGACAAGATCCGCAACAAGTTCGAAGCCCAGAACCCCAACGTGCAGATCCACATCGTCGGCTTCGCCAAGAAGGTCGGCGACCTGATCGATGGCCTGATCATGGTGGTGATGTTCTTCGGCGTGGCCTTCGTCATTACGCTGATCCTGCTGTACTGGTTCACGAACTGCATGCGCAGCACCATCGCGGTGCTGAGTACCACCCTGGTGGCGGTGGTGTGGCAACTGGGGCTGATGCATGCGGCGGGCTTCGGCCTGGATCCGTATTCGATGCTGGTGCCGTTCCTGATCTTCGCCATCGGCATTTCCCATGGCGTACAGAAAATCAATGGCATCGCCTTGCAGTCCAGCGAGGCGGACAACGCCCTGACGGCAGCGCGGCGGACGTTCCGGCAACTGTTCCTGCCGGGCATGATCGCGATCCTGGCGGACGCCGTCGGCTTCATTACCTTGCTGATCATCGACATCGGCGTGATCCGCGAACTGGCTATCGGTGCCTCCATTGGCGTGGCGGTGATCGTGTTTACCAACCTGATCCTGCTGCCGGTGGCGATCTCCTACGTGGGTATCAGCAAGCGCGCCATCGAGCGCAGCAAGAAAGACGCGAACCGCGAGCATCCGTTCTGGCGTGCGCTGTCCAATTTCGCCAGCGCCAGGGTTGCGCCGGTTTCCATTGCCTTGGCGGTGCTGGCCTTTGGCGGCGGCCTCTGGTACAGCCAGAACCTGAAGATCGGCGACCTGAACCAGGGCGCGCCGGAATTGCGCCCGGATTCGCGGTACAACCAGGACAACAACTTCATCATCAGCAACTATTCCACCAGCTCCGATGTACTGGTGGTGATGGTCAAGACCAAGGCCGAAGGCTGCTCGCGCTACGAAGCCATGGCGCCCATCGATGAATTGATGTGGAAAATGCAGAACACCGAGGGCGTGCAGTCGGCGATTTCCCTGGTGACCGTGTCCAAGCAAATGATCAAGGGCATGAACGAGGGCAACCTGAAATGGGAAACCCTGTCGCGCAACCCTGACGTGCTCAACAACTCCATCGCGCGGGCTGACGGTCTGTACAACAACAGCTGCTCCCTGGCGCCGGTGCTGATCTTCCTCAACGACCACAAGGCCGAGACCCTGGACCGTGCGGTGAAGGCCGTGCAGGCGTTCGCCCAGGAAAACAACCGCGATGGCCTGGAATTCATCCTGGCCGCCGGTAACGCCGGCATCGAGGCGGCCACCAACGAAGTGATCAAGGAATCGGAACTGACCATCCTGATCCTGGTGTACATCTGCGTGGCGACCATGTGCATGATCACCTTCCGATCCTGGGCGGCAACGCTGTGCATCGTGCTGCCGCTGGTGCTGACGTCGGTGCTGGGCAACGCCCTGATGGCGTTCATGGGCATCGGCGTGAAAGTCGCGACCCTGCCGGTGGTAGCGCTGGGTGTGGGGATTGGCGTGGACTACGGCATCTACATCTACAGCCGCCTGGAGAGTTTCCTGCGGGCTGGATTGCCCCTGCAGGAGGCGTACTACCAGACGCTGAAATCCACCGGCAAAGCCGTGCTGTTCACCGGCCTGTGCCTGGCGATTGGCGTCTGCACCTGGATTTTCTCGGCCATCAAGTTCCAGGCGGACATGGGGCTGATGCTGACGTTCATGCTGTTGTGGAACATGTTCGGTGCACTGTGGCTGCTGCCGGCGCTGGCGCGGTTCCTGATCAAGCCGGAAAAACTGGCGGGGCAGAAGGGCAATTCGTTGTTTGCTCATTGATTGAGGCAACAGGAAAAGTCTGTACAGAGGAAGACTTGTGGGAGCGGGCTTGCTCGCGATGGCGGACTGTCAGCGACATCTTCGCCAACTGCCCAACGCTTTCGCGAGCACGTCTGCTCCCACATAGGCTTGGGGGCAGCCTTCAGGGCGCCAACGGCAGGAACTTGCTCAGTGCCAGGGGCCTGCCGATCTGCCCGCGATACACATCCACGACCGCGTAGGGACTCTTGGCCTTGGCCAGCAGGGAGTAGTAGTGCTCCCGGCGCTGTTCCTTGGTCTTGAGGTGCGCAACGCTGAAATCGGCTTTCGGTGTGTCGGCCGTTTCGTAGTGAAAATGCGCATACCAGATCGGCCAGCCGTCGCGGTCATTGACGGCGTATTCCTGGAGAAAATCCTTGCGCTCGCCTTTCAAGGCCTTGCGCTCGCCGAGCCGGGCGACCTGTATCAGGCCTTTGTCGAACAGATAACGCAGGTTGCTGTCGGTGGGCGGCAATTTGAAACTCAGTTCGGTGCGCAGGGCACTGCCTTGGGTGGTCAAGCGGGTGATAGCGTCCGACAGCTGAGTCATCAAGGTCTGTTCGGCTGGCGTGGCCGGCTTCTGCGAGGCACGAAACGCCCTGCCGAGTTCTTCGTCGAGTCGACGAAAGCGGTTCGCCTCGTTGTTCAGGATTTCCTCGATTTCCTGGGGAAAGCGACACCGGGTCTTGTAGCCCTCGGCGCTGAGCAGGCTGTTCTCCAATTGTCCGAGCAACTTGCGCGCATCGCCCTTGATCGCCTTGAGCGAGCGGGTCCGGGGCTGTGGTGCCGGACGTTGGACTTCCACCAGGTCCCATACATCGTCGTGCTGTGAATAGGTGGCAAGCAATTTGTCGTCGACTTCGGAGCGCAGCTCGACGACCTCGATTGGCAGGGTTGTGCCGGCTGGCTTCAGGTCGCCGATCAATACGCCGCTCTTGCGTGTCCTGATGACCTTTTTCTGCGGGCGCCCGGCAAGCGTTCTGCTGCGCTTGGGTGGGCGCTTGCGCGATTGCGGTTCAGGTTTGATCTCGGCGGCCAATTTCGCGGACGCGTCTTGGTAGAGGCCTTCCACCAGCCTGAACAGCCTGCCGAAATAGGAGTTGTCCATTTCTTCGGCATTGAGGGCCTTCATGCCTTGCATGGCATCAAGCGCGGCGCCGTAGTGTTCGATCAGGCTTTCCAGCACCTGCATCTGTTCCGCTGACGTCAGCTCGTAGGTGCTCAGGTCGGACTGGGAGCGTGCCTGCTCCATCAGCAGTTGAGTGATGTTGTGCAGGCTTTCGGGAAGGTCGGAATCGGGATCCTTGAAGATCAGCGCCGCCAGTGTCGGTAATTGCAAGGCCTTGGTGGCCAGAGCCGTTCGCTCCCCCAATGGGCGGTCCCGGGTCAACCGCTCGAAGGCTTGCGCGCCGGCGGCGTCCAGGTTCAACAGCGCTTCCAGGTAACGATCCCTGAGTTCAAGCCAGTGGATCGAGCGATCGTTGATGTCACTCAACGCGTCGAGGTAATTGAAATAGTCGGGCAGGTTGCCGGGCACAGTCGCTTGGAGGGTCGAATAATCTCGTGTGAATCGGCTATAGGCGGCCTCGAGGGCGGTCATGTCGAACTCGGTGATCAGGAAAGCCTTGCGGGCATTGTTGATCACATTCTCCATCAGCGCGCGAATGATGTCGGGGGGCAGCTGCATATCGAGGCTGGCATATTCGTTTATGTTGTCCAGCAATTTCAAATAGCCGTCGGTCTGCTCCTCAAGCAGCTTGTAAAACCGCGTCCGCTTTTCCACCCGTTGCGCCTCGGTGAAGTTGCCTTCCTGGACTTTGGTCATGACTTCCTGGGCGATGTCCAAGGCTCGTTGCCGATCGGCTTCCTGGTTGTAGTGATCCATCAGTTGTTTGCTCAGTTCGGCGGCTCGCTGGGTCTTGAGCCGACGCATCTCGGCCAGGCGCTTGGGAGGCATGCCCCCACGCAGGCGCAGACGCAGGTCGATGGACCAGTTGCCTTGGGCATCCGGTTGCAACACGGGACCGTTCTGGGCCGGATCCCGCGGGGCGAGGGGGTTGACGATGACTACGCTGCCGTCCGATTCCGGGGTCACCTGATACATTTTTCCATCCACTAGGGCGTGCCAGATGTTCCGGATGACGTACAGGCCTGTGTAGGGGCCATATTTTGTTGGTTCGGGCATGGACGCCGGGCGGCTTACCTGAAAACGTTGCAGGCGGGCGAGTTGCTCCGCTGTCAACCGACGGTGGGCGCTGGCGAAGCTGAGGTCCAGGTTCCTGCTGGTGTTCTCCAAACGTGCGCCTGGCAAGGCCACGCGCCCTTCATGAATGCTCGGTGGCGCGGGCGCGGGCCACTGCTCGGGGATGATGCGCGGCGCGGGAGGGCGCATCGCCTGTTCCTTGAGCGTTTCGGGCAAGGGGGCATGAGGTGGCGCACTGAGGGAGGGGAATTGAAGCAGCAGCATGCCGAGGTTGAGCAGCAGATCGACGGCGGCGAGTTCTCGCGTCACCGCGTCTTCGCTGCTCAGCGCCGGAATGTCCTGACTGGCATTGGCCATCAGGTTCCACAGCCAGGCGGTGGCCAGGGCCGGGCCACGCAGCAGGGGCAAGAGCAGCGTGTTGAACAGCAGGCTGCCGCCATGCAGCAAAACGGCCCAGCGGCTTTCGCTGTTGGAAACCGAATCCCGGTCGGCCTGGATGACCAGGGCTCGCGCGTTACTGCCGTAAAGATACTGCATCAGCTCGCCGTTGCGCAGGAACTGCCGCAGCTCGTCGTTGACGCTGTCGATCGCCAGGGTTGCCGGGGCGGGTTTCTCGGGCAGGCTGAACTCATCGCCTTGGTAGAAGCGCACGATGTGGGGCTCCTGGAAGCCGCCATTGGCATAGATCGGGCGGGCGGCGTCGGACATCCAGGCCAGGACACTCTGCTGCAGGTCTCCGGGGGCGACGATGGCTTGCAGCAAGGCTTGGCGCGTCGGGTATTGCTGCAGCGACGGCGTATAGAGCGGGCGATACAGCACATGCGGGCCAGTGGCGATGTCCTCCGGTTCGATGATGAACATGTTCGCCACGGTATCGGGATGCGCTTCAGGCTTGCGCAGGAAGGCCAGGTGGCGGATGACCACGGGAGCGCCCATGACTCGTTGCTCATCGGCCTCGGGGTTGAGCAGGGCTTCGATCAGGGCCAGGCCTTGGCGAGTCATGCCGTTTTCGTGGTTGAGGATCTGCTTGAGGGCATCCAGGGGCAGTTGGGCGGGGATCTGCTCGGCGAATATCCGCTGGCGCTCGTGCGCTTGTGGCGCATCGTCCAGCAGCTTTTGCTGCAGGTAACGCGGGTAGGTCGTGCCGATGTCCACCTGTTCGATCAGCCCGCCCTTGCGGGTGATGAAATCCGCCGTCAGCCATACCGGCAATGCCAGCCCCTTACGATGGCTGAGCACCGGGTCCACGCCGGGCCGGGCGACGAGATTGGCAATCGCCAGTTCGGTCAGGCTGATGGTTCGTTTTTCGACGATGCCGATGGTTCCCGGATAACCCGCCGCTGCGCTGAAAGTCAGTCGCACATCGTCGGGTTGGTATTGGCTGGCCTGGGCCTTGGCCGGGCTGCGGTCGTTGGCCTTTTGCAAGACACCGAGCAGGGCATCGGCGGCGAAGGCCTTGATGTCCTGGATGTTGCTGAGAAAGGTGCGCCCCTGGTTGCGTTTCTTGGCACTGGCCAATGCCAGGCTGTATTGCTGGATTTTCGTCTTGTCGATGACGGACGCCTGTTTCAGCCAGTCCGGAATCAGGGGGGCAATCCGTGCCGATGTTTCGGGCATCGGGCGCGGGGCGTCGAGCAGGTAGCGAGCGGGGTCGCTCAGCTCGGCATAGAGTGCCTCCAGATCTGGCAGGCCAATGCGTGAGGGCAGTTGCACGGCGTCCAGGTCGGCCAGCTGTTGTTCCAGGATCATGGCCGACTGGGTTTCGAAAACGTTGCCACCGATCTCGTTGCGCTGGCAGGTCACGGTGTCCACGACGTAACGGCTGGCAATCACGGTGCCCCAATGACGCGTAAAAGCCTCCAGGGAGTCGAAGGCCTGGACAGCGCCTCCAGCACTGCAAAGCAGCAAGACCGTCGCGTTCTTCACGCAGTGGATCAGCAGGACCTCGCTGCCGGTCAATACGCTGTGGGAGCCGTCCCGAGTGAGCCGGGTCTCCAGGCTGTAGGCATGGACGGCGGCTTTTGCATGGTGCCGCAGGCGTTGTTCACGGTCCGGCCATCGGACAATCTGGTCGAGGACTTGCCGAGCTTGGCCGCCAAGGTCTTGCTGCTGCAGGCTACGGATGTGCAGCAGGTTCCTGAGTACATCGCTGAGCCACTGCCAATGGCTGGTGCCGTCCTGCCTGTCCCTCTGCGGGCTGCTGTCGATGTTGGCGTTCCAGTAACGCGTCAACGCATCCTCCAGCCCGATCGGCACACGCCAGGGCAGTTCGAGCAGCAGCTTTTCGATGACGTTCATGTCCAGCTTGCCATCGTCTGGCGCAAGGAGCCGCGGTGGTGCGTCGGACAGGAAACTGCGCCGCCCGTTGCGATCCTTGAATTGCACGGGGGTACCCTGCGCCAGGTAGTCCAGGACGCGGGCCATGAAGGGTTCGAGCAGATAGCCGCGAGAAGCCGTATCGGGCGTCGCCAGGCGGGTCCTGGAGAGGTCGAAGGCCAGCGTGGGGTATTTTTCCTTGATGGCCTGCTCGAGCATGCGTGTGGCGTACTGCTCGAAGGTGGGGCGACTGGAAAATTGCAGGCTGACGCTTTGCGCAAGCGCAAAAGGGGTGGTGGCCGGTGAGGGCAGGGTCATGGGAAGTCCTTTTCATAGGGGCGTTGGAATGACGCCTGGAAAAGTATCGACCTCTGGGACCCGTGCGGGCGGTATATAGATACCACCGGTAAGGATGACGTTTATGTCAGGCCCTGATGGGCCTGGCGGGAGATATCAGGCCGGATCGGTACCCAGCACCACGTTCAGTGCGCTGCGGGCATCGTCCAGTTGCACCAGCGTGGCATGGCGGGCGCCGAGGGCGTCGCGGTTCTCGATGGCGGTAAGGATTGCCTTGTGCCGTGGCATCGCCAGTTCATGCAGGTTGGGGCGCTGGTTGGAGTGTTTGAGCGCTTCGGCGATGGCTACCGACAACATGTTGCAAAGGTTGGCGAGCAGATCGTTGTGGGTGGCATCGGCGATGAGGCTGTGAAAGTCCAGGTCCGGTTGCAGCATGGCTTCCGGCGTCGGTGCCGCTTCCATGCGTTGGTACGCTTCACGGATGGCGGCGATGTCGGTCTCGGTGGCAAACTGCGCGGCGAGGGCGGCGGCGGCTGGCTCGATGATGCTGCGCACGCTGGTCAGTAGATTGAAGAATTCGTTTTGCGGACTGCTTTTCATCAGCCAGTGCAGCACGTCGGGGTCAAGCATGTGCCACTCCCGGCGCGGCTTGACCACCGTGCCGACCCGTGGCCGCGAGTACACCAGGCCCTTGGCGACCAGCACCCGGGTGGCCTCGCGCAAGACTGGGCGGCTGACGGCATATTCTTCGCAAAGCAGGGCTTCGGCGGGCAGTTTGTCGTCGGGCTTGAAGCGCCCCGAGACGATCTGCATGCCCAGTTCCTGGACGATGCGGGCGTGCATGCTTTTACGGTCGGAAGGTTTACGGTAGTCCATGGGACGCGTCGCGTTCCTGTGCGAGGAGTTGCTGCGCATGATAGCAGGCGCGGCGAGGGCGGGTCGCTAGTGCGATTTTGATGTCGACACGGCTCACATTGCCAGAGCCACCCCCTGTGAGGGTTAACCCTGTGGGAGCAAGGCTTGCCCGCGATAGCGATGGCGACTGATTCACCGCCATCGCGGGCAAGCCTTGCTCCCACGGAGGATCTGTGCCCCATCGGGGATGGATAGTGTCAGTGGGAGTGACGCGGTACTTCAGCGCCGCGGCAACCCACCAGGAAGTCGAAGTCGCAACCCTGGTCCGCTTGCAGCACATGGTCGATGTACAGCTGGCGATAGCCGCCGACGAGCAGTTGCTGCGGTGGTGCCAGGTCGGCCAGGCGGGCGGCGAGTTCGGCGTCGGAAATGTCCAGGTGCAGACGCCCGTTGGCACAGTCCAGTTCGATCCAGTCACCTTCCTTCACCGCCGCCAGAGGGCCGCCGGCTGCCGCTTCCGGCGCCACGTGCAGCACCACGGTGCCGTAGGCCGTGCCGCTCATGCGTGCGTCGGAAATACGCACCATGTCGGTCACACCCTGGGCCAGCAGCTTGGCCGGCAAGCCCATGTTGCCCACCTCGGCCATGCCCGGATAACCCTTGGGTCCGCAGTTCTTCATCACCAGGATTGAGTTGGCATCCACGTCCAGCTCCGGGTCATTGATCCGAGCCTTGTATTCATCGAAGTTCTCGAACACCACCGCGCGGCCGCGATGCTGCATCAGTTCGGGGGTGGCGGCGGATGGCTTGAGCACAGCACCCAGCGGCGCCAGGTTGCCGCGCAGCACGCAGATGCCGCCGTCGGCGCGGATCGGGTTGTCCAGGGTGCGGATGACTTCGTCCTGGCCGTAGATCGGCGCGTCCTTGGTGTTCTCGCCGATGCTCTTGCCATTGACTGTCAGGGCGTCCGGGTTGGGAATCAGGTTGGCCTCGCCGAGACGGCGCAGCACCGCCGGCAGGCCGCCGGCGTAGTAGAACTCTTCCATCAGGAAGCGTCCGGAGGGTTGCAGGTCGACAATGGTGGGCATGCCGCGACCGATGCGGGTCCAGTCGTCCAGGTCCAGTTGCACGCCGATGCGCCCGGCGATGGCCTTGAGGTGGATCACCGCGTTGGTGGAACCGCCGATGGCGGCGTTGACCCGGATGGCGTTCTCGAACGCCTCCTTGGTCAGGATCTTCGAGAGTCTGAGGTCTTCGCGGACCATTTCCACGGCGCGCATGCCGGACATATGGGCCAGCACATAGCGCCGTGCATCCACGGCCGGAATCGCGGCGTTGTGGGGCAGGGAGGTGCCGAGGGCCTCGGCCATGCAGGCCATGGTCGAGGCGGTGCCCATGGTATTGCAGGTGCCGGCCGAGCGGGACATGCCGCCCTCGGCCGCGAGGAAATCGTCGATAGTGATGGTGCCGGCCTTGACCTGTTCGCTCAGTTGCCAGACCACCGTGCCCGAGCCGATGTCCTGGCCCTTGTGCTTGCCGTTGAGCATCGGCCCGCCGGTGACGACGATGGCCGGTACGTCGCAACTGGCGGCGCCCATCAGCAGCGCGGGGGTGGTCTTGTCGCAACCGGTGAGCAACACCACGCCGTCAATCGGGTTGCCGCGAATCGCCTCTTCCACGTCCATGCTTGCCAGGTTGCGAGTCAGCATGGCGGTGGGGCGCAGGTTCGACTCGCCATTGGAGAACACCGGGAATTCCACCGGAAAGCCTCCGGCCTCGATCACGCCGCGCTTGACGTGGTCGGCGATTTGCCTGAAATGCGCGTTGCACGGCGTCAGCTCCGACCAGGTATTGCAGATGCCGATGATCGGCTTGCCATGGAACTGATGGTCGGCGATGCCCTGATTTTTCATCCAGCTGCGGTACATGAAGCCGTTCTTGTCGGCGGTGCCAAACCATTGGGCCGAGCGCAGGGAGGGTTTCTTATCAGACATGATCGATTCTCTTATTGTATGACTATATTGTTCCAGCATGAGCGTAACATAAGCGCAATTTGCACGGTTTGGAAGTGTTGTTGGTTAAATAGTATTACTATATAGTCGATTCAACGGAGGGGTTGTCCTGGCGTGCGTTCGCGAGAGAAATCCCCCGGTTCTATAACAACAACAATTGGAGACCGGACCCATGAGCCAGGAATTGCGGCTTATCCGTCGCATTACGCTGAAACTGATTCCCTTCCTGATCCTGCTGTACCTGATTGCCTACGTGGATCGCTCTGCGGTGGGCTTCGCCAAGTTGCACATGGGTGCCGACGTCGGCATTGGCGACGCGGCCTATGGCTTGGGGGCAGGGCTGTTTTTCATTGGCTATTTCCTGCTTGAGATACCCAGCAACCTGATGCTCGAACGCTTCGGTGCCCGGCGCTGGTTCGCCCGGATCATGGTCACCTGGGGCGCAATCACCATCGGCATGGCGTTCATCCAGGGCCCCTACAGCTTCTATGTGATGCGCTTCTTGCTGGGTGCCGCCGAAGCCGGCTTCTTCCCGGGCGTGCTGTACTACATCACCCAATGGTTCCCGGTGCGCCATCGCGGCAAGATCCTGGGTTTGTTCATTTTGTCCCAGCCGATTGCGATGATGATCACCGGCCCGGTGTCCGGTGGCTTGCTGGGCATGGACGGCATCCTGGGCCTGCACGGCTGGCAATGGCTGTTCATCGTTATCGGTCTACCGGCGGTGCTGTTGACCTGGCCGGTGCTGCGCTACCTGCCCGACGGTCCGCAGCAGGTGAAATGGATGGATCAGTCCGAGAAGGATTGGCTGACCGGTGAGCTGGAAAAAGACCTCCAGGCATACGGCCAGACCCGCCACGGTAATCCGTTGCATGCGTTGAAGGACAAGCGTGTCCTGCTCCTGGCGCTGTTCTACCTGCCGGTGACGTTGAGCATCTATGGCTTGGGCCTGTGGTTGCCGACGTTGATCAAGCAATTCGGCGGCAGTGACCTGGTGACCGGTTTCGTGTCATCGGTGCCGTATATCTTCGGCATCGTCGGCTTGCTGATTATTCCCCGCAGTTCAGACCGCTTGAACGACCGCTATGGTCATCTGGCGGTGCTCTACGTGCTGGGCGCCATTGGTCTGTTCCTCAGCGCCTGGCTGTCGGTGCCGGTGTTGCAACTGGCAGCGTTGTGCCTGGTGGCGTTTGCGCTGTTTTCCTGCACGGCAGTGTTCTGGACCCTGCCGGGGCGTTTCTTCGCCGGTGCCAGTGCGGCGGCCGGGATTGCTCTGATCAACTCGGTGGGCAACCTGGGCGGTTACATCGGGCCGTTCGTGATCGGTGCGCTGAAGGAGTACACCGGTAGTCTGGCGTCCGGGTTGTATTTCCTGTCGTGCGTGATGGTGTTTGGGCTGGTGTTGACCGGTGTGGTTTATCGACTGCTGGAGCGCAGGCACGTGCTGCCGGCGGATCAATTCGCGGCCAGCGCCCGGGGGGCGACGCGTACTTGAGACTCGAAGGCTGAGACGATCAGTGTGGGAGCGGGCTTGCTCGCGAAAGCGGTGGGTCAGCTTGCATAAATATTGACTGTGCCACCGTCTTCGCGGGCAAGCCCGCTCCCACAGTGGATTGGCGGTGTGTTCAAGGTTTGTTTACAAGGAGAGATCCATGCGTTTAGTTCAATTCGAATTACCCGGCGGCGAGCGCCGCGTCGGTGTGGTCGAGGGCGATCAAGTGCGCGAAGTGTTGGGCGCGCAAACGGTGCGGGAGCTGGCGCTGGCCGCTATCGAGGCGGGTGTGAAGCTTGAGCAGCAGGTCAATGGCTTGGGCCTGGGCGCCAGCCATGACTACACAAAGCTGCTTGCCGAGCTGCGCATCCTGTCGCCGCTGGATCATCCGGACCCGGCGCACTTGCTGGTCAGCGGCACCGGCCTGACCCACCTGGGCAGCGCCTCGGCGCGGGACAAGATGCACCAGCAGGCCGGCGACGAAAGTGCCATGACCGACACCATGCGCATCTTCAAATGGGGCGTAGAGGGCGGTAAACCCGCGGCGGGGCAGGCCGGCGTGCAACCGGAATGGTTCTACAAGGGTGACGGCAGCATCGTGGTCCGTCCGGGGCATCCGTTTCCACTGCCGCCCTTTGCCGAAGATGCCGGGGAAGAGCCGGAAATCAGCGGATTGTATGTCATCGGCTTCGACGGCAAACCCTATCGGCTGGGCTTTGCGGTGGGCAACGAATTCTCCGACCACGTGATGGAACGCAAGAATTACCTGTACCTGGCCCATTCGAAATTGCGCAGTTGCAGTTTCGGCCCGGAACTTCGCGTGGGTGAACTGCCTCAACATCTGTCCGGGACCAGTCGAATCCTGCGCAACGGCGAAGTGCTGTGGCAGAACGAATTCCTCAGCGGCGAGGCGAACATGTGCCACAGCCTCGAAAACCTGGAGTTCCACCATTTCAAGTACAGTCAGTTCTTGCGCCCAGGGGACGTCCACGTTCACTTCTTCGGCACCGCGACCCTGTCGTTCGCCGACGGCATCCGCACCCAGCCGGGGGATGTGTTCGAGATCAGCCAGGCCGAGTTCGGCGCACCGTTGGTCAATGGCATTGCCCCGGTGGACGCAGTGTTCAACCCGGGTACTATCGGCACACTTTAAGAGGAGACTTGCGATGAACCAGATCCTTGGCCACAACTACATCGGTGGGGCGCGAAGCGCGGCCGGTCAGACCCGTCTGCAGAGCGTCGATGCGAGCACCGGCGAAGCCTTGCCCGGCGAATTCATCCAGGCCACGGCAGAAGAAGTCGACGCCGCCGCCAAAGCCGCCGCTGCCGCTTATCCGACTTATCGCAGCTTGAGCGCGGTGCGTCGGGCCGAGTTCCTCGACGCCATTGCCGATGAGCTGGACGCCTTGGGTGATGAGTTCGTCGCTGTGGTGTGCCGTGAAACCGCCTTGCCGGCGGCGCGTATCCAGGGCGAGCGCGGTCGTACCAGCGGCCAGATGCGCCTGTTCGCCAAAGTCCTGCGCCGGGGTGATTTTTATGGCGCACGCATCGACCGAGCGTTGCCTGAGCGTACACCACTGCCACGCCCCGATCTGCGCCAGTACCGCATCGGCCTGGGCCCGGTGGCGGTGTTCGGTGCGAGTAACTTTCCGTTGGCGTTCTCCACCGCCGGTGGCGATACCGCGTCGGCCCTGGCCGCCGGTTGCCCGGTGGTGTTCAAGGCCCACAGCGGCCACATGGCGACGGCCGAATGGGTGGCGGACGCGATCATCCGCGCCGCCGAGAAAACCTCGATGCCGGCCGGTGTGTTCAACATGATCTATGGCGGTGGCGTCGGCGAGTGGCTGGTCAAGCATCCGGCGATCCAGGCCGTGGGCTTCACCGGTTCCCTGCGCGGTGGTCGTGCTCTGTGCGACATGGCGGCGGCACGCCCACAGCCGATCCCGGTGTTTGCCGAGATGTCGAGCATCAACCCGGTGATCGTGTTGCCCAAGGCCTTGGACACCCGCGCCGAAACCGTCGCCCGCGACCTGACCGCTTCGGTGGTGCAGGGGTGCGGCCAGTTCTGCACCAACCCCGGCCTGGTGATCGGTATCCGCTCGCCGCAGTTCACCGCGTTCACCCAACAAGTGGCCGCGCTGATCGGCGACCAGGCGCCGCAGACCATGCTTAATGCCGGTACGCTGCAAAGCTATGGCAAAGGCCTGCAAAAACTGCTGGCTCACCCCGGCATCGAGCATCTGGCCGGGCGCGAGCAGCAGGGCAACCAGGCCCAGCCGCAGTTGTTCAAGGCTGACGCCAGCCTGCTGATCAACGGTGACGAGGCACTGCAGGAAGAAGTGTTTGGTCCGACCACGGTATTCGTCGAAGTGGCCGATCAGGCCCAACTCACTGCTGCGCTCAATGGTCTGCACGGCCAGTTGACCGCGACGATCATTGGCGAACCGGCGGATTTCGAAAAGTTCGGCGAGTTGACGCCGTTGCTGGAGCAGAAAGTCGGTCGCATCCTGCTCAACGGTTATCCGACCGGTGTCGAAGTGTGTGACTCGATGGTCCATGGCGGGCCGTACCCGGCCACGTCCGATGCCCGTGGCACGTCGGTGGGTACGTTGGCGATCGACCGCTTCCTGCGGCCTGTGTGCTTCCAGAACTACCCCGACAGCCTGCTGCCGGAACCGCTGAAGAATGCCAACCCGTTGGGGATCCTGCGGTTGGTGGATGGGGTGATGGGGCGCGAAGGGCTCTGAGCCTTGGGGTGGCCGGCACGTTGTGGTTGGATGTGCCGGTCTCTTCGCGAGCAAGCCCGCTCCCACAGGGATCAGCGGTGCCACATACCACAACAAATCCTTGTGGGAGCGGGCTTGCTCGCGAAGGCGATGGCCCTGGCAACAGCCTATCCGGAGCCTGACCCCGGACCCACCTCCACATTGGGTTATCATGCCGGCTTTCCCCAAGAACGACTGATCGCCATGACTGCCCAGACCGACACCTTGCTGCAAGCCCTCGAATCCTGCGACATGCTGATCATCGACGGGCTGCACGCTTTCGATTTTTCCTTCGATGAACAGGACCAATTGCACGTCGAGTGCATGAACGGTCGTACCCTGGAACGTTGGCGTTTCACCCCGGCGCAAATGCAGGCCGCGACGTTCGACAAGGCTGCGAATCACTGGATCATCTCCAGCGATTCGGGCGACCACCAATTGGAGTGCGTGGAAGCGACCAGCGGCCACAATGATGAGGATGACGAACATGAAGATGCGTAGTCTCTGGCCGCTGTTGATGGCCGGCAGCGTGGGCGCCATGGGTGTCCAGGCGGACACCGAAGAGCGCCATCAACTGTTGGTGGGTTCCTACACCGCCGGCCAGAGCCAGGGTCTCTATCGCCTTCAGTTCGACAGCCGCACCGGCCAACTCGATGCCAAGCCGTTGCAGGTGATCAAGACTGACAATCCGTCGTGGTTGACCCTTTCGCCGGACATGAGCCGCCTGTTCGTGGTCAACGAAAACGGGCCGGGTCAGAAGGATCCGGTGGGCAAGGTCAGCAGCTATGCCATCGATCCCAAGACCCATGAACTGAGCCTGATCAACCAGGTGCAGTCTCTGGGCAACGAGCCGACCCATTCCAGCCTCAGCGGCGACCGCCGGCATTTGCTGGTGAGCAACTATTCGGTGATGGAAGACCCGGGCGGCACCCTGGCGGTGTTGCCGGTGGGCGCCGACGGCAAGCTTGCGCCCCCGGTGCAGCTGAGCAGCCATCAGCCGAGCCGGGTCAATCCCGAGCGGCAGAGGTCGGCCCATGTTCACTCGGCGGTGTCCTCTCCCGATGGCCACTATGTATTCGCCAACGACCTGGGGGCGGACAAGGTGTTCGTCTACCGCTACGACCCCAAGGCCAACCCCGAACTGCCGCTGACCGCCGCCGACCCGGCCTTCGTCCAATTGCCACCCGGCAGCGGGCCGCGCCATCTGTTGTTCAGCGCCGATGGCAAGCACGCCTGGCTGACCCTGGAGATGAGCGCACAGGTCGCGGTGTTCGAGTACCGCGAGGGCCAACTGACCCAGCGCCAATTGGTCGACCTGGCGCCGGGTAAGCCGCAGGCGGGCAGGGCGGCGGCTGCGCTGCACGCCTCGAAGGATGGAAAGTTCCTGTACGTGAGCAATCGGGGGACCAGCAACGAAGTGCTGGTGTTCGCCATCGACCCGGCCGCCGGTACGCTCAAAGAACTTCAGCGCCGCTCCGTGGAAGGGGACCATCCGCGAGAGTTCAGTCTGGATCCGAGTGAAAAATTCATGCTGATCGGCAACCAGAAGAGCAATCAGATCGTGGTGGTGGAGCGCGATCTCAAGACCGGTCTGCTGGGTAAAACCGTGCAGAAGCTGGCGATGGATGCACCGAGCGATCTGAAATTCATACTGCGTCAATAGACCGCAGGCCCCGTTTTTCGGGGCCTGCGCCGTTGTATCAATGAGGCTGATATTCGCTAGCAGTGCAAAGCATTTCAAGACGAGACGCCTCGGCGCGTAAGTTTGCTTCACGGCCCAACCGGGCAAGACAGCCAACTGAATCCGAGGATACCGCCATGAACCTTAACCTTTTTTCCGTGATCGCCGCTTCCGCTATCTCCGCCACCGTGGCATTGCCAGCCAGTGCCAGCATCGAGATCAGCGACAAGAAAAATCGCACCCAGACCTACACCGAGAAATACCTGCAACAAAGCGCCAACTTCTACGCCGCCCTGGATCACAAGTCCCAACACTGAGCGACGTGCGACCTCTGAAGCCTGCGATCTTTTCATCTTTCAAGAAGAGAAAAGATCGCAGGCTTCGTCGTTTTCATAAGGCGCTTCAGGGTGTTCTGAAAATCCCGCTGTAATATCACATGGCCATGTGTTTAAATTTGACGCTGAAAAATTGACTCCTCCTCACAAGGATCAACACCATGGCGATGCGTCTGGCAATGATGCTGCTGTTCCTCTATTCCACCCCGATTGTTTCTGCCGCCCAGCCGGTTCCCGGCGAGCCGGAAGCGGCGCGTGAGCGATTACTCAGCTTGCTGCAAGAGTGATCGGGTGAATCAGTCAAGCCGCAGTCCTTGTGGGAGCGAGCCTGCTCGCTCCCACAAGGTCCACAGGTATTCAGCCGTCTTACTTGACCTCCACCGTACTCAGCCCATTCCCTTGACGATGCACCCGAATCTGCACCGGGATCCGCTCATGCATTTCCTGCACATGGGAAATGACCGCGACCTTGCGTCCCTGGGCCTGTAAGCCGTCGAGGGCATCCATTGCCAATTGCAGGGACTCAGGATCGAGGCTGCCGAAGCCTTCATCGATGAACAGCGATTCGATTCTCAGCGTATTGGACGCCATCGAGGCCAGGCCCAGGGCCAGGGCGAGGGACACCAGGAAGGTTTCGCCGCCGGACAATGAATGCACCGAGCGCAGCTCATCACCCATTTCCGTGTCCAGCACCAACAGACCGAGCATGCTGCCGCCGCGCTTGAGCCGGTAGCGTCGCACCAGTTGTCGCAGTTGGGCGTTGGCGTGGTGCACCAGCAAGTCGAGGTTGTAGGCCTGGGCCAGTTTGCGGAAGCGATCGCCGGTGGCCGAGCCGATCAGTGCATCCAGTCGCGCCCAGCGCTGGTATTCGGCGTAAGCCTGTTCGATTTGCAAGGCCAGGGCCTGGTTGGCGTTCTGCCGGCGTTGGTCTTCGGCTTGCTGGGCGCGTAGTTCGGCGCACTGCTGTTCGCTGGCGTCACATTGTGTCTGCAGTTCGTTGAGGGCATCGACCAATTGTTCCAGCGACAGATGGCCGTTGTGCTGGGCCTGATGGTTCTGCAAACGCTGCTCACGTTCGGTCAGCAGCACACGGGCCTGTTCGATGGCTTTCTCGGTGTTGAGCAGTCGCTGGCGCAATTGCCCGACGTGTTGCTCGTCCAGGCCGAGCAGCGCTTCAAGGGCGGCGTCGTCCAGCTCCGGATGGGAGGTGCGCCATTGGGCAATGCCGGTGGCCAGCGCCTGACATTCCGCCTCCAGCGCCAGCGCCTGTTCCTGGCGGGCCTTGAGTTCGGTGGCCAGTTGCACGAGGCTGTTGCGCAGCTCGTGCAGTTGCTGGTTGGCCGTCGCCTCGGCGGCGCGTGCCTGCTCCAGGGCCTGGTCGAGCTGCTGCTGCCACTGTTCGGCGCTGGCGTGATCGCCCAGCAATTGTGTGAGTCTTTGTTGGCAAGCCTGCCGTTGCTCGGTCAAGGCCTGGAGTTGCTGGCGCGCCGACTCCAGTTGCTGGGTCCGGGTCTGCTGGCGGTCCTGTTCTTTCTCCAGGGTTTGCTGGCGCTGGAGCTGTTCGCTGAGTTCCTCGCGCTGCTGTTCCAGCTGCTCCAGACGCTGGGCGATCTGCCGGTCCAGCTGCAGGAAGGTGGCGGCGGGTTCGGTGCGCAGGGCTTGCAGGGTGTCGGCGGGCAGCAAGGTGCTGAAATGGCTCAGCTCCTCGTCCAGGCGCTGACGGTCGTGGGCCAGTTCCTGTCGCTGCTTATCCAGGTGTTGGGTTGCCTGCTGGCTCGCCGTTTCAGCGCTGCGCAGGCGTTGAGTCAGGCGCGAAGCGTCCTGTTGCAGGGTCAGGAGGGCGGCTTGTCGTTGTTCATCCTGGGTGATGCGTTGGTGGAGCTGGTTGTTCTGCTGGGTCAGCCAGGCCTCGCGTCGGATCCCGTCCTGCGCCAGCAGTGGCGCGGACAGCGGATGGGCTTCAAGGCTGGGGGCCAGGCCTTGCTGCTGGCTGGCGAGCTGTTCCTGTTGCTGGCGCAGCTCTTTGAGCTGGGCGATGACGCCGCTGTATCGGGCGCGCAGGTCGATGACCTTTTCATTGAGCAGGTCGACGGCTTTGCGGGCGTTGGCCTCTTCATGCTCATCATGACGGCCGAGGCTTTGCAGCAGGGCCTCGGGTTGATGGTAAGGATGCTCGACGCTGCCGCACACCGGGCAGGGCTGGTCGTCCTGGAGTTGGGCCCGCAGTTGCTCAACGCTTTCGCTACGGGCCAGGCGTTGGCGCTCCAACAGTTCACGGGTGACCGTCAGGGTCTGTTCGGCAAGCGCCAGCTCGGCCTTGGCTTCACTGCCCTCGCGCACCAGCCGGTCGCGCTCCTGCAACGCCTGTTGCTGGCGTTGTTCCAGTTCGGCATTGCGCTTGTCCAGCTCTTGCTGTTGGGCCCACAGCCGCGTCAGCTCCTCGAACGCACGCTGTTGTTTGCGGTTGTCCTGTAGCAGGTTGCCAAGCAACTGGATCTGTTCGGCCACTGCTTCGGGCTCGGCACCGGCTTCCTTGTAGAGCACTTCCAGTTCTTGCCGGCGGGCCGTCAACTCCTCGCTGGCGCTGGCGGCGTTTTGCTCCAGGGCGGCGAGTTCGGCCTGGCCCTTGTTCAGGCGATTGCCGATCAGCATCAGTTGCTGGAGGCGATCGCGATAGGCATTCCAAGCGTCACTCAACGGGGCGAGGTGCAGGCTCTGCTCCAGCTCATCGGCGATGCGCTGTAAGCGCCCGGCCACCTGCCGTTGCTGTTCCTGCAAGGTTTCAAGGGTGTGCTGGCCCTCGGTGCAGGCTTGTTGGGCCTGCTGTTGGCGCTCGGCGCCCTGGTCGGCGTCACTGGACAGGCGGGCTAGGGTGCTCTGCTCTTCGAAAGCCTGGCGCAGCAACGGCGCGCTGTCGGTGCTTTGCTGGCGGGCCGCAACCAACGCCAGTTGCGCTGCACCCAGGGCCTTTTCCAGTTGCGTCTGTCGTTCGGTCAGGTCGATCTGTTGCAGGCTGAGTTGCTGGATCTGTGCCGCCAGGGGCGCCAGTTGCCGGGTCAGTTCCGTCTGGCGGATGAACTGATGCCGCTGGGGCGCCAGTTGCTCCAGGCGAGTCAGTTTCAGGCGGTCGTCCGCCAGGGCGTTCCATTCGGCCTGGGCCTGTTGCAGTTGCTCGGTGGCGCTGGCGTGTTCGTCCTGCAGCTGGCGCAGGTCCTTGAGCCAGGTGTGCTGCTGCTCCAGTTGCTTGAGTTGTGCCTGCTGGGTCTTGAGCCGTTGCTGGGCTTCGTTGAAATGCTGGTCCAGCTCCGCGCGTGCTTCAGGTGCCAATGGCGTGACGCCAGTGGCCTGCTCCTGCAATTGCCGGTGGTATTCCTTGGCGTGCTTGGCCTTGTCGAAGGCCCGCCGGCCGAGCCGAGTGTACAGGGCGGTGTCGGTGAGCTTTTCCAGCAGCTCGCTGCGTTCGTTGTCATCGGCCTTGAGAAAGGCGCTGAACTCACTCTGCGCCAACAGCACGGCGCGGGTGAACTGCTCAAAGTTCAGGCCCAGGACCGCTTCGAGCTGAGTCTTGTATTCACTTTTCTGGCTTGCCAGCAATTGATCGTTGTCCAGGTCCCGCAGGCTCTGGCGGCTGGCTTGCAGTTTGCCGCCAGCCTTTTCCCGGGCGCGATTGGCCTCCCAGCGGGCGCGATAGCGGCGCCCGTCGATGCCCCGGAAATCCACTTCGGCGTAGCCCTCGCCGGTGCCGCGGCGCAACAGCGTGCGTGGGTCGCCCGTGGCGATCTCGCCGTCGGCATCCGGGACCTTGGCGTCGCGCCCGGTGTTGTTGAGGCGCGGTACGGCCCCGAACAACGCCAGGCACAGTGCGTCGAGCAACGTGCTCTTGCCGGCGCCCGTCGGGCCGGTGATGGCGAACAGGCCGGCGCTGGCGAGGGGTTCGGCGGTGAAATCGATGTCGAACGGGCCAGCCAGGGAGGCGAGGTTCTTGAGGCGGATCGCAAGGATCTTCATGGCTGCTCGTCCTCCATCTGCACGTCCTGCAACAGCGCGGCAAAATCCTGGAGTGTCTGTTCGTCCACTTCGTTGCCATAGGTGTCCTGCCAGGCGCGGCTGAACAGCTCGTGCGGGCTCAGTTGATCCAGCTCGATCAGCGCCGCGTCGTCATCGGCGCGCCCGGCATCGCCGGTGCCGGCGTACTCGGCGGCGATCCGCACCAGGCGCACGGCTTTGCCTTGCAGTGCACTTTCCACCTGGTGGCGCAGGTCTGGTTGCGGTTCGTCGAGGCGTATCCGCACTTCCAGCCAGGGTTGGCGTTGGACATCGGCCAGCAGGTCGACGTCGGGCAATTCCTTGAGTTGCACCAGGATCTCGGCGAGGGGCGCCGGGCCCAGGCGTTGCAGATTGACGGCACGGGGAATCAACCGTGGCTCGACCTTCGCCAGGGTTTCGCCGTCCAGGGTGATGTCCAGGATCTGATGTTGATAGCCGATCTCGGAGAACGACAGAGGAATTGGCGAGCCGCTGTAGCGGATGCGTTCCTCGCCGTTGACCTTCTGTGGCTTGTGCAAATGACCGAGGGCAACGTAGCTGATGCTCGGGCCGAACAGGCTGGCGGGCAGGGCCTCGGCGTTGCCGATGATCAGGCTGCGCTCCGAGTCTTCGGACACGGAACCGCCGGCCATGTGGGCGTGACTGACGGCAATGAGTGCCTGGCCTTTCTTGCGCTTGGCGTTGGCAGCGGCGATCAGCCACTCGTGGACCTGACCGATGCCTCGCAGGTAATCATCCCCCAGTTGCGCGCCGGTCACTTCGGCGGGACGCAGGAACGGCAGGGCCAGGCACCACGCCTTGACCTTGCCCTTGGCGTCGGGCAGCGGCAGCAACAGGCGCTCGACGTCCAGTTGTCCGTCGTCCAGCCACAACACCCGGCCCAGGGCATGGGTACGCAACCGCCGCATCAGGGGGGCGGGCAGTTCGATCCGTGAGCCGGAGTCATGGTTACCGGCAATCATCACGATGGTCAGGTTGGGGGTTTGTTCATGGGCGCTGACGATGAAGTCGTACAGCCGCTCCTGGGCTTTGACCGGTGGGTTCACGGTGTCGAAGATATCCCCGGCGATCAGCAGTACGTCGGGTTTTTCACTGGCCAACTGGCGCAGCAGCCACTGGAGGAAACACGCGTGCTCGAAATCGCGCTCCTGGCCGTGCAGGTTTTGCCCCAGGTGCCAGTCGGAGGTGTGGAACAGACGCAAGGTGAACTCCATAAAACAGATAATGGCCGCAGGAAGGGAGAGGCGGCTAAAAGAAACAGAGTTTACTGGGAAACAGGCGAGAGGACGTGTTCAACTTCTTACTTTGGGAGCATTTGCTGTGGGAACAATTGCTGTGGGAGCAAAGCTTGCTCGCGATAGCGGTGGGTCAGGTTGCAGTGAGGTTGAAAGGGATGGCCTCATCGCGGGCAAGCCTTGCTCCCACAGGTCCCCAGGGGGTCGCTTCCCCTGACTACTTGGGGTACAGCGGTGGCAAGCCCGAGTCGCCGGCCGAGTTCGGCGTGCCCTCGGTGGGCGGAATGGCACGAATCGCCCGCCACAGGTCTTCACCTTGCCAGTGCTGGCCGGTTTCGCTGTAGAGGGCACCATTGAGGCCATCGAGGGCGTCGGACAGCGGCACGAAGCGCGCCGCCATGTCGGCCAGTGTTTCCGGTTGCTGTCGGGCCCAGGCATCCAGTGCCTGGCGGGTGGCGTGAGGGTCGTTGGCCAGGCAGGTCCGCTTGAGGTCGTCCAACAGGGTGCGCGGGCTCGGTCCGGCCTGGGCCGCACGCAGGACCGCCGGTTGCGAGCGGGCCCGCCACCACAGACCGAAGCCCAGTAATGTGGTACAGGCCAGCAGCAACGAAGTCAGTTGCCAATACCACAGCGCGTCGCTGTCGACCGTCGTCACGACCTGGGGCGCACCCGCCGGTGTGTCCACCATCAGGCTTGGATTGTTCGCCACCTGCAGGGTCCGCGCCGGGAGGCTGGTTCGGTCCAGGTGATTCTCCAGGGTGTTCCACCAGATCACTTCCACCGGTGGCAGTTCGATGGTCCCGCTGCGGTTGGGCACCAGCGCCTCGCGGTCCTCGCGACTGCCCACCAGCCCGCGTTCACTGCTGCGGCTGCTGAGAACCGGTTGGTCGGGATAACGACGCAAGCCATTGATCTCCGTGGCGGGCAGCGGTGGTAACTGGGAGCTGGCCAGGCCTTCGGCTTCAAGGGTCAGGCTGCGGGTCAGGGAATCGCCCACCTGGCTGTGGGTCGGTTCGGGGCTCCAGCTTTCGCTCAGGGAAAGGCTGCGGGCCGGCAGCCACGGCACATCGGGCGGATAGCTGGCCGGCTTGGGGTCGACGGTCAGTCGCAGGTGTTCGGAACTGACGCGCATCAGCTGGCCGGGCTTGGGTCCCGATGGCGCGGCGCCTTGGGCCACCGGCTCGACCAGGGTCGCGCTGAACGTCTGGGCCGGTATCGTCAGTTCGCCGCTGCGCTGGGGGTAGATGCCATAGCGCAGCTCGATCACGCCATGACGTACGTCATTGATGACTTTTTCATAGGTGCGCGATTCGCCTAGCTGCTCGGTGCGGGCATCGGGGATGTGCAGCGGCGTCAGGCTGCTGTCGTCGTACAGCGACACCGAATGGTAGATACGCAAGGTCAGGATCGCCTGGGCCTGCACGTACACGCGGTTCTGGTCGAGGCTGGCTTCGATGAACACCGGTGCCAGGGTGCCTGAGGCGTTGCGGGTTTCGCTTTCGATCACTTGGAGGGTGATCGGTTGGCTGCTCACTTCCCCCAGTTGCAGGGAAGGGATGATCACGGTGCCGCTCTGGCGTGGCAGCAGGGTCACGATCCAGCGAGTGGTTGCGCGGTTTTCGCCGTCCAGGGTCGTCAGTTGGTTGACCTGGCGGGTGCCACGCACATCGAACAGCGCCTGGAGCGGCCCCAGGTCAGGCTTGCCGAACAGCGTGGCGTCGTTGGATTCCAGGGTCAGCTCCACCGTTTCCCCGGAGTTCAGGCGGCTGCGATCGACACTGGCGGTCAACTGCGCGGCCTGGGCTGCGCAGATCCAGAGCAGCAAGACAAGGAACTGGACGGTGACGCGGATCATTGGGTTTTTCCCTGGACCTGGTGGCTTTGTTGTTCATACCAGAATTTACGCCGGAGCAGTTCGCCCGGATTGTCCGGAATCTGGCGCAACCATTGTTCCAGGGCCTGGCGTTGTTCTTCTTCGTTGCGTTGGCCGGCGGCGGGGCGCAGCGGCGGAGTGGTGGTCTGTTCATCGGGCAATTCGCTGCCCGGTACCTCCTGGGCGCTGTCGGGTGTCGTGTGCGATGCCTGGGCTTCATCCGGCGGGGCCGTTGCCTCGTCGGATGGCGATTGGGCCTGCGAGGACTGGGACGGCGTTTCGGCGCTCGGCGATTGTACCGCGGAGTCCGGCGATTCGTTATCGGCAGGCTTGGGCTCGTCCGGGGAGGCCTGTTCTTTCAACAGGCTCTGCACCAGGGCTTTATTGGTCTGGGCGGGGCGCAGGTCCGGTTGCAGCTCCAAGGCTTGTTCATAAGCATCCAGCGCGGCTTCCAGCTCGCCGCTCCTGGCCAGTGCGTTGCCGCGATTGTAATGGGCGCGGGCGTCGGAGCCCCCGGCAAAGCGTCGGGCGGCTTCGCTGTACTCTCCGGCTTCGTAGAGGGCAACGCCTTGCCATTGGCTGTCCTGGAAATGGGCGGCGGCCTCGGCCGGACGTTTTTGCTTGAGCAAATGCTGGCCTTGTTGGTCGGGGCGCAACCACAAGTCTTCGAATTCGAAGGCGTGCCCGGTCTGTGGCAGCACGAACAGCAGCGGCAGGCAGAACAGCCAGCCCCGGCGCCCGGCACAGGCCGCCAGCAGCAACAGTGGCAGGAGCAACCAGTACCCCTGGTCGGCCCAGGTGTCCAGGCGCAGCGTCTGGCCGTCGTGGCGCAGATGGCGAGGGCCATCCAGCAGACCGAGGCCTCGCAGGTCGCTGTCGTCCAGACGTGCGGGGCGGTAACGGCCGTCCAGTTCGTTGATGAAGGATTTGAGGCTGGGGTTGTCCAGGCGCGGTATCAGAATCGCGCCTTGCGCATCCTTGAGGTAACTGCCATCGCTTTGAGCCACCGGCGCGCCCTCTCGCGTACCGATGCCCAGCATCAGCAAACGGGTGGCCGAGCCGTCCAGCACCTGGCGGATGCCCTGGCGTTCCTGCTCGTTCAAGGACGAGCCGATCAGCAGGATCCGGCCATGACCCAGTCCGCCCTGGTCCAGCAGGGCCATGGCCTTGTTGATTGCCAGGTCGGCGCGATGCCCCGCTTGAGGCATGATCGAAGGGGTCAGGGCTTCGAGCAGGTTGGCGCTGGTGGACAGGTCGTCGGACAGCGGCACCAGCGTATGAGCACTGCCAGCGTAGACGACGATTGCGGTCTGGGCATCGCTGCGGTTATGCAGCAGGTCCAGCAGCTTGCGCCGCGCCTGTTCCAAACGAGTGGGCGGTACGTCGGTGGCGAGCATTTCCGGGGTCAGTTCGAAAACCACCACCAGTGGGTCGGCGGGCTTCTGGCTGGCCTGTTCGACCCGTGCCCAGCTGGGCCCGAGCAACGCCAGCACCATCAACAGCCAGCCCAGGCCGAGGGCAATCCAGGGCAAGCGGCTTTCCCGGCCGCTGCCGCCACTGAGCAGTACGGCATGGAACGCCGGCGGCAGGATCATCTGCCAGCGACCGACCCGTTTCTGCCGATGCCACAGTTGCCAGAGCAGCCATCCCAGCAAGGGCAGCACCAACAAGAAAGCGGGGCGCAACCAGTGCGGCCACAGACCGATCATCGCCGCCTCCGCAAACGCAGGCGCTTGAGCCGTTGGCGCCATTCGACGGATTGGGCAGGTTGGAACAGCGACTGGCTGAACAGGCGCTGCAAGGGGTTGTCCGGCCAGCGTTCGCGGGCCGCGAGCAATACGCTCAGCAGCAGGGCGGCACTCAGTGGCCATTGATACAGCGCCCGGCTGGGACGTGCCTGGGTCGGTTGCTGGACCACCGGTTCGAGTTGGTCGAGCGTGCCCTTGATCTCAAGCAGCTGTCCGCCGTCCTGGGCCCGGAAATATCGACCGCCTGTAACCTGTGCGATTTCCCTGAGTGTGGGTTCATCCAAGTCCAGGCTCGGATTGACGCCGAGGAAACCCGCCGTGCCGCTTTGCTCCGGATCGGCGCCAATGCCGATCGGGTAGATTTTCACGCCCTCGTCGGCAGCCAGCCGGGCGGCGGTCAACGGATCGATTTCGCCACCGTTATTGGCGCCGTCAGTGACCAGGATCAGCACACGGCTGTTGGCCGGGCGCTGGCGCAGGCGCTTGAGCGCCAGGCCAATGGCGTCGCCAATGGCGGTATTTTTGCCGGCGATGCCGATGCGCGCCTCGTCGAGCCAGCGTCGCACGGTACGGCGATCGAAGGTCAACGGTGCTTGCAGATAAGCCTGGCTGCCGAACAGGATCAGGCCGACCCGGTCGCCTTCGCGGTTTTCGAGAAAGTCCCCCAGCATCTGTTGGACCAGCGTCAGGCGACTGACCTCTTCGTCCTGCCAGCGCATGTCAGGAAAGTCCATGGACCCGGAAACATCCACCGCCACCAGCAGGTCACGGCCGCTGGCAGCAATCGGCAACGGCTCGCCCAGCCATTGGGGGCGGGCGGCGGCGATCAGCAGAAGCAGCCAGAGCAGGATGAAAGGTGCCTGCTGGCGCCAGCTCGGCAGGCTGGCCCGGGCGCGACGGCCGACGAGGCCTTCGAGGTCTTCCAGGAAACTGACCTTGAGCACCGATTCGCCGCTGTCGGCCGGAGGCAGCACCAGGCGCATCAGCCAGGGCAGCGGCAGCAGGGCGAAGATCCACGGCCAGGCGAACTCAAACATGCTTGCGAATCCAGATTTCGATGGCCTGGGTCAGGCCGGCGATGGCTTTGTCGTCCAGCTTGCACTCCGGTTTGTAAGCACCTTCGACCAGCACCATCCAGCGAGTCAGACCGGCCGCCGGGCAGCGGTTGTCCAGGAAGGCCAGCCATTTTCGCCCGTTGAGGGTGTGGCTCTGGCTGTAGGGGTAGTGGTTGCGGCACACGCGCTTGAGCAGTGCGTTGAGCTGTTGTAGCCAGGCGCCGGCCGGCGCGCCGTCGTAGGGCTTGGGCAGTTGGGCGAGTTCGGCCAGGGCGGCCAGGCGCACTGGGTCCAAGGGTTGCTCAGCGCTGGCGGTGGTGCGTTTCGCCGGGATGAACCGACGTAATTGCCACAGGCCCAGGCCCAGGAGCGGCAACAGCACCAACAGCAGCCACCAGCCCGGCGCGGGAGGCCAGAAGCCGATAGGGGGCGGCGCCATCAGCGGCTGTAATTGATCGAGACTGCTCATCGGCTTTTCCCCGGTCGTCCGGGATTCAAGTATTCGCGCAATTGTTCGACCATGTCACCCTGAGTACTCAGTGGCATCAGCAGGATCCGCAGTTTCTGCGCGAGCATTTCCCAGCGACCCAACCGTGCTTCGGCCTGGGCGCGATAGGCCTGGCGCAGTTCGACATTCAGCGTATCGAGCTCCAACTGCGCGCCGCGCTGGGCAAAACGCAGCAGACCAGCCGCGGGCAAGGCGTGATCCAGTGGATCCGACAGCGGCAGCAGCAACAGGTCGCAGTGTCGCGACAGCAGGCTCAGTTGTTGCTCGGCACTGTCGGACAGCGCACGCTCATCGCAGATCACGATCACCAGGCTGCCGGGTCGCAGCACTTCCCGGGCCCGACGCAAGGCAATGCCGAACGAATCGCGATCAGGCTCGCCTTCGGTATGCAGTGACTGATTGACCCGCACCAAGCGGTTGAGCAGTTGCAGCAGGCTCTGCTTGCTGCGTCGGGGCTTGACCTCGTAATGGGTATTGTTGCCGAACACCAGGCCGCCGACCCGGTCGTTGTGCCCCAGCGCGGCCCAGCCGAACAGACTGGCGGCCTGGGCGGCGAGTACGGACTTGAAGGTCAGCCCCGAGCCGAAGAACAGTCGATGGCTTTGCTCGATCATGATGAAGATCGGCCGTTCCCGTTCTTCGTGGAACAGCTTGGTGTGGGGTTCCTGGGTGCGAGCGGTCACGCGCCAGTCGATGGTGCGCACGTCATCGCCGGCCTGATAGACCCGCACCTGGTCGAAGTCCACACCGCGCCCACGCAGCTTGGAGTGGTGCAGGCCGATCAGCGGGCTGCGCTGGCCGGGCGTGGAGAACAACTGCACTTCGCGCACGCGATGACGCATCTCGATCAGCTCCGACAGGCTGACGCGGATGCCCGGTGCGGGCGCCAGTGGGTTATTCATGAGTCATGCTCAAGCGACAGCGACGACGTCGAGAATCCGCTGAACGACCCGATCCTGATCGATGCCCGCGGCTTCGGCTTCGAACGAGAGGATGATGCGATGGCGCAGCACGTCGAACAACACTGCCTGGATATCCTCGGGGCTGACGAAATCGCGTCCGGCCAGCCAGGCGTGGGCGCGGGCGCAGCGGTCCAGGGCGATGGAGCCCCGCGGGCTGGCGCCGTAGGCGATCCACTCGGCCATTTCCGGGTCGAACTTGGCCGGGTTGCGGGTGGCCATGACCAGTTGCACCAGATATTCCTCCACGGCGTCGGCCATGTACAACCCGAGAATCTCCTTGCGGGCGACGAATATTGCTTGCTGGCTCACACGGCGCTCGGGCGTGGCTTCGCCGTGCAGCGCTTCGCCCCGGGCCTGCTGGAGAATACGGCGTTCCACGGCAGCGTCCGGGAAACCGATCTTGACGTGCATCAGGAACCGGTCGAGCTGGGCTTCGGGCAGCGGGTAGGTGCCTTCCTGCTCGATCGGGTTTTGCGTAGCCATTACCAGGAACAGCGGCGACAGCTCATAGGTGCTGCGCCCGACGCTGACCTGCCGCTCGGCCATCGCTTCGAGCAGCGCAGACTGGACCTTGGCCGGGGCACGGTTGATTTCGTCCGCCAGCACCAGGTTATGGAAGATCGGCCCCTGCTGGAACACGAAGCTGCCGGTTTCCGGACGATAGATCTCCGTACCGGTGATGTCGGCGGGCAGCAGATCGGGGGTGAACTGGATGCGATGGAACTGCGCCTCGATGCCTTCGGCCAACTCCTTGATGGCCTTGGTCTTGGCCAGCCCCGGCGCGCCTTCCACCAGCATGTGGCCGTCGGCAAGCAGGGCGATGAGCAGGCGCTCGATGAGTTTTTCCTGGCCGAGGATCTGCGTTGAAAGAAAGGTTCGCAGCGCCAGCAGCGCTTCACGATGTTCCATCGATGACTGTTCCTGGAAAGGGAGGCCCGGGGCATTCGGATAATGCCGGGGCTGGGGGCGTTACTTTAATGCATGGCGGGGGGCGGCGACTAACGGGATTTTGAGTGGCCGTGTGGATTTGTGATCGGTTTGGAAGCACAGGGAAGGGCTCTTGCTCTCGTTTGAGTGGGAAGCTCTCACATAATGAAGGAATGTTTATCCGGACACAGGAGTGTTCTGGAGATCGCAAAACCTGTGGGAGAGGGCTTGCTCGCGAAGACGGCGGTACATTCAACATGGATGGAGTCTGAACCACCGCCATCGCGAGCAGGCTCGCTCCCACAGGGTCTGTGGAAGGCCCGGATTTGCGAGCGTTCGCTGGAGCTGTGGAAGCAGAGATTGCTCGCGATATAGGCGACGCGGTTTGGCGGCAGCGCCAGCTATCGGTTAGCGCGAAGGTACTTGGCTCCCATTGGGGATCAAAGCTCGCTGATATAAGTCCCGGTCCCCCGGAGAATATTCTGCAAGGTCAATTCCACCTCGGCCAGGTCCGCGGCATCGGTGTCGTGGCTGATCTCCAGCACATCGTCGCCGTCGAGGGCATCTGCGTCCGCTGCGGCGACCTCGATCTTCAGCAAGGTCGGTGACAGGGTGACCTTGACCCCGTCCAGGGTAGAAGGCTCGCCATCAAGCGCAATCTCCAGCTCGTCCTCGTCGGGATAGCGGGTCATCAGGAACATTTCGCCCTGGGCGCCGTGGCAGCAGAGCATGGCCATGTTGTCTTCTTCTTCATCACACGGGTTGGCAATCAGAAGGGCGGTGGTCATTTGCATGGTGATGGCTCCAGGATCGAGTGCACCTGCGGGGTGCGAAAAGTGGATTTTGCCAGCGCCAAGGATTTTCTGCTGGTTTACCGCTTAGGGGGGCTGTTTGGTTCCCAGCCTGCTAGGGTTATCCGGTGCGTACCGGCTGTTTAGCTAGCCGATGACCGAATATGTCGCAGCGCTGCAAGCATGCCCATTGTCGCACTCGTTAAGCTGCGCAACGGATGTGCACGTGCAAAGGCCACCCCCCGGTGTTTTTTGCAGGTGTTCATTACATGGAATTTAGATGGAAAAGGAATGTGACCTGCGGGTCTTGTCCAGCTTCACCCACCTGTCGTCCTGTTTCCTCTGCCCGAGAACCAGGAACAGGATGGCCGGCAGCCCGAAAGGGGTTGCACGACGCTTTCATCAATAACAAGCCCAAGCGGAGTACCACAGATGGCGTTCTTCACCGCAGCCAGCAAAGCCGACTTCCAGCATCAACTGCAAGCGGTACTGGCGCAGCACATCAGTGAACAGGCACTGCCACAAGTGGCGCTGTTCGCTGAACAATTCTTCGGCATCATTTCCCTCGATGAACTCACCCAGCGCCGGTTGTCCGACCTCGCTGGCTGCACCCTGTCTGCCTGGCGCCTGCTTGAGCGCTTCGATCACGCGCAACCGCAGGTGCGTGTGTACAACCCCGATTACGAACGTCACGGCTGGCAATCGACCCACACCGCCGTGGAAGTGCTGCATCACGACCTGCCGTTCCTGGTGGATTCGGTGCGTACCGAGCTGAACCGTCGTGGCTACAGCATCCATACCCTGCAAACCACTGTGCTGAGCGTGCGCCGTGGCGCCAAGGGCGAGTTGCTGGAAATCCTGCCCAAGGGCACCCAGGGCGAGGGGATCCTGCAAGAGTCGCTGATGTATCTGGAAATCGACCGCTGCGCCAACGCCGCCGAACTCAATGTCCTGAGCAAGGAACTTGAGCAAGTGCTGGGCGAAGTACGGGTGGCCGTGGCCGACTTCGAACCGATGAAAGCCAAGGTCCAGGATATTCTCGTCTGCCTGGACAACAGCGCCTACGCCATCGATGCCGATGAAAAGAGCGAAATCAAGACGTTCCTGGAATGGCTGGTGGGCAACCACTTCACCTTCCTGGGCTATGAAGAGTTCGTGGTCCGCGATGATGCCGAAGGCGGTCACATCGAGTACAACCCCGATTCGTTCCTTGGCCTGACCAAACTGCTGCGCGCCGGCCTGACCGCCGACGACCTGCGCATCGAGGACTACGCCGTCAACTACCTGCGCGAACCGACGCCGCTGTCGTTCGCCAAGGCCGCGCACCCGAGCCGCGTGCACCGTCCGGCCTACCCGGACTACGTGTCGATCCGTGAAATCGACGCTGACGGCAAGGTCATCAAGGAATGCCGCTTCATGGGCCTGTACACCTCTTCGGTGTATGGCGAAAGCGTGCGGGTCATCCCGTATATCCGTCGCAAGGTCGAGGAAATCGAACGTCGTTCGGGTTTCCAGGCCAAGGCGCACCTGGGCAAGGAACTGGCCCAGGTACTCGAGGTTCTGCCTCGCGACGACCTGTTCCAGACGCCGGTGGACGAGCTGTTCAGCACCGTGATGTCGATCGTGCAGATCCAGGAACGCAACAAGATCCGCGTGTTCCTGCGCAAAGACCCGTATGGCCGTTTCTGCTACTGCCTGGCCTATGTGCCGCGTGACATCTATTCCACCGAAGTTCGCCAGAAGATCCAGCAGGTACTGATGGATCGCCTCAAGGCCACGGACTGCGAATTCTGGACCTTCTTCTCCGAGTCCGTACTGGCCCGCGTGCAGTTGATCCTGCGGGTGGACCCGAAAAACCGTATCGACATCGACCCGCTGCTGCTGGAAAAGGAAGTGGTGCAAGCCTGCCGCAGCTGGAAGGACGACTACGCCAGCCTGGTCATCGAGAGCTTCGGCGAAGCCCAGGGCACCAACGTGCTGGCGGACTTCCCGAAAGGCTTCCCGGCCGGTTACCGCGAGCGCTTTGCCGCGCATTCGGCGGTGGTGGACATGCAACACCTGCTGAGCCTGAGCGAATCCAATCCATTGGTGATGAGCTTCTATCAGCCACTTGGCCAGGTGTCCGGCCAGCGTGAACTGCATTGCAAGCTGTACCACGCCGACGCGCCGCTGGCGCTGTCCGACGTCTTGCCGATCCTGGAAAACCTCGGCCTGCGCGTGCTGGGTGAGTTCCCGTACCGCCTGCGCCACACCAATGGCCGCGAGTTCTGGATCCATGACTTCGCCTTCACCGCCGCCGAAGGCCTGGACCTGGACATCCAGCAGCTCAACGACACCCTGCAGGACGCCTTTGTCCACATCGTGCGCGGCGATGCCGAGAACGATGCGTTCAACCGCCTGGTGCTGACTGCCGGCCTGCCATGGCGCGACGTCGCGCTGCTGCGTGCCTACGCACGCTACCTCAAGCAGATCCGCCTGGGCTTCGACCTGGGTTACATCGCCAGCACTTTGAACAACCATACCGACATTGCCCGTGAGCTGACCCGGCTGTTCAAGACCCGCTTCTACCTGGCGCGCAAACTCAGCAGCGATGACCTGGAAGACAAACAACTGCGCCTGGAACAGGCGATCCTCACGGCGCTGGACGACGTCCAGGTGCTCAACGAGGACCGCATCCTGCGTCGCTACCTGGACCTGATCAAGGCCACCCTGCGGACCAACTTCTACCAGACCGACGCCCACGGCCAGAACAAGTCCTACTTCAGCTTCAAGTTCAACCCGCACCTGATTCCGGAACTGCCGAAACCGGTGCCCAAGTTCGAAATTTTCGTGTACTCGCCACGGGTCGAGGGCGTGCACCTGCGCTTCGGCAACGTTGCTCGCGGCGGCCTGCGCTGGTCCGACCGTGAAGAGGATTACCGCACCGAAGTGCTGGGCCTGGTAAAAGCCCAGCAGGTGAAGAACTCGGTGATCGTGCCGGTGGGTGCCAAGGGTGGTTTCCTGCCACGTCGCTTGCCGCTGGGCGGCAGCCGGGACGAGATCGCGGCCGAGGGCGTTGCCTGCTACCGCATCTTCATCTCGGGTCTGTTGGACATCACCGACAACCTGAAGGATGGCGCCCTGGTACCGCCGGCCAACGTCGTGCGGCATGACAACGATGACCCGTACCTGGTGGTGGCGGCGGACAAAGGCACCGCGACCTTCTCCGACATCGCCAACAGTATCGCCGTCGAGTACGGTTTCTGGCTGGGCGATGCGTTCGCTTCCGGCGGCTCGGCCGGCTATGACCACAAGAAGATGGGCATTACCGCCAAGGGCGCGTGGGTAGGCGTGCAACGCCACTTCCGCGAGCGTGGCATCAATGTCCAGGATGACAGCATCACCGTGGTGGGCATCGGCGACATGGCCGGTGACGTGTTCGGTAACGGCTTGTTGATGTCCGACAAGCTGCAACTGGTCGCGGCGTTCAACCACCTGCACATCTTCGTCGACCCGAATCCGGATCCGGCCAGCAGCTTCGCCGAGCGCAAGCGCCTGTTCGACCTGCCGCGTTCGGCCTGGACCGACTACGACACCAGCATCATGTCCGAAGGCGGCGGTATCTTCTCGCGCAGCGCGAAGAGCATCACCATCACGCCGCAGATGCAGGAACGTTTCGACATCAAGGCCGACAAGCTGACCCCGACCGAACTGCTGAACGCCTTGCTCAAGGCGCCGGTGGACCTGTTGTGGAATGGCGGTATCGGCACTTACGTCAAGGCCAGCAGCGAAAGCCACGCCGATGTGGGCGACAAGGCCAACGATGCACTGCGCGTCAATGGCAACGAGCTGCGCTGCAAAGTCGTGGGCGAGGGCGGTAACCTGGGCATGACCCAGCTGGGTCGCGTCGAGTTCGGCCTGCATGGCGGCGCCACCAACACCGACTTCATCGACAACGCCGGTGGCGTGGACTGCTCCGACCACGAAGTGAACATCAAGATCCTGCTCAACGAAGTGGTGCAGGCTGGCGACATGACCGACAAGCAGCGCAACCAGTTGCTGGCGAGCATGACCGACGAAGTCGGTGGCCTGGTGTTGGGCAACAACTACAAGCAGACCCAGGCCCTGTCCCTGGCGGCCCGTCGCGCGTTCGTGCGGATCGCTGAGTACAAGCGTCTGATGAACGACCTGGAGGCCCGGGGCAAGCTGGACCGTGCCATCGAGTTCCTGCCGACCGAAGAACAACTGGCCGAGCGTGTCGCGGCGGGCCACGGCCTGACCCGTGCCGAGCTGTCGGTGCTGATCTCTTACAGCAAGATCGACCTCAAGGAGGCGCTGCTCAACTCCCTGGTGCCGGACGACGATTACCTGACCCGTGACATGGAGACGGCTTTCCCACCGACCCTGGTGAGCAAGTTCTCCGAGGCCATGCGTCGCCACCGCCTGAAGCGCGAGATCGTCAGCACGCAGATCGCCAACGACCTGGTCAACCACATGGGCATTACTTTCGTTCAAAGGCTCAAGGAGTCTACGGGCATGAGCCCGGCGAACGTGGCGGGTGCCTATGTGATCGTTCGGGACATCTTCCACCTCCCGCACTGGTTCCGTCAGATAGAAGCCCTGGACCACCAGGTTTCGGCCGACGTGCAACTGGAGCTGATGGACGAGCTGATGCGCCTGGGGCGTCGTGCAACGCGCTGGTTCCTGCGCAGCCGTCGCAACGAGCAGAACGCTGCTCGCGACGTTGCCCACTTCGGTCCGCACCTGGCGGCGCTGGGCCTCAAGCTCGACGAACTGCTGGAAGGCCCGACCCGCGAAGGCTGGCAGACCCGCTATCAGGCCTACGTGGCCGCCGGCGTGCCGGAGCTGTTGGCCCGCATGGTGGCAGGCACTACGCACCTGTACACCTTGCTGCCGATCATCGAGGCGTCCGACGTCACCGGCCAGAACGCCGCCGACGTGGCCAAGGCGTACTTCGCGGTGGGCAGTGCCCTGGACATCACCTGGTACTTGCAACAGATCAGCGCTCTGCCGGTGGAAAACAACTGGCAGGCCCTGGCCCGTGAAGCATTCCGCGATGACGTCGACTGGCAGCAGCGGGCGATCACCATCTCGGTCCTGCAAGAAGGCGACGGTTCCCAGGACGTGGAAACCCGCCTGGCACTGTGGCTGGAGCAGCATCACGGCATGGTCGAACGCTGGCGCGCAATGCTGGTGGACATCCGTGCCGCCAGCGGCACCGACTACGCCATGTACGCAGTCGCCAACCGCGAATTGCTGGACCTGGCGTTGGCAGGTCAGGCGGTCGTGACGGCTAACTGATCCGGCGTTGAATGAAAAGCCCCGCATTGAGAAATGCGGGGCTTTTTTTGTTGAATCCGGCACAGGTTCAAATGCAAACAGGTCCCTTGTGGGAGCGGGCTTGCTGTTGTACCTGTCAGTTTTTCAGCGGGATCAACACCGCCTCTTTTTCGCCCATTACCATGAACACCAACAGTTTCGCCGGCTCGGTCGTGCTGGCGTTCTTCGAGACGAGATGTTCGGAACCTGCCGCTTCATACCAGAACTCGCCTGCTTTGTAGGTCATCGCCGGTTCGCCTTTGACCTGGGAGGTGATAGCCCCCTCAAGCACGTAGGCCATGGCGGTGCCTTCGTGTCTGTGAGCGATGGACGACTGGCCCGGGGCATAGTCGACGGTCAGCATCATGGTTTTCTTGCCCGGCACGTTCTTCAGCATCTTTTCCTGGAGCACCTTGACGTTCTCGGGTGCGGCTTCGTGGGCGTGGACCTGGGCGAGGGGGAACAGGCCGAGGGCGGCGATCAGGCAGAGTGTTTTCATGGTGGTGTGTCCTTCATGGCTTAGGGTGAATTCGAATGAATCCACCCTAAGCCCCATGCCCCATCAAACAAACGTCCAATTTTTCGGAAGGTCGGTAGACCAATACGCCGTTGCCGTGACTCTGTGGGCAGGGAATGGCATTCACACGATGGGGAAGCTGTTGAAGTCCACGCTGCGGGCCAGGCGGTTGTCGATCAAGCCGATAAAGCCTTGCACTTCGGGGCAGTTGAAGTGGGCTTGCATGGCCGCTTCCGATTGCCAGCGGGCGCTGACGGTCCAGCGGTCGCCGTCGACCGGGCAGCGGTCGACCATGTAGGCATCGCAGCCCGGTTGGGCCCGCAGGGTTTCGACGATCTGCTGCAACTGCCGGCCCAGTTCCTCCGAGCGGCCGGGGGCAGCCTGCACCTGCACGGTATTGATCACTTGACGGGACATGGCTCTGGCTCCTGAATCAAGTCGAACGGGGATCGTGGAACGATCAACGACACCGCAGCAGGATAGGCCCGCATGGGCGTGGCTCAAACAGCCAATGGGCGGATAAATGCCCAGTCCAATCTTCAGGCTACCTGCTGCAGGATGTCTCGCAGACGGTCCAGTGCGATGTCGATGTCGAGGGTTTCGATTGCGCCAAAGCCAAAGAACAGGCCGGGTCGCACAGGGGCTTCGTGGAAGAACCCCGCGATGCTGTAGAGCCCGATCTCGGCTTTTTTCGCCAGTTCGATCACCAGTGCCAGGTCGATGGGCACCTTGCACAGCACCGCCAGGTGAAAACCCGCAGTGGTGGGCACGGCCTCGAACCAGGGCGACAGATCCCCGGCCATGCGTGCCAGGATTCGCTCTCGCCGACCGGCATACAGGGTGTGACAGCGCCGGATATGCTTGAGTAGGCAGCCTTCGGCGATGAACTTGGCCAGCGCCCATTGGGGCAGGGTGGAGGTGTGCTGATCGGTGAGGCGCTTGGCCAGGATCACCGCTTCGAGAATCGCCGGAGGCAAGATGGCGTAGCCGAGCCGCAATTCGGGTAAGAGGGTCTTGGAGAAGGTGCCGACATACGCCACGATCCCGCGTTCGTCCATGCTTTGCAAGGAATCGGCGGGCCGGCCCTCGTAGCGGAACTCACTGTCGTAGTCATCCTCGATGATGATCGCGCCCAGCTCATAGGCCCGGGCCAGCAGGGCCTCGCGCCGGGCCTGGCTCATGGGCATGCCCAAGGGAAACTGGTGGGACGGGGTCACGTAGATCAGCCGTGTACCATCGGGAATCAGGTCCACGCGCATGCCTTGGTCATCCACCGGCACGCCTGCCACCGTGGCGCCATGGGAGCCGAACAGCAGGCGCGCCGGCGGATAGCCCGGATCCTCCATCGCCACCAGGCTACCGGGACGGGTCAGCACCCGTGAGATCAGATCCAGGGCTTGTTGCGCACCGTTGCACACCACCACGTCATCGTCCTGGCAATTCACCCCACGGGAAAACGCGATGTGTCGGGCAACGGCGTTGCGCAGTGCCGGCAGGCCTTCGGGCTGGCTATAGAAACCCTTGGCATTGGCGATCTGGCGCAAGGCATGAGCAGTGCAGCGACGCCAGTCGTCCAGTGGGAATTGGCCCTTGCCGATGGCGCCGCCGATGAAATCGTAACGCAACGCGCTTTCGACGGTCGGGTGACGCAGCAAGTCCGGCATGCTGCGCCAGGCCTCGACGACCTCGGCTCCGGCCAGCTCGCGGTGGCTTTGTTTGCGCACGATCCGGGCTGGCCGTGCATTGACGTAGGTGCCCTTGCCGATGATGCCGGTGAGGAAGTTCTCGTAGGTCAACTGGGCATAGGTGTCGGAGACGGTCTTGCGGGAAATGCCCAGTTGCTCGGCAAGCAGGCGACTGGGTGGCAATTGCGCGCCAGCCGCCAGGCGGCCGCTTTCAATGGCGCTGCGCAATTGCTGGTATAACTGGCCTGCCAGGTCCTTGCGGCCGTTGATGACGACGTGAAGTTCCATACCCGTGGGCTCCTGGGCAAATGCCTGGCGGCAAGCGTCAAAGGCGCAAGATTAACCGTATTGCGCGACGGCATTGAAGTTGCGCGTAAAAATTTCCGCGAATTGGATCTGTCGCTGGCGGCGTCCAGGTTTTACTTTGGATCCGTCACCCGCCCCGGAGTCCGTCATGAGCCAGCGTCTGGATTACTACACTGCGTCCCCAAACGCCATGAAAGCCATGATCGGCCTGGAGGCATTGACCAGTCGCCTGAGTATCGAACCGTCACTGCTGCACTTGATCAAGATCCGTGCCTCGCAGCTCAATGGCTGCGCCTTTTGCACCGACATGCACTCAGTGGATGCCCGACGCCAGGGAGAGACTGAACGGCGTCTGTTCGCCGTGGCGGTCTGGCGTGACAGCGGATTCTTCACTCCCCGTGAACGGGCTGCATTGGCCTGGACCGAAGCGGTGACGTTGTTGGCCGAAAGCCAGGTTCCGGACGACCTCTATGCCTTGGCCCGAGCCCTGTTCAGCGAAGAAGAACTGGTGGATCTGACGCTCGCAATCAGCACCATCAACAGCTGGAACCGCCTGGCGGTGAGCTTTCGCCAGAGCCCCAGTATCTGACGTTGCTAGCTTGTAGCGCTTGTGGGAGCAGGGCTTGAATGACTGGCAGTGGTGCCTGTATCGCGAGCAAGCTTTGCTCCTACAGTGCGGACTGCTGTGGGAGCAAGGCTTGCCCGCGATGAACGACCACGCAGTGGTCATTGACCGCCGGCCGGCCTCTGCGGCTTGACCGATGTGCCGAAGGTATTGCCCATGCGCACCCCGGTGGCTGCCGGAGTCGCCAGGCCGATGCTGTTCGGCGCACGTTTATCGACGGGCACGTTCAACGCATCCCGCGTCTTTTGCGCGGCTTCGGCGGCATGTGGATCGTTGCCCATCTGCCGGCTCAGGCAATTGTAATCCGGGGTTTTGTAGCCACCGACGGTGACCTCGATACAGGCGGGGGGCTCTTCGCCGTGGGCCCACGGCAGGGTCATGGTCAAGGCCATGAACAGTCCCGGCCCAACCGTCATTTTCATCCACCGATTCATCACTGGCCTCCTGGCCCGTCACAGGGGACGGTGCGTCGTCTGGCAACAGTCTAGTGTGCTCCGCAGGATTTGTATCAGTTGTCATACGACATTCATAAACTCCCCTCAGGATGACGTTTTTCAACGGATACGTCAGTCGTGCAGCAAGGCAGCGTCAGGGGGAGACACAGGCGTGGATTGACCAGGCCCTCCTTGGGTTGGCTGGTGGTGTTGCTGTGTCTGCTGTCCACGCCGCTCCAGGCGGTTGGCCTGGTGGACCTGGACATCGCACCCCAGGAACTGACCACGGCGCTGGAGCGATTCAGTCGGGCGACCGGCATGGCGGTGCTGGTGGATCATGCGTTATCGAACCGACGCCAGACGCTGGGTGTCCAGGGGCGGTTTACTCCTTCCGAAGGGTTGAATGTGCTGTTGCGTGGTACCGGGCTCGCGGCGCATTACGCCCGGGAGGATGCCTTCACGCTACAACCGGTGCGGGTTCGCGAAGTGCCGGTGCCCCGCGGTGCTGTGCCGGGGTTGAGTGACAGTAATTATGCGGCGGCCATCCAGACGGCCATCCAGCGCAACCTGTGTGCGTCGCCGCTGACGCGCCCGGGCAGCTTTCGGGCGCTATTGCAGGTATGGATCGGCCGTGACGGGGTGATTCAACACAGTCGGCTGGTGAGTTCCACCGGGGATCCGATACGCGACAGGGCCTTGGTCAACAGTATGCAGAATCTCAGGATCGACCGTCCGGCGCCAACGTCGTTGCGCCAGCCGGTGACCCTGCTCTTGTTACCCGATTCATCAGGAAAACGCATGGAATGCACAGCAGGGGAAGGGGTGTTCGGGCAATGAAAGACAGCGGCCGCAGCCCGATGGTCAGGTTGTTCCTTTCCTCCTATGAGGATTTCAAGGTTCGCCTGCGCCGACGCCTGGGCTCCGAGGAGCTGGCCAACGATGTGTTGCACGAGACCTACCTGCGGGTAGATCGCATGGTCGAGGCACCGGACATCGCCCAGCCCAACGCCTATCTTTACCGCATGGCCTTGAACATTGCCGCCGATCGTCGGCAATCCGATGCGCGCCTGCTGACCGGTGACGAGATCGAGGAGCTGTTGCAAGTCTCGGACGAGGCGCTGGACCCAGCCCGGGTGGTGGGGGGGCAGAGGGAGTTGCAGATCCTGCTCAAGGCCCTGTACGAGCTGCCGGCGCGCCGCCGCAGGATTTTCATCGCGGCGCGTCTGGAGGAAGCGCCGCACCTGGAGATTTCCCAGCGCTTCGGCATTTCCACCCGGATGGTGGAGAAAGAGATCAAGGCCGCCCTGGGGCATTGCGCCCAACGCCTGGAAAGAAAAGTCATTCAGCGGTTCGGTCCCGGGGCGGGAAAACCGTCTTGAAAGTAGAGACCGGATCAATTCGTGAGTATGTGTGCGCTTGAACATCTTCAGTATCGCTTCCCCTGACGCCACGCCAGAGGCCCGACTGGCCAGCGAGGCACGCGACTGGCTGATCCTGCTGACCTCGGGGCACGCCACCGTGGCCGATGCCCGGGCCTTGCGCCAATGGTGCGGGCAGAGCGCCGAGCATGCCCGGGCTTTTGAACAGGCCAAGGCACTTTGGCACGGGTTGCAACCGGCTGCCCAGGCATTACAGGTCCCGCGTCGTTTGGGTCGCCGGGCGTTTCTGGGCGGGGCGATGGCGGCATCGGCCGCTTTCCTGTTGATCCGGGCGACAGTGCCCGGTGGGGTTTCCGGACTGGGGGCCGATTACATCACCGAGGTTGGCGAACAGCGTCGGGTGGAGCTGGGCGAGGGCATCAGTCTGGAGCTCAACACCCAGACCCGCCTCAGCCGTCGCCCATTGACCGAGGGCGGACAGGCACTGGAGTTGCTGGGTGGGGAGATCGAGGTATCGGGCCGCAGCGCCTCGACGATCAGCATCCAGGCCGGTACCGGCTGGATCAGCGCCGCCCGGGCACGGTTCAACATCCGCTACGTTGACCAGAACGTCTGCGCCACCTGCCTGGAGGGTGTCGTTCAGGTGCGGGTGCAAGGCCGCAGCTTCCGGTTGGAGCCGGGGATGCAAATGACTTACGACAATGTCCGCGCAGGCAGTCCGCAGAATGCCGACGTGTCGGCTGCCATTGCCTGGCGCGAGCAAGTGTTGGTGTTCAACGATGCCACGCTGTCGAGCGTTATCGATGAGATCAACCGCTACCGGCCCGGCATGTTGCTTTTGCTCAATCCCCAATTGGGCAGACGCAAGGTCCAGGCTCGCTTCCGTCTCGATCAACTGGCCGGCGTGGCGCTGTTGATCCGCGATGCCTACGGGGCCAAATGCATCGAATTACCGGGTGGGGTCGTGGTGCTCAGCTGAGTCCGCTGTCGCTTCGCCAGCGGTCTCGATGCTTGCGTGGCGACGCTGACTGCCTCGCCACGCAACTTCCGGAGTGCATTCAACGGCCTATCAGGCGACGGTCGCAGCGCTGCGTTCGCGCAGCTCATTCAAGCGGTCAGCGCCACCTTCCGCGACACGGTTCTGCTGCAGCCGGTCGGAACCGCCTTCGGCCACACGCCGTTCCAGCAAATGATCGGAGCCGCCTTCAGCCAATTGTTGCGCGGCCTGACCGTGGGTCGGTGTGCTTGCTGCCGGGGCCGAGGCGGCGTTCGCCAGGCTGACTCCGCCAACCAGGGTCAGGGCAATTGCCAGGGACGACATCTTCGAAAAACTGAACATGGTGATTCTCCTTGCGCTTAATGAGTGAGGCCGTGGCAGCGAAGCGTGTGTTGCTGCCCGGTGATCACAGTTAAACGCCCGGATGTATCGGTGCTGTGTGACAGGAGAGGGCGAAACCCTCGGTATCGTATCAACCGAGGGTTCTTATACAGAACGATACAAATCCATCTGAAACCCGGACAGAGAGCCTGGCCTTTCAAGTGACTTCATTAACCGATAATCGCACGTTTTATGCGAGGCACTTGCCTGGGTTATTGACCGAACTAACTGGTTGGTACATTTTAGCTGCAAGTCGTCTTGCTCGACTCGGCCAAGACCCATAATAAAAATAGAGGACCTCCTTATGCGCAGCTTTCTGCGGGCACTCGATGCCCTCCCTCCGCCCCTTCGTTTCAGCCCTGAACCCCTTTCCCTCTCCGGGTCGATGCTGTAGCGGTTCACGTAGCCGCGGTCCTGTTGCGTCGCTATGCCGGCGCTCGACACACCCGAGAGGTTTTGAAGATGGCCAAAGTCGTCGATCTGTATTTCAAGTTGCTCAAGCTGCTGATTGTGCTGTGTATGGTCGCGATGATCGCACTGGTGTTCGGCAACGTGGTGTTGCGCTATGCCTTCAACTCCGGCATCAGCGTTTCCGAGGAACTGTCGCGCTGGTTCTTCGTCTGGATGATTTTTCTCGGCGCCCTGGTGGCCCTCAAGGATAGGGCGCATCTGGGCATGGACAGCCTGGTCAGGCGACTGCCAGCGGCGGGCAGGCGCGCCTGCCTGGTCATCGGACACTTGTTGATGCTGTACATCTGCTGGTTGATTTTGCAGGGCAGTTGGCAGCAGGCGGTGATCAACCTGGAGGTGGCCGCACCGGCGTCCGGTCTGTCGATGGCGCTGTTTTATGCCGCCGGCCTGGTATTCGGTGCCAGTGCCGCGCCGATCCTGCTTCATGAACTCTACCTGGCCCTGTTCGGCAAGCTCGGCGACGACGAGCTGGTGATGATCAAGGACAACGACGCTACGCAAGCGCTGGCGCATAACCCCATCAAGAGTGACCGCCCATGACCCTGGCCATTTTCCTCGGGTCCCTGATGGGCAGCATGGCGCTGGGCATGCCCATTGCGTTTGCCTTGCTGGTGGTCAGCGTGGCGTTGATGGTTTACCTGGACCTGTTCGACGCCCAGATCATTGCCCAGAACTTGCTCAACGGTGCGGACAGTTTCCCACTGATGGCGGTGCCGTTCTTCATGCTGGCCGGCGAGGTGATGAATGCCGGCGGCTTGTCCAAACGTATCGTCAACATCGCCATGGCGCTGGTCGGACACAAGCGCGGTGGCCTGGGTTATGTGGCGATCATCGCGTCCTGCCTGTTGGCGTCGCTTTCCGGCTCCGCCGTGGCCGATGCCGCGGCATTGGCGGCGTTGCTGGTGCCGATGATGGTGCAGGCCGGGCATGACAGGGGGCGCTCGGCCGGTCTGATTGCGGCCGGCAGCATCATTGCCCCGGTCATTCCGCCGAGCATCGGGTTCATTGTGTTCGGCGTGGCGTCCGGTGTTTCGATCTCCAAACTGTTCCTGGCCGGTATCGTGCCGGGGTTATTGCTGGGGGCTTCGCTGGCGGTGGCCTGGTGGTACATCTCGCGCAGCGAGAACGTCGAAACGCCGCCCAAGCGCTCCTTCGCCGAGGTCTTGCGCGCCTTGCTCGATGGCAGTTGGGCGATGGGCCTGCCCCTGATCATCATCCTGGGCCTCAAGTTCGGCATTTTCACCCCCACCGAGGCCGCTGTAGTCGCGGCGGTCTATTCGCTGTTCGTGTCCCTGGTGATCTACCGGGAAATGAAAGTCAGCCAGCTGTACGAGGTCATCCTGTCCTCGGCCAGGACCACTTCGGTGGTGATGCTGCTGGTGGCGGCAGCCATGGTTTCGTCCTGGCTGGTGACCATTGCCGATCTGCCGGGCCAGTTGGCGGACCTGCTGGCGCCTTTCATGGACAACCAGACCCTCCTGCTGCTGGTGATGATGGTATTGATCATCCTGGTGGGCACGGTCATGGACATGACGCCGACGATCCTCATCCTCACGCCGGTGCTGATGCCAGCGGTCATCCAGGCGGGGATCGACCCGGTGTATTTCGGTGTGCTGTTCCTGATCAACACCGCCATCGGCCTGATTACGCCGCCCGTGGGCACGGTGCTCAATGTGGTATGCGGCGTGTCGAAGCTGGATTTCGAGGAAATCGTCCGTGGGGTCTGGCCGTTCATGCTCGCGCAACTTTTGGTGCTGTTCCTGTTGGTGCTGTTCCCGCAACTGGTCATGGGGCCGTTGAAATTCTTCACCGGATGAGGGTAGCCGGTGGAAGTAGCTCGTCCTGAAAACAATAACGATCGGAGAATGACATGCGAAAACTGATGAAGACCCTGTTGGCCGGGGCGTGCGCAACGGGGCTGTTACTGGGCAGCGTAGCCGGCCAGGCGGACGAGATACGCGAGCGTACCTTGCGATTCGCGTTCCAGAACGTCAAGGAGCATCCGCAGGGCCAGGGCGCGCAGAAATTTGCCGATTTGCTCAGCGAAAAGAGCGGCGGCAAGATCAAGGTCCGCCTGTTCCCCGGCGGTACCCTGGGCGGTGATGTGCAGACGGTGTCAGCCTTGCAGGGCGGCACGCTGGACATCACGGTGCTCAACTCCGGCATCCTGGCGGCCCAGGCACCGGATTTCGCCATGCTCGATTTTCCATTCCTGTTCAACAACGCCGAAGAGGCCCATGCGGTCATCGATGGTCCGGTCGGCCAGAAACTCGCGGCGCAACTGGACAACAAAGGGTTGGTAGGCCTGGGCTATTGGGACCTGGGGTTTCGTAACCTGACCAACAGCAAACACCCGGTGACCCGTCTGGAGGACATGCAGGGCCTGAAGATTCGTGTCATCCAGTCGCCGATCTACCTGGAAACCTTCTCCGCGCTGGGGGCCAACCCTGTGCCGATGGCGTTTCCCGAGGTCTACACCGGCCTGGAACAACACACCATCGACGGCCAGGAAAACCCGTTCACCGTGATCGAAGGCAACAAGTTCTACGAGGTGCAGAAGTACCTGTCGGTGACGGGCCATATCTTCAACCCGCAATCGCTGATCATCAGCCAGAAAACCTGGGGTCGCCTCAACGATAGCGAAAAAACCATGATTCGCGAGGCCGCCGCCGAGGCGCAGACGTTCCAGCGGGAGGTCACTGCTGCGAGCATGGACAAGGCAAAGGCGACGCTGGCCGGCGCGATGACCGTCAACGAAATCACCCCAGCCGAGAAAGATCGCTTTCGCGAACGGGTGCAGCCGGTGATCGACAAGTTCGCCAAGTCGCTGGATGGCAACCTGGTGAAGATGATGTACGACGAAATTGCCAAGGTGCGGACAGCTCAGTGAGCTTGGCCCGACATCAGGGACAATTCAACCTGTGGGAGTAAGGCTCTGTGGGAGCAAGGCTTGCCCGCGATGGCATCGCCTCGGTATCCAGATAAACCGAGGTGCCTGCATCGCGGGCAAGCCGTGCTCCCACAGGGTTTTGCACCCTCATCAAACCGTTATTGAGCCCCTGGCACCGCCAGCCATTGGCCGATGACTTTCTGGTAGCTGCCGTTGGCCTTGCTCAGGTGCAACCACTGGTCGACATACATTTTCCAGGTGGTGTCGTCCCGCGGCAGCAGGTAGGCCTTCTCGCCATATTGCAGGTAGCGGGTCGGGTTGACGGCGCACAGGCCGGGTTTGAGTTTCTGCTGGTAGAGGGCTTCCGAGGCATCGGTGATCATCACGTCGGCCCGCTTGTCCAGCAGCTCCTGGAAGATCGTCACGTTGTCGTGAAAGGCGAGCTGACCCTTGGGCAGGAACGCCCGTACGAACGCTTCGTTGGTGCCGCCGGCCGGCTCCACCAGACGCACCGAAGGCTGGTTGATCTGCTCGATGGTCTGGTAGCGCGACTGGTCTTCGCAACGCACCAGCGGGATCTTGCCGTCCACATCCAGGGTGTCGCTGAAGTACGCCTTCTTCTGGCGTTCCAAGGTGACCGAGATCCCGCCCATGCCGATGTCGCATTTGCCGGCAACCATGTCCGGCATCAGGGTTTTCCAGGTGGTCTGGACCCATTGCACCTTGACGCCCAGGCTGGTAGCCAGCGAGCGGGCCATGTCAATGTCGATCCCTTCGTATTCACCGTTTTCGGCTTTGTAGGTATAGGGCTTGTAGTCGCCGGTGGTGCAGACCTTCAGTTCACCGCGTTGCAGGACCTCGTCCAGATGGGAAGGGGCAGTCTGCGCCAAAGCGCTGCCGCTCAGTGCCAGCAGGCCGAGGATCGTCAGGGTGCTTGTTGTTTTTTTCATTGTATTGGACGGCTCGCGAGGGAAGGGGATAAGCAACGCAGTGTAGTAAAAGTGTTTGCGGGCTGTCTTCCTGTGATGTCTCGCTGTGGCAGGTTTCAGTCAGCGCTAAATGATCCCGTGATCGATGGCGTATTTCACCAGCGCCGCCGGTTTGTCGATGTTGAGCTTGCGGCGGATGCTCAGGCGATGGGTCTCGACGGTGCGCACGCTGATGTCCAGTTCGCGGGCCATTTCCTTGTTGTTCAAGCCCTGAACCATCTTGCGCAGGACTTCGCTCTCGCGGGGTGTCAGTTCTTTATCGGCGTTCGGGTCAGTGGCGAGCCGTTGGGCAATTTCGGCGCTGTAGAAGGTGCCGCCGCCGATGATCGCTTCGATGGCGGCGATGATTTCCCGCGAAGGAGCGTTCTTGATGACATAGCCGCTGGCGCCGGACCGCACGGACTCGCTCACGTATTCGTAATTGTCGTACATGCTGAGGATCAGGATCTTGAGGCTCGGGTACTGCTTGCCCAGCAACCGGGTCAGTTCGAGTCCGTTCATGTCCTTGAGACCGATGTCCATCAGCAGCAGATCCGGCTGGCAGCGGCCGACCATCTCCAGCGCTTGCTCGCCATTCTCCGCTTCGCCGACGACCTCCAGGTGCGGCATGACGGACAGCAAGGCCCTGATGCCATCGCGGACCAGAGAGTGGTCATCGACCAGCGCGACGCGGATCACGGAGGGCAGGTTCATTGGCAGGTGCTCTTGTTGTAGTGGCGCTGCATCAGCTTTGCGTGGCCGACAGGTTCATGGGCAGCAGGACGTCCAGTTCGCTCCTGCCCGGTGTCGACGTCAGTTCCAACCGTCCGCCGAAATGCTCGACCCGTTCGCGGATATTACGCAGGCCTATGCCGGCATGGCCACGTTCGACCTGTGGCACGTTGAACCCCATGCCGTCGTCAACCACCGTCAGGCGCAAGGACTGGCTCGAACCGAAGAGGGTGATCGCGACCCGCTTGGCCCCGGCGTGACGTTCGATATTGGTCAAGGCTTCCTGGGCGATGCGGAACAGCGAAACGGGCGCGCCATTCTCCAGTCGACAATCGAATTCGTTGCTTCGGTAGGACACCTCGAGCCCGCTGCGCTGTTCGAATTCAGCCGCGAGCTGGCCGATGGCGGCGGGCAGGCCCAGAGTGTCGAGCAGGGAGGAGCGCAGATCATGGGAGATGCTGCGGATCTCGCCGATCGCTTCGCCCAGCCGATCCGTGGCGTTTTTCAGGATACCCAGGCCGTTGTCCTGGCCATTTTCGAGCACATGGCTGGCGAGTTCGAACTGGAATTTGATCGACACCAGCAACTGGCTGATCCCGTCGTGAAGCTCGCGAGACACCCGCGAGCGTTCTTCCTCCTGCAGGCTGACAATGCGTTGGTTCAGTCGTTGCAGCTTTTTGTCGGCCAGGCGATGTTCGCTCACGTTGAGCGTCATGCCACCGGCGAACACCAGCAGCACCGCCACCAGGGCGACGGCGGCAATGGCGAGCATGGTGGAGTGGATACCCTGGGCCACTTCGTCGCGCGCCTGCTGGGTGGCGCGCTCGACGTCTTCCAGGTAGATCCCGGTGCCGAGCATCCAGCCCCAACGGTCCAGCATCACCACATAGGCCAGTTTTTCGGTCACCTGGCCGGAGGAGGGCTTGTTCCAGGCATAGCGCTGGAAGCCCTCGCCGGACTCGGCACTTCTGATCAGCGCCTGGATGACCGGCAGGCCATGGGGATCCTTCATGTCCCAGAGGTATTGCCCCACCAGTTCCGACTGGCGGGCGTGCATCAGGCTGCGGCCCTGACGGTCGTAGACGAAGAAATAGCCGTTGATGCCGAAACTGAGTTTGCGCAGTTCTTCAAGTACCTGTTGTTGTGCGCGTTCGTCACCCTTGCCGTCGTTGTACAGCGGTGCGATCAGGCTCTGCGCCATCTCCACATAGTTCTTCAACTCGGCGCGCTTGCTCGCCAGGATACTGTCTTCGATCAGTTGCGCCTGTTGATCACCCAACTGGCGATTGAGGGAAACCACCAGCCCGCAGATCACCGCGATCGCCAGGACCAGCGGCAGGATCCCGAGGGCGACGATTTTGTGTTTGAGCAGCATGGGTATTCCTGTCCGGGCCTGACGGGGGATGGCTCGCATCATATGCCAAATGTCCTGCCGGATAGGAGAGATAACACTGTGGGTGGCGAACACCGATTCTGTAGGCGTCCAGGAACGTTGTGGGAGCGGGCTTGCTCGCGAAAGCGGTGTGTCAGCTAAAGAAAGTGTCAGTGATATTCCACTTTCGCGAGCAAGCCCGCTCCCACAGGGCGAAGGCGTATCTACGTAGTACTACGGATTTATTTATTGACCGCTTGCAGGGATATTGGGCCGGCTCCGATAGCCGGGGCACACTATAAAAACAATCGCCGCAGTCCACTGGACCTCGGCAGGAGACACGCAATGACAACCCGTCTGGTTAAACACCTCGCCTGGTTTGCCGTGGCTGTTCTAGGAGCCTGTGCGTTGAGTGTCGTGGCCTTGCGCCGCGGCGAGCCGATCAACGCCCTCTGGATCGTCGTCGCAGCCGTCGCGATCTACCTGGTCGCCTACCGCTACTACAGCCTCTTCATCGCCAACAACGTGATGCAACTCGATGCGCGCCGGGCCACGCCTGCCGTGCTCAACAACGATGGCCTGGACTACGTCCCGACCAACAAACATATCCTCTTCGGTCACCACTTCGCCGCCATTGCCGGCGCCGGGCCGCTGGTCGGGCCGGTCCTGGCCGCGCAGATGGGCTATTTGCCCGGTACGCTGTGGCTGATCGCCGGCGTGGTGCTGGCCGGTGCGGTGCAGGACTTCATGGTCCTGTTCCTCTCCACCCGCCGCAACGGTCGCTCCCTGGGCGACATGGTGCGCGAGGAAATGGGCCGCATCCCCGGCACCATCGCGCTGTTCGGCTGTTTCCTGATCATGATCATCATCCTCGCGGTGCTGGCGCTGATCGTGGTCAAGGCCCTGGCCGAGAGCCCGTGGGGCATCTTCACGGTGATGGCGACCATCCCGATCGCGATGTTCATGGGCATTTATATGCGCTACATCCGTCCGGGTCGCATTGGTGAGATCTCCCTCATCGGCGTGCTGTTGCTGCTGGGTTCGATCTGGCTGGGCGGGCAGGTGGCCGCCGATCCGGTCTGGGCCAAGGCCTTCACCTTTACCGGCGTGCAGATCACCTGGATGCTGATCGGCTACGGCTTTGTCGCGGCGGTGCTGCCGGTGTGGCTGATCCTGGCGCCGCGGGACTACCTGTCCACGTTCCTCAAGATCGGTACCATCGTCGCCCTGGCGATCGGCATCCTGATCACCATGCCCGAGCTGAAGATGCCGGCGCTGACCCAGTTCACCGACGGCACCGGCCCGGTGTGGAAGGGCGGGCTGTTCCCGTTCCTGTTCATCACCATCGCCTGTGGCGCGGTGTCGGGCTTCCATGCGCTGATTTCATCGGGCACCACGCCCAAGCTGCTGGATAACGAAGTCAACGCCCGTTATATCGGCTACGGCGGCATGCTCATGGAGTCCTTCGTGGCGATCATGGCCATGGTCGCCGCTTCGGTGATCGAGCCGGGCGTGTACTTTGCCATGAACAGCCCGGCGGCCATCGTCGGCACCGACGTGGTGGCCGTGGCGCAGACCGTCAGCAACTGGGGCTTTGCCATCACGCCGGACGCGTTGCAGGCGGTGGCCAAGGACATCGGCGAAACCACCATCCTGGCCCGCGCCGGCGGTGCGCCGACCCTGGCGGTGGGTATCGCGCAGATCCTGCACTCGGTGCTGCCGGGTGAGAACACCATGGCGTTCTGGTACCACTTCGCGATCCTGTTCGAAGCGCTGTTCATCCTCACCGCGGTGGACGCCGGCACCCGTGCCGGGCGGTTCATGCTGCAGGATTTGCTGGGCTCGTTCGTGCCGGCCCTCAAGCGCACCGAATCCTGGCCCGCCAACCTGATCGCCACCGCCGGTTGCGTGGCGCTGTGGGGCTACCTGCTGTACCAGGGCGTGATCGATCCGCTGGGTGGCATCAACACCTTGTGGCCGCTGTTCGGCATCTCCAACCAGATGCTGGCGGGGATCGCCCTGATGCTTGGCACCGTGGTGCTGATCAAGATGAAGCGCCAGCGCTACGTCTGGGTCACGCTGCTGCCGGCGTCCTGGTTGCTGATCTGCACCACCACCGCGGGCCTGATCAAGCTGTTCGATGCCAACCCGGCGATCGGCTTCCTGGCCCTGGCGCGCAAGTACAACGATGCCTTGGCCGCCGGCCAGGTCCTGGCCCCGGCCAAGAGCGTCGAGCAGATGCAGCACGTGGTGTTCAACGCTTACACCAACGCGACGCTGACGGTGCTGTTCCTGTTCGTGGTTTTCAGCATCCTGTTCTACGCGCTCAAGGTCGGCATCGCCGCCTGGAGCACGAAAGAACGCACGGACAAGGAAGCGCCATTCCAGGCCCTGCCGGACGCGTAACCCGAGGATTGCAACGATGTTCAATGACTTGAGTCGCCTGGGTAAATACCTCGGTCAGGCCGCCCGCCTGATGGTCGGCATGCCTGACTACGACAACTACGTCGAGCACATGCAAACCAAGCACCCGGACAAGCCGCTGATGGACTACGAGGCGTTCTTCCGAGAACGCCAGGAGGCCCGTTACGGCGGCAAGGGCGGGCCGAAGTGCTGCTAAAGCGCTGGGCCAGAATGAAGTAACACTTGTGGGAGCGAGCTCTGTGGGAGCAAGGCTTGCCCGCGATGCAGACACCTCGGTTTATCCTGATACCGAGGCGATGCCATCGCGGGCAAGCCTTGCTCCCACAGAAACCCGCTCCCACAGGTTTTGGGTGGCCTCAGAATTTGCATTAGCCACCGCTCCACAGTTGTATTGTGTGTCTTCTTCCCATTTCGCAGCAGGAGAATCCCGTTGTCCTCTCCCATCCCGGTCACTATCCTCAGCGGCTTCCTGGGCGCCGGCAAGACCACGCTGTTGCGTCATCTGCTCAAGGCCGAGCATGGCCTGAAAATCGCGGTGATCGAAAACGAATTCAGCGATGCAGGCATCGACACCCAATTGTTGGGCGACGAGCCGGTGCAAGTCATGACCCTGGCCAACGGCTGCGTGTGCTGCACCATCCACACCGACCTGACCAAGGCTCTTTACCTGTTGCTCGAGCGGCTGGACAGCGGTGAGATTGCTTTTGATCGTCTGGTAATCGAATGCACTGGCCTGGCCGACCCGGCCCCGGTGGCCCAAACGTTTTTCATCGATGAAGAACTGCGCGAGCGCTACATCCTCGACGGCATCCTGACTCTGGTGGACGCTGCCCATGCCGAGCTCCACCTGACCCAGGCCATCGCCCAGGCCCAGGTCGGCTTTGCCGACCGCCTGCTCCTGAGCAAGACCGACCTGGTGGACGCTGCCCATGTCGAGGCGCTGGGCGAGCGCCTGACCCGCATCAACCGACGAGCGCCCGTCCGGGTCGTGGAGCACGGCAAGATCGACCTGGCAGAACTGCTCGATATCCGAGGCTTCAACCTGAATGCAGACCTGGGTGCCGGATTCAGCCTGCGGCCGGTCATCAAATCGACCCCAGGCGATCGCATCAGCAGCCTGGTGCTGCGCACCGACAAACCCTTGGACATCGACCGGCTCAGTACTTTCATGAATGAGTTGCTGGAAGAACATGGCAAGCAGTTGTTGCGCTACAAGGGGGTGCTGAACATTGCCGGCGAGCCCCGGCGATTGGTGTTCCAGGGCGTGCTCAAGTTGTACGGCTTCGATTGGGACACTGAGTGGGCTCCCGACGAAGCCCGGGAAAGCGTGATCGTGTTCATCGCCGACGAACTGCCGGAGGAGAAGATCCGTGCCGGTTTCGAGGCCGCGCTACTGTGATTCACCCGCGCCTGCGGCCATCAAGAGTTTTTGTTCGAGAGGGTCCAGGTGCTCATCATCAGTCGCACCGCTTCATCGACCTTGCCGCTTTCCACGGCGTCTGGATCAGGCGTGCCTTGCCTCAAAAATGCTCAGGATGAAAGTTATCCGAGACTTTTGTTCCGTCTCGGCGAGATAAAGATAAGGTGAACCTCGAACTTTTAATCCACCGATATATTTATTATTGGCAGTCATGAGCGAAACAGGCGTATGTCGTGCCTTGATATCGGCCCGAGTAATTACATTGTCCTGATGATCGATCAAAGTGACTGCCGTGGGGTTGTCGATGTGCGAATCGGTGACACCCAATACTTCCAACCAACGTTTTCCAATCAACTTATTGTAATGCTCGCCCGGGTTTTTGATGAATAACCTGTAGCCTTCTTGCGTGGCGTGAAAATCGAGCCTCAGCGGCTGTGCGGCGGCACCCTGGTCATGGGGGCGCATCCCCAACAGGTGCGAGTGGTCAAGAGTCTGCGGCCTGCCGGTAAAGAAACCGCCGCTGAATGAACTGACGGTGGCCAGTGCGGGTTTGCCATGCAGCATTTCCAGCAGGTTGACGTGTGTGTCGGGCAGGCTGAGTGTTGCCTCGAAAGAGTATGTACGGTCCATGTAGTATTCGAATCCTTTACTGAATTTCATAAGTTGCGCTGTTAAACGGAACCGATGGTAATGGAATTCTCAACAGGTGACGCCGCGTGTGTATTGCAAGGCATTAAGTGACACGGCGTTGAAGTTAAAAGTGGACTTCGAATGGGCTGGCACGGCTCTTGTTGAATACATGAAAAAAGGCCCGCATCTTCCGATGCGGGCCTTTTTTCATTTGCGGTTGGCCGGGCTGATTAAGCGCCGTACACCGGCAGTTTCTTGCAAATGGCCTTGACCTTCTCACGAACGGCATCGATGACCGCTTCGTTGTTCAGGTCGGCCAGGATGTCGCAGATCCAGCCGGCCAGTTCCTTGCACTCGGCTTCCTTGAAACCGCGAGTGGTCACGGCCGGGGTGCCGAAGCGCAGGCCCGAGGTGACGAACGGAGAGCGTGGATCGTTTGGCACCGAGTTCTTGTTCACGGTGATGAATGCCTTGCCCAGCGCGGCGTCGGCGTCTTTGCCGGAGATGTCCTGCTTGATCAGCGACAGCAGGAACAGGTGGTTCTCGGTACCGCCGGACACCACGTCGAAGCCGCGCTCGATGAACACGCCAGCCATGGCCTTGGCGTTCTTCACGACCTGCTGCTGGTAAGCCTTGAACTCAGGCTGCAGTGCTTCCTTGAAGCAGATCGCCTTGGCGGCGATGACATGCTCCAGCGGGCCGCCCTGGGCGCCCGGGAATACGGCGGAGTTGAGTTTTTTCTCGATGTCGGCATTGGCACGAGCCAGGATCAGGCCGCCACGTGGACCGCGCAGGGTCTTGTGAGTGGTGGTGGTGACCACGTCGGCGAATGGCACCGGGTTCGGGTAGACGCCAGCGGCGACCAGGCCAGCCACGTGGGCCATATCCACGAACAGGTAGGCACCGACCTTGTCGGCGATTTCGCGGAAACGGGCGAAATCCAGCACTTGAGAGTAGGCGGAGAAACCGGCCACGATCATCTTCGGCTTGTGTTCCAGGGCCAGGCGCTCGACTTCGTCGTAGTCGATCAGACCATTGCCGTCGATGCCGTACTGGATGGCGTTGTACAGTTTGCCGGAGGACGAAACGCTGGCGCCGTGGGTCAGGTGACCGCCGTGGGCCAGGCTCATGCCCAGGATGGTGTCACCGGCCGACAGCAGGGCCAGGTAGACGGCTGCGTTGGCCTGGGAACCGGCGTGGGGCTGGACGTTGGCGTAGTCGGCGCCGAACAGTTGCTTGGCGCGGTCGATGGCCAGTTGCTCGACCACGTCGACGTATTCGCAACCACCGTAGTAGCGCTTGCCCGGGTAGCCTTCGGCGTACTTGTTGGTCAGAACCGAGCCTTGAGCTTCCATCACCGCAGGGCTGGTGTAGTTTTCCGAAGCGATCAGCTCAATATGCTCTTCCTGGCGCTGAGCTTCTTGCTCCATGGCGGCAAAGAGATCGGCGTCGTACTTGGCAATAGTCAAATCACGGCTGAACATGGCGGTCCTCAAGGATCGGGGGCAGAAAAGGGAGGCATTCTAACCCAACCGGTTTTGGAAGGCATATGAAAGGACGTCATGTCGCGGACGAATGGGTTTCACGCCGCCTTCGGTGTTGTCTGGACAGCCTCTTCGCGAGCAAGCCCGCTCCCACAGGGTACGATCTCAATGTGAGAGCGGGCTTGCTCGCGAAGAAGCCGGTGCCGGAGCCACAAGGACTCAGTCGAGCATGAACAACGCATCATTGCTGAACTGCGCTTCGAACCGGGTGGCCGGCATCGGGCGGCCGAACAGGTAACCCTGGACTTCGTCGCAGCCATGCTCGCGCAGGAAGTCGAGTTGTTCGTGGGTCTCGACGCCTTCGGCGATCACCGCCAGGTTGAGGCTGTGGGCCATGGCGATGATCGCCCGGGCGATCTGGGCGTCCTGTTCGCCGGAAGGCAGGCCATCGACGAAGGTGCGGTCGATCTTCAACACGTCGATGGGGAATTGCTTGAGGTAGTTGAGGGACGAATAGCCGGTGCCAAAGTCATCCACGGCGATGCTCAAGCCCAGGTTCTTCAGCCCGGCCAGGATCTGCATCGCCTCGCTGACTTCGCGCATCAGGATACTCTCCGTCAGTTCCAGCTCCAGGCAGGCCGGCGGCAGGCCGGTGCTGCGCAGGATGTTGGCGATGCGTGTGCCGAGCTGGCCGTCGGAGAACTGCCGGGCCGAAATATTGACCGAAACCTTCGGCACCCGGACCCTGGCCTGGTGCCAGGTCTTGAGCTGACGGCAGGCCTCGCTGATCACCCAGTCGCCGACATCCACCACCAGCCCGAGCTCTTCGAGCACCGGGATGAAGTCCCCGGGCGGCACCAATCCACGCCGTGGATGGCGCCAGCGCAGCAGGGCTTCGGCGCCGGTCAAACGTTTGCCATCGCCGCTGAACTGCGGTTGGTAATACAACACGAATTCGTTCTGCTCCAGGGCATGGCGCAAATCGCTTTCCAGTTCCAGGCGCTCCAGGGCGCTGGCGTTCATGTCGGCCTGGTAGAACTGGAAGTTGTTCTTGCCGCGCTCCTTGGCGTGGTACATGGCGGTGTCGGCGTTTTTCATCAGTTGGCTCAGTTCGTTGCCGTCCTGGGGACTCAAGGCAATACCGATACTGGCGGTGACGAAGAATTCCCGACCTTCGAGCACGAAGGGGCGGATCAGGCTGGCGAGAATCTGCTCGGCGACGTTGATCGCCCGGTTCAGCGCCATTTCCCGGCTGGCGCGTGGTTGCAACAGCAGCGTGAACTCGTCGCCCCCCATGCGCGCCACGGTGTCGTCGTCGGCGACGCAGCCGAGCAGCCGGGTGGCCATTTCCTTGAGCATCCGGTCGCCGGCGGCATGGCCCAGAGAGTCGTTGATCGGCTTGAAACGGTCCAGGTCGAGGAACATCAGCACCACCCAGGTCTTCTGCCGCTCGGCCGATTGCAGCGCGGTGTGAAGGCGATCCTGGAACAACGTGCGGTTGGGCAAATGGGTGAGGGCGTCGTAATAGGCCAGGCGATGGATGCGCTGTTCACTGGCCTTGCGTTCGCTGATGTCGCTGAAGAAACAGACGTAGCTGGCCAGGTCGCCTTCGTCGTCCAGCACCGCCGTGATGCCGACCCAGGCCGGGTAATGTTCGCCGTTGCGGCGCTTGAGCCAGACTTCGCCTTCCCAGGTGCTGTGCTGCTCCAACTGCTTGAGCACATAACGCAGGTGGGCTTCCTGCTGATCGTCCACGGTCAGCATGTTGGGCAACTGGTCCAGCACCTGGGACACCGCATAGCCGCTAACCCGGCTGAAGGCGTCATTGGCCTGGACAATGTAGCCGGCCGGGTCGGTGATCAAGATCGCCGAGGTCGAATGCTCGAATACGGTGGCGGCCATGCGCAGGTCTTTTTCAGCGCGCCGCTGCTGGCTGATATCGCGGCCGACGCCGAGTACCCCTTCGAATGTACCGAGATCGTCCCAGACCAGCACCAGGCGCAGCTCGATTGGAATCTTGCGCCCGTCGGCCCGCAGGCAGTCGAACAGGAACAACTGAGTCTGCATCTGGTTGCGCAATTCGGCCAGTTGCTCGGGTTTGTCGAGGGCCTTGCTGACCCGGTCCATCAAGGTATAGATGCCGGTCAGCTGTTGCGGATTGGCGATGGTCGATTGCCAGCCGTTCTGGAAAATCCAGTCGGCGCTGTAGCCCAGTACTGCCTGGACCGACGGGCTGACGTAGTTGAGCGAAAGTTTGTTATCGGTGGAAAAGATCACGTCGCTGATGCTTTCGGCGAGCATCCGGTAGCGTTGTTCGCTGTCGCGCAGTGACTCGCTGGCCTCGATCTGTTCGGTGACGTCCTTGGCCACGCCGATGATCCGGGTCACCTGGTTGTGCCGGTCCCGGGCCAGGGCTTGTTCGCGGATGTCGAAGCGACGCCATTTGCCGTTGCGATGGCGAAAGCGCAGTTGGCATTGCAACAGTTGCGTGTAGCCGCCGCGTCGCTGCTCCTGGCGCAGGTTGTGATAATGGTCGGCATCGTCGCTGTGCAACAGGATTTCCCAGAAGTACTCACCCATCTGGTGCAGTTCGGTGCGGTCGTACCCCAACGTCTGCCCCAGGTGATGGTTGCTGAAGATCATCCGCTGGCTGATCACGTCCTGCACATAGAGGTGATCCGGCACGGTGCGCACTACATCGGACCAGAAACCTTCGCGTTCGAGCAGCGACAACTCGATCAGCTTGCGACTGGTGATGTCGTTGATGCTCAGGATGACGGCGTTATAGTCCTGCTGCCTTTCCGGCAGGCGCAGTACCAGCCACAGGTGTTGATCGCGCCCGTGGGCGTCCTGGAGCTTGATTTCCAGCTCCAGTTGCTTGTGCGGGTCGAGCAATGCTTCGAGCAGTTTCGAGCCGACGGGGCTGCTGTCTTGCGGCCGATTGCCTACCAGCAGCCGCCAGGCTTGTTCACAGGAGTCGACGTTGAGCAGTTGCAACGCCATCTGATTGACTTCAGTGATGCGTACTTCCTGTTGCAACTGCTCGAGCTGATGCGGGGCTTTCATCCAGGCTCGCAATTGATCGCCATTGTGCAGGCCGGCCCTGGCAAAGAATGACTTGAGCCCCGACAGGTCAAGGACGCACAAGGCAACGCCGGTGCCTTCGAAAATGTCCTGATAGCGACGACGACCTTCGTGCAGTTGCCGTTGACGACGGCGCATGTTCAGCAGCGCAATCACCGGCAGCATCGAAAATGCCAGCCCCAACAGGCATTTGCCGATGAAGGCCGGCAGCAGTTGTTCGAGCACCTGGCGCTGATTGAAGAGACCGCGCAATTGCCAGTCGCTGCTGCTCAGCGGTACGGTCAACACCGTATTATCCAGGTCATCAGGCGATACCCGGACAGGATTGGTCGCGGGTGGGCTCTCGTCGCGGCTGACGATTTGCTGGTTCAGGCGATTCTCTACCAGCCATTGCGGGCGCAGGCCCGTATCGGCCTGCTTGGTCAACGTCGAGAAAAAGCTTGGCGTGAGGCGCAGGGCCCAGTAGCCGCGGGTGCTGCCGGAGGCCTGGTGCAACAGCAGATGCACCACGGAACCATCGTCGGCATTGCTGAAATAGTGCGCCTGGGCGCGACTGCGGCGTACCAGTTCGGCCAGGTAGTCGGCATCGTGACTGTCGGCGTCGGTGTCGCTGAGCACCCGACCGGAGGGGCTCAACAATACCAGGCTGCGCAGTTCGGGCAGTGATTGCCGGAGTTTGCGCAACAGGGCTTGCTGTTCGTCGGCCGTTTGCGGTTGTTCGACGATCGGTAACAGATTGAGGGCGATCTGCGCGTTCAGCGCCATGTTCAGGCTGACCTGCGCGGCCAGGTCGGCGGTGTAGTCGATGGTGTATTGGCGCTGTTGCTGCTGGGTGACACGCAACTGGTCGAGCAGTTGCCAGAAGAGCAATCCGAGCAGCAACAGTACCAACGTGGCCAGCGCGCCCTTCAATGTCCCGCGCAGGGGCGAGCCAGGCACAGCATCCGGTGCGCGAGGGGACAGGGTCGGCGTGACATTGGACAAGCTGTAATCCTGCAGTTTGCTGGACTGGCGCGACGTGCACTATAAGCTGGACGCCCGAAGGGCGGCTAGCATGCCTTGAGTTGTGGCAAAGTGCCAGTCCCTGGCGGCTGGACCTTGACGGACGGTTGAGGTAGCTTTGCCGGTCAAACAAGAGCGTTCCAGCTCCAGATTCCCAGGCTTTATCCGCCCGCAGGCATTGATGACCGTCAACTGCCGGCGCCGCGCATGGCCCGGCTCGTTCTTTTCACCTGTCACAGACGCTAGGTTCACCATGGCTCAATACGTCTTCACCATGCATCGGCTGAGCAAAGTTGTTCCGCCGAAGCGGGAAATCCTGAAAAACATTTCATTGTCATTTTTCCCCGGCGCCAAGATCGGCGTGCTGGGTCTCAACGGTTCGGGTAAGTCCACGCTGCTGAAAATCATGGCCGGCGTCGATAAGGAGTTCGACGGCGAAGCTCGTCCGATGCCGGACCTGAACATCGGCTACCTGCCCCAGGAACCGCAACTGGATCCGACCAAGACCGTCCGTGAAGTGGTCGAGGAAGCCGTCAGCGCGATCAAGGACGCCCAGGCCCGCCTGGACGAGGTTTACGCTGCCTACGCCGATCCGGATGCCGATTTCGACAAATTGGCCGCCGAACAGGCCAAGCTCGAGGCGATCCTGCAAGCCAGCGACGGTCACAACCTGGAGCGCCAACTGGAAGTCGCCGCCGATGCGCTGCGCCTGCCGGCCTGGGAAGCGAAGGTCGAACACCTTTCCGGTGGTGAAAAACGCCGTGTGGCCCTGTGCCGCTTGCTGCTGTCCGCCCCGGACATGCTGCTGCTCGACGAACCGACCAACCACCTGGACGCCGATTCCGTCGCCTGGCTCGAACACTTCCTGCACGATTTCCCGGGCACCGTCGTGGCGATTACCCACGACCGTTACTTCCTGGACAACGTCGCCGGCTGGATCCTGGAGCTCGACCGCGGCGCGGGCATTCCTTACGAGGGCAACTATTCGGGCTGGCTGGAAGCCAAATCCGAGCGTCTGGCCCAGGAATCCAAGCAGCAGTCGGCCCATGAAAAAGCCATGAAGGAAGAACTGGAGTGGGTGCGCAAAGGCGCCAAGGCCCGCCAGTCCAAATCCAAGGCTCGTCTGCAACGCTTCGAGGAAATGCAGTCCCAGGAATTCCAGAAACGCAGCGAAACCAACGAGATCTACATCCCGGCCGGTCCGCGCCTGGGCGACAAGGTCATCGAATTCAAGAACGTCACCAAGGGCTACGGCGACCGCGTGTTGATCGACAACCTGTCGTTCTCCATGCCCAAGGGCGCCATCGTCGGTGTCATCGGTGGTAACGGTGCGGGTAAATCCACGCTGTTCCGCATGCTGATGGGCAAGGAGACGCCAGATTCGGGCACCATCGAAATCGGTGAAACCGTGCAACTGGCCTGCGTCGACCAGAGCCGCGAAGACCTGGACGGCAGCAAGACCGTATTTCAGCAGATCTCCGACGGTTCCGACCAGATCCGCATCGGCAACTATGAAATCCCGTCGCGCACCTACGTGGGCCGCTTCAACTTCAAGGGCGGCGACCAGCAGAAGTTCGTCAAGGACCTGTCCGGCGGTGAACGCGGCCGCCTGCACCTGGCGTTGACGTTGAAGGAGGGTGGCAACGTCCTGCTGCTCGACGAACCGTCCAACGACCTCGACGTTGAAACCTTGCGCTCCCTGGAAGAAGCCTTGCTGGACTTCCCTGGCGCCGCCATTGTGATCTCCCACGACCGGTGGTTCCTCGACCGCGTGGCGACCCACATCCTGGCGTACGAAGATGACTCCCAGGCGGTGTTCTTCGAAGGCAACTACACCGAGTACGAAGCCGACCGCAAGAAACGCCTCGGCGAAGCGGCTGCCCAGCCTCATCGCGTACGGCACAAGAAACTGGCCTGATCAGCGACAAAGCCTGCATGTGGGAGCGGGCTTGCTCGCGAAGAGGGCGTGTCAGTCAATAATATGTGACTGATACACCGCTTTCGCGAGCAAGCCCGCTCCCACAATGGATTCCCGGTACGCGAACATGGCGGGTTGGCTCGGGTCATGTGTGGGAGCGAGCCTGCTCGCGATGAGGCCGCCCGGATTACCCAGGCTCTATCGCCACCACCTCGATCGCCAGGTCCCCCACCGGCCGCTTCCAGACCACCTCATCCCCAACCCTGGCCCCCAACAACGCCCGCCCCAGCGGCGAGCCCCAATTGATCAACCCGCTGGCCGCTTCGGCCTGGTCCTCGCCCACCAATTGCACTCGCTGCTCATGGTCATGCTCATCGACAAACGTCACCCAGTGTCCGATCCGCACTTGATCGACTGAAGTGGCCGTTACGACCTGCGCGCTTTTCAAGCGCTGGTTGAAATATCGCAGATCGCGCTCGATGTCGGCGATGCGTTGTTTGTCCGTCTGGTCTTTCCTGGCGGCCTGCTGGCTGCGCTGTGCCTGCAACTCGGCGACCCGGACCTGCAACTGGGTGAGTCCGGCGGGTGTGACGTAGTTGATCTGCGCGCTGACCTGGCGTTCGACCGGCTGATCGGCCTGGGCGGCGGCGCTGTCTTCGTTGACGAAGGCGCGACTCATGGTGTTCTCCTCTATTGGAGTTTGGGCCATGGTCGCAGGCTTTTGGTTTCGACGGATGTCTGTACGCGACTCACTGCGAACGATAAGCCCGGGCGGCACGGTCCTTCTCCTAGTGCCAGGCCACTGCTGCAACCGTTGTCATAGCCATCTGCGAAGGCGGGTGGATAACCCCCGGTGAGGATGGGCTTCGTCTGATCAATAGTGATACCACTTCACCTCAAGCATCACCTCGTTTTCCGGCGTGGCGAGGTGACTGAATTCCCGCTGGGCACTCAGGCGCAGGCCGAGGTTGCGGGACAGTTCCCATTGCTGGTTCAGGCTCAGGCTACGGCGCACTTCACCATTGACGAAATAATCGCCCTTGGCTTCCAGGCTGAGGTTGCCAAGTGGGTTTTTCCACAACAGGCCCGTGTTGAAGCCGGCGGCCGGGGCGATGAACTGGGCGAAGTCATTGTTGTGTTCGACCCGCACCGTGCCGAGGGCGAACCCCAATGTGTCGTCCCCCAATGACCAGGTACCGCCGGCACCGCCGTTGACATGGCTGACCAGGGTTTCATCGTTGTGCTTGCCCGGCACCCGCTCCAGGCCGCCCGTGACTTGCCACGACAGCGGCTGCAGCAGCTCGTTGCGCGGGGTCAGGGAGCGAATGGTCGCCAGGTCCAGTTGTTGCACCTGCCAGTCGTTGCCTTCGTACTGGCGCAGTTTCAATTGCAGGATTTCGATCTGCGCCCCCAACGGGAAACTCTCGGCGTTGTCGTTGAGGTCGTGATAGGCCATGCGCAGGCCATATTCACCGAAGGCCCGGTCGCCTCGCGTGCCGAGGCCGGCTTGCCAGGTGCGCGACTCGTGGCCGTCCTCGGGCAGGCCCGGTTGCGGAATGTCGAGTTCCGGCGCGGGGTTCTGGTTGATCGCCCGCAGCAGCTCGAAACTGCGCTGGGCACGCTGCGGATCGCGCTCCTGGCCATTGGCCCGATAGCGCTCAAGGCGGTAGGCCGCGTCGATGACCAGCGCCTGGCGTTCCCGGGGCAGAGCCTTGAACTCGGGCGCTTGCAGTTTTTGCTGGTCAGCGCTGACTTTCAGGACCCATTGCTGTTCGTCATCGCTCAGCGGCTCGGCGCGGCTGAGCAGTTCTCGTTCACGGGACGGCCGATACTGGATGCTTTCCACCAACCCGGCTTCCTTTACGGCCTTCACGGTGTCGGTGGGGATCGCCGTCAGCGGGAATTGTTCGGTCAGGCGCAGACTGGGACGGGCAACTTGCAACAGTTCGAGCAGGCGATAGGAGCAGTTTTCATCGAAGAAGAAATAGTCGAACTGGATCTGCTTGAGCTCCCACACATGCTCGACCATGCGCTCGGTTTCCGCCTGGCTCAGGTTAAGACGGTATTCCCACAGGTCGCGGTTCTCCAGGCTACGGTACTCGGAGAGTTTTTCCTGATAGGGCACCAGGGCGAACAGGCCGGGATAGCCGCCCATCAGGCCTTTCCAGGCGTAGAGGAGGCTGTTGTCCGAGCCTTCGATATAGGCGCCGAAATTGATCGCATAGCTGAGCAGGGCGGTCTTGTCGCTTTGCACGTCGGCCTGGTCGATGCGTAGCAAGGTGTGGCCGAACATCGAGGACGGACTGTTGAGGTAGGCAGCCGGAAAGATCATCACAGCGCTGTGGGGCGAAACGTCCTTGAACCATTGGGTGAATTCACTGCAATCGACTGCCGGCAGGTCCGTCAGGTTGAGCTGCGCTTTGAGCCAGCGTGTGCGCGCCGGATACACGCACTGGGCATGTCGTTGGCCGGTGTTGGTCGGACCGTACAGGGCCTGCAGCGTGGCACTCAATTCATGGTCGGGGCGTTCGTTGCCATCGGGTGCGAGGAAGAATTTCCTGTCGCTGATATAGCTGCGCCAGCCACCCAGCTTCGCGGCTTCGTAGTGACCCAGGGAAATCCAGAAGCGGTCATTGGCCAGTTGCTGCAAACGTTGAGTGTCGACATGAGGCGCGGCGGACAGCGGGGCGCACACACAGAGCGCCAGCCAGGCAAGGCGTTTGAGCATAGTCGGCTACTTGGAAAGTCGAAATAAAGACCAAAAGGGCCCAAAAAAGAAAACCCGCTCCCCGAAAGGAGCGAGTGGGGTCGAGCTTAAGCTTGAGTTGCGTACTTGGCCAGACGAGGGTCGTTTTTCAGCACGGCCAGGGTATTGGTATGCACGTCTTCCGCGGTCACGTCAGCCTTGTTGAAGATTTGCTGGAAGTGCTCGTGGGTGACGGCGGAGAAATGCGCACGGTCTTCCGGTGCCACGCCCAACACCACGGCGTAGGTGGTCAGCGCTTCGCCCTGCCCCTTGGCCATGTCTTCGGACAGTTCGTTCATCATGCCATTCATGGCCAGCCAGGACTTGCCGCCGTAGGTCAGTGCGGCGTTGGTGGAGCAGCCGTTGGTACCGGATGTCATGCCGAAGGTGGCGTTGCCGGAGGTGCCGTTGGTGGTAGATGCCAGGAAGTGAGCCGGAGTGCCACGCTGACCTTCGAACAGCATGTTGCCCCAGCCGCAATCCGGGCCGCCCGGCGCCTGAGCCATGGCGTTGAGGGATACAGCGGTGAAGAGAGTACCGAGAAGAATCCGTTTCATAGCTATGTTCTCTTTTATGTGCATACCAATGGACAGGTCTGGCCCGTGGCGGTTGAGCCGTGTGCCAGTGGGCCGGTTATTGTTCCAGCCGCGCAGTTTGGAGTTTAGGCACGATCCGCGGGTTCCGTGACATTTTGCAAAAACTATCTTCCCAGTCATGAATTTACCGGCGCCGACCCAGGGGGAGCCTCTTGACTATGCTTTGACCTGAGGCGCTCCTTGCCAGTGCGGTACGCGCAGCGCCAGAATGCCGTTATCTGCCCCGCCTGATGTAAGGAAGCCCGATGCCTGATCCTGTTGCTGCCAGCTTGCGTCTAGCGCCCGAAGCGCTGACCCGTCCGTTTTCCGCTGAACAGTTCAGCTTCTCTACCACCAATGATCTGGAGCCCTTCCGCGGTGTGCTTGGCCAGGAGCGTGCGGTCGAAGCATTGCAGTTCGGCGTGGCTATGCCGCGCCCCGGTTACAACGTATTTGTCATGGGTGAACCCGGCACCGGCCGGTTTTCGTTCGTCAAGCGCTATCTCAAGGCCGAAGGCAAGCGCATGCAGACCCCGGCCGATTGGGTCTATGTCAATAATTTCGACGAACCCCGCGAGCCTCGGGCCCTGGAGCTGCCTTCCGGCACTGCCGGCGCTTTCATCGCCGACATCAACGGCCTGATCGACAACCTGCTGGCGACTTTTCCGGCGGTGTTCGAGCATCCGTCCTACCAGCAGAAAAAAAGTGCGATCGACCGTGCCTTCAACCAGCGCTACGACCGCGCCCTCGACGTGATCGAGCGCCTGGCATTGGAGAAGGATGTCGCGTTGTACCGCGACAGCAGCAATATCGCCTTTACCCCAATGAGCGAAGGCAAGGCCCTGGATGAGGCGGAGTTCGCCCAACTGCCGGAGGCTGATCGCGAACGTTTCCATGACGACATCTCCGGTCTGGAAGAGCGCCTGAACGAAGAGCTCGCCAGCCTGCCGCAGTGGAAACGCGAGTCCAACAACCAACTGCGCCAGCTCAACGAAGAAACCATCACCCTGGCCCTGCAGCCGTTGCTGGCGCCACTGTCTGAAAAATATGCGGAGAACGCGGCGGTCTGCGGTTATCTGCAGGCGATGCAGGTCAATTTGCTCAGGACGGTGGTCGAGCAACTGGTGGACGACAGCAAGAGCGATGCCGTCGCCCGCAAGCTGCTGGAGGAGCAATACGCGCCAAGCCTGGTGGTCGGGCATCCAGCCAGTGGCGGGGCTCCGGTGGTGTTCGAGCCGCACCCTACCTATGACAATCTGTTCGGGCGCATCGAATACAGCACGGACCAGGGCGCGCTCTACACCACCTACCGGCAGTTGCGTCCCGGCGCCTTGCACCGGGCCAATGGCGGCTTCCTGATTCTGGAAGCGGAAAAGATGCTGGGCGAGCCGTTCGTGTGGGATGCGCTCAAGCGCGCCCTGCAATCGCGCAAGTTGAAAATGGAGTCGCCCCTGGGTGAGCTGGGACGACTGGCGACGGTGACCCTGACGCCGCAGCACATTCCACTGCAGGTCAAAGTGGTGATCATCGGCGCTCGCCAGCTCTACTACGCCCTGCAAGACCTGGATTCGGATTTCCAGGAAATGTTTCGCGTGCTGGTGGACTTCGACGAAGACATTCCCATGGGCGACGAAAGCCTGGAGCAGTTCGCCCAGTTGCTCAAGACCCGCACCTCGGAAGAGGGCATGGCGCCGCTGACCGCTGATGCAGTGGCGCGCCTGGCGACCTACAGTGCGCGCCTGGCCGAACACCAGGGACGCCTGTCGGCGCGCATCGGCGATCTGTTCCAGCTGGTCAGCGAGGCGGACTTCATCCGCCAGTTGGCTGGCGACGAGATGACCGACGCCGGCCATATCGAGCGTGCCCTCAAGGCCAAGGCCACCCGCACCGGGCGTGTCTCGGCGCGAATCCTCGACGACATGCTGGCGGGGATCATCCTGATCGACACCGATGGCGCCGCCGTGGGCAAATGCAACGGGCTGACGGTACTGGAAGTGGGGGATTCGGCGTTCGGTGTGCCGGCCCGGATTTCCGCGACGGTGTATCCGGGCGGCAGCGGTATCGTCGACATCGAGCGTGAGGTCAACCTCGGCCAGCCGATCCACTCAAAAGGCGTGATGATCCTCACGGGCTATCTGGGCAGCCGCTACGCCCAGGAATTCCCGCTGGCGATTTCGGCCAGCATTGCTTTGGAACAGTCCTACGGCTATGTCGATGGCGACAGCGCTTCGCTGGGCGAGGCTTGCACCCTGATCTCCGCCTTGTCGAAGACGCCGCTGAAACAGTGCTTCGCCATCACCGGTTCGATCAACCAGTTCGGTGAGGTGCAGGCCGTGGGTGGGGTCAACGAGAAGATCGAGGGCTTCTTCCGCCTCTGCGAGGCCCGCGGGCTGACCGGCGAGCAAGGGGCGATCATTCCCCAGGCCAACGTCGCCACCCTGATGCTCGATGAAAAAGTATTGGCCGCCGTGCGGGCAGGGCAGTTCCACGTTTACGCGGTGCGCCAGGCGGACGAGGCCCTGAGCCTGCTGGTAGGTGAGCCCGCCGGTGAGCCGGATGAAAACGGTGAATTCCCTGAAGGCAGTGTCAATGCCCGGGTCGTGGAGCGGTTGCGAGTGATTGCCGAAATGGTCAGCGAGGAGGACATCAAGGAGGCGGAAAAGGAACTGGCGCAGCAGGCCCTGGCAGAGGCCAAGCCGGCCTGACCCTGGATTTCATTGTGGGAGCGAGCAGGTTCGCTCCCACAATGGTTCTGTGATTGAATTCTGCTGCGATCAGGTGAAAAAAAGACGCCACTTTGGCGTCAATATCCACACTATGACCATTCGGCGCATTCTGGTCTCGGTGCGCTTGCGAGCGGAACTTTTCTTCTATTCTCAGTTCAAGGATAACGAGAGCCATCATCGGATCGAACCAGCCTTTGCAGGCTGAAATACCGTATCACTGAGGGGCGCCGCCATGTCGCGCAACCTTTGTCTCACCCGTCAATGCCTGGGACTGGTCACCCGTATCGAATGCGCTATCCGCCCGCTGGCGGGCGATAACGGCATGTGGACCTTGCTCTTCGCCGCCGGAATGGCCGGCGAACAACCTTCCGCCCTCAAGGCCCAAGGCCCTTTTCCCGGTCCGAACGCCGCTGAATCCATCCTTGACAGTATCGTGCAAAGCCTGACGTTGCACGGCTATAAGTTGGCCGATGACCCGCAGATCTGGTGCCTGCACATGCAAGCCCAATTGCGTGAGATCAACGGCGGGCGCAGTCGCAGCGGCGGCAGCTTTGAGTTCCGCCCGCCCCATTGATGATCCTCGACGGGGGCTGAGCATTGATTCGAAGGCGTGGCCAGGGAGGGGCGGGCGTTTGTGAGGGCCAGGGCGGCTGATATACTCGCCGCCATTTAAGCCCTGGTGTGAGATTCAATGGAACGCTTTATCGAAAATGCAATGTATGCCTCCCGTTGGTTGCTGGCGCCGATCTATTTCGGGTTGTCCCTGGGTTTGCTGGCCCTGGCGCTGAAATTCTTTCAGGAAGTCTTCCACGTCATCCCTAACGTGTTCTCCATGGCCGAGTCCGACCTGATCCTCGTGTTGCTGTCGTTGATCGACATGGCGCTGGTGGGCGGCCTGCTGGTGATGGTGATGATTTCCGGCTATGAGAACTTCGTCTCGCAGCTGGACATTGATTCCGATAAGGAAAAGCTCAACTGGCTTGGCACCATGGACTCTTCTTCGCTGAAGATGAAGGTCGCGGCCTCCATTGTGGCGATTTCCTCCATCCACCTGCTGCGCATCTTCATGGATGCTCAGAACATCGATGCCGAGCACTTGATGTGGTATGTGATCATCCACATGACCTTCGTGGTGTCGGCCTTCGCCATGGGGTATCTGGACAAGCTGACCAAGCATTGAGGTCCGCGCAACGGCCCGCCTGCCTGGCTCGCGGGCGGGCGTTGCCGTTTCCGGCGGAGCGCTTTGGTGAACGAGCGCCTCATCCGTCGCGGCATCTGTGCTAGTCTGCTCGCCCTTTTTGGTTCCGGACGCCCCGGGAGGGGCTGTGTCACGCACGGCCTTATTCCGAGCCGTCCCCACAGCGGAGCAGTACCATGTCCGAAGTTAACCTGTCCACCGACGAAACCCGCGTCAGCTACGGCATTGGCCGTCAGTTGGGCGACCAGCTGCGCGACAACCCGCCACCGGGCGTCAGCCTGGACGCGATCCTGGCTGGCCTGACCGACGCTTTTGCCGGCAAGCCGAGCCGTGTGGGCCAGGAAGAAATGTCCGCCAGCTTCAAGGTCATCCGCGAAATCATGCAGGCCGAAGCAGCCGCCAAGGCTGAAGCCGCTGCTGGCGCCGGTCGTGCTTTCCTGGCTGAAAACGCCAAGCGTGAAGGCATCACCACCCTGGCTTCGGGCCTGCAATTCGAAGTGCTGACCCAGGGCGAAGGCGCCAAGCCGACCCGTGAAGACCAGGTGCGTACCCACTACCACGGCACGCTGATCGACGGCACCGTGTTCGACAGCTCCTACGATCGTGGCCAGCCAGCCGAATTCCCGGTTGGCGGCGTGATCCCGGGCTGGACCGAAGCGCTGCAACTGATGAACACCGGCAGCAAATGGCGCCTGTACGTGCCGAGCGAGCTGGCTTACGGCGCTCAAGGCGTTGGCAGCATCCCGCCGCACAGCGTACTGGTGTTCGACGTCGAACTGCTGGACGTTCTGTAAGACTTGCCGATCCGGTAAACCTGTGGGAGCGGACTTGCTCGCGAAAGCGGTGTGCTATTCAGCGAAGATGTTGAATGTGCCGACCTCTTCGCGAGCAAGCCCGCTCCCACATGACCTCTGCGTTCATCCGTGGAACCTGCCGCTGAAATCACTCGTCGGGCGCAACGCCCGGGCATAGCAGAACAGGAACAGGTTGCGCACCAGTTCCTTGAGCACCGTCGGCTCGCTGGAATTGAGACTGGTGAGGTCCAGATCCCCCTGGTCCTGTAGTTCGTTCAGGGCGTCTTCTTCTATCACAGCGCAGACTTCCCCGGTTTCCCGATGCAGAATCCTGAGATAGGGATGTGGGCGGTCCAGCCAGGCATCGATCAAATAAGTCATGGTGCTCATCTCCTTGATGGGTTCGATGAGAATAATTCTTATTCGCTAAATAGCAAGGCTCTATTTGTGTTCCGAATTTTTTTCGGACGATGGGTTGTGGCTGCTAAAACCGCAGGCATCGCTCGGGTGCGCGGAAACGCGGGCTGAAACGGGTAAGGTGTGGCGCCATCCCACGCTGGGCGCGGGATGGAATCACTGATGAATCAGACTTTTCTGACGAACTCGGATTTGAGCTTCATCGGACCGATGCCATCGATCTTGCAGTCGATGTCGTGGTCGCCATCGCACAGGCGGATGTTCTTGACCTTGGTGCCCACCTTGACCACCAACGACGTGCCCTTGACCTTGAGGTCCTTGATCACAGTGATGGTGTCGCCGTCCTGCAGGACGTTGCCGACCGAATCCTTTTTCACCGTGTCCTCGGACGCCGCCTCAGCTTCACCGCTGGCGGACCATTCGTGGGCACACTCCGGGCAGACCAGCTGGGTGCCGTCTTCGTAGGTGTATTCAGAATTGCATTTCGGGCAGGGAGGCAACGTGCTCACTAAGGTTCCTTGAGTGTCAGGAGGGCAAAAGGGCGCACATTATATAAGGTTTTGCGAAGGGAAGGGCAGGCATGACTCTCTAAATGTGGGAGCGGGTCGCTCCCACAGAGTACTTTGTTGCAATCAGTGAGTGCGAGCCACCGCAAACTCGCTCAGCTCAACCAGTGCATCACGGTATTCGCTGGCCGGCAGGGCATCGAGGCATTTGATGGCGCGGGCAACATAGTCGCGAGCGAGTTTCGCGGTGTATTCCAGCGAGCCGGACGCTTCGACCGCTACGCGAATGCTTTCCAGGTCTTCGATCCCGCCTTTCTGGATGGCCTGGCGTACCAGCGCCGCCTGTTCCGGCGTGCCTTCGCGCATGGTGTAGATCAGCGGCAGGGTCGGCTTGCCTTCGGCCAGGTCGTCTCCGACGTTCTTGCCCAGGGTTTCGGCATCACCCTTGTAGTCCAGCAAGTCGTCCACCAGTTGGAAGGCCACGCCCAGGTGATCGCCAAAGGTGCGCAGCGCTTCGCTCTGTTCGGCGGTGGCGCCGGCCAGGGCAGCCGCGCTGTGGGTGGAGGCTTCGAAGAGCATCGCGGTCTTGCCGCGGATGACCTCCATGTACGTTTCTTCGGTGGTGCTGGCGTCGCGCACCTTGGACAACTGAAGGACTTCGCCCTCGGCAATGATGCGGGTCGCCTGGGACAGAATCTTCATGACCGGCATCGAGCCCAGCTCGACCATCATCTCGAACGAGCGCGAGTACAGGAAGTCGCCCACCAGGACGCTCGGCGCGTTGCCCCACATGGCATTGGCGGTCGAGCGGCCACGGCGCATGCCGGACATGTCGACCACGTCATCGTGCAGCAGGGTCGCGGTGTGCAGGAACTCGATGGTGGCGGCCAGCAGGCGCAGATCGTCGCCTTCGCGGCCCAGGGCCTTGCCGCACAAAAGCACCAATAAAGGACGCAGGCGCTTGCCGCCAGCCGAGGTGATATAGTCGCCGATCTTCGAGACCAGCGGCACTCGGGAAGTCAGCTGCTTCTTGATGATGCCGTCGACGGCACTAAAATCGTCCGCCACTGCGCGGTAGAAAGCTTGGGGTTGCATCAGCGACAGGCGCTCCAGAAGGGTTGCGCGGCATGCTAGGACCCATGTCCGGGGCTGTCAAGGCACGATGGACGGCTACTTGCAAGGCTCCGTTGGCTTGCGTACAATCGCGCACCCTGAACTTCCTGGGCAGCACCTGCCTTACGCAATTGCATCCCGGGCCTTCCAGCCCATGCAGCCATGCCAGCCAATACCTTTTTCTATAAAGCGCTGGGTGAGCAGGATTATCGGAGAAATACCATGTCGTACGCAGTAATCGTTACTGGTGGCAAGCAATACAAGGTCGCCCCAGGTGAATACCTGAAGATCGAAAAACTGGAAGTCGCCACCGGCGAATCCGTGACTTTTGATCGTGTTCTGTTGGTCGCCAATGGTGACGACGTGAATATCGGCGCTCCAGTCGTTGCTGGCGCTACCGTTGTGGCTGAAGTGATCTCCCAAGGTCGTCACGATAAAGTCCGCATCATCAAGTTCCGTCGTCGTAAGCACCACATGAAGCGTATGGGCCACCGCCAGTGGTACACCGAGATCAAAATCACCGGTATTCAGGCTTAATTTCAGCCTAATTCCTCACTAGGAGAATTGAACTCATGGCACACAAAAAAGCTGGTGGTAGTACCCGTAACGGTCGCGACTCAGAAGCCAAACGCCTTGGCGTGAAGATGTATGGCGGCCAGGCTATCAAAGCAGGCAACATCATCGTGCGTCAGCGCGGCACCCAATTCCACGCTGGCTACGGCGTGGGCATGGGCAAGGATCACACCCTCTTCGCTAAAATCGAAGGCGTGATCAAGTTCGAAGTAAAAGGCGCCTTCGGTCGTCGTTACGTAAGCGTTATCGCAGCTTAATTGCGAGCTCGCTGGAAAAGCCCTGTCTTGCGACGGGGCTTTTTCGTTTGTGGGGTGAGTCTCTTGCAAAGCTGTTTGTATGGGCTGTCGGCGCTGCAATTGGGGCGTGAATCAGGCCGCTGCGCTCATTTTTGCAAGAGTCTTATGTCTTGTTTTTTCGGCTCGTCCATATGACGAGAGGCGTGTGTCATGAAATTTGTTGATGAAGTATCGATTCGAGTAAAGGCGGGCGACGGCGGCAATGGCTGCATGAGTTTCCGTCGGGAAAAATTCATTGAAAACGGCGGTCCGAACGGTGGTGACGGCGGCGACGGCGGCTCGATCTTCATGGTCGCCGACGAAAACCTCAATACCCTGGTGGATTACCGTTACACCCGGCACTTCGATGCCGAGCGTGGTTCCAATGGCGGCAGCACCGACTGCACCGGCAAAAAGGGCGAGGATCTGATCCTGCGCGTGCCAGTGGGTACCACGGTGATCGACTCCGCCACCCAGGAGGTCATTGGTGATCTGACCAAGCCGGGCCAGCGCTTGCTGGTGGCCCAAGGGGGGTGGCATGGCCTGGGTAACACCCGTTTCAAGTCCAGTACCAACCGTGCGCCGCGCCAGACCACGCCAGGCAAGCCAGGCGAGCAGCGTGACCTGAAGCTGGAAATGAAAGTGCTGGCCGACGTGGGGCTGTTGGGTCTGCCGAACGCGGGCAAGAGTACGTTCATTCGCTCGGTTTCGGCTGCCAAGCCCAAGGTTGCCGACTACCCGTTCACCACCCTGGTGCCAAACCTGGGCGTGGTCAGTGTCGATCGCTGGAAAAGTTTTGTGATCGCGGATATTCCAGGTCTGATCGAAGGTGCTTCCGATGGTGCGGGCCTGGGGATTCGCTTCCTCAAGCATTTGTCCCGCACTCGCCTGTTGCTGCACCTCGTGGACATGGCGCCTCTGGATGAAAGCAATCCCGCCGATGCCGCCGAAGTGATCGTCAGTGAGCTGGCCAAATTCAGTCCGGCCCTGGTCGAGCGGGATCGTTGGCTGGTGCTGAACAAATGTGACCAGATCCTTGAGGAAGAGCACGAGGAGCGGGTCAAGGAAATCGTCGACAGGCTGGAGTGGGACGGTCCGGTTTACGTGATCTCGGCCATTGCCAAGGAAGGTACCGAGCGTCTGTGCCATGACATCATGCGTTATCTGGAAGACCGCGCCGACCGGCTGGCCAATGATCCTGTCTACAAGGAAGAATTGGCTGAGCTCGACCAGCGTATCGAAGACGAAGCGCGTGCGCAGTTGCAGGCGCTGGATGACCAGCGTGCCTTGCGTCGCAGTGGCGTGAAGTCGGTCCATGACATCGGTGATGATGATTGGGATGAAGAAGACGTGGATGACGAGGACGGTCCGGAAATCATTTACGTACGCGACTGACATCAAAGGTGTGCCTGGCTCCTGTGGGGGCGAGGCTTGCCCGCGATGACAGTATATCTGGCGAGGCGCGGTGTTATCATCGCAGTCAGCCGGTTCCCAGGCGCCGCTCATTCGAGCGGCGTTTTGGTATCTGTAGAACGCAAATACGAATAATCCCATGGGCGGCGCTGGGTCGCGCCGTTCGCTGGCAAAGGTTGAAGAAAATGCGGAGCAAGGTGACGGGTGCGCGGCGTTGGGTCGTGAAGATCGGCAGCGCACTGCTGACGGCGGATGGCAAGGGGCTGGACCGCAAAGCTATGGCGGTGTGGGTCGAGCAGATGGTGGCCTTGCATGAGGCTGGCGTCGAGCTGGTATTGGTCTCTTCGGGGGCGGTGGCGGCTGGCATGAGTCGCCTGGGCTGGACGTCGCGACCCAGCGCGATGCACGAATTGCAGGCCGCCGCTGCCATCGGCCAGATGGGGTTGGTGCAGGCCTGGGAGTCCAGCTTTGCCGAGCATGGGCGCCATACGGCACAGATCCTGCTGACCCATGATGACCTGTCCGACCGCAAGCGCTACCTCAATGCCCGTAGCACTTTGCGTGCGTTGGTGGAGTTGAAGGTCATTCCGGTGATCAACGAGAACGACACCGTGGTCACCGACGAAATCCGTTTCGGCGATAACGATACCCTGGCTGCGCTGGTGGCGAACCTGGTGGAGGCGGATTTGCTGGTGATCCTCACGGATCGCGATGGCATGTTCGACGCCGATCCGCGCTCCAATCCCGATGCCAATCTGATCTACGAAGCCCGCGCCGACGACCCGGCGCTGGATGCGGTGGCTGGCGGTACCGGTGGTGCCTTGGGTCGCGGCGGTATGCAGACCAAGCTGCGTGCAGCGCGGCTGGCGGCGCGCTCCGGGGCGCATACCATTATTGTCGGTGGACGTCTGGAGCGGGTGCTGGATCGCCTGAAAGCGGGCGAGCGCATCGGTACGCTGTTGTCGCCTGAGCGTGGCATGCTTGCCGCTCGCAAGCAGTGGCTGGCGGGGCACCTGCAAACCCGTGGCACGTTGGTGTTGGATGCTGGTGCCGTGTCGGCGCTGTCTCAGGGCAATAAAAGCCTGCTGCCGGTGGGGGTGAAGCTGGTCCAGGGTAGCTTCCGTCGTGGCGAAATGGTGGTTTGCGTGGCGCCGGATGGTCGTGAGATCGCTCGTGGCCTGGCCAACTACAGCGCTCTGGAAGCGCAGAAAATCATCGGCCAGTCGTCAGATGCGATTGTTGGCCTGTTGGGCTACATGGCTGAGCCGGAACTGGTTCATCGTGACAACCTGATTCTCGTCTAAGGAAAATTCATGGGTGTGGCAAAAGGATTGATCGGCTTGCTGCTGGCGTTGCCGCTGCTGGCCTCGGCCGAGGAAATCGGCCAGGTGTCGACGGTATTCAAATTCGTCGGGCCGAACGACCGGATCGTGGTCGAGGCGTTCGACGATCCCAAGGTGGATGGGGTGACCTGCTACCTGTCGCGGGCCAAGACCGGCGGTGTAAAGGGTGGATTGGGCTTGGCGGAGGATCGTGCCGAGGCGTCCATTGCCTGTCGCCAGGTCGGGCCGATCAGTTTCAAGGGCGAGCTCAAGGACGGTGAGGAAGTCTTCCGGGAGCGCACGTCGCTGGTGTTCAAGACCATGCAAGTGGTGCGTTTTCTCGACAAGAAGCGCAATACGCTGGTGTATCTGGTCTACAGCGACCGGGTGATCGAAGGCAGTCCGCAGAATGCGGTGACGGCTATTCCGATTTTGCCGTGGGCTCGCGCTCAATAGTCAGAATATAAATAAACCTGTGGGAGCAAGCCTTGCTCCCACAGGTTAAATCGCAGGCAATAAAAAACCGACCCTGGGGTCGGTTTTTTAACGAGCGTGTCGCTTAGGCAGCAGCGGCAACGTTCAGGGCCTTTACGTGGCCATTCAGGCGGCTCTTATGGCGAGCAGCCTTGTTCTTGTGGATGATGCCTTTATCGGCCATGCGGTCGATAACAGGCACAGCCAGAACGTAAGCAGCTTGGGCTTTTGCAGCGTCTTTTGCGTCGATGGCCTTGACTACGTTTTTGATGTAGGTACGAACCATGGAACGCAGGCTGGCGTTGTGGCTGCGACGCTTCTCAGCCTGTTTTGCACGTTTTTTGGCGGAAGGTGAGTTGGCCACCGTCGAGCTCCTCGAAAGACTTTTTGGGAAATAGCAAACAAAATAGGCCGCGAATCATGCCGATGAGTTGAGGTCTTGTCAAGGGCGGGTGACGCGTTCCGCTGAATGGCAGGTACGGCGCACCGGATGATTTCTTTCCGGCGTGCGACCTGTAAACTCGCGGGCTTTGGCGCTGTGCTGTTGGCGGCGCGGAGTATCGCACAAGTGGGCGCGTAGTTCGCCTGCTGTTTATCGACAGGCAAGAACTCTTTTCATGAATCTGCTCAAATCGTTGGCCGCCGTCAGCTCTATCACGATGCTTTCCCGTGTCCTGGGGTTCGTTCGCGATACGTTGATCGCACGGATCTTCGGTGCCGGGATGGCCACTGACGCCTTCTTCATCGCCTTCAAGTTGCCCAACCTGCTGCGCCGGATTTTCGCCGAAGGGGCCTTTTCCCAGGCTTTCGTGCCGATCCTGGCGGAATACAAAAGCCAGAAGGGCGACGAGGCGACTCGCACCTTCATTGCCTACGTCAGCGGTTTGCTGACCCTGGTGCTGGCGTTTGTCACGGCGGCCGGCATGCTCGCCGCGCCCTGGGTGATCTGGGCGACGGCGCCGGGGTTCACCAACACCCCGGAAAAATTCCAACTCACCAGTGACCTGTTGCGGGTGACCTTTCCTTATATATTGCTGATCTCCCTGTCGTCCTTGGCTGGCGCGATCCTCAATACCTGGAACCGTTTCTCGGTGCCGGCGTTCGTGCCGACCCTGCTCAATGTCAGCATGATTGTATTTGCGGTGTTCCTGACGCCGTATTTCAATCCGCCGGTGATGGCCCTGGGGTGGGCGGTGCTGGTGGGCGGGTTGGCGCAACTGCTGTATCAACTGCCTTATCTGAAAAAGATTGGCATGCTGGTGCTGCCACGGTTGAATCTGCGCGACAGCGGCGTCTGGCGGGTACTCAAGCAGATGTTGCCAGCGATCCTTGGCGTTTCGGTAAGTCAGATTTCCCTGATCATCAACACGATTTTCGCCTCGTTCCTGGTGGCCGGCTCGGTGTCGTGGATGTATTACGCCGACCGCCTGATGGAGTTGCCGTCCGGGGTTCTGGGCGTAGCGCTCGGCACGATCCTGCTGCCGACCCTGGCCAAGACCTACGCCAGCCAGGATCGCCAGGAATACTCGCGCATTCTCGATTGGGGCCTGCGGCTGTGTTTCGTGCTGGTGCTGCCGTGTGCCCTGGCGCTCGGGATCCTGGCCGAGCCCCTGACCGTTTCACTGTTCCAGTATGGCCAGTTCAATGCGTTCGATGCCGCCATGACCCAGCGGGCCTTGATCGCTTATTCGGTGGGGCTGCTCGGGATCATACTGATCAAGGTGTTGGCGCCAGGCTTCTATGCCCAGCAGAACATCCGCACGCCGGTGAAGATCGCCATTTTCACCCTGGTGATGACCCAGTTGTTCAACCTGTTACTGATCGGTCCGCTGGCTCACGCCGGCTTGGCCTTGGCGATCAGCATCGGTGCCTGCCTCAACGCAGGCCTACTGTTTTACCAGTTGCGCAGGCAGAAGATGTATCAGCCGCAACCGGGGTGGGGCAAGTTTGGTCTCAAGCTGCTGGTGGCCGTGGGGGTGATGTCGGCGGTCCTGCTCGCGGGAATGTATTTCATGCCGGCCTGGGGTGGGGGGCAGATGCTGGAACGTTTCCTGCGCCTGGGCCTGCTGGTTGTGGCCGGTGTAGTGGCATATTTCGGCATGTTGCTGCTGCTGGGGTTCCGTCTGCGGGACTTCAATCGCAAGGCCTTGAGCTGACGACGGGCCGCGGGCGGGTAGCGGTTTTGTCGGTTCGATCACTTTGGGTTACGGTGTTGCCTGTCGTTGGCCGTCGGGTGTGGTTATAATCGGCCACTTTATGAGCAAGAAGCGCGTTATGCAGCTGGTTCGAGGCCTCCACAACCTGCGTCCCCGGCATCGGGGCTGTGTCGCCACCATTGGCAACTTCGACGGTGTTCACCGTGGCCACCAGGCTATCCTGGCGCGGTTGCGTGAGCGTGCGCTGGAGTTGGGCCTGCCCAGCTGCGTGGTGATCTTCGAGCCGCAGCCCCGGGAATTCTTTGCCCCGGACACTGCGCCGGCCCGTCTGGCCCGGTTGCGGGACAAATTGCAGTTGCTGGCTGCCGAAGGCATCGACCGGGTCCTGTGCCTGGCCTTCAACCAACGGCTGAGCCAGCTCAGCGCGGCCGACTTTGTCGAGACCATCTTGGTGGACGGTCTTGGCATCAAGCATCTGGAGGTCGGTGACGACTTCCGTTTCGGTTGCGACCGGGCAGGGGATTTCACGTACTTGCAGCAGGCCGGTATCGCCCATGGCTTCACTGTCGAAGCGGCGCAGACCGTCGAGATTGATGGCTTGCGAGTCAGCAGCACCCAGGTTCGCAACGCCCTGGCGGCCGCCGATTTCGCATTGGCCGAACGCTTGCTCGGGCGGCCTTACCGGATCGCGGGACGGATCCTGCACGGGCAGAAGCTGGCGCGCCAGTTGGGAACGCCGACTGCCAACGTGCAACTCAAGCGCCGTCGCGTGCCATTGACCGGTGTGTACCTGGTAAGTGTCGAAATCGACGGCAAAACCTGGCCCGGTGTCGCCAATATCGGCGTACGCCCCACGGTCCAGGGAGATGGCAAGGCCCATCTCGAAGTACATGTTCTGGATTTTGCCGGCGATCTGTATGACCGGCGTTTGACGGTGGTTTTCCACCATAAGCTGCGTGAAGAGCAGCGTTTTGCCTCTCTGGAGGCGCTCAAGACGGCGATCCATGCCGATATCGCCGCCGCCCGTGCCCTTGTCGCAACCAGCGCCAATCGCTAATGAAGAGCCTTAAATGACCGACTATAAAGCCACGCTAAACCTTCCGGACACCGCCTTCCCAATGAAGGCCGGCCTGCCTCAGCGCGAACCACAGATTCTGCAGCGTTGGGACAGCATTGGCCTGTACGGAAAGTTGCGCGAGATTGGCAAGGATCGTCCGAAGTTCGTCCTGCACGACGGCCCTCCGTACGCCAACGGCACCATTCACATCGGTCACGCGCTGAACAAGATTCTCAAGGACATGATCGTTCGCTCCAAGACCCTGTCGGGTTTTGATGCGCCTTATGTCCCGGGCTGGGATTGCCACGGCCTGCCGATCGAGCACAAGGTGGAAGTGACCCACGGCAAGAACCTGGGCGCGGAGAAGACCCGCGAGCTGTGCCGTGCCTACGCCACCGAGCAGATCGAAGGGCAGAAGTCCGAATTCATCCGCCTCGGCGTACTGGGCGACTTCGCCAACCCGTACAAAACCATGGATTTCAAGAACGAAGCCGGCGAAATCCGTGCCCTGGCGAAAATCGTCGAGGGCGGCTTCGTGTTCAAGGGCCTCAAGCCGGTGAACTGGTGCTTCGATTGCGGTTCGGCCCTGGCCGAGGCGGAAGTCGAGTACGAGAACAAGAAGTCGTCGACCATCGACGTGGCGTTCCCGATCGCCGACGAAGACAAGCTCGCCAGTGCTTTCGGCCTGGGCAAGCTGAGCAAGCCGGCCGCCATCGTGATCTGGACTACCACCCCGTGGACCATTCCGGCCAACCAGGCGCTGAATGTCCATCCGGAGTTCAACTATGCCTTGGTTGACGTGGGCGACAAGCTGCTGGTGCTGGCCGAAGAGCTTGTCGAATCCTGCCTGACCCGCTATGGCCTGGAAGGCTCGGTGCTGGCCACTGCGCCGGGTTCGGCGCTGGAGCTCATCAATTTCCGTCATCCGTTCTATGACCGCCTGTCGCCGGTGTACCTGGCCGACTACGTGGAGCTGGGTGCGGGCACGGGTGTGGTTCACTCCGCGCCGGCCTATGGCGTGGACGACTTCGTGACCTGCAAGAAGTACGGCATGGTCAACGACGACATCCTCAATCCGGTCCAGAGCAACGGCGTATACGTGCCGTCCCTGGAATTCTTCGGTGGCCAGTTCATCTGGAAAGCCAACCCGGCCATCGTCGACAAACTGACTGAAGTCGGCGCGCTGCTGCACACCACTGTTATCGAACACAGCTACATGCACTGCTGGCGCCACAAGACTCCGCTGATCTACCGCGCCACCGCGCAGTGGTTCATCGGCATGGACAAGCAGCCCACCAGCGGCGAAACCCTGCGTCAGCGCTCGCTCAAGGCCATCGAAAACACCAGGTTCGTTCCGGCCTGGGGCCAGGCGCGCCTGCACTCGATGATCGCCAACCGTCCGGACTGGTGCATCTCCCGCCAGCGCAACTGGGGCGTGCCGATTCCGTTCTTCCTGAACAAGGAAAGCGGCGAGCTGCACCCGCGCACCGTCGAGCTGATGGAAGAAGTGGCCAAGCGCGTCGAAGCCGAGGGCATCGAGGCCTGGTTCAAGCTGGACGCCGCCGAGCTGTTGGGCGATGAAGCGCCGCTGTACGACAAGATCAGCGACACCCTGGACGTCTGGTTCGACTCCGGTACCACCCACTGGCACGTGCTGCGCGGCTCGCACCCGATGGGCCACGAGGCCGGCCCGCGTGCCGACCTTTACCTGGAAGGTTCGGACCAGCATCGGGGCTGGTTCCATTCGTCCTTGCTGACCGGTTGCGCCATTGATGAGCATGCGCCGTACCGCGAACTGCTGACCCATGGTTTCACCGTGGACGAGGCCGGCCGCAAGATGTCCAAGTCCTTGGGCAACGTGATTGCGCCGCAGAAAGTCAACGACACCCTGGGCGCCGACATCATGCGCCTGTGGGTCGCGTCCACCGACTATTCGGGCGAGATGGCGGTTTCCGAGCAGATCCTGCAGCGCAGTGCCGACGCCTACCGGCGTATCCGCAATACCGCGCGCTTCCTGCTCTCGAACCTGACCGGCTTCAACCCGGCCACCGACCTGCTGCCGGCCGAGGACATGCTCGCCCTGGACCGCTGGGCCGTGGATCGTACCCTGCTGCTGCAACGCGAATTGCAGGAGCACTACGGCGAATACCGCTTCTGGAACGTCTACTCCAAGATCCACAATTTCTGCGTGCAGGAGCTGGGTGGTTTCTACCTCGACATCATCAAGGATCGCCAGTACACCACCGGCGCCAACAGCAAGGCCCGTCGTTCATGCCAGACCGCGCTGTTCCACATCAGCGAGGCGCTGGTGCGCTGGATCGCGCCGATCCTGGCGTTCACTGCCGATGAGCTGTGGGAATACCTGCCGGGCGAGCGCAACGAATCGGTGATGCTCAACACCTGGTACGAAGGACTGACCGAATTGCCGCAAGGTTTCGAGCTGGACCGTGCCTATTGGGACCGGATCATGTCGGTCAAGGCCGCGGTCAACAAGGAAATGGAAATCCAGCGTGCGGCCAAGGCCGTAGGTGGCAGCCTGCAGGCCGAAGTGACCCTCTATGCCGAAGAGGCTTTGGCCACCGACCTGGCCAAGTTGGGTAACGAGCTGCGCTTCGTATTGATCACCTCCACCGCCAGTGTCGCCCCGTTGGTACAGGCACCGGTCGATGCGGTGGTCACTGAAGTGGCCGGCCTGAAGCTCAAGGTGGTCAAGTCGAGCTTCGTCAAGTGCGCCCGTTGCTGGCATTGCCGCGAAGACGTCGGCGTGAACCCGGAGCATCCGGAAATTTGCGGTCGTTGCGTCGATAACATCAGCGGCAGCGGTGAGGTTCGCCACTATGCCTAATGCAGCAGGCCGTTTCGGACGGCTGAGCTGGCTCTGGTTGAGCGTGCTGGTACTGGTCATCGACCAGGCCAGCAAGTTCTACTTCGAAAGCTCGCTGACCCTGTACCAGCAGATCGTGGTCATTCCCGACTACTTCAGCTGGACCCTGGCCTACAACACTGGCGCGGCCTTCAGCTTCCTGGCCGACAGTTCGGGCTGGCAGCGCTGGCTCTTTGCACTGATCGCGATAGCGGTCAGCGGTGTGCTGGTGGTCTGGCTCAAGCGGCTGGGTCGCAACGAAACCTGGCTGGCCGTGGCGCTGGCCCTGGTGCTGGGTGGCGCGCTGGGCAATCTCTACGACCGCATTGTCCTGGGCCACGTGATCGATTTTATCCTGGTGCATTGGCAGAACCGCTGGTATTTCCCGGCGTTCAACTTTGCCGACAGCGCCATCACCGTGGGCGCCGTGATGCTCGCGCTGGATATGTTCAAGAGCAAGAAAACCGGAGAAGCCGTCCATGACTGAGCAGCGCATCGCTCAAAACACTGAAGTGAAACTTCACTTCGCCCTGCACCTGGAAAACGGCGACACCGTCGACAGCACCTTCGACAAGGCCCCGGCCGTGTTCAAGGTCGGTGATGGCAACCTGCTGCCAGGCTTCGAAGCGGCGATCTTCGGTTTCAAGGCCGGTGACAAGCGCACCGTAGTCGTTGCGCCGGAAAACGCCTTTGGTCAGCCCAACCCGCAGAACGTGCAGACCATGCCACGCTCTCAGTTCCAGGACATGGAGCTGTCCGAAGGCCTGCTGGTGATTTTCAACGACGCCGCCAATACCGAACTGCCGGGCGTGGTGAAGGCATTTGACGACGCCCAGGTGACCGTGGACTTCAACCACCCGCTGGCGGGCAAGACCTTGAACTTCGAAGTGGAAATCCTCGACGTCAAGGCGGTTTAAGCACTGTTCGATTGGCTGTGTGGGCGAGCCTGTGGGAGCAAGGCTTGCCCGCGATGCAGGCGACACGTTTCAACTGAAGGATCGTGTCATCGTTCATCGCGAGCAAGCTTTGCTCCCACAGATTCGCTCCCAAATGAGATACCCATTGTTCCTGGCAAGTGATCAGTCCTTGCGCAAGACACGAGGCACAGCATGCAAATCAAACTCGCCAACCCCCGTGGCTTCTGCGCCGGGGTGGACCGGGCGATCGAAATCGTCAACCGCGCCCTGGAAGTCTTCGGGCCGCCCATCTATGTGCGCCATGAAGTGGTCCACAACAAATTCGTCGTCGAAGACCTGCGCAGTCGCGGGGCCATTTTCGTCGAGGAGCTGGACCAGGTGCCGGATGATGTCATCGTGATTTTCAGTGCCCACGGGGTTTCCCAGGCCGTGCGGACCGAAGCCGCTGGCCGTGGCCTGAAGGTGTTCGACGCGACCTGCCCGCTGGTGACCAAGGTACATATCGAAGTGGCCCGCTACAGCCGCGACGGCCGTGAATGCATTCTGATTGGCCACGAAGGGCACCCGGAAGTCGAAGGCACCATGGGGCAGTACGACGCCAGCAATGGCGGTGCGATCTACCTGGTCGAGGATGAGGAAGACGTGGCGGCCTTGCAGGTGCGTAACCCGGAAAAACTGGCCTTCGTCACCCAGACCACCTTGTCGATGGATGACACCAGCCGCGTGATCGACGCCCTGCGTACGCGCTTCCCGGCTATTGGCGGGCCGCGCAAGGATGATATCTGCTACGCCACCCAGAACCGTCAGGATGCGGTCAAGCAATTGGCCGACGAGTGCGATGTCGTACTGGTGGTCGGTAGCCCGAACAGTTCCAACTCCAACCGCTTGCGTGAGCTGGCCGAGCGCATGGGGACGCCGGCGTACCTGATCGACGGTGCCGAGGACATGCAACGCAGCTGGTTCGAGGGCGTCGAGCACATCGGTATTACCGCCGGTGCTTCAGCACCGGAGGTGTTGGTGCGTGGCGTGATCCAGCAATTGCAGGCCTGGGGCGCCACCGGGGCCGACGAGCTGGCCGGTCGCGAGGAAAACATCACCTTTTCCATGCCCAAGGAACTACGGGTCCGCTCCCTCCTTTAACTCGCATAGCGCCTGCTCGGCCTCCTTGCTGCGCAGGCTGACGCGCCCGGTACGCGACAGCACCACCTGGTGGTGGCTGACCGGCTGGTGTTTCGCGCAAATGTGTAGAGTGCCCGCTTGAAACGCGCCACTGGGCAGCAGCGCCTGCCCATGACCGGCGAACCTCACCGAATGCTTCACCGCCCAGTTGCCGATGATGCGAGCACCGCTGCTGCGCTGTATCAGCAACGCCTGGTCATCTCCGTCCTGGATGATTTGCCACCCTTGGCTCCAATCGTTGTCTATTCCTTTGATCGCCACCGTTTGGTTGCGTGTGATGGCTTCGCTTCGTGCGGTACGCAAGCCGCTGGCCAACAGGCGGGCGGCTTCCTTGCGCTCGATGGACTCGATGAGGGCTTTGTAGCCGGATCCAGCCCATGGCAGAACAATCGCGGCAATTGCCAGTCCCATGAGCAGTTCGATCAGACTGAAGCCCTGTTGGTGCATGGCGTCTCCTCCCTGGAGAGCGTGGAACGGCGTGGTAGTGCAATCAATGGTGGGGCAGGGCTTGTTGTGGCAATGGTTTGTTCTAGCTTGTAGAGGCAGGTATAGCCGACGTCGGCGGAGGGCATCGATGGATCTTCGTACAAAAGGTTTCACGCTGATCGAGGTGCTGGTCGCCCTCGGCGTGTTGCTGGTCCTCATCACGATGGCGGTGCCTGCATTCACCGGCTCGATGCAGCGCACCAAGGCCGACACCGAGATCGGCGATCTGCGCCGGGCGCTGAATTTTGCCCGCATGACCGCGATCGACCGCGGCGCCACGATACGCATTCGCCCCACGATCCTTGGCAGCGCCTGGAGCAGCGAACTGACGGTATACGACAGCACGGGCACGCCAGCCAATGTATTGCGGGTTGTTCCAGCGATGAGCAGCGGTGCGACTCTGACGCTAACCTCAGAGGTAACCCGCATTGATTTCAACAACCTCGGAGGGTTGTCGGCATCGACCACGCCGGTGACCTTCAATTATGTGCGAGGGACACAGAGCAGGTCGCTGAGTGTTTGCCTCAACGGACGAATCGTATTGGGTGGAAGTTGCGGATGACGGATTGCAGTAAAAGGACACAGGAGGGCATGACGCTGATCGAGGTGTTGGTGGCGATGCTGATCCTCGGCGTGGGCTTGCTGGGGGCGGCAATGATCCAGCTCAATGCGCTCAAGTACACCGACAGTTCGCGCATGACCAGCCAGGCCAGTTTCATCGCTTATGACCTGCTGGACCGCATTCGCGCCAATTCCGGTGCGGACTACACCGTCACGCCACCCAGCTCGCCGAACCTCAACGTGGCGAGGGACCAGGATCTTTACGATTTCAAGACCAACATCATCGCCTTCGGCGGTGCCACGGCCACCGGCACCGTTGCACTGAACCAGCGGGTCTACACCATCACCATTTCCTGGGACGATGCGCGAGCCGCCAATACGAGCAATGCGGCCGAGGCGCGACGCAGCTTCGTGCTGACCAGCCGCGTTGCCGTCGACCCGGTGGCGACGCCATGAACAGACGCTGTCGGGGCTTCGGTCTGATTGAATTGATGATCGCGCTGGTGCTCAGCCTGGTCGTGGTGCTGGGTGTGGTGCAGATCTTCATCGCCGCGAAGAACACCTATATCAGTCAGGACGCCGCGGCGGTGATGCAGGAAGACGCTCGCTTCGCACTGAGCAAGATGCTTCAGGAGCTTCGCATGGTGGGCATGTTCGGCTGCCTGGGAAGCATCACCGATGCGTCCCAGGCAGGGGATTTCAATGCCAGCCAGGTCACGCCCATTCGCTGGGACAACGCCAACCTGAGGCTGACCCTGGTGACCGCGGATGTAGGCAGCAGTGGCGGTGTGCCGGCCTGGACCGTGGTGTCCGATTGCCGCACTTCGGCCACTGCCTACACCGGCGTGCGGGCGCCAGCGGCGGGGCAGATGGCGTTCCCGATAAGACGGTTGATCTACGGCTTCAGCAATAATCAGTTGTTGATGGGCTCCGGGCCCGGCAACCCGACCATGGCGGTGCTGGTGGATAACGTGCGGGCCTTCACCGTGACGTTCGGCGTGGCCAGCAGCGCTACGGACATTGCGGCATCGAGCTATAACAGCAATCCGTCCGACCCGGCACTGATCCGTAGCGTACGCCTGACTTTGACGCTCTTCGACCCCAGAAACGTGGTGCGCGATCAGACCTACAACGTGGTTGCCGCTTTGCGCAACCGGTTGTTGTGAGGGGCGACTCATGATGCTGACGTCCACTCGACACAACCAACGTGGCATGGCCTTGCTGGTGAGTCTCGTCTTTCTGCTGCTCCTGACGCTCATCGGCCTGTCGTCGATGCAGAGCGCCACCCTCCAGGAAAAGATGACCAGTAGCACCATGCTGCGTAACCAGTCGTTCCAGTTGGCCGAGGCGGCGTTGAGGATGGGCGAAAGCGCCGTGCAGGTGGAGACCTATTCATTGCCGGTTTGTACCACCGCGATCCAATGCGCGCCGCCGGCCGAGTCGGCGACCCTGACGGCGGCGGGGCGCAATTCCACCTCCGGGGTCAACTGGATTGCCGTTCCTGGCGGGTTCTATGGCGTGCAGAACATTGGCACCACGCTCACGGCGGTCAACGTGCCCAGCAATACGTCGGCGACCCTGTACCGGATCACGGCGGTGGCGGTGGTGGGCAATAACCAGCGCAGCGTTGTGGAGAGCGTCTATGCGAAATATTGAGGCTCTTCGTGGCTGGAGGCAGGCGCTGTGGGGCGTACTGCTCAGCCTTTATCTCACAGCTCCGGTCCATGCCTTCACGCCATCGGATTCGCCATTGCTGAGTGCAGCTGCGGTAACGCCGAACGTGATGCTGCTGATCGATGACTCGGGGAGTATGAACAACATCATCTGGGCGGCGGGGTTCGATCCAACGGCGGCGCAAACGCGCACGTATGCATGCAGCACCAGCAGCAATTGCAATGAAAGGTATGAGTTAGACCTGGACGACTCGAATATCCTGTTGCTGAGCCTGCTGCGTGGTGGCTGTTCGTCTGGCTGGTACGGTTTCTATCGCTCCGGCATTGGCCGGGTCTGTCTTCGACTTCCAGATCCCGTGGGCGGCGGTAATACCCGTTATACCGCCAGGTACCTGGCCTATCTCGTAACCTTGGCCAATGGTTCGAGCCGGGACTTCACCACAGGCGTGATCCCCTCCGACTATCGGATAAACGTGGCGCGTGACGTTTCCAACGATCTGGTCGCCAGCAACCGCGCCTTGCGCATTGGCCTGGCCACTTTCAATCCGCCCAATAGTGGGAACTCCGGCCCGGGGGGGTACATTGTCCGGGCCATCAGCGACCTATCGCCCGTCAGCGGCAGTGTCACCCAGACCCAGGCCAACTCCAACTACACAGCGCTGGTCAACGCCATCAATGGTTTGGGCGCTGTCGCGAACACGCCACTGGCCGAGAGTTACTACGAAGTCACCCGCTACTTCAGGGGCATGGCACCGTACTACAACGGCACCCCCAGCACCTACACCAGCCCGATCCAGTATCGGTGCCAAAAAAACTTCGGTGTGGTGATCACCGATGGCCTGCCCACGTTCGACCGGACCTTTCCCACTAACGACCCGCAGGCGACCTCGACGGGCGGTCCACGCTTGCCGAACTGGGATGGCATCGGCACCAACGATGGCGACAACCTCAGTGGCGATGCCGAGGGCGACACGCTTTACCTGGACGACATCGCCAAATTCGCCTTCGACATCGATATGCGCTCCACCGGCACCGATGCTACTGGCAAGAGTTGGAACTCGACGGACTTTCCCCGACAGTACCTCAACACCTACACCGTCGGTTTCGCTGTCAACAACCAGATGCTGTCCGATGCTGCCCGTTACGGTGCTGGCCGGTATTACCCGGCGAGCGACAGCGAAGGCCTGAACTCGGCTCTGTCATCGGCCCTGAGCGACATCACATCCAAGGCCGGATCAGGGGGCGGCGGCACCGCCAACAGCGCCACGCTCTCCAGCACATCCAGTTTCTACCAGACCACCTACGACCCCAAGGACTGGCACGGCACCATCCGGGCATTCGGCTTCAACTCGACAGGCACGGTCAACACGGCGGCGGTGCAGTGGACCACCAACACCACCATCGTACCCGGCGCCACGGCGCCGATTTACCAGTCATGGAACACCGCGACCAACGTGCCGGTAACGTTGGCCTACGCCAACTTTTCGCCCGCCCAGCAAGTCAGTCTCAGCCAGAACCTGCCTACGGGGATCACCGGCAACGATCTGGTGGAGTGGAGCAAGGGCACCAACAAAACCGGCCTGAAGGTGCGCAGCCTGTTGCTGGGAGACATCATCAACTCACCCCTGGTGCTGGCATCGCCCAATGACCAGACTGCCGCGGACCTGGTGAACGACACCAGTTACAGCACGTACCTGACAACCAAGGCCGCGAGCATGAACAGCAGCCTGGTGGTGAACGCCAACGACGGTTTCTTCAATGTCATCAACAGCGCCAATGGCACGCGACGCTACGCCTACATGCCGTCGAGCGTACTGCCATCGCTGCAGTCCATTGCCGACGTCAACTACATCAACGGAGTCAGCCACAAGTTCCTGGTGGACGGGCAGGTCGGGGTGTTCGATACGCAATCGGGCAGCGCCTGGAAGACCGTTGCCGTTGGGGGAACAGGGGCCGGGGGCAAATCATTCTTTGCCGTTCAGCTGTACGACGCGACGGCAGGCAACACGATCCGGGCGTTGTGGGAAATCAGCGCGCCGACCGTTGCCAACACGGCGCACACTTTCAATGACCTGGGCTACGCCTACGCGCGCCCCGAGGTAGCTCGTCTGGCGGATGGTCGCTGGGCCGCCTTCATTTCCAATGGCTACGGCAGCAACTCCGGCGTGGCGGCGTTGTACGTGGTGGATATCCGTGACGGATCGTTGATCAGGAAAATCGTCATCAACAGCAGCGAGACCGATAATGGCTTGTCCTCGGTCAAGCTTCGGGTCAACTCCCAGAACGTGGTCCAGGCGGCCTATGGTGGCGACTTGAAGGGACGGATGTGGAAGTTCGACCTCAGCGGCACCTCTCCGAACACCTGGGGCGTGGCATTTGCCGGCCAACCCTTGTTCACCGCGCCGGGCGGCGCGACCCAGCCGATCACCGTGCAGCCTTTGTTGGCGGACAACCCCCAGGGCGGGGTCCAGGTGTTCTTCGGCACCGGCAAGTTCAATGAAACAGCCGACAAGCTCAACAAGGACTTGCAAGCGTTCTATTCGATCTGGGATGCCGTCGGTGGCGCCGGGGCGATCACGGTGTCGAGTCTGCAGGCCCAGTCGATCACCGGCGTGTTTTCAGGCAGCACGGGGCAGTTCGTGACCACCAGCCAGACCGACGTGACTTACCCAGCGAAAAAAGGCTGGTACTTGCCTCTGGTGTACAACAATGCGTTGACCGGGGAGCGGGTCATCAACCCGGCCAACCTGGTGCTCGGGCGTGTGGTCTTCACCACCGCCGCGGTGGACACCACCGACCCCTGTGCCAGCTTCGGTACAGGCAAACTGATCGAAGTGGATGCTTTCAACGGTAAGATGCTCAACTATGCGGTGCTCGATACCAACGGGGACGGCACACTCAGCAGCCTCGATACGATCTCCGCCGGGGTGGTTTTCACCGGTGGTATCCCGACCCTGAGTGCAGTCGTCAGTGCCAACGGAGCCACCAACATGGTCGTGAACGATTCCGGAGGCGGTATTACCGACCTGCTGGGGAAAGCCGTTGGCGGCAGCCGTCGCATCATGTGGCGGCAAATACAGTAAGAGGTAGGTATGCGCAAATCCAACCGGGGTTTTACCTTGATTGAAATCATGATCGTGATCGCCATCATTGGTATCGTGATCACCGTCGGCTACCCGAGCCTGACCGAGTACATGAAAAAAGGCCGACGTACCGAAATAGCCAGTCTGCTATCGGAGCAGGCTCAGATCCTCGAGCGCTACTACTCGAAGAACAACGTGTACACCAATGCCACCGGGCTGAGCAGTGGCAATGATTTCTACACCATTACACAGACGCTGGCGGACCAGAGCTTTACCTTGACCGCCGTGCGCAAAAGCGGTTCGTCCATGGCTACGGACAAGTGTGGCGATTTCACGATCAACAACACGGGGGCGCGAAGCATGCTCAATGCCGCTGCCGGCTTGACCGCCAAGGATTGCTGGGGTCGCTGAGTTTTTCATTCGGGCGCCGTTTGCGCCCCTGTCTTATGAGTCGAATCAGAACATGACCAGGCAACAGCAAGTGGTGATTGTCGGCGGCGGAGTCATCGGCCTGCTGACGGCGTTCAATCTGGCCTCGGAAGGCCAACGCGTGGTTCTGCTGGACCGTTCCAGTGTTGGCCAGGAGTCGTCCTGGGCCGGTGGCGGTATTGTGTCGCCGCTCTACCCCTGGCGCTATAGCCCGGCTGTCACGGCACTGGCGCATTGGTCGCAGGATTTTTATCCACAGCTGGGGCAGCGTCTGCTCGCGGCCACCGGGGTCGACCCGCAAGTGCATGTTACCGGTCTGTATTGGCTGGACCTGGACGATCAGGACGAAGCGCTGGCCTGGGCCAGGCGGGAAGGGCGTCCGTTGAAGGCTGTGGATATCTCTGCTGTCCATGATGCCGTGCCGGTGCTGGGGGCGGGGTTTTCCCGAGCGATCTACATGGCCGACGTTGCCAACGTGCGCAACCCCCGGTTGGTGAAGTCCCTCAAGGCTGCCTTGCTGGCGCTGCCCAATGTCACGCTTCATGAGCACTGTGAGGTCGGCGGGTTCATCCGCGACGGTGAGCGGGTTGTCGGGGTAGAGAGTTCGACCGGACCGATTCGTGGCGATCAAGTGGTACTGGCCGCAGGCGCCTGGAGCGGTGAGTTGCTCAAGACGTTAGGGCTGAAGTTGCCGGTCGAGCCGGTCAAGGGTCAGATGATCCTGTACAAGTGCGCGTCGGATTTCCTGTCGAGCATGGTCCTGGCCAAGGGCCGTTATGCGATTCCGCGTCGCGACGGACATATTCTGGTGGGCAGCACCCTGGAGCGCGAAGGTTTTGACAAGACGCCGACCGATAACGCGCTGCAAAGCCTGAAGGCTTCTGCGCAGCAGTTGATCCCGGCCCTGGCCGATGCTGAGGTGGTTGGGCATTGGGCGGGGTTGCGACCCGGTTCGCCGGAGGGTATCCCGTATATCGGTGAAGTGCCGGGCGTTGCGGGTCTGTGGCTCAACTGCGGACATTTCCGCAATGGGTTGGTGCTGGCGCCGGCGTCGTGTCAGTTGTTTGCTGATTTGATGTTGGGGCGTGAGCCGGTGATCGATCCTGCGCCGTATGCGCCTGCCGGGCGGTTGTAGGCTCTGATCTGGGTGTCCTCTGGGCTGTTTTTCTGGGGGCAGTTCACTCTGTGGGAGCAAAGCTTGCTGGCGATGGCAGTGTCCGGAATTCTGTTAAACGGGTGTATATCCATTGCTGCGGTAGCGGCTGCCTACGGTTCTGCTTTTACAGCGGGTCACTTTTGGCAAACGCCCGGAATGCCGGCCCAGCCAAAAGTAACCAAAAAGGCTCGCCCCAGCGTACGGCCCCTCGCCAAGGCTCGGGGTTCCTTCGCTCCGGCATTCATCAGGGGGGCATCGGCTCCGGTCCGCTGCGCTTGACCTCCACTCGATGGGTTCGACTGCGTCGAACGGCGCTGCGCGCCATCCCCCTGATGAATGCCTGCGCTCAGCCTTCCGAAGGGGCGGAAGATCAAAAGCCGCGGCGCGACTTATAGCTCGACACGGCTCTCAAAGGTATACACAGAGCCATTGTGGGAGCGAGCTTGCTCGCGATGACGGTCTGACAGCCACCACCGATTGGTAGGAATGTGAGCCCTGCCATTGGTCATGCTGACTCTGACACCTCTCAATCCAACCCCAACTTCTTCAACCGATACCGCATCGACCGAAACGACAGTTTCAACCGCTGCGCCGCCGCTGTGCGGTTCCAGCGGGTTTCTTCCAGGGCCTGGAGGATGAGCTTGCGCTCGACGTCTTCCAGGTAGTCTTCCAGGTTGTCGACCCGTGTCAGGTCGGGGCTGGCGACTTCGGTGGGGCTGGTGCCTTCGGACAGGCGCAGGTCGCCGGCTTCGATCTGTTGGTGTTCGCAGAGCGTATAGGCGCGTTCGAGCATGTTTTCCAGCTCTCGCACATTGCCGGGGAAGCGATAGTTCTTAAGGGCTGCCACGGCATGGGGGTGAAGCTTGGCGGGGGGATTGCCAGTGTTGACGGCCAGGCGCTGGAGCATGTGGTTGGCCAGTGGTTCGATGTCTTCGCGGCGTTCGCGAAGGGGCGGGACGCGCAGTTCGATAACGTTCAGGCGGTAATAAAGGTCCTGGCGGAAGCGTCCGGCGGCAACTTCGGCGCCCAGGTCTTTGTGAGTCGCGCAGAGGATTCGTACATCCACCACTTCCTCCTGCTGGCCGCCAACGGCGCGCACGGCCTTTTCCTGAATCGCTCGCAACAGTTTGACTTGCATCGCCAGGGGCAGGTCGGCCACTTCATCAAGGAACAGCGTCCCGCCGTGAGCGGCCTGGAACAGGCCGGGCTTGTCCTCGATGGCGCCGCTGAAACTGCCCTTTCGGTGGCCGAAAAACTCGCTTTCCATCAGTTCCGTCGGAATCGCCCCACAGTTGACCGGTACGAATCCCTGGTTGGAGCGAGGACCCTGTTCATGGATCAGCCGCGCCACCAGTTCCTTGCCGCACCCCGATTCCCCGCTGATATACACCGGTGCCTGGCTACGAGCGAGTTTCTCGATCTGTTTGCGCACATTGCGCATCGGTGGAGAATCGCCCAGCAGGCAACGCTCGATGGTGGTGGTCGGGACGGCGACCGACGGTAAGCGCAGGGCACTGCTGACCAGTTCCCGCAGCCGCCCCAGGTCGACCGGCTTGGTCAGAAAATCAAAAGCCCCGGCCTTCAGGGCGTCGATAGCGGTTTCCAGACTGCCGTAGGCGGTAATCATCGCCACGGGCAGTTGGGGAAAACGTTGCTGGATGTGTTGCACCAGCTCCAGGCCGGTGCCGTCGGGCAGGCGCATGTCGGTCAGGCACAGATCGAACGCTTCGCCGGCCAGCAGGGCCTGGGCTTCGGCAAGGTTCTTGGCGCTGCGGGTGTCGAGTTTCATCCGTCCCAGGGTGATGTCCAGGAGTTCGCGGATGTCCGGCTCGTCGTCGACGATCAGGATTCGTTGCCGTGAGCGTGTATTCAAATCTGTTTCCGTCCGTGAGCAAAGGTGATGCGAAAGCAGCCGCCGCCTTGGCGTGGTTTGAAGTCTAGGCGGGCCTGGTTGCTTTCGCACAGCTCACGGGACAGATAGAGACCAAGGCCGGTGCCCTGGCTGCTGGTGGTGAAAAAAGGCTCGAACAGGTGTGCCTGCTGGTCCGGTGTCACGCCGGGGCCGTTGTCGATGATGTCCAGCGTGGGCAGATGGCTGTGGGGATCGATGAAGAGCTTCAGCCAGGCCTCGGCTTGCTCATGGACCTGCGCACTGTGGCGCCAGGCGTTGCGCAGGAGGTTGTCCAACACTTGGGTCAACTGATCGGGGTCCATGAGCGTGGCGTAGTCGCCCGGATCGATGCTCAGGTGCAACTGCTGGTGCCCGGTCGCGTTTTCGCGGGCCTGCCGGACGAATTGGCCGAGCCAGGCTCGCAGGTCCAGGCGCTGGGGAGTGGTTTGCTGGCGGCGGGACAGCTGCAGGACATTTTCAATGACGCGGTTCATTCGTTGGGAGTGATCTTGAATAATCTGCGTCAGACGCCGATCCGCGTCGTTCAGTTCCTCGGATTCGCGCAGCAATTGTGCCGCGTGGCTGATCGCCCCCAAGGGGTTGCGGATTTCATGGGCGATACCGGCTGTAAGACGTCCCAGGGAGGCGAGTTTAAGCTGCTGCGCGTGTTGGGCCACTTGGGCCAGGTCTTCGAGAAAGACCAGGATCTGGTGCTGTTCATTGTGCCCCAGGGCGATGAAGCTCGGTTGCAGGGTCAGGCCCGTGCCGGCGATGGTCAGGCTTGGTGGACGCAGGCTGGGGTTGTTCTGCCACAAGGTCAGGCACTCGACCAGATCGCTGGAGTAATCATCGATCGGCTGGCCGACCAGGTCGTGCATGCCCAGCAGGTTCAGTGCGCTTTCGTTGGCCAACTGCACCCGTCGCTGCCGGTCGAGGACCAGGATCCCGGTGCGCATGCGCTGCAGGATCAACGCGTTGAGCGCTTCGAGTCCGATCACCTCGCTGGCCCGCTGTTCGGCCAGTGTTTCGCTGGCCTCCAGGCGCCGGGTCAGGCCCTGCACCAACAGGGCGGCGGCAAAGCACAAGGCCCCAAGGGTGCCGGCCTGCAGATAGCTGCTGGGTCGGTTCGAGTCGCTGAGACCCAGGAAAAAGGTCGAGCTGACGATGCCGAGGGTGGCGACGGCCGCGATCAACAGGCCGATTCGGTCTCGCAGCAGGGTGTTGCCGATGGCCACCGAGACGATGAGCAGGTTGCCGATGGCGCTAGGGGCACCGCCCGCGGCGAAGAACAGCCACGACAGCAGCAATACGTCGGTCAGAGCCAGGCCGAACAGCCGTGCTGGGCGGCGGGTATTTTCCAGAAACACCACCAGCAGGATGTTGAGTACCAGGTACAACCAGCTACCGCTTCGTAGCAGGTCGTCGTTGGCGTACTCCAGCAGACGGTAGTCCATGTTGCTGGAGATCAACAGTACGAGGGTGATGCCGATGCTCAGGCGGTACAGGTGATACAGGCGCAGCAGGCGCTGCGTCTGCTTGACGCGAGGGCTCGAAGCCTCAGCGATCACGAGGGCCCGGGCCTTGCTCGAGGTGAGCCTGGCTGCAATACCACTGTTGCTCGAGCGCCAGCGCCCGGTCACGGGGAAGGTGTACGCCGCAGTGGGCGCAACGAACCATGGGCGGTGCGTCTTGCTCCCGGGGGGCGTCCGGTGCGGAGGAGGCGGCCTTTAATTTGCGCCAGAACCATATCGCGGCGGCAATCAAGGCGATCCAGAACAGTAAACGAAGCATGATGGGCGGCTTTTCGGCTGATGATGCGGCAGTTTAGCCAAGGACCGGAACGGCGCACAGCGCAATAAAAGGCAGGCATGAAAAAGGGAGACCGCCGGGTCTCCCTTTGGATGCATGCCTTGGCTTCAGTCGAACAGGCCAAAGGTCATGTAACTGAACCAGGAGCGGTCGCCGGACTCCTGCTCGGGCGCTTCCTCCTCGATCACATCGCCATTCTCGTCCTTGGGCTTGAGTTCGTTCGGGATGGCTTCCTTGGCGTCCTGGAACTGGCGCTGCACGTCCTGGTTGGCGCGGGTTTCGCCCGGCGGCAGAGGTGGACGGGATTCGATCAGGCCCAGGGTCGCCTTGCTCAGCCACGACCGGTTGTCGGCTTCGTCGACCCGTGGGGTGAACTGGCCATCGACCAGGGAGGGGTGATCGGGGTAGTTCAGCTTGAGGGTCTCCAGGCTGGAGGCCGCCAGGTCGTCCAGGTGCAGGCGCTGGTAGGCTTCGGTCATCACCGCCAGGCCGTCGCCGACCGATGGGGTTTCCTGGAAGTTTTCCACCACGTAGCGGCCACGGTTGGCGGCGGCGACATAGGCCTGACGGGTCAGGTAGTAGTCGGCCACGTGGATTTCGTAGGAGGCCAGCAGGTTGCGCAGGTAGATCATGCGCTGCTTGGCATCCGGCGAGTAGCGGCTGTTGGGGAAGCGGCTGGTCAGCTGGGCGAACTCGTTGTAGGAGTCGCGCGCGGCGCCCGGGTCACGCTTGGTCATGTCCAGCGGCAGGAAGCGCGCCAGCAGGCCGACGTCCTGGTCGAAGGAGGTCAGGCCCTTGAGGTAGTAAGCGTAATCGACGTTCGGGTGCTGCGGGTGCAGACGAATGAAGCGCTCGGCGGCGGATTTCGCAGCTTCCGGCTCGGCGTTCTTGTAATTGGCGTAAATCAGCTCCAGCTGGGCCTGATCGGCGTAGCGACCGAACGGATACCGCGACTCCAGGGCCTTGAGCTTGGCGGTGGCGCTGGTGTAGCTGTTGTTGTCCAGGTCGTTCTGCGCCTGTTGGTACAGTTCGACTTCGCTCAGGTTTTCGTCTACGACTTCCTTCGACGAGCAAGCAGCAGTCAATGCGAGGATGGCGATCAGCAGCAGGTGTTTCACTTGCATGGCGGCTTGCGTCCCTATGACGGCCGCTGTCTTGGGCGGGGCCGTCCTGTTATGATGAGCGCCCCGTTGAAAAGCCTCGGGGCAAAAGACGCCGTATTTAACCACAAGCGCGCAGCCGAAACCAAAGGCTGTGCCGACGCCCAGTCCGAGCATGTCCGATAAAATAGAACTTCGCGCAGAGGTGCCGTCCGAATTGGGCGGCCAACGCCTCGATCAAGTCGCCGCCCAACTCTTTGCCGAGCATTCGCGCTCGCGCCTTTCCGCCTGGATCAAGGACGGCCGCCTGACAGTGGATGGGGCGGTCGTGCGCCCGCGCGACATCGTCCATGGCGGCGCCGTCCTCGAACTGACCGCCGAGCAGGAGGCCCAGGGTGAATGGGTCGCGCAGGACATTGCCCTGGACATCGTCTATGAAGACGACGATATCCTGGTGATCAACAAGCCGGCGGGCCTGGTGGTGCACCCGGCGGCGGGCCATGCCGATGGCACCCTGCTCAATGCCTTGCTGCATCACGTACCGGACATCATCAATGTCCCGCGCGCCGGCATCGTTCATCGTCTGGACAAGGACACCACCGGCCTCATGGTGGTGGCCAAGACCATCCAGGCGCAGACACAGCTGGTCGCGCAGCTGCAAAGTCGCAGCGTCAGTCGTATCTATGAATGCATCGTGATCGGCGTGGTCACCGCGGGTGGCAAGATCAATGCCCCCATCGGTCGTCATGGCCAGCAACGCCAGCGCATGGCGGTGATGGAAGGCGGCAAGCCGGCGGTCAGCCATTATCGCGTGCTGGAACGCTTCCGCTCCCACACCCATGTGCGGGTCAAGCTGGAAACCGGTCGTACCCACCAGATCCGCGTGCACATGGCCCACATCAATTTCCCGCTGGTGGGCGACCCAGCCTATGGCGGTCGTTTCCGCATCCCGCCGGCGGCCAGCGTGACGATGGTTGAATCCCTGAAGAATTTCCCGCGCCAGGCGCTGCATGCACGCTTCCTGGAGCTGGACCATCCGACCACCGGCAAGCGCATGAGCTGGGAGTCGCCGCTGCCGGATGACTTCGTCTGGCTGCTGACGCTGCTCAAGCAGGATCGCGAGGCGTTCGTCGGATGAGTGACTGGCTGATACCCGACTGGCCTGCGCCGACCCGGGTAAAGGCCTGCGTCACTACCCGCGGAGGCGGCGTCAGTCTGGCGCCGTTCGACAGCCTCAACCTTGGCAACCATGTGGACGACGACCCGTTGGCTGTTGCCGAGAACCGTCGCCGTCTCACCGACCGATTCGCCATTCGCCCGGCCTGGTTGCAGCAGGTTCATGGAATCAATGTGGTCGAGGCTGATCCGGCGCAGATGCTTATCGCTGATGCCAGTTGGACCGCTACGCCGGGTATCGCCTGCACAGCGATGACTGCGGACTGCCTGCCCGTGCTCTTCTGCAGCCGTGCCGGCACCCGCGTCGCGGCGGCCCATGCTGGCTGGCGCGGGCTGGCGAACGGCGTACTGGAAGCCACGCTCGATAGCCTTGAAGTTTCTCCGGGTGAAGTGCTGGCCTGGCTCGGTCCGGCCATTGGCCCGCAAGCCTTCGAGGTCGGGCCCGAGGTGCGAGAAGTTTTCACCGCCGCACTGCCCGAGGCCGCAAAAGCCTTCGTACCCAGTCCCAATGCCGGCAAGTTCCTGGCTGATATCTATGAGCTGGCACGTCTGCGGCTGAAAGCTCGGGGCGTCACGGCGGTCTACGGCGGCGGGCTGTGCACCGTGAACGACCCGCGTTTCTTTTCCTACCGTCGCAATCCGCGCACCGGTCGCTTCGCCTCCCTGGTCTGGATCGACGCTAGACTCTGCTGATCTACATCAATAGCGCGTTGCTTGAAACTTCCAGAATCGACCACATCTATAACGGTATCTGGCAGGTTTCTTCATTCAGGATGGTTTTCAGGTCCGGCCTGCTTTAAAGGAAGGTGACCCTATGCGTATTGACCGTTTAACCAGCAAACTGCAATTGGCCTTGTCCGACGCCCAGTCATTGGCTGTCGGCATGGACCATCCCGGTATCGAACCGGCGCATCTGATGCAGGCCATGCTCGAACAACAGGGCGGTTCCATCAAGCCGCTGCTGATGCAGGTGGGCTTTGACGTCAACAGCCTGCGCAAAGAGCTGGCGAAAGAACTCGACCACTTGCCCAAGATCCAGAACCCCACCGGCGACGTGAATATGTCCCAGGATCTGGCGCGGCTGCTCAACCAGGCCGACCGTCTGGCCCAACAGAAGGGCGATCAGTTCATTTCCAGCGAACTGGTGCTGCTCGCCGCCATGGACGAGAACAGCAAGCTCGGCAAATTGTTGCTTGGCCAGGGTGTGAGCAAGAAAGCCCTGGAAAATGCCATCAACAACCTGCGTGGCGGCGAAGCGGTAAACGACGCCAACCACGAGGAGTCCCGACAGGCGCTGGACAAATACACCGTCGATCTGACCAAGCGCGCCGAGGAGGGCAAGCTTGACCCGGTCATCGGCCGCGACGACGAAATCCGCCGTACGGTCCAGGTGTTGCAGCGTCGCACCAAGAACAACCCGGTGCTGATCGGTGAACCCGGCGTCGGCAAGACCGCCATCGCCGAAGGCCTCGCCCAGCGCATCATCAACGGCGAGGTGCCGGACGGCCTCAAGGGCAAGCGCCTGTTGTCCCTGGACATGGGGGCGCTGATTGCCGGTGCCAAGTACCGTGGCGAGTTCGAAGAACGGCTCAAGGCCCTGCTCAACGAGCTGTCCAAGCAGGAAGGGCAGATCATCCTGTTCATCGACGAACTGCACACCATGGTCGGTGCCGGCAAGGGCGAAGGTTCGATGGATGCCGGCAACATGCTCAAGCCCGCGCTGGCCCGTGGTGAGTTGCATTGCGTCGGCGCGACCACCCTCAACGAGTACCGCCAATACATCGAGAAGGACGCGGCCCTTGAACGTCGCTTCCAGAAAGTGCTGGTGGACGAGCCGAGCGAGGAAGACACCATTGCCATCCTGCGCGGCCTGAAGGAGCGCTATGAGGTGCACCACAAGGTGGCGATCACCGATGGCGCGATTATCGCGGCGGCCAAGCTCAGCCATCGTTACATCACCGACCGCCAGTTGCCGGACAAGGCCATCGACCTGATCGATGAGGCGGCCAGCCGTATCCGCATGGAGATCGACTCCAAGCCGGAGGTGCTGGATCGCTTGGAGCGGCGCCTGATTCAGCTCAAGGTCGAATCCCAGGCCTTGAAGAAAGAAAGCGACGAAGCGGCGAAGAAGCGTCTGGAGAAACTGCAGGAAGAGATCGTCCGTCACGAGCGCGAATATTCCGATCTGGAGGAAGTCTGGAACTCGGAAAAAGCCGAAGTCCAGGGTTCTGCGCAGATTCAGCAGAAGATCGAGCAATCGCGCCAGGAATTGGAGGCGGCTCGTCGTAAAGGCGACCTCAACCGCATGGCCGAGCTGCAGTACGGGGTGATCCCGGACCTGGAGCGCAGCCTGCAAATGGTCGATCAGCACGGCAAGAGTGAAAACCAGTTGCTGCGCAGCAAGGTGACCGAGGAAGAAATTGCCGAAGTGGTGTCCAAGTGGACGGGCATTCCGGTGTCGAAAATGCTCGAAGGCGAGCGCGACAAACTGCTGAAGATGGAAACCCTGCTGCACCAGCGTGTGATCGGTCAGGAAGAAGCCGTCGTGGCCGTGTCCAATGCCGTGCGTCGGTCCCGTGCGGGGCTTTCGGACCCTAACCGTCCAAGCGGTTCGTTCATGTTCCTCGGCCCGACCGGTGTCGGTAAAACCGAATTGTGCAAAGCGCTGGCCGAATTCCTCTTCGACACCGAAGAAGCCATGGTGCGCATCGACATGTCCGAGTTCATGGAGAAGCATTCCGTGGCGCGGCTGATCGGTGCCCCACCGGGCTACGTCGGTTATGAAGAGGGCGGCTACCTGACTGAGGCCGTGCGGCGTAAACCGTACTCGGTGATCCTGCTCGATGAGGTCGAGAAGGCGCATCCGGATGTATTCAACATCCTGTTGCAGGTGCTGGAAGACGGGCGCCTGACCGACAGTCACGGGCGTACGGTTGACTTCCGCAATACCGTGATTGTGATGACCTCCAACCTGGGCTCGGCCCAGATCCAGGAGCTGGTGGGGGATCGCGAGGCGCAGCGTGCCGCGGTGATGGACGCGATCTCCACGCACTTCCGCCCGGAATTCATCAACCGGGTCGACGAAGTGGTGATCTTCGAACCGCTGGCCCGTGATCAGATCGCCGGTATCACCGAAATCCAGTTGGGCCGTCTGCGCAGCCGCCTCACCGAGCGCGAGCTGAAGTTGCAATTGAGCGACGAAGCCTTGGACAAGCTGATTGCCGTGGGTTACGACCCGGTGTATGGCGCAAGACCGCTCAAGCGTGCGATTCAGCGCTGGATCGAGAACCCGTTGGCTCAGTTGATATTGTCCGGGCGCTTCATGCCCGGTGAAACCGTGACTGGCACAGTGGAGAACGACGAAATCGTCTTCAACTGACAGCTTGCACGTGCTTTGATCGAATGGCCTCGCATTGCGAGGCCATTTTTTTCATCAGGCCGTTGAACTCAAAGGAAAAGGCTTGTAAAGTGCGCCCCGCAGTCAGTCACCCACGGGTTACTTCTCATCGGGAAGGAATCCAAAACAAGTTGCAAATCATTGTCTTGAAAGCAATTTAGGGGGTTGACAGCGGTTTTGAAGATTGTAGAATAGCGCGCCTCAGACACACGAACGCAGCGATGCAGACGAGTAGAAGAGGTTGAAGCGAGATTCGACAGGCTTCAATGTTGCAACTTGAAATATCAGTTCCGTGATAGCTCAGTCGGTAGAGCAAATGACTGTTAATCATTGGGTCCCAGGTTCGAGTCCTGGTCACGGAGCCATTTCAATCGGGGTATAGCGCAGTCCGGTAGCGCGCCTGCTTTGGGAGCAGGATGTCAGGAGTTCGAATCCCCTTACCCCGACCATATTTGGGTCGTTAGCTCAGTTGGTAGAGCAGTTGGCTTTTAACCAATTGGTCGTAGGTTCGAATCCTACACGACCCACCATTTTTGAAACCAGTTCGCTGGAATCGAATCTCAAGATCAGAGGCCAAAAGCGCTGATCGAGGAAGGCGACTTGCGAAGGTCGCCTTTTTTTTACCGGGGTATAGCGCAGTCCGGTAGCGCGCCTGCTTTGGGAGCAGGATGTCAGGAGTTCGAATCCCCTTACCCCGACCATATAGAAAATCCCCGTATCGAAAGATACGGGGATTTTTTTTGCCTGTGAAAAAGCGCAATGCTTCAAGTTGTCGTACAACCAGCCGATAAACCGCCGACAGGGATTCGACCCCACTTCACGCCAACAATAAAAAAGGCATTCCACTATGTTTCTTCGTCAGATGAATATCGCCCGCCGTGCCGCGTTGGGTTTTGCCTTGATCGCCCTGTTGGTGGCGCTGCTCGGGGTGTTTGCGTTGGGGCAGATGTCGAGCATCCGCGACAGTGAGGTCGCGGTTGAAACCCAGTGGTTGCCGAGCATTCGCGGCGGTGACGAGATACGTGAATTGATGCTGCGCATTCGCACCATTTCCCTGCGCATGGCCCTTGACCAGGATCCGAAGAACACTTCGGTCTACCGGGGACAAATGGACACCCGCGACAAGGAGCTGAGCGAAAAGATCGCCAGTTACGAACGGCTCGTCGTGACGCCTGAAGGCAAAGCGCTCTATGACCAGTTCAAGCAGACGTTTGCCGCCTACCGTGCGGGCATCGCGCAATCCTTCACCCTCGCCGAGCAGGGGCGTCGGGATGAACTGATCAAGCTGCTGCTGGTGGACATGAAGACCGTCGTGGACGGTTCCGGCAAGCAGCTCAACGATCTGGCGGAGCTGTTCTCCAAACAAGTCTCCATCGAGAGCCAGAAGTCCCAGGAGCACTACGCCAATTCCCGCATGATCGTCACCCTGTTCATTGTGCTGGCTGCGCTGGCGACGGTGGCCTTGGCGATGCTGCTGACGCGCAGCATCGTCAAGCCCTTGGGCGAGGCACTGAATGCCGCAGAGAGCGTGGCCAAAGGGGACCTGACCCGGCCGATCGAAACCCATGGCAACGATGAGGTGAGCCGCTTGCTCAAGGCGCTGGCGACCATGCAACAAAACCTGCGTGATACGTTGCAAAGCATCAGTGGCTCGGCGACGCAGCTGGCAACGGCGGCCGATGAGCTGAACGTGGTCACCCTCGACAGTACTCAGAGCCTGCAACAGCAGAACAACGAAATCGAACAGGCCGCCACCGCTGTCACCGAAATGACCACTGCTGTCGAAGAGGTGGCGCGCAACGCGGTGTCCACTTCCGATGCCACGCGCCAGTCCAGCGAATCGGCGTCCCTTGGGCAGCAGCGGGTCAGCGACACGGTCGACGCGATTGGCGCCCTCGCCAACGATGTCGAAGTGACCGGTGGCCTGGTGCAGTCCCTGGCGAACCAGTCGCAGGATATCGGCAAGGTCCTGGACGTGATCCGGGCCATCGCCGAGCAGACCAACCTGCTCGCGCTCAACGCGGCCATTGAGGCCGCACGGGCTGGCGAAAGCGGTCGCGGTTTTGCGGTGGTGGCGGACGAAGTCCGGGCGTTGGCTTATCGCACGCAGCAATCGACCCAGGAAATCGAGCAGATGGTTCAGGGCATGCGCACCGGTGCCACCCAGGCCCTGGACTCCATGCAGGCCAGCTCCTCTCGCGCAGCCAGCACCCTGGCGATGGCGGAACGGGCAGGGGAGGCGTTGCAGACCATCACGGCGTCGGTCAATGAGATTCACGAGCGCAACCTGGTGATCGCCAGTGCCGCGGAAGAACAGGCACAGGTGGCCCGCGAAGTGGATCGCAATCTGGTGAATATTCGTGATCTGTCCGTGCGCTCGGCCACGGGCGCTGACCAGACCAGTGCCTCCAGCCATGAGCTGTCGCAACTGGCGAACTCGCTGCGCACAATGGTGCAGCGGTTTCAGGTGTGATTGATGGCAGGCTCGGGTAGTGATTCTGGTCGAGCCTGGATGTTGACTGTACCGCCGTCATCGCGAGCAGGCTCGCTCCCACAGGGATTGCATTCCACTGTGGGAGCGGGCTTGCTCACTAAAGCGGCGTGTAAGGCTCAGTGCAACTTGAGCCGAGGCTCGGTCCCGCGCCCGATCTTGCTGCCCAGCATCAGCATGGCCGTGCGAAACATGCCGTACAGCGCCATCTGGTGCATGCGGTACAGCGACACGTAGAACATCCGCGCCAGCCAGCCTTCGAGCATTACGCTGCCGGTGAGGTTGCCCATCAGGTTACCCACCGCCGAAAACCGTGACAGGGAAATCAACGAACCGTAATCGGTGTACTTGTAGTGCGGCAGCGCCTTGCCTTCGATCCGCAGTTTCAGAGACTTGGCCAGCAGTGAGGCCTGTTGGTGCGCAGCCTGGGCACGGGGCGGTACGTTGCGGTCGGAGTCCGGTTGCGGGCAGGCCGCGCAATCGCCGAAGGCGAAGATGTTCTCGTCGCGGGTGGTCTGTAGGGTCGGCAGTACCAATAGCTGATTGATCCGGTTGGTTTCCAGTCCGTCGATGTCCTTGAGAAATTCCGGGGCGCGAATCCCGGCGGCCCAGACTTTCAGGCTCGCGTCGATCACGTTGCCATCGACAGTGATCAGGCTGTCGGCGGTGACCCGGCCGACGGCGGCATTGGTCATCACGTTGACCCCCAGTTTTTCCAGGGTCTTGTGCACCGGGCCGCCGATGCGCTCGGGCAATGCCGGTAGCACCCTTGGCCCGGCCTCGATCAGGGTGATGTGCATGTTTTCCGGCTTGATCCGGTCCAGGCCATAGGCCGCCAGCTCATGGGCCGCATTGTGCAGCTCGGCCGCCAGTTCGACGCCGGTGGCCCCGGCACCGACGATGGCAACGCTGATCCGCTCCTCGGTGTTTGTCTGGCCGGCGTGGGCGCGCAGGTAATGGTTGAGTAACTGCTGGTGGAAGCGTTCGGCCTGCTTGCGGGTATCGAGGAACAGGCAGTGCTGCGCCGCGCCCTCGGTGCCGAAGTCATTGGTGGTGCTGCCGACTGCAATCACCAGAGTGTCGTAGCTCAATTCCCGGGCCGGCAACAGTTCCAGGCCAGCCTCGTCATACGTGGCGGCCAGTTGGATGCGCTTGCGTTCCCGGTCCAGGGCGCTCATGCGTCCAAGCTGAAACTCGAAGTGGTTCCATTTCGCCTGGGCGACGTAATTGAGTTCGTCTTCGGAGGAGTTGAGAGAGCCGGCGGCCACTTCGTGCAGCAGCGGTTTCCAGATGTGGGTCAGGTTCGCGTCGACCAGCATCACGCTGGCCGTGCCGCGCTTGCCCAGGGTCTTACCCAGGCGGGTAGCCAACTCCAGGCCGCCGGCGCCGCCGCCAACGATAACGATACGGTGAGTCATGGGGATATCTCGCAAGGCTAAAGGAAATCGGTGCCGTTACCCTCGCGAGCATAGGTGTCGTGCCTCACAACACTGTTGTGAGGCACGATACCTGCTCAAAGCGTCAGGTAACTGATCAGTCGGCTCAACAGACCCAGGCCGATGGTCACGGCCAATACCACCACCAGGAGCAACCACGGCCGGAAAGGCCGGCGCTCGACTCGGTGCTGGGACAGTTGCAGGTACTCTTCGACATGCTTCTGGTCTTCGGGGTTCAGGCGGCTCGTCATAAAGGCCTCGTCAGGTAGACGTTACGAAGTGTACAGACGTTACAGGCAATGTATCCGGGCATGAGACTTCACAAGCTGATCCCGACATCGAACACGATGCTGCGACCCAGGTTGCCTCGCAGGAAATCCGGCGCGTCGGGATGGGCGAACAGCACCCGGGCGAAGGTCGGCCCCACCAGCGACAGCGAGCGCCAGCCCTGGCGCAGGTATTCGGTTGGGGGCGGGAAGTGGCTGTTGAGGTCCAGCACTTCACGCTTGAGACTGGCAAACGCGATGATGTCCAGCTCCCCCAGGTCCATGCCCCGCTCTGTGTAGTTGTGGGCTTTCTTGCGCAAGGTCGGCGCCAGTCTCAACAGGAACTCGTTGGCCGGGATCCGCCTGGGCTTGGCCTCGCGGCGTACCAATTGGCTGAGGGAAAAGGCACTGCGGCGGCGTTGCAGTTCGTCGCGCCATTCATCATTGAGGCGACGACCTTCGTCGAGGACGAAAAACACCTCGAAGTTCGCATCACGGAACAATACGTCCGGCGGCTCCCCCGCGGGGGTGAACTCATCGGCGCGATAGGGCACGTTCAGCCCCTGCAACAGCCGCTGGCAGACCCAACGCTCACGCTCCCATTTGCGGGCATTGGAGAGAAAGGCGTTGGCTTGCTCGGCCGCGATGGTCAGCAGGCGTAAGTAATCGGAATCATCCATGAGCCCAAGCTTAGCGTTCAATTGCGACAAGCTGAAAGCGTTGCGTTGATTAATGGAGGGGAGGTGGGGTGTAGACTGCCGGATTGAACCCTCAAGTGACGCGAGGGCAGGCGAAAGGTGTAGTCCATGATCGGAGCTGAACTGCTCTCACCACAGACACTGGCGGTTGGCTGGCTGATTTATGTGCCGATGCTCGCCTGGGCGGTGTGGCGGGCGCCCTGGGTCGAGCTGTTCACCGACAGCCGTCGTCAGCACCTGCTGTTCGGCACGGTGCTGTCGCTGTTCATGTTATGGCTGGTGCGACGGGATTTCGAGACCGGCGTCTCGTATCACTTCATCGGCATGACGGCGGTAACGCTGTTGCTGGACTGGCCGCTGGCAATCCTCGGCGGGCTTTCTGCACAGCTTGGGCTGGTGCTGCTGGGGCGCCAGGACATGGCGGCGATGGGTGTCAACGGTGTGTTGCTGGTCCTGTTACCGGTATTGGTCACCGAGTGCTGTGCGATCCTGGTGGAGCGTGCCCAGCCGCGTAATCTGTTCGTGTACATCTTTTGTTCGGGGTTTCTTGCCGCTGCTCTGTCGGCGTTGCTGTGCCTGCTGCTGGGGCTCGGCTTGCTGTGGTACGACGGGGTATTCGCCATGCCGTACTGGTTGGGCGATTTCGTCGGCTACCTCTGGCTGATCATTTTTCCCGAGGCCTTCATCAACGGCATGGTGGTCAGCGCCCTGGTGGTATTCAGTCCCGAATGGCTCGAGACGTTCAACCGCACGCGCTATCTGTCGGCGCCCTGGAAGGATGACGATAAGCCTTGATTCACATCAAGGCCGGGCAGGCAGTGGCGCTTCATGCTCTGGAAAATTTCCAGGAGCACAGCCATGAGTGTTTATGAGTGGGCGAGACAAGAGATCAGGCGCAGTCACGACGCGGCGATGGAAATCGGCTTCGATCCAGGCTTGAGCCTGCGTGCCTTGCTCAGTGCAATCGTGCAACAGAGCAAGACAGTGCGCAGCGTTGAAGACCTGGCCGATGAGTTGAGTTTCCTGGCGGAGAACCTCGACGATGAACAGGATTACGGTTTTATGCGGCCTTAGTGGTGCGAGCGAGGATTGAAGTCCTCGCTGAACAGCTCATCCTCGGCATCCGGGCTGACCGGGATTTTGTGCTCTTCCGATGCCCAGGCGCCCAGGTCGATCAGTTTGCAGCGATCGGAACAGAATGGCCGGAATTTGCTCTCCGGGCTCCATTCCACAGGTGCGCCGCAGGTTGGGCAATTGACGATTGGGGTCTGGCTCATGACTGGCCTCCACGCAAGGTAAGGTAAAAGTGATGCAGGCGTTCGACCTCGGCGTGCAGCCACGCGAGGTCGCGGTCGTTGACCACCACGTCGTCTGCATGGCTCAGGCGATCCTGACGGGTAGACTGCGCCTTGAGGATGGCCTGGACCTGCTGTTCGCTGGTCTGGTCGCGCTGCAAGGTGCGTTCGATCTGCAGCTGTTCCGGGGCATCGATCACCAGGATCCGCTGGGTCATGGCGTATTGTCCCGACTCGATCAGCAGCGGCGATACCAGAATCGCATACGGCGATTGTGCCAAGGCCAAGTGGTGCGCGATCTCATCGGCTATCAACGGGTGCAGCAAGGCTTCGAGCCAGCGCCGTTCTTCGGCATTTTCAAAGATCAGTGTGCGCAGCGCCCCACGGTCGAGGGCGCCGCCGGTCTGCAACACGCCGGGGCCGAAATGCCTCGTGATTTCCGCCAGCGCCGGGCGCCCTGGTTCGACGACCCAGCGTGCTGCGTGATCGGCGTCGACGACGTGTACACCCAAGTCGATGAAGTGCTGCGCCGCCGCGCTTTTGCCACTGCCGATGCCGCCGGTCAGGCCGAGGATCCAGGGTTTTTCCAAAGAGGTGTTCATTAAAAACCGACAGACTGCCAATAAAAGTCCGTTATTTGACCACCCCAGAGCAAGGCAATCCAGCCGGCAATCGCCAGATAAGGTCCGAAGGGGATCTGAGTCGATGTCGGCGCATCCCGCATGCGCAGCATGACAATGCCGACGACGGCACCCACCAGGGAAGACAATAACAGCGTCAGAGGCAGGATTTGCCAGCCGCCCCAGGCCCCCAGCATCGCCAGCAGCTTGAAATCGCCATAGCCCATGCCTTCCTTGCCGGTGATCAGCTTGAATACCCAGAACACCGACCACAGCGCCAGGTAACCGGCCACCGCGCCCCACATCGCCTCGTTCAACGAAACGAATACACCGAAGCTGTTGACGATCAGGCCCAGCCACAACAACGGCAGTACCAGCGTGTCGGGCAGTAATTGATGCTCGGCATCGATCAGGCTCATGCCCAGCAGGCCCCAGGTCAGGACCATCACCATCGCGGCCTGCCAGCCGAAGCCGAAATGCCAGGCGACAAACGCCGACAATGCGCCGCAGGCCAGTTCGGTCAATGGGTAACGCTTGCCAATGGGGGTTGCACAGCTGGAACAACGCCCGCGCAGCGCCACGTAGCTCAGCAGCGGAATATTTTCCCAGGCTCGAATGCGGTGTCCGCAATGGGGGCATTGGGAGTGAGGCAACACCAGGTTGTAGGCCGGGCCGGGCGTTTCGGCGGGCAGGCCGAGCAAGTCGTGGGCTTGCAGCCGCCACTCGCGGCTGAGCATCTTGGGCAGGCGCCACACCAGGACGTTGAGAAAGCTGCCGACAATCAGCCCGAGCAGTAGCGCCGCCAGCACGAAGGCCAAGGGATACAGCACGAAGAATTCGGTCAGGGGCATGTCAGATCGCAGAGCCGAGTTGAAAGATGGGCAAGTACATCGCGACCACCAGGCCGCCGACCACCACCCCCAGGATCACCATGATGAAGGGTTCCATCAGGCTGGTGAGGTTGTCCACCAGATTGTCCACTTCGGCCTCATAAAAGCTCGCCACTTTGTCGAGCATGTCGTCCAGCGCGCCGGATTCCTCGCCGATGGCAGTCATCTGGATCGCCAGGTTCGGAAAGATGCCTGAGGCGCGCATGGAGAAATTCAGTTGCATGCCGGTCGAGACATCCTGGCGGATGCGCTGCACGGCACGTTTGAACACTACATTGCCGGTGGCGCCGGAAACCGAGTCCAGGGCTTCCACCAGCGGCACGCCGGCCGCGAAAGTCGTGGACAGCGTGCGGGCGTAGCGGGCCACCGCGGATTTGTACATCAGGGCACCTACCAGCGGTAGCTTGAGCAGCCATTTATCGCGCCAGTCACGAAACCCCTGGGAGCGCTTGAGCGCGTACTTCACGCCAAAAAAGCCGCCCACCAGGCCACCCAGCAGCAGCCACCACCATTGCTGCATGAACTCCGAGAGGCCGATGACCATAACCGTGAACGCCGGCAGCTCGGCGCCGAACCCGGCGAACACCGATTCGAATTGTGGCACCACCTTGACCAGCAGAATGCCCGTGACCACCGCCGCGACGAGGATGACGGCCGTCGGATACGTCATGGCTTTCTTGATCTTGGCCTTGAGGGCTTCGCTCTTTTCCTTGTAGGTGGCAACCCGATCCAGCAGCGTGTCCAGTGCGCCGGCCTGTTCACCGGCGTCCACCAGGTTGCAATACAACTCATCGAAATACTGCGGGCATTTGCGCAACGACGCGGCGAAGCTGTTGCCGGCGGCGACTTCCTGTTTCACCTCATCCACCAGCTTGCGCATGTTGGCGTTGTCGAAGCCTTCGCCAATGATGTCGAACGCCTGCAACAACGGCACGCCGGCCTTGAGCATCGTGGCCATCTGGCGGGTGAAGAGGGCGATATCCAGCGGCTTGATGCGCTTGCCCTTGCCGAATATCGAGGCGGACTTCTTGCGCACCTTTTCCGGATTGATGCCTTGCTTGCGCAATTGTGCCTTGACCAGTGCCGGGCTCTGGCCGGCCAGCTCGCCGGACATTTTCGTGCCCTTGCGGTCCTTGCCTTCCCACGTATAGGTATCGGTTTTGACTGCCTTGACCGCCATGCTCAATCCTTGGTGACCCGGTTGATTTCTTCGAGGCTGGTCACTCCTTGCATCACTTTGAGCAGCCCGGAGGCGCGCAGGTCGTTGAAGCCGTCCTTGCGCATTTGCAGGTCGATTTCCAGCGAGTTGCCCTCGGCCATGATCAGCCGTTGCAGCTCGGGTGTGTTTTTGACCACTTCATAAATCCCCACGCGTCCCTTGTAGCCGTTGTTGCACTGTTCGCAACCGACCGGCTCATAGATCGTGAACGAGCCGATGCGTTCCCGGGGAAAACCTTCCTTGAGCAACGTCTCTTCGGGAATCTCGATGGCCTTCTTGCAATGGCTGCACAGCTTGCGCGCCAGCCGCTGGGCGATGATCAGGTGGACCGCCGTGGCGATGTTGAAGCCGGGAATGCCCATGTTCTGCAAACGGATCAAGGTTTCGGCAGCGCTGTTGGTGTGCAGCGTCGACAACACCATGTGCCCGGTCTGGGCCGCCTTGATGGCAATTTCGGCTGTTTCGAGGTCGCGGATCTCACCGACCATGATCACATCCGGGTCCTGGCGCAGGAACGAGCGCAGCGCCTGGGCGAAGTCCAGGCCCTGGCGTGGGTTCACGTTGACCTGGTTGATCCCTTCCATGTTGATTTCCACCGGATCTTCGGCTGTGGAAATGTTGATGTCCACGGTATTGAGGATATTCAACCCCGTGTAGAGCGAGACGGTCTTGCCCGAGCCGGTCGGCCCGGTTACCAGGATCAGCCCTTGCGGTTGTTTGAGGGCCGCCAGGTACAGCTCTTTCTGGTCCGGTTCGTAGCCCAGGGCGTCGATGCCCATCTGCGCACTGGAGGGGTCGAGAATCCGAATCACCACTTTTTCGCCCCAGAGCGTGGGCAGGGTGTTGACCCGGAAATCGATGGATTTGGTTTTCGACAAGCGCATTTTCAGCCGCCCGTCCTGAGGCTTGCGCCGTTCGGAAATATCCAGGTTGGCCATGACCTTCAGGCGCGCGGCGATGCGGGTCGCCAACTGGATCGGCGGTCGGGCGACTTCGCGCAACATGCCATCAGTGCGGACCCGCACACGGTAGGATTTTTCATAAGGCTCGAAATGCAGGTCGGAAGAGCCGCCCTTGATCGCATCCAGCAGCATCTTGTTGACGAAGCGCACCACCGGCGCATCGTCGGCGTCCAGGCCGGCGATGGCGTCCTGCTTGTGGTCATCGCCCGACTCGATGTCCAGGCCATCGAGGTCTACATCGCCCATGCCTTCCAGGCCTGTGGTACTGGATTCGAAGAACTTTTCGATGGCATCGCTGAGTTTGTCGTCCTCCACCAGGATGGCTTCGGTGGTCAGGCCGGTACTGAACTGAATGTCATTGATAGCCTGGTGGTTGGTGGGGTCGGAAATGCCCACGAACAGTTTGTTGCCCCGTCGCCACAGCGGCAGCGCATGGTGCTGGCGAACCAGTTTCTCGCTGACCAGGCCCGTAGGCTGGGCCTCCTTGTCGAGGCTGTTGAGGTCCAGCAGGGCGACGCCGAAGTGTTCTGAGGCGATCTCCGCAACCTGGCGACTCTGGACCAGTTTGTTCTGCACCAGATAACTGACCAGGGGCATGCGATTGCGTTGGGCCTGTTGATGCGCCTGTTGCGCACTTTGTTCGGTGAGCAGTTCGGCCAGCACCAGTTGCTTGGTCAGGCCGCTGAGGGCGATGTCATTCATGGGGATCCCGGACGCAGACAGTTCATGACTTATAGCCTAGTCAAGCATCAACACCAAACCAGCGGGTTGGGGTGACAAAAAATGTCAGATAGTGCGGTTGTAGGGATGGGGCGCAAGGCTTCTGTGGCCCCGAACCCCCGGTGGGCATGGCTCCGGACGGTTGGCATGTGCCCTGCAACGGCTGCCCCAACCATGAGACTCCACCTCATGTATGGAGATGTCTATGAACAAGCAGAGTGGCTTTACCCTGATCGAGCTGCTGATCGTCGTGGCGATCATCGGCATCCTGGCGACCTTTGCGTTGCCGCAATATTCCAAATACCAGGCGCGGGCCAAGGTGACGGCGGGCCTGGCGGAGATCACTGCGTTGAAGGTGCCGTTCGAGGACACGATCAATTCGGGTACCAACCCGACCCTCGAACTTGTTGGCGGGACGGCAACGACCAGTAACTGCACCACCACTGCCTCGGGTGTTGCCTCTACAGGGGTTGGCACCATTGGCTGCACCATCCTCAATGCGCCGGGTCCGGTGGTGGGCAAGACGATTACGCTGAGTCGTTCGGGAACCGGGGTATGGACATGCGCCACCACGGCTGAGCAGGAATACGCTCCCAAGGGCTGCACCGGTGCCGCTGCAGGTGGTTGAGGCATAAAGGTTGGTCTGACCGGCCCCGCTTTTAGCGGGGTTTTTTGTTGTAGGAAAATGCTCTGCAATTCAGTGGCTTAAGCCATGGCCGAAACCCGCATGTTGCATGTACAAAATCGACGGGTCATGCATTTTGCATGATTCCGTAAAATACCGTTTCGCTTAAATTGTTGATTTTTATAGATTTTTTTTGAAATAAAAAACTGGCACACCCTTCGCACTACTCCTGACAGCCCTGCCGGACTGCATTTCCCGGCAGTTTCTGAGAAAAACAGGAGTTACTCGTATGAAGAAGTTCGCTATCACTGCCGCTGCTGCTACCGCACTGACCCTGACCATGGCTAACGCCGCATTTGCCCAGAACGTTCAAGCGACGCAGGCTCCAATGATGCTGGCTGCTGGCGAAGTTACGAAAGCCAAGGAAGAAACCAAAGACACCTGGATCACCACCAAGGTCAAAGCGGACCTGGTCACTGAAAAAGGCATTCCAGGCACCGATATCAAGGTTGAAACCAACAAAGGCGTTGTATCTCTGTCTTCGGACGTCGCTGTAACGAAGGCTCAGAAGGAAACCGCCGTGGCGATTGCCAAGAAAATCAAAGGCGTGCAAGACGTATCGGCTGATGGTCTGAAGGCCGAATAACGCCAAGACTTCTCGCCTGGACCGGGAGAAGGCACGGCAAACGGGCTGAGTCATACGTTTGCCGTTGCTTTGGAGTTCATGCGAAAGGCCACAGGGAGGTGGCCGTCCACAGGCCCCCGGCGTTGCCGGGGGCCTGTTCTATTCTGCATAGGCTATTCAAAGACTGCGGTGGAACAGACATCAACCTTGTTTGCCATGAAGCGGTTGCGGTTCAGCGCCCACGCTTGCTGGTGATCTGTACCAATCGATTACCCTCGAAGCGCAGGTATTGGTACATGCCGCTGTTGGGCCCATAGGTCCATTCTTCCACCGGGTACTCTTCCCGCCGATTGACACTGCGCTTATAGCCCAGGTCATCCCGAGCCGCCGGTTCTCCGCATTTTTGCAGCACTTCGCTGGAGCGGTCGCCGACGCTGATCAACTGGCTGCCGCAGCGCAACGTGTCGGCCGCCGGTGCCTGGCTCGCAACCAGCAACAAACCCAGGGAGAGCCAGCAAGAGCGTTTCATCTTATTCGGCGTCCAGGTGCATGGGAGTGATCACGCGCCCATCGCTTTCGGCCTGGCCGAGGCTGGCGTCGATAAAATAGACACGGTCGTCGGCCAGTTTGCCTTTGTCCACCAGGAAGTCCTTGATGCTGCTCGCCCGTTCCTGGCCCAGTTCGCGCAGCAATACCTCGCTGCCGCTCCAGAATTTGATGACCCCTTCGCGCAGTTTTTCGATACGGGCTTTTTTATCCAGTTGCGACCATTCGACCGGCGGTTGTGTCTTGAGGCGGGTGCGGTAGATGCCTTCCAGCAGCGGAGCCTTTTCGTCTTCCGGAACTTCCAGTAACGACGCTTTGGCCGGAACTTTATCGCCCCGACGTTGCAGCATCTTGTAGTAGTTGTACTGGTACTCACGCTCCAGGCGCTGGGAGGCCAGCAATGGACCATCGCTGCTCTCGGCGGCGGTGCCTTCGATCTCCAGGCGCAGTTCCGGACGTTTACCAAGCGCTTCGGACAGCTTGAGCAGCACACCCTCGTTTTCCTTGCTCAGCTCGCTGGAGCCCGGTGCGAACGCCACGCTGCCCAGGTCCTCGGAGCCACCACCGGCCACCAACCCGCCGATGAGCTTGAACGGTGCCTGGGCCGCCCGCACCACGAGATTGCGCAGAGTCTGCCAGACGATCGGCATTACGCTGAACTGCGGATCGTTGAGGTTGCCGGACACGGGCAACTCGATGGAAATCCTGCCTTCGGAATCCTTCAACAGGGCGACGGCCAGCTTCAACGGCAGGCTGACGGCGTCCGGGCTGTCGACCTTTTCGCCCAATTGCAATTGCTCGACCACCACCTTGTTCTCGGCCTGGAGCTGGCCCTGGGTGATGCGGTAATGCAAATCGAGATTGAGCCGGCCCTTGCGGATGCGATACCCGGCGAATTTGCCGGAGTAGGGCGTCAGGGTTGTCAGCTCGACCCGCTTGAAGCTGGTGGCGATATCGAGGCTGGCCATGGGGTCGAACGGATTGAGCGCCCCCTTGATGGTGACCGGGGCATAGCGGTCGACCTTGCCCTTGACGTCTACGCTGGCCGGTTTGGCCTGGCGGCTGTCGATGGTGCCGATCTGGCCGTTGAGCTGTTGGATGGCGGTGGCGAAATTTGGCGTCAGGCTGAAGTCGGCGAAGTTGGCCGAGCCGTCATTGATGGCAATCGCACCGATGTGGATACCCAGCGGCTTCCCTTGGGACGCCGGTTTGGCCGCCGTGTTCTTCGCGCTGTCGGGCGGTTGCGGGATCAGCAGATCATCGACGTTGGTGGTGCGATCGTCGTTGATCATGAAGCGCGCGTAGGGTTGGAACAGGTTGACCTTGTCGATGGAGAGGCTGTCGCCATGCTGGTAGTTGAGGCCCTCGACGACCACGCTTTGCCATTTGACGAAGTCACGGGTCTTGAGAGTATCGAGCGTGTGCAATTGGTCGACCTGGGCGCGACCGGTGACCGCGAACGCCAGCGGGTCGATGCCCTTGAGATCTACCGCCAGGTCGCTGCCGAGCATCCCGGAGCGCAGCTCCAGCCGAATGAAAGGATTGATGTAGGCTTGGGCGACGCGCAAGTCGATATCCTGGGTCTTGACCTTGAGTCTGGCGCTGACCGGGTTCAGGTTGACTTCGCCGTCAGCCAGGATCTTGCCTTGTTTACCCAGGCCGGTGTCCAGCTTGAGGGTGAAGGGCGAACCGTTGAGGGTGTCGTAGTTCTGCAGGTCGAGGTTCAGCGGGCCGACGTCCAGCGCCACGGCGGGTTGGGCCTGGCGATCGGCCAGGTGCACCTGGTAGTCGCGCAATTGCACGTCCTTCAACAGGACCTGCCATGGTTTGCTCGGCGGAGCGGGTTCGGGTTTGGGGGAGTCGGCGGCTGCCGGCGCCGATGCCGGTTCCACCTTGACCTGGGGCTTCGCCGGCTGGCTGGCGAACAATTTCTGCCAATCCAGTTGACCGTCCGCCTCCCGGGCCGCCCAGGTTTCCAGTTTCTGGCTGCGGACTTTGCCCACCAGCACTTGCTGTTTGGCCAGGTCCACCGTGGTTTCGCTGACATCCAGGCGTTCGAGCCTGGCCAGTGGACGACCATCGGGAGACTTGATGGCGAAGGGCGCGACGCTGACGGCAGCGTTGCTCAAGAGCAGTTCGGTGCCCTTGGCCAGGTTGAGTTTGTAGTCGGTGCTCAGGTTGACGATGCCGTTTTCCAACACCAGGGGGACCGCATCGCGTACATAGGGCCACCAGAATTTCATCTGACCATCGGTGACCTTGAGCTTGCCCTCGGAGGCGATTGGCGAAAGGCTGAAATTGCCGGTCCAGTCGATTTTCCCGCCTTCGGGCCCGGCGGCAACCAGGGTCATGTCGGCGCTGTCGTCGGGCAGAGTGCTGAGGTTCTTCAGTTCGAAATCAAGCGCGTCGTAAAGGAACTCGATGGGCTCGCTGGGGCGCAGGTCCTGGAAATGCACATATCCGGTGGCGAGCTTGATCCTATCGACCCGCAGGGGAAACGGCTTGGCGTCCGGGTTCGCCGGAGCAGGCTCGCTGGGCGGTAATTTGAACAGGCCCAGCAGGTTCAGTTGCCCATCCTTGGCGAACACAATCTCGGTCTTGGGCTTGTCGAGCTCGATGTCGGCCAGGTGCAGGGCGCCGGACCACAGGCTGTCGACTTGCAGGTTGGCGTACAGCCGTTCGAAGCCGACCTGCTCCTTGCCCGGTTCGCCCACATTCAGCCCCCACAAGGTGACTTCAAGGCTGAATGGATTGAGTTCGATGCGCTGGAGCTGGGCCGGCACCGTGGCATGGCTGGCCAGTTGCTGGTTGGCGATCCGCAAGGCGATGCCCGGCAATATCAGAAACCCCAGCAGGCTGTAGAGGGCCAGTGCGATAAGCAGTGCGGCGAAAGCGCGCTTCAATCCTTTGGACATGTGTGGCTTCGTCTGGTGTGAATCGGAGTGCCTTGGAGTATGGCATGCGTTTACGGTTCCGAAACCACTGAGATTTATCGGATTTGTCCGTTTTTTCCGTAGGTCTGCGGAGGTTGGCTTAGAACTGAAGGACCAGTGTCTTGAGCGGCGGATTCCCGTCCCTGGAGGGAAAATCGTCGCCGGGCGTCAGCACGCTCCATTCCCGCACAGGTCGGCCGGCTTTGCCCGCGCAGCGCAGCACCTGTTCGCGCCAGTCATCCATGGAGACTTTCGCCAGGTTGTTGCAACAGATCAGCACGCCATCGTCAGCGGTGGTCAGCAGCGCCGGTTTGAGCAGGCTCTGGTAGTCACGCAGCAGGTCGACGGTACCGAAAGCACTCTTGGCCCAGGCCGGTGGGTCCAGCAGTACCAGGTCGTACTGGCGAGGTTCCAGGCGCACATAGCTCGGTAATTTCTGTCCGCGTCGCTGGCTGATGGGCAGGCCGGCCAACTGGCGGATCGCCGGGAAGTAATCGGATTGCACGAACTCCATGGGCGGTAAACCCGGATTGAGCAGGCCGTTCTCCCGACCCACGGCGAGGTTGCCTTCGGCGAAGTCAAGATTGCATACCTCCCGCGCGCCACCGGCCGCGGCGCTCAGGCCAACCCCGCAGGTGTAAGCGAACAGATTCAGCACGCTTTTGTTCCGGCTGTGTGCCTTGACCCAGCCACGGGCGTTGCGCAGATCCAGGAACAGCAACGGGTCTTGTCCGGCATGGCGCCCGCGAACGCGATAATTAAGACCCCATTCGTGGCCGACGAGGTCTTGCAGGGCGGCCTCGTCAGCCTGGTAGACGGCGTCCTGGCGGTCTATCCGTGAATTGCCCCGGGCGCGGTCGTTGTAGACCAGCAGCGTGTCCAGGCCCAGGTGTTGGTTGACGATGTCGTGCATGTGCAACAAGGCATCGCGTTCCAGTGACTCATGAAAACTCTGCACCAACAGCTGCGGGCCGTAGCGATCGACGGTCAGGCCCGGTGCGCCTTCCTGGCTGCCATGGAACAGCCGGTAGCAATCGGTGCCTTGCTGCTGCAACTGGCCGAGCAGATCATGACGCTGGTCGAGGGCGGCGCGCAGCGCCTGATTCAAGGAAGACATGCCAAGCGCGCCTTAGAGAAATGAGGCGCGGGAGTTTAGCAGTAATGACGGGTATGGTCCTTGTGGGAGCGAGCAGGCTCGCTCCCACAAGGTGGGGAGAGTCGCCGTTGAGCGTTCAGCGATTCAAGCGCTTGTCGATCAGCCCCTCCACCACACTCGGATCGGCCAGAGTCGAGGTATCGCCGAGGCTGTCCAGTTCGTTGCAGGCGATCTTGCGCAGGATGCGTCGCATGATCTTGCCTGACCGGGTCTTGGGCAGCGCCGGCGCCCATTGGATCAGTTCCGGCTTGGCGAAACTGCCGATTTCCTTGCTGACATGGGCCAGCAGTTCCTTCTTCAGCTCCTCGTTGGCCTCGACCCCGTTCATGGGCGTGACGAAGGCGTATATGCCCTGGCCCTTGAGGTCATGGGGATAGCCGACGACCGCTGCCTCGGCGATGCTGTCGTGCAGGACCAGGGCGCTTTCCACCTCGGCGGTACCAATGCGATGTCCGGAGACGTTGATCACGTCATCGATGCGCCCGGTGATCCAGTAATCGCCGTTCTCGTCGCGACGGGCGCCGTCGCCGGTGAAGTAATAGCCGGGATAGGGCTTGAAGTAAGTATCGACCATGCGCTGATGGTCCCTGTAGACGCTACGGATCTGACCGGGCCAGCTGGATTTGATCGCCAGTACGCCACTGCCGGGACCGCTGATTTCCTTGCCCGCTTCATCCAGCAGTACCGGTTGTACGCCGAACATCGGCCGGGTGGCGCAGCCCGGTTTGAGCTGTTGCTGGCTCACCAGCGGGCTGAGCATGATGCCGCCGGTTTCGGTCTGCCACCAGGTATCGACAATCGGGCAGCGTTGCTCGCCGACCTTGTTGAAATACCATTCCCAGGCTTCCGGATTGATCGGCTCGCCGACACTGCCGAGCAGTCGCAGGCTCTTGCGGGAGGTTTTCTGTAGTGGCTCGATGCCTTCGCGCATCAGCGCGCGCAGGGCGGTAGGTGCGGTGTAGAAAATATTGACCTGATGCTTGTCGATCACCCGCCAGAAGCGCGAACTGTCGGGATGGCTCGGTACACCTTCGAAGATCAGCGTGGTGGCACCGTTGGCCAACGGGCCGTAGACGATGTAACTGTGGCCGGTGACCCAACCGACGTCGGCGGTGCACCAGAACACCTCGTTGTCGCGGTAGTCCAGTACGTACTTGAAGGTCATTGCGGCCTGCAGCAGATAGCCGCCGGTGGTGTGCAATACGCCCTTGGGTTTTCCGGTGCTGCCGGAGGTGTAGAGAATGAACAGCGGATCCTCGGCATCCATCGGTTCGGGCGGGCAGTCGTCGCTGGCGTCGTGCATGGCCTGGTGATACCAGAGGTCACGGCCTTCGACCCAACTGATCTCGGCCTGGGTGCGCTCGACCACCAGGACGGTGCTGACGTCGGGGCAGCTTTCCAGTGCCTGGTCGACATTGCGCTTGAGCGGTATGGACCGTCCTCCCCGCACACCTTCGTCGGCGGTGATCACCGTGCGGCAATCGGCATCGAGAATCCGATCGCGCAGCGAGTCCGGCGAAAAGCCACCGAACACCACCGAATGCACCGCGCCGATGCGAGAGCAAGCGAGCATCGCATAGGCCGCTTCCGGAATCATTGGCATGTAGATACAAACCCGGTCGCCTTTCTTGACCCCACGACTTTTCAGCACGTTGGCCAGGCGGCACACATGATGATGGAGTTTTCGGTAAGAGATTTCCGCCGATTCGGCGGGATTGTCGCCTTCCCAGATGATTGCTGTCTGGTCGGCGCGTTTTTCGAGATGGCGGTCGATGCAATTGGCGCTGACGTTCAGCTTGCCCCCGGCGAACCAGGTGGCATCCCCGGTCTTGAGGTCATAGCGCTGGACGGTTTGCCAAGGCGTTATCCAGTCGAGGAAGCGGGTGGCCTGTTCGGCCCAGAAGGTGCTGGGGTGTTCGATGGATTCCTTGTAGAGCCGCTTGTATTCGTCCTGACTCAGTTGCGCAGCCCGGCGGACGGCATCGGCTTGGGGGAACTGGCTGATATCGAGCATGGCGGTTCCTTATTCTTGTTTTGCGACAAGTCATAAAGATGCGCCCACTCGCCGGAGGGTTCAAGCCATGCACAAATGACTGTGGGAGCGAGCCCGGTGGGAGCGAAGCTTGCTCGCGATGACGCCGTCACATTCAACACGCAGGTTGATACGGCTATCGCGAGCAAGCTTTGCTCCCACAAGACCCTCCCACAAGGGTAATGCAAACCTGGGATCAGCCGCGATGACGCCCGCGGAAGTAGTTGATCAGGCCCTGGGTCGAGGCATCTTCGGCCGGGCTTTCTTCGCTGCCCACCAGGCGGTTATAGACACCTTTGCCCAGCTCCTTGCCCAACTCCACGCCCCACTGGTCGAAGGCATTGATGCCCCAGACCACGCTTTGCACGAACACTTTGTGTTCATACAGCGCCACCAGTGCGCCCAGACGGCGAGGGCTGATGCGTTCGACCACGAGGGTGTTGCTCGGCCGGTTGCCCGGAATGACCTTGTGGGAGGCCAGTTTGCGCACGTCTTCTTCGCTGGCGCCCTTGTCGCGCAATTCGGCCTCGGCCTCGGCGCGGGTCTTGCCGAGCATCAGTGCCTGGCTCTGGGACAGGCAGTTGGCGTACAACCACTGATGGTGGTCGGCCACCGGGTTGAAACTGACCACGGGGACGATGAAGTCGGCCGGGATCAATTGGGTGCCCTGGTGCAGCAACTGATGGTAAGCGTGCTGGCCGTTGCAACCGACGCCGCCCCAGATGACCGGGCCCGTGTCGGTCGATGCCGGGGTACCGTCCTGGCGCACGCTCTTGCCATTGGATTCCATGTCCAATTGCTGCAAGTGCTTGGTGATGTTACGCAGGTAATGGTCGTACGGCAGGATCGCGTGGCTCTGCGCGCCCCAGAAATTGCCGTACCAAACGCCGAGCAACGCCAGCAGCACCGGCATGTTCTGCTCGAACGGCGCACTCTGGAAATGCTGGTCCATGGAATAGGCGCCGGACAGCAGTTCCTTGAAGTTCGACATGCCGATGGCCAGGGCGATAGGCAAACCGATGGCCGACCACAGCGAGTAACGACCACCCACCCAGTCCCACATCGGGAAGATGTTCTCTTCACGGATGCCGAACGCCACGGCCGCCGCATTGTTGCTCGATACGGCAATGAAGTGGCGATACAGCTCGGCTTCGGAGCCGCCCTGGGCGAGGTACCAGGCACGGGCGGCCTGGGCGTTCTTCAGGGTTTCGAGGGTATTGAAGGATTTCGACGAGACGATGAACAGCGTGGTCTCGGCGCGCAGCTTCATGGTCAGCTCATGGAATTCGCTGCCGTCGATGTTCGCCAGGTAGTGGCAGCGAACGCCTTTTTGCGCGTAGGACAACAGTGCTTCGGACACCAGTTCCGGGCCGAGGAAAGAGCCACCGATGCCGATGTTCACTACGTCGGTGATCGGCTTCTCGGTGTAGCCCCGCCACAGCCCGTCGTGAATGCGGCCCACCAGGTCGGTGATCTGGTTCAAGACCTTATGCACGTCCGGCATCACGTTGACGCCGTTTACCAGCAATTTGTCGCCTACCGGCCGCCGCAGGGCGGTGTGCAAGGCCGGGCGGTTTTCCGAGGCGTTGACGATTTCGCCTTCGAACAGCGCCTTGATCGCACCCTTGAGGTCGACTTCGTTGGCCAGGTTGACTAGCAGATCGCGAGTCTGGGCGTTGATCAGGTTTTTCGAATAGTCGAGAAACAGGCCACAGCTCGACAGGGTAAATTGGTTGAAACGCTGCGGATCGGCGTTGAACGCTTCGCGCATGCTGAAATCCTGCATGGCTTTGCGGTGGTCATTCAGCGCTTGCCAGGCGGGCAGAGCGGTCACGTCATGAGGGTTTCGGTAATACGCCATCGCTGCGGGTTTCCTTTTACTTGAACGACCTTTTGTACACTAAAAACTCCGGCATGGCCCGAGGCGGGCGTCCGGACGACTGCGTCGACACGATCACTGGGCGCAGGGCGACTACAGTAAACCTCGCGTTGCGATCTGTCTTGACTTTGTCTGACCGTTTCCCGGTACTTTTTTATACAACGGGCTCGGGACAGGTCCGACAGACGGGGCCCAGAATCCTATCACTGGACACTTCATGTGGGAGCATTAGGGAAATCAGGCAACCTGGACCGGGATGGCGTTGCTGGTGTGGCTCAGTTCATTGCCTGGCGCCATGTACAGCATGCGGGGTTTGAAATTCACCAGTTCGGCTTCGCTGTAATGGGCGTAGGCGCAAATGATGACACGGTCGCCCACCTTGGCCTTGTGCGCCGCGGCGCCGTTGACCGAAATCATCCGCGAGCCATCTTCGCCACGAATGGCATAGGTAGTGAAGCGCTCGCCGTTGTCCACGTTGTAGATCTGGATCTGCTCGTATTCGCGGATGCCGGACAGGTCCAGCCATTCACCATCGATGGCACAGGAGCCCTCGTAATCGAGCACGGCGTGAGTGACTTCGGCGCGGTGCAGCTTGGCCTTGAGCATGATGGCGTGCATGGGGTTTCCTCTGGTCGGGTCCAAACGGCGGGCAGTGTGCCCGAAGGCTGCAGGAGCGGCAATAACACCGCAGCGCTCTATGGGCGAACCTGTGGGAGCACAGCTTCCTCCCACAGTTTGTTTCCACAGGAGGATGTTCAGGCGTGCGCGTCGAGATCCAGATGCAGGTTGTCGATCAGCCGAGTCGTGCCCAGGAAGGCAGCGACCAGGATCACCAGGTCGCGGTCTTCGGCCGTGGCCGGTCGCAAGGTCCGGGCATGGCGCACTTCCAGGTAGTCGGGGCGCAGGCCGGCGGCTTCGAGTTGCTTGAGCTGCTCGGCGATCAACGCCGGGAAATCCCGCTGCCCCTGGCGGATCGCCTCGGCGATGTGGCTCAGGCTGCGGTAGACCGCTGGGGCCACGGCGCGTTGTTCGGGGCTGAGGAAACCGTTGCGCGATGAAAGCGCCAGGCCGTCTTCGGCCCGGACGGTCGGCTCGCCGATGATCTGGATCGGCATGTTCAAGTCGTGGACCAGCGCGCGGATCACCGCCAGTTGCTGGAAGTCCTTCTGGCCGAATACCGCCAGGTCAGGCTGGACCATGTTGAACAGCTTGCTGACCACGGTCGCCACGCCTTCGAAATGGCCCGGACGGCTGGCACCGCACAGGCCTTCGGACAATTGCGGAACGCTGACCCGGGTCTGCCCGGCCATGCCGTCGGGATACATCTCTTCAACGCTGGGGGCAAACAGCAAGTGGCAGCCAGCCTGCAGTAGCTTTTCCTGGTCCGCCGCCAAGGTGCGGGGGTATTTGTCCAGGTCTTCGCCCGCTCCGAATTGCAGTGGGTTGACGAAAATGCTCGTCACCACGAAATCGGCCCGTTGCGCTGCTTTGGTCACCAACGCCATGTGGCCGCTGTGCAGATTACCCATGGTCGGTACGAAGGCGATGCGCTTGCCTTCGTTGCGGGCACGGGCCACGGCGGCCCGCAGTTCACGTACGGTCTTGACGGTGTTCATGCAGAGAATCCGTGTTCGGCGCCTGGGAAGGTCGCGGCTTTGACTTCTGCCACGTAGGCGCTCAAGGCTGCCTGGATGCTGGTTTGTCCGGCCATGAAGTTTTTCACGAACTTGGGGACGCGGCCGGTGATCGACAGCCCGAGCATGTCGTGCAGCACCAACACCTGGCCGTCGGTGGCACTGCCGGCACCGATCCCGATGACCGGTATCTTGACCGCCTGGGTGATTTCTTCAGCCAGCTCGCTGGGTACGCATTCGAGCAACAACATCGCCGCGCCGGCCTGTTCCAGCGCGATCGCATCGGCGCGCATCTGCCGCGCCTGGTTTTCGTTGCGCCCCTGGACCTTGTAGCCACCGAGAACGTTCACCGACTGCGGCGTCAGGCCCAGGTGTGCGCACACCGGAATGCCTCGTTCGGCCAGCAGCCGGATCGACTCGGCCAGCCACAGCGCGCCTTCGATTTTCACCATATGGGCGCCAGCCTGCATCAGCAGGGCGCTGTTGGTCATGGTCTGTTCGAGGGTGGCGTAGGCCATGAACGGTAGATCGGCGAGGATCAGCGCATCGGTGTTACCGCGTTTGACGCAGGCCACGTGATAGGCCATGTCGGCGGTGGTTGCCGGCAGCGTGCTGTCATGGCCTTGCAGCACCATGCCGAGGGAATCGCCCACCAGTAGCACTTCGACGCCGGCCTCGTTGCAGGCGTGGGCGAAGGTTGCGTCATAACAGGTCAGCATGGTGATTTTTTCACCTTTTTGCTTGAGACCTTGCAGCGTGGTCAGGGTAATAGCTGGCATGAAAAAGTCCTCATTGGACGCTCGTATTCAGGCGCACCCTCTATGCGTGGTGCTTGTAAGGCCTGGATTGCGCCCTTGAATGCCGCGTTGGCGGCAACGGGACGCCTATAGTCGTGAGGAGCACCGGGGAAGTCAATTGGATGTGTTACCGGCGGGTGTTACCGGGGTTACTGATGCGTTTCAGCGTGGGGGAACGTATCGGATCTGACCGTTGGGTACCGATCCTTGGGAGGGTATTGTCAGCCAGGCAAGCGTTCCAGGCCGACGAATGGGCAAGCTGCGAGCAGGTCTTCGAGCAGGCGCCCATCGGCCAGGCGCAGGTCGGCGGGGGCCAGCTCGGCCAGAGGGTACAGCACGAAGGCCCGGGCCTGCATGTGGTAGTGGGGGACTTTCAGGCGAGGCTCGTCGATCAGCCGATCGCCAAACAGCAGAATGTCCAGGTCCAGGGTGCGCGGGCCCCAGCGTTCCAGGCGTTCGCGTCCCTGGCCGGTTTCGATGGCTTGCAGCGCATCGAGCAGCGCCAGCGGCGCCAGACGACTGTCCAGCGCGGCCACCGCGTTGGTGTAGCGCGGTTGGCCGGGCAGCAGCGAGTCGCTTTGATAGAACGCCGAAACGCCAGCCAGCTGGGTGTCGGGCAATTGCGCCAGCGCCTGGAGGGCACTGCGCAGTTGTTCGGCGGGTTCGGCCAGGTTGCTGCCCATGCCGATGTAGACGCGTTCCATGGATTATTCGCCCGACGCGCCGACCTGTTTACGCTTGGCACCGCTACTACGCCGGCGTTTGCGCGGACCGCTGGCACCGTCGTCCTTGCCGCTGAGTTGGCGGATCATCTCCCGACGCTCGCTGTCATTGGCGTCCTGGTAATCCGTCCACCATTCGCCCAGGCCATCGGTCTGTTCACCGGCACTTTCGCGCAGCAACAGGAAGTCGTAGCCGGCGCGGAAACGCGGGTTGTCCAGCAGCAGGTCGGCCCGCTTGCCGCTACGCCGTGGCAGGCGTTCCTGCATGTCCCAGATTTCTCGGATCGGCATCGTGAAACGCTTTGGGATCGCGATGCGCTGGCATTGTTCGCTGATCAGTTCGTGTGCAGCTTCCTGCATGGCCGGGATCGGCGGCATGCCGCGCTCCTGAAGGCACAACACCCGAGTCGGCAGCGCGGGCCAGAGCAGCGCGGCGAACAGGAAGGCCGGGGTCACCGGTTTATTCTGCTTGATACGCAAATCAGTATTGATCAGCGCTTCACTGATGAGGGTATGGGTGTAGGTCGGGTTGTGCTCCAGCGCCTCGGCGCTGGCCGGGAACAGCGGGTCGAACAGTTGCAGGTCCACCAGCATTTCGAAGGTGTCCGCCGCATTGCCCGACAGGAACAGCTTGAGCACTTCCTCGAACAGGCGCGCCGAGGGAATGTCCCGCAGCGTCGGCGCCAGGTCGCGAATTGGCGTGGCGCTGTGTTTTTCGATGCCGAAATCCAGCTTGGCGGCGAAACGCACGGCCCGCAGCATGCGTACCGGGTCTTCCTGGTAGCGCTGCTTGGGATCGCCAATCAGGCGGATCAGACGATTGCGGATATCGTGCACGCCGTTGGCGTAGTCGAGGATGCGCTCGCTGACCGGATCGTAATACAGGGCGTTAATGGTGAAATCGCGGCGTTGCGCGTCTTCTTCCAGGGTGCCATAGACGTTATCCCGCAGGATGCGCCCGCTCTCGTTGCGAGAAGACTGGTTGCTGTCTTCTTCATCCTCGTTTTGCGGGTGGTTGGCGCGAAAAGTCGCCACCTCGATGATTTCACGACCGAAATGGATATGAACCAGTTTGAAGCGTCGACCAATGATCCGTGCGTTCCGGAATTCGGCCCGAACCTGTTCCGGCGTGGCGCTGGTGGCGACGTCGAAATCCTTGGGGGTGATGTTGAGTAGCATGTCGCGCACGCATCCGCCCACCAGGTAAGCCTGGTAGCCGGCGTTCTGCAGGCGTTCGACGATGTTCACCGCATAACGGCTGAACTGGGCCTTTTGCAATGAGTGCTGGCCGCTGTTGAGCACTTCAGGCGTGCTGCGAATGTGTTGCGTACGACGCAAGGGAGAACGAAATGACTGGAACAGCTTCTTCAGCATGGGATGCACTGTTTGAAGGAATGTTCGGCCAAAACGGAGAATGGCCGCATGATGGGCGGGGATTCTAGCATTTAGTCAGGGGATGGTGTAGGACACCGCAGTTTTGAGCTGCAAGCTTCAAGCGACAAGGCTTGTAGGCTGGAGGGAAGGGGAATGTCAGAAACCACAAGGGGAGCCGAAGCTCCCCCAGAATTAGTTGCGTGCTCTGTTTTTATTATGGTTTTGGGCTTCTTGTTTTTGTGAGTGCCCGCGCCACGAGGTTTCCCGTCGTGACCCTCCCAATCGGGAGCCAAGAGCAAACGGATTGCTTTGGTCGCTGTGTTGCAGTGATCAGTCGATCCAACCAGTTCAGGCGCCTGTCTTGAGACAGTTTTTATTGTTCTCGGCCTGGTCGTGGGGCAAGCCCCAAATACAACGCCTCTCCAAAAGAATCAGTTAGCTGCGCCTCTCGCCGTCTTGTTTTTATTGTGCGTGAGTCGATTCGTCTTATTTTTATTGTCTTGTGCATTGCTTGTTATTGTTCTTGTACCAAAGCTATAGCAGGGGGCGTGCCAACTTTTGCGAGGCCCAGCGAAACCGGGGGTTCTATGGTTATAGCCATTTTTCCTGGGCGAAAAAAAGCCGGGGTTTCGTTACCGTAAACCCCGGCTTCTGTTACGTGAAAAAGCTGGGGTAACAGTTTTTTCACATTGATACGGTACGACAGTGATCCCTCTGTGGGAGATCGCTCCCACAATTCTCAAATTTCAGCTCTCGCTGGCCACCCCGGTCTTGCGCCGCGGAATCCCCAGGCGCTGGCGGCGCTCCCACAGGCACTTGCGGCTTACCCCGAGCTTGCGAGCCAGTTCGGTCTCGGTCATGTGGTCCTGGTGTTCCAGGACGAAGTGCTGGAAGTAGTCTTCCAGGGACAGGTCCTCGGTCGGCTCGTGGCTGGTGTTGTTGGCAGCACCGCCCTGTTGAGGGGCCAGGCCAATGAATTCTTCATCGTCCATATCGCTGAGCTCGATGTCGATACCCAGCAGGTCGGCGGAGATTTCCGGGCTTTCGCACAGGATCACTGCCCGCTCCACTGCGTTTTCCAGTTCTCGTACGTTGCCCGGCCAGGCGTAATGACGAATGGCCTGTTCGGCGTCCGGGGCGAACTTCAGGTCGGTGCGGTTGACCCGTGCGCTCTGGCGGGCAAGGAAGGCATTGGCGATTTCGTTGACGTCCGCGCCTCGTTCACGCAAGGCCGGTAATTTCAGCGCGATGACGTGCAGCCGGTAATACAGGTCCTCACGGAACTGGCCAATCTTTGCCAGGCTCTTGAGGTCCCGGTGGGTCGCTGCGATCAGGCGTACGTCGACTTTTTGCGACTGGACTGAGCCGACCCGGCGGATTTCGCCTTCCTGGAGAACCCGCAGCAACCGTGCCTGGGCTTCCAGCGGCAGCTCGCCGATTTCGTCAAGGAACAGCGTGCCGCCATCCGCTGCTTCCACCAATCCGGCGCGTCCGGCGCTGGCTCCGGTGAACGCGCCTTTCTCATGCCCGAACAGCTCGGACTCGATCAGGCTTTCCGGGATCGCCGCGCAGTTCACCGAAATCATCGGGGCCTTGGCCCGGCGAGACAGGTTGTGCAGGGCGCGGGCGACCAGTTCCTTACCGGTACCGGACTCCCCCTGGATCAGGACGTTGGAGTCGGTCGGTGCCACTTTGCGGATCTTGACGTAGAGGTCCTGCATGGGAGGGCAGGAGCCGATGATGCCGATTTCGCCATTGGCATTGCCGGTGCCGGCTTTCGCGGAGGCTGCGCCTTTACCGTTCGTCGGCTCCGACGGATTGCTCGCTGCCGTCTGTCGGTCACGCAGGATGCGAGCCACGGCCTGGAGCATTTCGTCGTGGTCGAACGGCTTGGCAATGTAGTCCACCGCGCCCATTTTCATGGAGTCGACCGCCGAGCGCAGGCTGGCGTAGCTGGTCATGATCAGCACGGGCGTGCCCTGGCCAAGCTTGATCAGCTCGGTACCGGGAGCACCGGGCAGACGCAGGTCGCTGACGATGAGGTCAAACGTTGGGATGCTGAAACGCTCTTGTGCTTCCTGCACGGAACCGGCTTCGCTGACCTGGTACTGGTTGCGTTCCAGCAGGCGGCGCAAGGCGGAGCGGATAATGGTTTCGTCTTCGACGATCAAAATGTGCGGCATTGATTCGATTCTCTCGACGGTCTCAGTTCACAGCGGACGTCGCTTCGACATGGCGCGGCAGGGTGACCCGGATACGGGTGCCGCGCTGGCTTTGAACATCGGCCGGGCTGTCGATGGTGATTTGTCCATAATGCTCTTCAACGATGGAATAGACCAGTGCAAGGCCCAGTCCGGTGCCTTCGCCAGGATCCTTGGTGGTGAAGAAAGGTTCGAACAACCGATCCATGATGTTCTGTGGGATGCCACTGCCTTCGTCTTCGACGATCAGATCGATCGTGTGTTCGCTGGCTTCGCTCTTGACTCGTACCGCACTGCCCGCGGGTGAAGCGTCGCGGGCATTGGACAACAGGTTGATCAGCACTTGGGCGAGTCGCTGGGGGTCGCCGTCGACCCAGTGATCCGGGTCGCACAGGTTGAAGAACTGCACTTCGAAATTGCGCCGGTTCAGGGCCAGCAGGCCAATGGCATCCTGGGCAACTTCGGCCAGGCACACGGGTTCGTCGTTGTGCTGGTGCCCGCCGGCATGGGCGAAACTCATCAGGGACTGGACAATGCGCGACACTCGGCGGGTCTGCTCAAGGATCTGGCTGCTGATTTCCGTCAGTTCGCTATCGTCCTCGCGCTCTTCGCGCAGGTTCTGCGCCAGGCAGGCGATGCCGGTAATCGGGTTGCCGATTTCGTGGGCCACCCCGGCGGCCAGCCGGCCGATGCTCGCCAGGCGTTCGGAGTGGACCAGCTTGTCTTCGAGCATCTGGGTGTCGGTCAGGTCTTCCACCAGCAGCACCAGGCCGCTGTTACCCGGCGCCAACGGCTCATCGATCGCCGCCTTGTGCAGGTTTAGCCAGCGGGTCTGGCCGTCCAGGGCCAGGTGTTGCTTGTGCAGGTGCTCGTCCGGCAGGTCGATGAAGCCTTGCAGCAAGCCTCTCCAGGGTTCGCCCAGGGTACTGAGGCGTGAACCGACCACGCGCTGGGCGGCGATCCCGGTCAGCTCTTCCATGGCCTTGTTCCACATCAGGATTTCCTGGTCCTTGGCCAGAGAACACACGCCCATTGGCAGCTCTTGCAGGGTCTGGCGATGATAACGGCGCAGGGCGTCCAGTTCGGCGGCCAGGCCGGTGAGGCGGGAGTGGTAGTCTTCGAGGCGGCTTTCGATGAAGTGGATATCTTCTGTGACATAGTTTTCGCCGCCCGCCTTGTAGGGCAGGAATGTCTCGACCATGTCCTGGGCCACGCTGGGGCCCATCAGGCCGGACAGGTTGGCTTCGATGCGGTCGCGCAGGCGGCGCAGGGCGTACGGGCGGCGTTCATCGAAAGGCAGGTAGAGGTCGCGCAGGGCCTGTTCGACTTCCTTTTGCGCGGCCTTGGCGCCCAGGGGCTTGGCCAATTGCGTGGCGAATTCCTGGGGCGAAGCGGCGTGCAGTTCGCGACGTTGCGGACGACGCACATTGTCCACCGCGCAGGCTTCGGCGGCGCTGGCTTCTTCGCTGCTGGCGTTGGTGAACAGGGAGATCAAGGTGAACATCAACACGTTAGCCGCCAGCGAGGCGATGGCCGCCATGTGCCAACTGGTGTCGTCGAGCACGTAGATCATGTTCAGCAGAGGGATGTAGAAACCCTCCAGATTGCCCAGCAACGGCAATAGCATGGCGACCAGCCAGACCAGGATGCCCGCCAACAGACCGGCGATAAAGCCGCGGCGGTTGGCGGTCGGCCAATACAGCACCGATAGCACCCCCGGCAGGAATTGCAGGGTGGCGACGAAGGCGACGATGCCCAGGTTAGCCAGGTCCTGTCCGTCCCCCAACATCAGGTAGAACCCGTAGCCGGCCATGATGATCGCCACGATCAGCGCCCGCCGGGTCCATTTCAGCCAGCGGTAGATATTGCCTTCGGCCGGCGGCTGGTAAAGCGGCAGCACCAGATGGTTGAGGGCCATCCCCGACAGCGCCAGGGTGGTCACGATGATCAGGCCGCTGGCCGCCGACAGGCCGCCGATGTAGGCCAGCAAGGCGAGGGCCGGACTGTTGGCGGCTATGCCGATGCCCAGGGTGAAGTACTCCGGGTTGGTACTGGCGCCCAATTTCAACCCGGCCCACAGTATCAAAGGCACCGCCAGGCTCATCAGCAGCAGGAACAGCGGCAGGCCCCAGCTCGCGCTGACCAGCGAACGCGGATTAAGGTTTTCGGTAAAGGTCATGTGATACATGTGCGGCATCACGATCGCCGAGGCGAAGAACACCAGCAGCAGGGTGCGCCACGGGCCTTCTTGCAGCGGCGTGTGCAGGGCGGCGAGGGCGGTCTGGTTTTGCAGCAGCCAAAGTTCGAGCTGTTGCGGGCCATTGAAGACACCGTACAGCGCATAGAGGCCAACGCCACCGATGGCGATCAGTTTGATCACCGATTCGAAAGCGATGGCGAATACCAGACCTTCGTGTTTCTCCCGGGTGGCGATGTGCCGGGAGCCGAAGAAGATGGTGAACAGGATGATCAGGACGCAGAAACTCAGCGCCACCCGGTGTTGCACCGGCTCATGGGTCAGGATGCTGATGGAGTCGGCCACGGCCTGCATCTGCAAGGCCAGCAATGGCAGCACGCCCACCAGCATGAAGATCGTAGTCAGCGCCCCGGCCCAAGTGCTGCGGAAACGAAAGGCGAACAGGTCGGCCAGCGAAGAGAGCTGGTAGGTACGGGTGATTTTCAGAATCGGGTACAGCAGCACCGGCGCCAGCAGGAATGCCCCTGACACACCGAGATAACTGGACAGGAAACCATAGCCGTACTGGTAGGCCAGGCCGACCGTACCGTAGAACGCCCACGCGCTGGCATAAACGCCCAGCGACAGGGTGTAGGTCAGCGGATGGCGAATGATCGCCCGTGGGATCATGCCCCGTTCGCTGATCCAGGCCACGCCGAACAGTACCGCCAGGTAGACGGCGCTGATCAGGACCATCTGGGTCAGGCTAAAGCTCATCGGCATCTTTTTGGCTCTGCAGGATGAAGGTCACGACGATCAGGATCAGCCAGAGCAGATAAGGCCGATACCAGGCACCCGTGGCGTCGATCCACCAATCCATGATGGCTGGGGAGAACAGATAAATCCCCACTACCAGGAGCAGGACCAAGCGATAGATGTACATCCCGGCCTCTCTTTTTTAAGCGCGTGCCCGAAAAACGTGCGGCGATGGTAACGGATGGGCGCCAAGCTGCAAGGGCCGTCAGCGTATTTGCGCTTCGGGCAGGGTCAGTGTGCGTGGAATGCTGGCTACATCCCAGTGCCGGATGCCCCAATCCAACAGTTCACGGGGGCTGGTATCGACCAGCTCGGGCCCCGGTCGCTGCCCCAGCGCCCGCAACGCCCGTAGCAGAAGCGGGGTCGCCTGGTCGGCGTCCAGCGGCGGCGAACGGTAGGACTTGCCGAGCTTATGCCCGTCCGGTTGAGTGATCAGCGGCACGTGCAAATAACGTGGTTGCGGCAAGCCGAGCAGCTCCTGCAGGTAAAGCTGGCGCGGGGTGGAGTCCAGCAGGTCGGCGCCACGCACGATATCGGTCACCCCTTGCCAGGCGTCGTCCAGCACCACGGCCAGTTGATAGGCATGGAGCCCGTCGCGACGACGGATCACGAAGTCGCCGACCTCGCGACCCAGGTGCTGGCGGAATGGGCCCTGTACCCGGTCGGTGAAATGGTACTCGAGTTCGGGCACACGCAGACGGATGGCAGCGCCCTGCATGTCGTGTCCGGCGTTGCGGCACAGCCCCGGATAAACGCCGTGGTAGGCCTCCAGCTGTTTGCGCGAGCAAGTACAGGCATAGGCCAGGCCCTGGCTGAACAGCCGGTTGATGACCTGATTGTAGGCGTCATGACGATCGCTCTGGCGAACCATCTCGCCGTCCCATTCGAAACCGTAGGCCTCCAGGGCCTTGAGAATCGCCGCCTGCGCGCCAGGCTCTTCCCTTGGCGGGTCGAGGTCTTCCATGCGCAACAGCCAGCGTCCACCCACGGACCGGGCATCCAGGTACGAAGCCAGCGCAGCGACCAGCGAGCCGAAATGCAGGTGGCCGCTGGGGGTGGGTGCGAAGCGGCCGATGTAGGAGGAGGTAACGGTCATGGGGGGTGGATTGCTGAATCTTAGTAAGAATATAGGTCTTGCTGACGAAGCATATCCCCTGTGGGAGCGAGCCTGCTCGCGATGGCGGTATGCCTGTCACATCAATGGTGGCTGATCTGGCGCTATCGCGAGCAGGCTCGCTCCTACAGGGGGACAGTTTCGCAAACAAAAAACGGAGCGTGTGGACGCTCCGTTTTTATTACAGCCCGGCGATTATTTGCCGACCTGTTTTTCCTTGATTTCCGCCAGTGTCTTGCAGTCGATGCACAGGTCGGCGGTCGGTCGGGCTTCCAGTCGGCGGATACCGATTTCGATGCCGCAGGATTCGCACCAGCCGTATTCTTCGTCTTCGATCAGTTGCAACGTCTTGTCGATCTTCTTGATCAACTTGCGTTCACGGTCACGGGCACGCAGTTCGAGGCTGAATTCTTCTTCCTGGCTGGCACGGTCGGCCGGATCGGGGAAGTTGGCCGCTTCGTCTTTCATATGGTCCACGGTGCGGTCGACTTCCTGCATCAAGTCCTGCTTCCACTTGTTCAGGATCTTGGTGAAGTGAGCGCGCATGGGGGCGCCCATGTACTCTTCGCCCTCTTTGGGGACATAAGGCTCAAACCCGCTGAGCGACTGGTTTTGATTCTGCTTTGCTTGGGTGGGCATGAATGGACCGCCTCTACTCTTGTAATCCACTACGCAGGATTGCTCCATCACCGACACCTGCCGGCCCTGCGGCTGCAAGCGGGCGAACTTACCAGATCGAATCGGGCCGCGCTACTCCCGGTTGTCGAGCCTGCGGCGGGCGGGGCTTTGTGAGGCACGCTCGGGTTCGCTCCGGTGGAACTGTCATCCTGCTCAATGCTTGATTCTAGTCAAGCCTGGGTCAATCGCCGGAGTCATTTCCTGCAATCCAACGGCTCAGACCCTTTTGAATCGATGCTCGTTCCCGCACGCGTTTACGAGTTGGGTAGAATCGGTTCTTTTTACGCGAAGGAAGGCCCATGGCCCAGCCCTACAGTGCGCGCAGCCGCGCCATCGAACCTTTCCATGTCATGGCGCTGCTGGCCCGCGCCAACGAGCTGCAGGCCGCCGGACACGATGTCATCCACCTGGAGATCGGCGAGCCGGACTTCACTACGGCTGAGCCGATCATCCAAGCCGGTCAGGCCGCGCTGGCGGCGGGCAAGACCCGCTACACCGCAGCCCGCGGAATTCCCGAGCTGCGCGAGGCCATCGCCCGGTTCTATGGGCAGCGCTATGGGGTCGAGATCGATCCCCGGCGCATCCTGGTCACTCCGGGCGGGTCCGGTGCGTTGTTGCTGGCCAGTGCCTTGTTGGTGGATCCGGGCAAGCACTGGCTGTTGGCCGACCCTGGTTACCCTTGCAATCGTCACTTCCTGCGGTTGGTGGAGGGCGCGGCGCAGCTGGTGCCGGTAGGCCCGGAGGTGCGTTACCAGCTGACACCGGACCTGGTGAACCGTCACTGGGACCAGGGCAGCGTTGGCGCATTGGTGGCTTCGCCGGCCAACCCTACCGGGACGATCCTCACCCGGGACGAGCTGGCCGGGCTGTCCACGGCCATCAAGGGGCACAATGGCCATCTGGTGGTGGACGAGATCTATCACGGCCTGACCTACGGCACCGATGCCGCCAGCGTGCTGGAAGTCGATGACGAGGCCTTTGTCCTGAACAGTTTTTCCAAGTATTTCGGCATGACCGGTTGGCGGCTGGGCTGGCTGGTGGCCCCTTCGGCTGCGGTCGGTGAGCTGGAAAAGCTGGCGCAGAACCTTTACATCAGTGCACCCAGCATGGCTCAGCATGCGGCGCTGGCCTGCTTCGAGCCGGCCACTATCGAGATTTTCGAGCAGCGTCGGGCCGAGTTCGCATTGCGCCGCGACTTCCTGCTGCCGGCCTTGCGTGAGCTGGGTTTCGGCATTGCGGTCGAGCCGCAAGGTGCGTTTTATCTGTACGCTGATATCCGTGCGTTCGGCGGCGATGCGTTTGCCTTCTGCCAGCATTTCCTGGAAACCGAACACGTGGCGTTCACGCCAGGGCTGGACTTCGGGCGTCATCAGGCCGGGCATCATGTGCGTTTCGCCTATACCCAGAGCCTGCCACGGCTCCAGGAAGCGGTGGAGCGCATTGCCCGCGGGCTGCGGAGCTGGCAAGGCTGATGCGATTTTCTCCTGAGTTGGAAGCAGGTCGACTGATCCGGCGCTACAAGCGTTTTCTCGCCGATATCGAAACCGTCGATGGCGAGCACCTGACCATTCACTGCCCGAACACGGGTTCGATGCTCAATTGCATGGCCGAAGGCGCGCGCGTCTGGTTCAGTCGCTCCAGCGACCCCAAGCGCAAGCTGCCCGGCACTTGGGAAATAGGCGAGACCCCTCACGGACGGCTGGCCTGCATCAATACGGCGCGGGCCAATACCTTGATCGAAGAGGCGTTGCGCGCCGGGGTGATCACTGAGCTGAACGGCTTCACCGGCTTGAAGCGTGAGGTGGCCTATGGTGTGGAGAACAGCCGTATCGATTTTCGCCTGGATTACGATCACGGCTCGGCCTGGGTCGAGGTCAAGAGCGTCACGCTGGGCTTCGAGGGGACGAATGTCGCCGCGTTTCCCGATGCCGTGACCCAGCGCGGCGCCAGGCACCTGAGGGAGCTGGCCTGTCTGGCTCGACAAGGCGTTCGTGCGGTACAGCTGTATTGCGTCAACCTGAGTGGCATCGACGCCGTGCGTCCCGCCGAGGAAATCGATCCGTTCTATGCGGCCGCGTTACGCGAGGCGGTGGCGGCAGGCGTGGAGGTGCTGGCCTATGGTGTCACGTTGACGCCTCAGCAGATGTGGGTGGACCGTGCGCTGCCGGTTCTGCTTGAGCCGCTACAGCTCAACCCAGATGCCTCGCTCGTCCTCCCGGCTCTCTAGGGCGGCCAGGAACTGACCGGAACAGGGGCCGGCCACGCACTCGCCGCTTTCGATGAGGAACAGCGCGCCATGGGTCGCGCATTGGATCAGGCTGGCGCTGGCGTCGAGGAACTGGTCCGGTTGCCATTCCAGCGGCACGCCGCGATGAGGGCAGCGGTTGAGATAGGCATACACCTGACCCGCACGACGCACGGCCAGCACCTTGCGCCCCTCGATGTCGAAACCACGACTGCCGTTGTCAGGCAAATCTGTATTGGTACACAGAAATTTCATGTAGATCCTCAATAGCCCGACGCAGCAGGCTGTAGGGGGCCAGCTTGCATATCGGTTCTGAATGTCCACGCTTGACGGTCAAATGAAAACAATTATCAAATGGCGCCTCCTTCGCAGGTCGTCGAGGATACTTGGCATGGCGGGTCAATGCCCGCTCCTGTGAACAACATCGTATGAGGAAGCTGCCTGATGCGCCTGAATATCCGCGTTGTCGCACTTTGTGTCGCATTGCTGGCCAGCCAGGAGGCCGGCTCGACCGAATTGCCGCAACGCTGGGTCAGTGCCGGTGGGGCATTGTCGGAGTGGGTCAGTGCCCTGGGTGGGGAATCGAAGCTGGTAGGGGTTGACTCCACCAGCCAGCATCCTGAATCCCTTCGGGCCTTGCCCAGTATCGGCTATCAGCGACAACTGTCGGCGGAAGGTGTGCTGAGCCTGCGTCCACAGATCCTGGTGGGCACTGAAGAAATGGGGCCGCCGCCGGTGTTATCGCAGATTCGCAGTGCCGGGGTACAGGTGGAACTGTTCTCGGCCACGCCCGACTTATCAACGCTTCAAGACAATCTAGCGCACCTGGGCCGCTTGCTGGGGGCTGACGCGAAGGCCGCGCAGTTGTTCGAGCATTTTCAACAGCAGCTCGTCCGGCAAAAGGCGCGAGTGGCGCAAGCCCAGTTGAAGCGACAGGCGCCCGGCGTGTTGCTGGTGCTGGGGAACGCGGGCGGCAAGCCGCTGATCGCAGGCAAAGACACGGCCGCCGATTGGCTGCTGCAACAGGCCGGTGGCCGCAATCTGGCGTCCCACAGCGGTTACAAACCTTTTTCCGTGGAAGCCCTGGCCGGACTGGATCCCGAAGTGCTGGTATTCGCCGACCGCGCCTTGAGTGGCGAAGCGGCCCGTGCGGCACTGTTCAAGGAAAACCCGATTCTGGCCTCGACCAGAGCCGCCCGGGACGGGCGTGTCGTGGAACTTGATCCAACCTTGCTGGTGGGCGGTCTGGGGCCTCGCTTGCCCCAAAGCCTGGCGGCCCTGACGGCCCGGTTTTACCCGAATGAGACGGTCAGTGCGCCATGACGCCCTTGGTCAAGCCGCGCACGTTGTTTATCGGCCTGGGGCTGCTGTGTCTGTTGGCGATCTGGTTGTCCCTGGCCCTGGGCCCGGTGAGCCTGCCTTTGCTCGATACTGCACGCGCGGCGTTACGCCTGTCGGGCTTGCCGGTGGCCGCCGACAATCTGGAACAGGCTGAACTGATCCTTGGCCAGATACGTTTGCCGCGCACGCTGTTGGGCCTGGCGACAGGCGGCGTGTTGGCGTTGTCCGGCGTGGCGATGCAAGGCCTGTTCCGCAACCCGCTGGCGGACCCGGGCCTGGTGGGCGTTTCCAGCGGCGCTGCACTGGGCGCGGCGTTTGCCATCGTCGGCGGGGCCGCGTTGGGCGGGCTGCCTGAAGTGTTCGGCCCTTACCTGCTGTCGCTGTGTGCATTCCTTGGCGGGCTCGGGGTCACGGCGCTGGTCTATCGCCTGGGACGACGCAACGACCAGACCCATGTCGCTACCATGCTCCTGGCCGGCATTGCTCTCACTGCATTGTCCGGGGCCGCGGTCGGGCTGTTCACCTATCTGGCAGATGACGCAACCCTGCGCACGCTGACGTTCTGGAACCTGGGCAGTCTCAACGGTGCCAGTTATGCGCGCTTATGGCCGTTGCTGCTGGTCAGCGCTGGTGTGTCGCTGTGGCTGCCACGGCGGGCCCGGGCCCTCAACGCGCTGTTGCTGGGTGAGTCCGAGGCCGCGCATTTGGGTGTCGATGTCGAACAGCTCAAGCGTGAACTGGTGTTTTGCACCGCCCTGGGCGTCGGCGCTGCGGTAGCGGCGGCGGGCATGATCGGCTTTGTCGGGCTGGTGGTGCCCCACCTGGTAAGGCTGATGGCCGGTCCCGACCACCGCGTCCTGCTGCCAGCCTCTGTGCTGGCGGGGGCAAGCCTGCTGCTGTTCGCCGATCTGGTGGCGCGTCTGGCACTGGCCCCGGCGGAGCTGCCGATCGGCATTGTCACGGCGTTCATCGGAGCGCCGTTCTTTCTTTATTTATTGCTGCGAGGGCGTGCCTGATGTTGCGAGCGCAGAGCCTGCACATTCACCGTGGTCGGAAAACGGTGCTGGCGGACGTTGATCTGGCGCTCAATTCCGGCGAAGTGCTCGGTGTGCTTGGACCCAATGGTGCCGGCAAAAGCACCTTGCTGGCGGGCCTGTGTGGTGAGTTGCGCCCAACCCAGGGACAGGTATGGCTCGATGAGAGGCCGCTGGCCCAGTGGGACGGCGCCCAACGCGCCCGTCGCCTCGCGGTGTTGCCACAATCCTCGACCCTGGATTTTGCGTTTCGCGTGGAAGAAGTCGTCGGCATGGGGCGTCTGCCGCATCAAAGCGGTCGTGCACGAGATGAGCAAATCGTGGCCTCGGCCCTGCAAGCCGCAGACGCTGCGCATCTGCAGGGGCGCAGTTACCTGGCGTTGTCGGGGGGCGAGCGTCAGAGAGTCCACTTGGCGCGGGTACTTGCGCAATTATGGCCGGGGGAAGCAGGACAGACTTTGCTACTGGACGAACCGACTTCAATGCTCGATCCGTTGCATCAACATACGATCCTGCAAGCGGTGCGTGATTTTGCAGATCGAGGCGGCGCCGTGCTGGTGATTCTGCATGACCTGAACCTGGCGGCACGCTACTGTGATCGCCTGTTGCTGCTTGCGTCCGGCAGGCCGGTGGCGCTGGACACACCGCAACACGTGCTGCGCCCGGAACCGCTCAAGGCGGTGTTCGGTCTTGAAGTGCTGGTGCAACCCCATCCGGAGCGCGGACACCCATTGATCATCGCCCGTTGAAGGGCTCAATGAGGATGACGCTGTGCGCCTGATCCTGATCTTGTTCCTGAGCCTACTGACCGCTTGCCAGAGCCTCTCGCCGCCCCCGATCACCGGGCGTATTCGCGATTTGCACACCGGCAGGGCCGTCACGCCCCAGGCGCTGGTCGAGCAGTTGGCAAAGGCTCCGCGGCTGATCGTGGGCGAACAACACGACAATCAGGATCATCACGCCTTGCAATTGTGGTTGCTGCAGGCCCTGGAAGAGCAACGGAGCCAAGGCAGTCTGTTGCTGGAAATGCTGACGCCGGAGCAGCAACCTCGGGTCGACGCGGTCCGCCGGTTGCCGGTCTTGCCGCAGGATCTGCCTGCCGCGCTGGGTTGGTCGCCGGGTTGGGATTGGACCCTGTATGGGCCGGTTATCACATTTGCCCTGGTACAACCCTATCCGCTCCTGGCTGCCAACCTGGATACCGTCGAGATCCAGCGATTTTACCGGCAGTCATCGGGCCTCACGGGGGCTCGCTCCAATGCGGCGACCGTGAAGGATCAACTGCTGGGGCAGATCAGGGACTCGCATTGCGGTCTGCTGCCAGCGTCGAAAATGCCGGCCATGCTGGCTGTCCAGCAACAGCGTGACCGGCGTATGGCCGAGCGATTGCTGGAGGCGCCGAAGCCCGCCTTGTTATTGGCTGGCGCCTGGCATGGACGCAAGGACGTTGGCGTGCCGCTGCACACATTGGATCTCGGTGCGTCAGAAGCGCCACGAGTCCTGATGCTGGCGGAGGAGGGCAGCGAGGTAACGTCGGCCATGGCGGATTACGTGTGGTACACGCCAGCCAAGCCAGCGGTGGATTATTGCGCTCAGATGCGTGGGGGGTAGGGTGAGCGCCGGTCCTGCGGGCAAAAAAAGACCCGGCAAAAGCCGGGTCGAATAACCGTGATTAGCCTGATGAGGAGATATCTGAGAGTCCGAACCAAGGGCTGTTCAAATATCGACCAGTCTCGCGACCGGATGTGGTAATCATAGCGATTCTCATTACCAAGTCAAACTTTCTTTTAACGAAACCTTGAAATACTCCAAGGCGGTTGTCACGCATCGTCAGGTAACGGGTGTTGTCAGGCTTTGTTGCGCGTGGAAATGGCATCCAACTGTTGATTCAGGGCTTCCTTGCGTTCGGCGGGGATATCGTTCCAGTGCACATCCATCAAGGCGCCTTCGATGGCGTATAACAATACTTTCGATGCCCGGAATCCACGAGTACGCACGGCGCGGTAGGCGTCGACCGCTCCGAGCCGACGCAGATCGGAAGCACTGTGGATGCCTACGGCGTGTAGCCACTGGGCCGATGTCTTGCCCAGGTTTTTCAGATGTTGCAATTCATCATTCATCGAGCCTCCTTGCGACGGCCGACTGTTGCAGTGGGCAAGCTTTTCAGGAGTGTAGCGCTCAGTAGGAAAAGCGTGATTCTTTGGTCGCAATCGTCGCAAAAGCTTCTAAGGCACAACGCACGACATGGCGCGGCACGCATCGGCATGCCTGTGTCCAGCGCGAGCGGGGGCGCTGGAGACAGTGGTGCTCAGTCGTACTTACGCCATCAGCGGGGCCATCAGCGGGTGCGGTAACGCAACCGGGTGCCGAAGTTCATCGACATGAGGATCTCGTCGGCGGACAGTTCCGGCGGGAAATAAGCGCCGGATATCTGCGCGTGGGCCAGGCTCGCGCCTTCCAGTTTGGATTTGCGAAAATCGACGCCGCGCAAGTCGGCGGAGCGGAAGTACGCGTCAGTAAAGTCGACGTCGTCCACGTTCAGCTCCCGCAGATCCAGGCCACGAAAGTCGCCGCCACGCATGTCGACCGGGCCTTGGGGGCGTTCGCTGTTGAAGCCCGCGATGTCGTCTTTGCGCAGCAAGGCATAAAGCGGGGTATTGAGAAGCTTGGGATGGCTCATGTCATAGCACCTGTTGGTTTTATGACGCCAGTATAGTGCCACCAGTTGTTGGCCGTGAAGCCGGGCGTCGCTTCACGGCCTGATAGTGGTTTACAGGCCAGGGAGGCGCTGGCGAATCTGCGCGACGACCTCGTCGAGTGTCTCGCTTTCATTGGTCTGGACCGGCTTGCTGCACAGGATTTCCTCCGGCGTCAGAGGCTCGCGGCTGGCCTGTTGGGTGGCGATCACGGCCAGGTTTGCGTCGGACGGGTCTTTACGGTCTGCCTGACGCTGCGCCAGGCGGCTTTCGATGACCGCTTGCGGTGCTTCACAGGCCAGAATCAGGAACGGGGCGCCTGTCGCTTCGGCGATTTTCGCGGCCGCGTCGCGCTGGTCATGTTTGAGGTAGGTGGCATCGATGACCACCGCAAACCCTGCGCGCAGGATGGCGCCGGCGATTTCATGCAGGCGTGCATACGTGGCGCTGCTGGCGTTGCTGCTATAAATGCCGGCCTGTGGGTCGTTCGGCACCTGTTGCTCGCCGAACAGACGCTTGCGCTCTACATCCGAACGCAGGCGAATCGCGCCCAGCGCCTCCACCAGGCGCATCGCGACATGGCTTTTGCCCACCGCCGAAACACCATGGGTAATGGCCAGGAACGGTGAAGGAATGGTGCTGTAGCTTTCGGCCAGGTTGGCATAGTTGCGGTATTGGCGCAGGGTAGTGGCTCGCTGCACAGGGTCGGCTTCGGCCGGCATGCTGAACAGCGCGATCTTGGCTCGGACCAGGGCACGGTAGGCCTTATAGAAGTTCAGCAGTTCCAGGCCCTGGTAATCGCCGGTCAGTTCCAGGTACTGGCTGACGAATCGCCGGGCCAATGACTTGAGGCCGCGGTCTTCCAGGTCCATCGCCAGGAACCCTGTGTCGGCGTAGACGTCGGTGAAGCGGAACGGCTCGTTGAATTCGATGCAGTCGAAAATCACCACCTTGCCGTCGATCACGGTGGCGTTGCCCAGGTGGATGTCACCGTGGCATTCACGGATGAAACCTTCGGCCTTGCGTTGGGTGAACAGTGGCTTGAGGCGTTCGAAGCTGCTTTCGGCCCACGCTTGCAACGCTTCGAGCTGAGCCAGGTCAGCTTTGTCACTGAGGAACGGGCGGATCTGTTCGAAGTTCTGCCGAACCGGTGCCATCACGCTGTCGGGAGTGCCGGCCTCGTTCTCGGCGGGGACCCTGGGCGTAGAAAGGTGGAAGCGGGCAATCTGCTCGGCCATCTCGTCAATGTGGGCCGTAGTCAGTTCGCCATTGGCTTGCAAGGTGCTGAGCAGTTGGCTCTGCGGGAACTGGCGCATCTTCAGGGCGTACTCGATGGCCGGGCCATCACCGCCCAATTGTGGGGCGTCGATGCTGCCGGTCACCGGCAGCACTTCCAGGTAAAGATCCTGGGTCAGGCGCTGGTTCAGGCGTAGTTCTTCACCGCAGAAATGCTTGCGGGCCTCGAGGTCGGTGAAGTCGAGGAAACCGAAGTTGACCGGCTTTTTGAATTTGTAGGCGTAAGGGCCGGTGAGCAAGACCCAGGAAATGTGGGTTTCGATGACCTGGAACCCTTCGACGGGGTGGGGGAAGAGGGCCGGGTTTTGCAGGGCAGCGATCAGGGACTGGCTCACAGGCGATCCTTCAGAGTCTGGAAAATTCAAGGCCGTCATTATGGCTGCAAGCGGCGCTAACGCAAACCGCAGAGGCTGGACGCTCCGTTCTGTCAGGCCGTTTTGCAGGCTCATGTTGAACCGTCGCAAAGTGCGTATAATCCGCCGCCATGACTCGTACCCGATCCCCCCGTACCCCAAAGAAACCACCCGCCAGCCGCCTGCGGCCCTGGTTGGGCTGGGCCCTTAAACTGAGCCTGGTGGGCCTTGTCGTGCTCGTCGGTTTTGCCGTCTACCTCGATGCCATTGTCCAGGAAAAATTCTCCGGCAAACGCTGGATGATTCCGGCCAAGGTCTATGCACGCCCCCTGGAGCTGTTCGTCGGCCAGAAACTGAGCCGTGACGACTTCCTCACCGAGCTCGATGCCTTGGGCTACCGCCGCGAGAGCGTGGCCAACGGGCCGGGCGCGGCCTCCGTCAACGGCAATACCGTCGATCTCAATACCCGTGGCTTCCAGTTCTATGAAGGCATGGAGCAGGCGCAATCGGTGCGCGTGCGTTTTTCCGGCGATTATGTGGCTGCGCTGACCGGCGCCAAGAATGCGAATCTCTCGGTGGTGCGCCTCGAGCCCCTGCTGATTGGTGGCCTGTACCCCAAGAATCTGGAAGACCGGATCCTGATCAAGCTCGACCAGGTGCCACCGTTCCTGATCGACACGCTGATCGCCGTCGAGGACCGCGATTTCTATCACCACTTTGGCGTTTCGCCCAAGTCGATTGCCCGGGCTGTCTGGGTCAACACATCGTCAGGCCACATGCGCCAGGGCGGCAGTACCCTGACCCAACAGCTGGTCAAGAATTTCTACCTGACCAACGAGCGCAGCCTCACTCGCAAGCTCACTGAAGCCATGATGGCGTTGCTGTTGGAGTTGCATTACGACAAGCAGGAGATCCTCGAGGCGTACCTCAATGAGGTGTTCATCGGCCAGGATGGCCAGCGGGCGGTGCACGGTTTCGGTCTCGCCAGCCAGTTCTTCTTCAGCCAGCCCCTGTCCGAGCTCAAGCTGCACCAGGTGGCATTGCTGGTGGGCATGGTCAAGGGACCTTCTTCCTATAACCCGCGCCGCAACCCCGAGCGTGCCCTGGAACGGCGCAACCTGGTGCTCGATCTGTTGCAGCAACAGGGCGTGGCGACGGCCGAGCAAGTCGAGGCGGCCAAGAAAATGCCATTGGGCGTGACCAAGCGCGGCAGCCTGGCGGATAGCTCGTTTCCCGGTTTCCTTGATCTGGTCAAACGTCAGTTGCGTGAGGACTACCGCGATGAAGACCTGACCGAAGAAGGCCTGCGTATCTTCACCAGTTTCGACCCGATCCTGCAGATGAAGGCCGAAGCGTCGGTCGAAGATACCTTCAAGCGATTGGGTGGCCGCAAGGGCGCGGACGAGGTCGAGGCCGCGATGGTAGTGACCAACCCCGAAACGGGGGAGGTGCAGGCCATGATCGGCAGTCGCCAGGCCAGCTTTGCCGGATTCAACCGGGCGCTGGATGCGGTGCGTCCGATTGGTTCGCTGATCAAGCCGGCGGTATACCTCACGGCTCTGGAAAAACCGAGCCAGTACACCTTGACCAGTTGGCTGTCCGACGAGGCGTTCTCGGTAAAAGGGGCAGACGGCCAGGTCTGGAAACCGCAAAACTATGACCGCCGTACTCATGGCACGGTGTTTCTGTACCAGGGGCTGGCGCATTCCTACAACCTGTCGACCGCGCGCCTGGGAATGGAAGTCGGTGTGCCGAACGTGCTCAAGACCCTGGCTCGCCTGGGTGTCAATCGCGAACTGCCGGCCTTCCCATCAATGTTGCTGGGCGCCGGCGGCCTCACGCCAATTGAAGTGGCGGCCATGTACCAGACGCTGGCCAACGGCGGCTTCAATACGCCGATGCGCGGCATTCGCAGCGTGCTTACCGCGGACGGCGAGCCACTCAAGCGTTACCCGTTCCAGATCCAGCAGCGCTTCGATCCGGCTTCCATTTATCTGATCCAGAACGCCATGCAACGTGTCATGCGTGAAGGCACCGGCAGTTCGGTTTATAACGTGTTGCCCCGGACTCTGTCGTTGGCAGGCAAGACCGGTACCAGTAATGACTCGCGCGATAGCTGGTTCGCAGGTTTCAGCCAGGACCTGCTGGCTGTGGTCTGGCTTGGCCGTGATGACAACGGCAAGACGCCATTCACCGGTGCCACCGGCGCGTTGCAAGTCTGGACCAGTTTCATGCGCAAGGCCGACCCGTTGCCGCTGGACATGCCGCAACCGGACAACATCGTTCAGGCCTGGGTAGATTCCCGTACCGGACAGGGCTCTGACGCCAATTGTCCGGGAGCGGTGCAGATGCCGTATATTCGCGGCAGCGAACCGCCACCCGGTGCCGCCTGTGGCAGTACGAATCCCGCCGAATCGGTGATGGATTGGGTCAAGGACTGGATGAATTAAGCAAAGAGGGTTTCAAGTGAATAAGTGGTTGATTCCAGCGGTGACTGCCGTGGCTTTGCTCAGTGGTTGCTCCACCGTACAACGTGGTTCGATTCCGGTGGTGGATGCCGGCACGGCGGTTTCCAATAGCGAGCGAGTCTCCGCCAGTGGCGGTTTCCGGCAGACGACGATAAAACGCCCGGTGCAGGGGCAGGCCCAGGCGATTCCTCAGGGTGATTCCGGCGTCGTGGTCATGGTACCGGGTGGCGGCGCCGCCACTTCGGCTCCGATCAGTAGCCAGCCGATCACGCCGGGGCCGGTCACGTCGGGTCCGATTACACCCGGACCTGTCAGTGGTTCGCCAATCGACCAGGGCAGCTACAGCATGCCGTCGACGCCCGGCAGCATTGCTCCGTCCAGCAGCGGCGGTTTGTCCGCGGATGAACAACTGGACGGACCGGTATTGGCCCTCCTGACCACGGCCCAGCAACAACAGGCCGGTGGCGACCTCAACGGTGCTTCGTCGAGCCTGGAGCGTGCGCAACGCGTTGCGCCTCGTGAACCCCAGGTTCTTTATCGCCTGGCCCAGGTGCGTCTGGCCCAGGGCGATGCGCCACAAGCCGAGCAACTGGCCCGTCGTGGCCTGACATTCACCAGTGGCCGTCCGGCACTTCAGGCCAGCCTGTGGGAATTGATCGCCCAGGCTCGCGAGAAGCAGGGCGATTCCGCTGGCGCGGCGCTGGCCCGTCAGAAGGCCAAGGTTTCGCTCTGATGGACGTTCGCTTCCCTCGGATCGCCGATCAGTTGCTGCTGATCGAGCGAGAGCTACGGGTTCAGGGGTGGTGGAGCAGCGTTTCGCCTTCGGACGAAGCGCTGGCCAGCGTCGAGCCGTTCGCGGTCGACACCCTGGATTTCGAGCAGTGGCTGCAGTGGATTTTCCTGCCTCGCATGAAAGCCATCCTGGAAAACGACCTGCCATTGCCCAATGCCTCGGGCATCCTGGCCATGGCCGAGATGGTCTATGCCCAGCGGCCAGGGCAGGGCATCGAACTGCAGCGGTTGCTGGCGCAGTTCGACCAATTGATCGCAGAGGTCAGCTGATCGCCATCACTGGCAGTGTTCTTCGATCTGCTTGCGCGTTTCGTCGATACGCTGGCTCCGTTCTTCGTCCGTAAGGCGGCGCATTTCCCCTTCCACCTCTTCGCGCAGCCTGGGATTGTTCTGCAGCTGCGCCAGATTGGTCCGGGCCTGTTCGCAGAAGACCTTGAGCTGGGCTTCCTGCTCGGCGACCTGTTTCTTCACGTCCTGGTCGATGGCCTTCTGATCGCCAATGGTGCCGCCGGAAGGGGGCGCTGGCGGTTTGCCAGCGGGTGGCGCAGCGGATTTGATTACGGTGGTGGCTTCCGTGCCTTGAGGGGGCTGAGAGCCGAAGTGAGTGACACCTTGGGCGTCCACCCACTTGTAGACCTGGCCGGCCATGCACATCGGGCTCATGCCGACCAGCAGGCCGGCGGTCAACAATAACGTTCGCATGCTGTTTCCTTGTCTTGGGTTGCGCAATTGAAGCTAACACAGTTGCCGTTTAAAGGTTTTTTCTTGCGTTCTCATGCGCTTACTTGAATAAAGCACATAGACGACTTGACTTGCAGAAGGCGAAACAGAAGAATCCAAAGTCCGCTGTAGAGGGACTGCCAGAAGCAGACCCACTCGGCAGATCATGAGGCGCATATCCGCGTCGACCTGTTACACCCGCAACGCGTTACCTCGCGCTGGGTGGGAAAGGCCCGCAACACTTGGGACGATCCCAATACTTGCTCAGTCAGTGCTGACGTAGTCGGCGACCACCGTCGCTCATGCTCTGCCGAGAAGTAAACCTATTAAGACCCGTCCCCTTTCCTGAGGGTCGGTATTCTGGCGTTTTAGAGGTGAACAACGTGGAGCTTTTATCTGGCGGTGAGATGCTCGTCCGCTTCCTGCGTGACGAAGGCGTCAAATATATCTACGGGTACCCGGGTGGTGCTCTTCTTCATGTCTACGATGCCCTGTTCAAAGAACCGGAAGTGACCCACGTCCTGGTTCGTCACGAGCAAGCGGCAACCCACATGGCTGACGGCTATGCCCGTGCCACCGGCAAGGCCGGCGTGGTGCTGGTGACTTCCGGCCCTGGCGCCACGAACGCCATCACCGGTATCGCTACTGCCTACATGGACTCCATTCCGATGGTGATCATCTCCGGTCAGGTGCCCAGCACCATGGTCGGTACCGATGCGTTCCAGGAAACCGACATGATCGGTATCTCCCGGCCGATCGTGAAGCACAGTTTCATGATCAAGCACGCTTCGGAAATCCCGGAAGTCATGAAGAAGGCTTTCTATCTGGCCGAGTCCGGTCGTCCAGGCCCGGTGGTGGTCGATGTCCCGAAAGACATGACCAACCCGGCCGAGAAATTCGAATACGTCTTCCCTAAAAAAGCCAAGCTGCGTTCCTACAGCCCGGCCGTACGCGGCCACTCCGGGCAAATCCGCAAGGCGGCCGAAATGCTGCTGGCGGCCAAACGTCCCGTGCTGTATTCCGGTGGCGGCGTGATCCTCGGTGGTGGCTCCGCGCCGCTGACCGAACTGGCGAAGATGCTTAACCTGCCGGTTACCAATACGCTGATGGGCCTGGGTGCATTCCCGGGCACCGATCGTCAGTTCATTGGCATGCTCGGCATGCATGGCAGCTACACCGCCAACCTGGCGATGCACCATGCGGATGTGATCCTGGCCGTTGGCGCGCGTTTTGACGACCGGGTCATCAACGGTCCGGCGAAATTCTGCCCGAACGCGAAGATCATCCATATCGACATCGACCCGGCGTCCATTTCCAAGACCATCAAGGCAGACGTGCCGATCGTTGGGCCAGTGGAAAGCGTATTGACCGAAATGGTCGCCATCCTCAAGGAAATCGGCGAGACCCCGAACAAGGAGGCCGTTGCCAGCTGGTGGAAGCAGGTTGACGAATGGCGTGGCGACCGTGGCCTGTTCCCTTATGACAAGGGCGATGGCAGCGTGATCAAGCCGCAGACCGTGATCGAGACCCTGTGCGAAGTGACCAGGGGCGACGCCTTCGTGACCTCCGACGTGGGCCAGCACCAGATGTTCGCCGCGCAGTACTACAAGTTCAACAAACCCAACCGCTGGATCAACTCCGGCGGCCTGGGCACCATGGGCTTCGGTTTTCCGGCGGCCATGGGCGTGAAGCTGAGCTTCCCGGATAGCGACGTCGCCTGCGTCACGGGCGAAGGCAGTATCCAGATGAATATCCAGGAGCTGTCCACCTGTATGCAGTACGGTTTGCCGGTGAAGATCGTCAACCTGAACAACGGCGTGCTGGGTATGGTTCGTCAATGGCAGGACATGAGCTACGGCAGCCGTCACTCGCATTCCTACATGGAATCGCTGCCGGACTTCGTCAAATTGGTCGAAGCCTATGGTCACGTGGGGATCCGCATCACCGACCTGAAGGACTTGAAGTCCGGGCTTGAAGAAGCCTTCGCCATGAAGGACCGCCTGGTGTTCCTCGATATCCAGGTGGACACCAGCGAACACGTCTATCCGATGCAGATCAAAGACGGTTCCATGCGCGATATGTGGCTGAGCAAGACGGAGCGTACCTAATCATGCGACATATTATTTCCCTGCTTCTGGAAAACGAACCGGGTGCTCTGTCTCGTGTAGTGGGCCTGTTCTCGCAGCGCAACTACAACATCGAAAGCCTGACCGTGGCGCCAACCGAGGACCCGACCCTGTCGCGTCTGACGCTGACCACCGTGGGCCACGATGAAATCATCGAGCAGATCACCAAGAACCTGAACAAGCTGATCGAGGTGGTCAAGCTCGTGGACCTGTCGGAAAGTGCTCACATCGAGCGCGAACTGATGCTGGTCAAGGTCAAGGCCACCGGCGCGCAGCGCGCCGAGATCAAACGCACCACCGATATTTATCGTGGGCAGATCGTCGATGTCAGCGCCAGCGTCTATACCGTTCAGTTGACCGGTACCAGCGACAAGCTCGACAGCTTCATTCAGTCGATTGGCACTGCCTCGATTCTGGAAACCGTACGCAGTGGCGTCACCGGGATTGCCCGTGGCGACAAAGTGCTGAGCATCTAAACCAAATTAGCGAATGGCCTGAACGGCCGGATAGAGAGGAAATTCATGAAAGTTTTCTACGATAAAGATTGCGACCTGTCGATCATCCAGGGCAAGAAAGTCGCCATCATCGGTTACGGTTCCCAGGGTCACGCCCAGGCGTGCAACCTGAAAGACTCCGGCGTCGACGTAACCGTCGGTCTGCGCAAAGGCTCGGCTACTGTCGCCAAGGCAGAAGCCCATGGCCTGAAAGTGGCTGACGTAGCGACTGCCGTTGCCGCCGCGGATCTGGTCATGATCCTGACCCCGGACGAGTTCCAGGGCGCGCTGTACAAGAACGAAATCGAACCGAACATCAAGAAGGGCGCTACCCTGGCCTTTTCCCACGGCTTCTCGATCCACTACAACCAGGTTGTGCCACGCGCGGACCTCGACGTGATCATGATCGCGCCGAAAGCTCCGGGCCACACCGTACGTTCCGAGTTCGTCAAGGGCGGTGGTATTCCTGACCTGATCGCTATCTACCAGGACGCTTCGGGCAACGCTAAGAACGTGGCCCTGTCCTACGCTGCCGGCGTCGGCGGTGGTCGTACCGGCATCATCGAAACCACCTTCAAGGACGAGACTGAAACCGACCTGTTCGGTGAGCAAGCCGTTCTGTGCGGCGGTACCGTCGAGCTGGTCAAGGCCGGTTTCGAAACCCTGGTGGAAGCGGGCTATGCTCCAGAAATGGCCTACTTCGAGTGCCTGCACGAGCTGAAGCTGATCGTTGACCTCATGTACGAAGGCGGCATCGCGAACATGAACTACTCGATCTCCAACAACGCCGAGTACGGCGAGTACGTGACCGGTCCGGAAGTGATCAACGCCGAGTCCCGCCAGGCCATGCGCAACGCCCTGAAACGTATTCAGGACGGCGAGTACGCCAAGATGTTCATCAGCGAAGGCGCCACCGGCTATCCTTCGATGACTGCCAAGCGTCGCAACAACGCTGCCCACGGTATCGAAATCATCGGCGAGCAACTGCGCTCGATGATGCCTTGGATCAGCGCCAACAAGATCGTCGACAAAACCAAGAACTGAGTCGCGAGCTTGATCGGAAAACGCGGCCTCGGCCGCGTTTTTTCGTTTGAGCGACGGCTTCTGGTATAAAGCTGCATCGTTTGCGGCCGAACCGTCGTCCCAGACACCTGTCGAATTTTTTCACACCGTTGCAAGGTACTGTCCATGAGCGAACGTCCCGACGAGCCAAACCAGGCTCCTGACGCCGAAAGCATGCTGCCCATCGATGAGCACGTCGAAGAAGGTCATGACGCTGAAGGCCGCAAGGTCCGGCATCGTGGCATTTATCTGCTGCCGAATCTGTTCACCACCGCAAACCTGTTCGCCGGTTTTTATTCCATCATCAGTTCCATGAGCGCCCAGGCTGCATTGAGCGCTGGCGATAGTGCCGGGGCGAGTCGTTATTTTGCCTTTGCCGCCATTGCTATCTTTGTGGCTATGGTGCTCGACGGCCTGGACGGGCGGGTGGCGCGCATGACCAATACCCAGAGCGCGTTCGGCGCCGAGTATGATTCGCTGTCCGACATGGTTGCCTTTGGCGTGGCCCCGGCATTGCTGGCGTTTGGTTGGGCGCTGGGAGACATGGGCAAGGTTGGCTGGATGGTCGCCTTCATTTATGTGGCGGGCGCCGCGTTGCGTCTGGCGCGTTTCAATACCCAGGTTGGCAAGGCTGACAAACGCTATTTCATCGGCCTGGCCAGTCCGGCTGCGGCAGGTGTTGTGGCTGGGGTTGTCTGGGCGTTCAGCGACTATGGCATCCAGGGGTCGAAAATGTCCTTCCTGGTGGCGTTGCTCGTAGCCGCAGCCGGTATGCTGATGGTCAGCAACATCAAGTACAACAGTTTCAAGGAGCTGGATCTGAAGGGGCGCGTGCCATTCGTTGCGATTCTGGCGGTGGTACTGGTCTTCGCGGTGGTTTTCAGTGATCCGCCACGGATTCTGCTGCTGGTGTTTCTCGCGTATGCCGCTTCCGGGCCGGTGCAGTACCTGCTGCGCCTTCGCCGACGCTAAACGTTGCCTTAATGTAATTTCCCCCATACTCCGCAGTCTATTGGTACATCTGCCCTCCAATGCTGCGGAGTCGTCATGTTGATCAAGATCCCCAAGTCGTCCGATTGCCGTGAATCGGACGTCACCCCTGAATCCCTCTATCTGTCCCGTCGTCAAATGTTGGGGGCAACCATGGTGGCTGGCCTTGCCATGGGTGGCCTGCCACCCTGGGCATATGCTGCCGACGCCGCACGTTATCCCGATGTACAACCCGGCAAGGCGCCGTCCTGGTTCGCCGATAAACTGCCGTCTATCCAGTGGGGGGCGGTCGTCGTCAAAGATGAGTCGGTGACGCCGTTCAAGGACGCGACCCATTACAACAACTTCTATGAGTTCGGGACCGACAAGGGGGATCCGGCTGCCAACGCGAACTCCTTGAAAACCGAGCCCTGGAGCGTTGTGGTGGACGGCGAGGTGGGTAAGCCGGGGCGTTATGCTCTGGAAGACTTCATGAAGCCTTACCAACTGGAGGAGCGGATTTATCGCCTGCGCTGTGTTGAAGCGTGGTCGATGGTCATTCCCTGGATCGGTTTCCCCATCTCGGCCTTGCTCAAGCAGGTTGAGCCGACCTCCAAGGCCAGGTACATACGTTTTGAAACATTGCAGGATCCCAAGGTCATGCCCGGGCAGCGTTCGGGCTTTGCCTTGATCGACTGGCCCTATGTCGAGGGGCTGCGGCTGGACGAGGCAATGAATCCGCTGGCCATCCTCGCGGTTGGTATGTATGGACGCGAGTTGCCGAACCAGAACGGCGCGCCATTGCGGTTGGTGGTGCCATGGAAATACGGTTTCAAAAGTGTGAAATCCATTGTGCGCATCAGCCTGGTCAGCGAACAGCCCAAAACGACATGGCAAAGCATCGCGCCAGATGAGTACGGCTTCTATGCCAACGTCAATCCGACAGTGGATCATCCGCGCTGGACGCAAGCCCATGAACGTCGTTTGCCGAGCGGGCTATTCAGTCCCAACGTGCGCGATACCTTGATGTTCAACGGTTATCAGGACGAGGTCGCTTCTCTTTATGCGGGGATGGACTTGAGGAAGGACTACTGATGCGTTTTCCACTTTGGCGAATCGGCGTTTTCGTGGCAGCGGCCGTCTGGCCGCTGTTCTGGCTTTATCAGGCGCTGACCAATGCGTTGGGGCCTGACCCTGGCAAGGTGTTGGTGGACAGGCTTGGTTTGGGGGCGCTTATTCTTTTGCTGCTTACCTTGAGCATGACGCCGCTGCAGAAGTTGACGGGGTGGGCAGGGTGGATCTCGGTCCGGCGTCAACTTGGCTTGTGGTGCTTTGCCTATGTGGTGTTGCACCTGTCCAGCTATCTGGCTTTTATCCTGGGTTTCGACTGGTCGCAGTTGGGGATCGAGTTGAGCAAGCGGCCTTACATCATCGTCGGTGTGCTTGGCTTTCTCGGTTTGTTGCCCTTGGCGCTTACGTCCAACCGCTATAGTCAACGGCGATTGGGCGCACGCTGGAAAAAGTTGCATCGTTTGGTCTATCCAATCCTGGGGCTTGGGTTGCTGCATATGCTCTGGATCGTACGGGCGGACCTTCAGGAGTGGAGCCTCTATGCTGGCATAGGCGTCTCGCTGCTGGTGCTGAGAGTTCCGCCGGTGATGCGTCGGATCCCGCGTCTAATGGGGCGCAAGGTTCCTTTTTCAACAAAAGCATAATTAAGGGTTGACGGCAGATTCTGAGTCTCTATAATTCGCCCCACTTCCGGCGCAGTAGAAACGGAAAACTTCTTGAGATTCAATGAGTTAAGTAG